>NZ_JAANHO010000009.1:0-148120 GCF_011800725.1 Bacillus sp. EKM208B | reverse complement strand
GACTACGCACATCGCTGTGCGATTTATTTAAAACTTTGAATTAACAGGTACGTTTTGTCTTGTTTAGTTTTCAAAGATCATTACCGCTTGTTGAAGCAGCTTTATTATCTTACCACCCAGCTCCTTTTATGTCAACAACTTTTTTCAAGTTGTTTCCGAAGCTTTTCGTTGTTGTCTGCTGTTCATCAGCGACGTTTAATAATATAACACCCTTTTGAAAATATGACAATAGTTTTTTTAAAAAAATCATTAATTATTTTCTTTCATACTTATTTCAGTTTCTCTTCTATAGAAAGATAAGCTGTCTTGTGGTTTGGCATATTTTCTTGTATAGTAAGATTGAACTAAATACTTGATGACCACAAGGGGAGCATTAAAGCTGAGAGTGAACGTTTTGTTCTGACCCTTTGAACCTGTTAGTTAACGCTGGCGTAGGGATGTGGCAAAGCCAAATGATTTGCAGTTTATGTAAGCAGCGCGCGGACCTTTTCCCATCCTTCCCGCGCTGCTTTTTTGTTTATCCTTGATACGGTTGTCTGACCAGGGGGAAAACTATGAATCATTCAACACAGCTTGTGCGCTTAATTGAAATAGCGATTATGACCGGGGCGGCTGTCATTCTGGACATTGTCTCAGGTATGTTTCTCCGGATGCCCCAAGGCGGTTCGGTCTCTATTATGATGATTCCGATTTTTTTGATTTCATTCCGCTGGGGAGTGAAGGCCGGGCTTACGACAGGCTTTTTAACAGGGATTGTCCAGATCGCCATCGGCAATTTGTTTTTGCAGCACCCGGTGCAGCTATTTCTTGATTACATCGCGGCATTTGCAGTCCTCGGTTTCAGCGGCTTGTTTGCTTCCGGTGTACGGGAATCGGCATTGAATAAAAAAAGAGGCGCTTTAACGATGTATGTTATAGGCGGTGTTTTCATCGGCAGTGTGCTGCGCTATGCGGCACATGTGGTCTCCGGAGCTGTCTTTTTCGGAAGCTATGCTCCGAAAGGCACGCCGGTATGGATTTATTCGTCCGTCTATAACGCGACTTATATGATTCCTTCTTTTATCCTTTCGGCCATTGTCCTTATCTTATTATTCATGACTGCGCCGCGGCTTCTTGAAGCTAAGCGGACGAACTGAAACAGCAGGCGGTTTACGCCTGCTGTTTTTTTATTCCGGGCTGTGCCGTTCGTTTGAATCACTCAGTTCTTTTGTAAGTTCATTTATACTTTGTTTTATGTTTCCTTTGCCTGAAAAATTCTCAATAAGCTCTTTTACATTGATTCCGGAAGATGCTTTTAAGCTTTCCTGAAGACCGGCCATTAAATTGGTTGCGTAGCCTGTGACTTTATTGGCCCCGCCGTTTTCACCGCTTCCTCCCGTATCAACGACGGTTATTTTATCAATGTTGGAAAGAGGCGCTGAGACTTGCTTCGCATATTCAGGCAGCATTTTCACAATCATATCAAGGATTGCAGCCTGCCCGTATTTTTCGAATGCTTCGGCGATTTTTTCTTTAGCTTCCGCTTCTGCGAGACCTTTCAGGCGGATGACTTCCGCTTCGGTTTCTCCTCTCGCCTTTTCAGCCTCCGCTTTAGCAAGACCGTCAATTCTCACGCGTTCCGCTTCCGCCTTGGCCATCGCTTCGATACTGTACTGCTCGGCATCCGCTTCGGCGAGCTGCTTCGCTTTTGCGGCCGCGGCCGCTTGTTCCACCGAGTAACGGTCAGCATCGGCTTTTTTCTTCACCTCAGAGTCATATTGGCGCTCACGGCGCAGGATTTCTTTTTCTTCCAATTCAATCTGCTTTTGCCGCTCAATAATTTTAATTTGCATTTCCTGCTCTGTCACCTGCTGGCGGGCTTTTGCTGTTTCAAGATCATATGCCTGGTCGGCATTGGCTTTTGCTGTATCCTGCTCTCTTCTGTATTCCGCCATTTTCAGCTGATTGATTTTTTCCGCTTCAGCTATTTCCGTCGCCCGCTCCAGCTCTGATTTTTTTGCGTCTTTATCAGCGGCCGCGCGTTTAATCCTCGTCTCTTTATCCGCTTCTGCCGTGGCAATGTCCGCATCCCGCTTGACTTGGGCGATTCTCGGCTTACCTAATGATTCAAGATAGCCGTTTTTATCGCGGACGTCTTTAATCGTAAAAGAAACGATCATCAGCCCCATTTTAGCAAGATCCTGAGACGCGACCCGCTGGACTTCCTGAGAAAACTTTTCCCTGTTTTTATAAATCTCTTCAACGGTCATGGAGCCGAGGATGGAGCGCAGATGGCCCTCCAGCACCTCCCGCGCCTCCTGCTCACGGTCTTCCTTAGATTTCCCCAAAAATTGTTCAGCTGCTGTTGCGATTTCACCGATGGAGCCTCCGATTTTAATAATGGCGGTTCCGTCGGCCATTACCGGCACGCCTTGTTCTGTATAGACTTCAGGTGTAGAGACATCAAGTTTGCTTGACAGTAAACTGAGAGGTTCTGCCTGCTGGAATACCGGGAGCACAAAAGTTCCCCCGCCCCGGACGATTTTCAGACGATTTCCGCCTTCATCAATGTGGACGTTCTTATTTCCCAAATAACTTCCGGTCACGATAAGGGCTTCGTCCGGCCCCGCCGTCCGGTACTTCGTAATAAATACAGCAATAAGTGCGATGAGTAAAAAGAATACGATTCCGATAACGATGATAATCGGCATAGTCATAACAGTTCCCCCTTAGATATCAGATTGGTTCATGCGGCGTCACAAAAAGCACTCCGTCTTTCACGTCAATCACTAATACGGCCGTTCCGTACTTGATCTGTTCTTGATCAAAGCTGACGGCTGATTTAGAAATGGCGCCCCCTATTCCCTCTATGATCACTTCTCCATAGCCGTCTTTCGGGACGGAAGTAATGACCCTGCCGACTCTGCCCTTTAAATCCGTCTCCCGATATGCGAGCGATTCTTCCGCTGACGAAAGCGGGACAAGGACGAAGAAGTGAAGCAGGCTGACCAAAAGAACCGAAAGAACAAATGAAAGCAACGCAATGACAGGACTTGATAGCGGAGAGGCGATTTCGCCGATATAACCTGAGGCTGAAAAGATTGTTAAAAAAGACAGAATCAATGCAGGGTTTAAAAATGAAACAGGAATGGCTTCCGATAGGCCGTGAAACACATCTTGAAAAAACAGAATCAAAAGCGTGAGACTTCCCGAAATAATCAATGTGTAAAGATAGACCGTTTCAAGCGGCAGATGAAATATGTCCATCTTCTATCCTCCTTTCGGCCGAGGTGTCGGAGTGTTACTTTATATACGGATGTAAAGGTAAATGGTTTCAATTTTCTGATAAGGAAGGCTGATTACATGATTATCCAATCCGGATATGATATGTTTACTCTAAAGGAGGAGATAGGATGAGCATTTTTAATGAAGCCAGACAGCAGACCTGGGAAGAACTGAAAGGACTCTCTGATGAGGAATTCAACCGAAAGCCCGCGGCTGATGAGTGGAGCGTGCGGGAAGTCCTTGACCATTTAAAGAAAATTGACGAAACAGCGCAGACCCTTTTATCAAAGCAGGCAAAAGACGCACCGTTTAAAAAAAACGAAGAAAAACCGATGGAGTTTATAGAGGACAGAACAAATAAACGGCCGGCGCCGTCACACCTCGAACCTGAGCAAAACCGAATATCAGTCATTGAAGCAAAACAAGAATTAGATACGGCAAGACAGCAGCTGACCGCAGTTATTTCATCATTAAACGAGGAAGACTTAGAACGTGTGCTTCCCCATCCTGTTTTTCAAGAACTGACGATCCGCCAGTGGATTGATTTTATCGGCCATCATGAAAAGCGTCACATCAATCAAATAGAAGAAATCAAACAAAAAATCGAAAAGGTCTGAGTCAGACCTTCTCGATTTTTTTCTTGGCGCGTTTCGGTTCATAAGAATGGATGGTGACCGCATCGCCCGTGCATATATCACCCGGGCGTTCAACAATACAGACAATTCCTCTTCTGCCCATCGCGTGCCTCACAAACGCCGCGGCGAGTTTTGGCTGATCCGGATAAAAGGATTGAATGACTTCTCCCGGCTGAATGCACGGATCATTTTCTCCCTCGCACAACAGAGACGCACCGCTTGGAAATATTATTCTGCTTCCTTCTTTAAGCGGCGTCAGTGCAGAAAAACCGCTGATTGCGATGTTAGCGCCGAGCCATTCGGGAAAGATATGAGAAATCCCCATCTTCTCCGCAATGTCATCACATTCCTCCATGGACACGATTGAAATTTGTCTCCGGTTAAAAATTTCTGTTCCTCTTTCATACATCGGCTCACGCGCGCCGGCCTTTTTTGTCAGTCCGAAATGCAGGTCACCGGGAAACCCGCCGTATTCCGCACGAAGCTTGTCCATCTTTTTGGTAACAAATTGTTCGGTATCCGCTATATATACGCCTTCCGTCTTTGCTGTTATGCGTTTCCACATCAGCCACCACCGCCTTTTTCTTGACATTATCCTTAAAAAACCCCGCTCTGTAAAGGAGCGGGGTTCATTTATTATACCGTTTTCGGTGTTAAGTCAAAGCAGCGTTTGTAAATCCAGTTGTATGCTTTCTCATTCAAATCTCTTGGATTTCCGAATGTTTGCGGATCTTTCATGGCTTCTTTTGATAAACGTTCAATCATGTCCGGAGACACACCTTGTTCTTCTAAACTCGGCACCTCTAAATCTTTTACAAGATCATACATCCAGTTGACGGACGCTTTTGCCGCTTCATCGGTTGTCATGTTGCTTGTATCGATTCCGAATGCTTTGGCGATGCGGGCGAATTTTTCCGGATAGCCTTTCCAGTTGTATTCCATTACCGGCCCCATCATAGCTGCTACGCATTGTCCGTGAGCGACAGGGATGATGCCGCCGAGCGTCTGGCTCATTGCATGCGCCGCGCCTGCTGATTCACTGCCGTATGAAAGGCCGGCAAGCATCGCCGCCTGCGCCATGCCGTATCTTGCTTCCAAATCCTCTCCGTCCGCAAACGCGCGCTTAATATAATGCGCCGCATATTCAATGGCCATTAAAGCGACGGCATCAGTGATCGGCTGCGCGAATTTCATCGTATAGCACTCGATGGCGTGCGCAAGTGCGTCAATACCTGTCATGGCCGTCACATGCGGAGGCATGGACGTGTGCAGCTCAGGGTCAATGACCGTTAAATGCGCGGCGATAAGCGGTCCGCCCGTATTGAATTTAAATTCTCTTTCCTCATCTGTAATGACCGCCCATTGTGTGACCTCTGAACCTGTTCCCGCAGTCGTCGGGATCGTTGTCAGCGGAGGAATACGGTTTTCCAGCGGCTTTTTGCCTTCCGCGGCTTCATAATCAAGCACGCTTCCTTCGTGTGTCGCTTCTACCCCGATCGCTTTCGCTGTATCCATGGAGCTTCCGCCGCCGACAGCCACAAGGCCGTTGCAGTTTTCTTTTTTATACAGTTCTGATCCTTCGTTTACAAGACGTACAGGCGGGTTCGGCTCCACTTTGTTAAACAGGACGACTTCGATGCCCGCTTCCTGCAAAGATTCAATGACCGGGTTTGCCACTCCCGCGTTATAAATTCCCGGGTCTGTTACGAGCAGCGCTTTTGTGACGCCAAGCGCTCTGACTTCACTCCCCGCGTGCTGAATCGCACCGATTCCGTGTTTAATGACTGTCGGGATTTCGAATGTATGGAATTTATGCATGCTTTCTACTTTCATATTTAATGTCATATTGTATCTCCTCCTCGTTATGCTTGAAACCAGTTCACAGCCGCAGGTTTCGTGTTGCGGTAAATATGTTTGATTTCCGTGTATTCTTCCAGGCCGATTTTGCCGAGTTCGCGGCCGAAGCCCGATTGTTTGTACCCGCCCCATGGCGCTTGCGCGAAATACGGGTGGAAATCATTGATCCATACCGTTCCCATCCGCAGTTTGGCGGCTACGCGTTCGCATTTTTCAATATCCTTTGACCATACCGCTCCGGCCAGCCCGTAAATGGTATCGTTGGCAAGTCTGATCACTTCTTCTTCAGAAGAAAATGACTCAACTGTTAAAACGGGGCCGAAGATCTCCTCTTGGACTATCCGCATATCAGACTTGCAGTTTGAGAAAATAGTAGGTTCATAGAAGAAACCGTTTTGAAGGGCGGGATCATCAGGACGTTTGCCGCCTGTTTCCAGTTTTGCCCCTTCTTCGATGCCGATTTCTACGTATTTTTCGACTTTAGCCCGATGCTCGGCGGAAATCAGCGGACCGCTTTCCGTATCTTCATGAAAACCGTTTCCTAATTTGATGCGTTTCGTACGCTTGATCAGCTCGGCTAAAAATTCATCATGAATGGCTTCGTCCACCAAAAGACGTGACCCTGCCGAACAAACTTGGCCGGCATGGAAAAACACGGCGTTCAGCGCTTGATCTGCAGCTGTTTCGAGATCTGCATCTTGAAATACGATATTCGGATTTTTGCCGCCAAGCTCCAGGGCAATCTTTTTCACGTTGCCGCTTGCCGCCTGCATGATTTTTTTGCCTGTTTCAATTCCGCCCGTAAAAGAGACCAAATCGACGTCGAGGTTTCTCGCCAGCTCATCGCCGACAGAAGCGCCCGGCCCCAGCACGAGATTGGCGACCCCTTTCGGAATACCGGCTTCTTCTATTAATTGAAAGACTTTAATGGTTGTCAGCGGAGTAATCTCGCTCGGCTTTAAAACGATCGTGTTTCCGGCCGCAAGAGCGGGAGCGATTTTCCAGCTCGCCTGAAGGAGCGGATAGTTCCACGGCGTAATTTGTCCGCATACGCCAATGGGCTCTCTGACGATTTTACTTACGGAATCAGGAATCGGAGATGAAATGACCTCGCCTCCGTCTTTATCCGCCAAACCGGCATAATATTGAAATACATTTGCGATATCATCCATATCGGCTTTACTTTCTTCAATCGTTTTTCCTGTATCGAGCGATTCCAGCTCAGCTAATTCGTTCAGATCGCGTCTGATTAATTCCGCAATTTTCAGAACAAATTGTCCGCGCTCGAGCCCGGAAAGCACCGGCCACTCCCCTTCATCAAATGCTTTTCTGGCTGCGGCGATGGCTTTCACCGCATCGTCCCGGTCTCCTTCGCATACCGTTGCAATTTCTTCTTGATTAAATGGATTAATGATACGGCGGGTCTGTTTTTTTTCTGCACTGATCCATTCGCCGCCGATATAAAGCGTTTTGCTCATAAGAGTCCTCCTTACCGAAAAGTAAGTTTGTTAAATAAAAATTTAATGTTTTTAACAATATTAATTTAACACATGTTTTTTTGCCTGTCAAAACCCGATCAGTCCGTTTAGATTTTGACATTTTGTCATGATTCGTTAAGATTAAGAACATAAAGAAATGACTTAACAAATTTAAACTTCAAGAGGAAAAGAGGGACAATATGGATGAGAATCCAGAATTCGCAGCTATAGAACAAGCCAGGGATCTTGTCATTGATTCCATTGCAGAGACGATGGATCTTTACGGAATCACCCGAAGTGTCGGGATTTTATACGGAACAATGTATATGAGGGATGAAATGACGCTTGACGAAATGCGTGAGGAACTGCAGATGAGCAAACCGAGTATGAGCACAGGCGTCAAAAAGCTGCAGGATTTAAATGTGGTCAAAAAAACCTTTCACCGCGGCACACGGAAGCATACGTTTGTAGCGGAAAAAGATTTCTTTACGTTTTTCACGAATTTCTTCCCGCCGAAATGGGATCGTGAAGTTCAGGTGAATTTGTCCGCCATCGTACAGGCCCAGGCGGATTTGCAGTCCGTTTTGCTGGCCGAGGAAGGCAACGCGGAATTACAGGAAGAAGCGCGGCAGTTATATGATCAGCTTGAAAGTTCGAAAGCTTATTATGATTGGCTGAAGCGGCTCGCCGACTCGGTTCAGAGCGGGGAGATTTTTAAATTTATTCCGATAGAAACGGACGAAAAAAACGCCTGAATCAAAATCAGGCGTTTTTTTGTCGTGATTTGATTATTTTTGAGAAAATATAGGAATATAACCCCATTTACTTCCATTAAAATTGATGGTAAATTTTTATAGGTATGGTCGTTCTTTTTTAAGAACAATCAGCAAATTTTTTTTAGGGGGATTTATGAAAATGAAACACAAGTTTTTCTCAACTGTCATGGCAAGTTTATTCGGCCTGGTTTTGCTTCTTTCTCTGCCGACAGCGTCATTCGCCGCTGAGTCAGGCTCAACCGTTCACGAGCCGGAAATGTCCACGAAAGCGACTGCTACCTTATTTGCAAAATATACAGGTGCCAGCCAGCAGGAATGGTCATTTTCTGATATCGAATTGACGTACCGTCCGAACACGATCCTGAGCTTAGGCGTTATGGAATTTACCCTTCCTAGCGGATTTGCGGCTACAACAAAAGATACAGTCAACGGACACGCTTTGCGTGAAAGACAAATTCTGAATAACGGCAAAACAGTCAGACTTCCGTTAAACATTGATTTGCTCGGCGCAGCGGAATTTAAGCTTTCTCTTAATAATAAAACATTGCCTGCTGCAGGTACATATAAGTTCCGTGCAGAAAATAAATCATTAAGCATCGGCTCTAAATTCTATGCTGAGGACACAATTGTTGTTCAAAAACGCAGCACACCGCCGACACAGCCTTGCGACTGCTAATAATTGCGAAAAAAGACCGGCACAAGCCCCTCGCTTGTCATCCGGTCTTTTTTTTGTGCTGTTTTCTTTCTCCGGCCCTCGCATTGACAAACCCTTGAAACAGGAGTACATTCTTGTTTGTTGTATTTGGAGTGACGAAAACAGTTTCTTAAGGAGTTATGAGGATTGGGAAAAATCAAAAATAAACAATTTGCCGTCATCGGACTCGGCCGTTTCGGCGGAAGCATCTGTAAAGAGCTTTTTAAAATGGGGCATGAGGTGCTTGCGGTCGATATCAGCGAAGAGCGGGTCAACGCATACTCCTCTTATGCCACGCATGCTGTGCGGGCAAATTCAACGGAAGAAAGCGAGCTTCAGTCGCTCGGCATCAGAAATTTTGAATATGTCATCGTAGCAATCGGCGCCAACATTCAGGCAAGCACGCTGACGACGCTGTTATTGAAGGAGCTGAACATCCCTAATATTTGGGTGAAAGCGCAAAACTATTATCATCACAAAGTGCTTGAAAAGATCGGTGCTGATCGTATTATCCATCCCGAAAAGGATATGGGCGTGCGGATTGCGCAAAGCCTTTCGGATGAAAACGTCTTAAATTATATTGATTTGTCAGATGAATACAGCATCGTGGAGCTTTCAGCCACGAAAAAGCTGCATTTAAAATCCATTCTTGATCTCGGCGTCCGGGCCAGATTCGGCTGTACCATTCTTGCCGTGAAACATAACGGAGACATTCAGCTGTCCCCTTCTCCGGAGACTGTCATTCATGAATGTGACTGCCTTGTGCTGATGGGGCATAAACGTGATATTAAAAGGTTTGAAACTGAAGGGATGTAAAAAAAGCCGGCGGGCTGCCGGCTTTTTTTGATGCTTATGTTTCTTCACTTAACTGGACGGCGGTTTGGTCAACCCAGCCGATCAGCTCATCTTTCACTTGAATTTGGTACCAGACGGATTCTCCGTTTTGTTTTTCAGATACGACTTTAATATGCTGGCCGGTAAACTTTTGCGCCGATGCCAGTTTTATAGAATGCCGCTCTTTTGACGGCTTCGACCACACGTCTTCAATGGCGTGGTCTTTGATGGCGCCTTTCATATCAACTGCTTTAAGAGAGGCATTGATTTTGTCATATTCATTCAGGTTATAGGTTTCTATGACATCTTTAATTTTTTCAGCATAGCCGGGGTCTGTGGCGTAGCCGGATTTTTGAAGGGCAGCCGCCGCTGTTTTATAATTGTCCGCTTCAATGACGGGCTTGTACTTCTTTTTATTCCAAGACGTTCCGTTGACAAATAATTTTGCATGGTCATCCATTGATTCAAAAAACGTGCTGTATTTACGGAATTTTGCCCGAATCGTTTTTCGTTTTCCTTTTTCAAATTCATCCGTTTTCATCGTGACGTGTTTTCCTTTATAATCACCTTTTACACCGAACAGGTTGCGCGCTTTCCCCGCAAGCTCACTGTTCCCCCAGTCCGATTCGAGAATGGCCTGTGCGAGGGTGATGCTCGGAAGGACATGATATTTCTCATATAAAATTTGAGCATGCCCGGAAAGGCTGTCAATAAAGACCTGCTGCTCGTCCACCTCTTCAGGCGGTTTTTCTTCCGTCACTATGAATTTCGAAAACACCATTGATACCAGAAATAATCCGAATATAAGAGATACAGCAAAAAGGCACCCAAGCACCCTTTTGGTCTTTGCTTTCTTTTTCATATCAACCTTCCTTTAATTCCGGAATCACTAGATTTATAATTTTACTGGTCATTGATGAAAATTTCAATAAAATAGGGAAAAAGACGGAGAAAGAACACATTGTGCAAATAAAAAAGACTCCTTTTTGAGGAGTCTTTTTTGTTATGCCATGCTCAGCTGAGGGCCGAACAATTCATATTGAACGGAATCAGAGTCAAACCCGAGGGCAAGAACCATGTCTTTCATTTGTGTCATAAACTGCGCTGATCCGCACAAGTAAAATTCAGCATCTTGATTCAGATGAAGCTGCTTCAGGAAGGTTTGATCAATCCTGCCGCTGTAAAAAGGCTTGTCTCCTGAGCGGTCTTGTTCTGCCGGTTCACTGTATACATAAATGACGTTAATATTCGGATGATTCTCCGCAGCTTGTTCAGCCTCTTTGCGGAACGTAGCGTACTCTCCGTTTTTCGCGGCATGAATAAAAGTAACGGAACGCTCCGGCTGTTTTTCGGCGGCTGTTTTCAGCATGCTCATCATCGGCGTGATTCCGGAGCCGGCACTGATAAGAACAACCGGTTTTTCGGAAGAAGACAGCTTGAAATCCCCGGCGGGTGCGCTGACTTCAAGTTTATCTCCCTCTTGAACTTCATTGTGGAGATGAGAAGAAACCGCTCCGTCCTTTTTCACAGAAATCCGATATGCCCCTTTTTGAGAAGCATCAGACAGGCTGTACTGGCGAATGTGCGTATAAGGAGAATCCGCAATCCGCACTTTAATGCTGATATATTGTCCCGCTTCAAATCCAGGAAGCGAAGAGCCGTCACTCGGTTTGATATAAAATGATGTAATATCTTTGCTTTCTTTCGTTTTCTGTATAACCGTAAATTCTTTATACCCCTGCCATCCGGCTTCATTGTACATGTCTTGTTCAATGCCGATGAAAGCCTCCGCAATAACACCGTAAGCTTTTTCCCATGCCTGCATAATCTCAGGAGTTGCGGCATCCTGCAGCACATCCTTAATTGCCAGAAGCAGATACTTTCCGACAATCGGATAATGTTCCGGTTTTACACCGATGCTTGTGTGTTTATGGCCGATCTGTCTGACCGCCGGAATGATTTGTTCTAATTGATCAATATTCGCCGCAGCCGCAATGACTGCATTTGCCAATGCTGCGCGCTGAGTCTGTTTCTTTTGGTTCGTTTGGTTAAACATATTTAACAGTTCGGGATGATCTTGAAACATCAGGTTATAAAAGCGTCCGGTGATGTTTTCTCCATGTGTTTTCAATACGGGTACTGTGCTTTTGATGATGTCTATTGTTCTCTCATCCAGCATGTTAATCCTCAACCCTTCTAAAGATGTATTTTCAATATATCTTTATAGTAAGAGATATTTCGAATAAAAGATATATTGAAAATGAATCTTTAAAAAAGTCGTCACAATATTGTGTTGGATTTGGAATTTATGGATTTCACCTCCTTTTTTTATCACCCGGTGAAACAGGGACACATATATTTGGGAATATACGTTTAAAGATGAAAGCGGGGGAGTGCATGGTTTCCGATATCGATTACACGTCTCCGAATACACAATTCACTTATGATGTGAATGAGAGCCGTTTTTTTACGAAAGATGCTCGGAACTTTATCAATGTATTGGGGATTAAACAGTTAAACACGCTTGAAAATATTTCATTATTAGATATCTTTCTGAGCAAAACAAATGTGATTGAACCGCATACCCATCAAAACGCCGCTGAATTGGTGTACTGTATTTCGGGTTCCGCGGTGGTGTCGATGCTGAATCCGTTCACCCAGAAAATACGGAATTATCCGATCTCTCCAGGACAAGTGGCGAATGTTCCGCAGGGGTGGTGGCATTATGAAGTCGCCACTTCAGACAAAACCCACCTTTTGGCCATATTTGACGCCCCTTCGCCTGAAGTGATATACGGCTCGGATATTCTCCGTCTGACGCCGCCTGAGATCATGGCGCATACGTACTGTCTGAATGAGCATGAGTGGGAAAAAGCCGTTTCACCGATCCGGCAATCAACTGTGATAGGTCCCGATAAATACTGCGGACAGACTGAAAACACGGGTATTCTTGATATGAATAAGCCTTATCAGCCAAATACGCATTATCCGAATGATCCGTATCGGCATTATGATACGCCGTTATATTGGGGATATTAAACGGAGAGCCGGAGCGGCATTCAGCTCGACAGAAAGAGCCCCTCATTGGAGAGGGGCTCTTGATCATTACGGTCCGGTTCCGCAGCTTACTTTGTACTCGCCTTCGGACGATTTTTTTGAATAACATACGTGCGGCGTCTGTCCGGTTTCATCTTTCCAATTGAACCAATTTACATAATAAAGGTTCCCGGCCTCTCCGCCGTCTTCTTCTTTTTGAAGAATCGCAAAGTAGCTTTGATACGGATATCCTTTTTTATAAATGTCATGCCTGATGGCTCCTTTTTCTGAAGCAGACGTGAAGATGACGGGAGAAAGAGCCGGAAGCGCTGTCAAAAAAAGCGCCAGTGCCGCTGACAGAGATAATATAAGATAGATTTTCTTTTTCATTTTCTCTCTTTCCTTTATTTTGAGTTGTTAGAAATGAAGCAGAACACAGAGGCTGCCGCAGAAGATGAAAAAACAAAAAAACCCTTATTTATAGAATAAGGGTTTAAAGGTATGGAGCCAAGGGGGCTCGAACCCCTGACCTCTACGCTGCCAGCGTAGCGCTCTCCCAGCTGAGCTATGGCCCCGTGCTGTAACGTCATGTTTTATTATAGACGAGTCTTCTTTGAATTTCAAGCAGAAAATTCAGTTTGCTCATATTTTCCTGAGACGTTTTTCGAACATAAAAAGAAGACCCTCCGGGGGCCTCTTCGTTTATCGCACGAGCATGATTAAAATGATGCCGAGGATGACACGGTAAATGGCGAACGGGACAAGCTTAATCCGATTGATGAGCCGAAGAAAAAACTTGACGACTAAGAGGGCGACGACAAAGGCGCAGATAAAGCCGACAAGAAAAAACGGAATCATGTCATAAGAAAGACTGCTCCAGTATTTCACCAGCTTCAGAAGGCTTGCGCCCGCCATAATCGGAATAGCCATAATAAATGTGAAGTCTGCGGCTGCCCGGTGATTCAAGCCGACAATGACACCTCCGGCAATCGTTGAGCCTGAGCGGGAAAATCCGGGCCATAAGGCAAGACACTGGAATAATCCGACACAGAAAGCCTGTTTGTAGGTGATTCTGTCCACCGTATCGATCGTTTCTTTCCTTTTATTGATCCAGTCCGCTATAAGCATAAGCACGGCTCCGGCAATTAATCCGTAAGCGACCGTTCTGACAGAGAATAAATAGCGGTCAATGAAATCCTCAAATAAAAAGCCGAGCACCGCCGCCGGAACAAGACCGACGGCGATTTGCGCGATGGTCAGCCTGTATCCCTTCTGCTGATCGCGCGTGACGTTTTTTTTGAGGCCGAGTAAATGTAATATCCGATCCTTAAACACAATGGCCACCGCCAGAATCGAACCGAGCTGAATCACCACTTTGAAGGAATTGGCGGCTTCCGGATTCATCAGGCTTCCGGATTTCAGCCAGATGTCATCCGCTATGATCATATGTCCCGTGGAAGAAACCGGCGCGTACTCCGTCAGCCCTTCCACGATTCCCAAAACGGCTGCTGTGAACATCTCCCATAGTGTCATCCCATTCTTCCCTTCATTCATCATTTACAAAAGAGAAGCTCTCCTCTGAAGGAAAGCCTGTCTTATAATAAATATCATGTCCGTTCCGATTTTATGACTTCGATACAGCATCATTTTTTTCTTCTTCATATAAATGCGAACGCATTTTGAACCAATCAAACAGATGGGTCGTGACCACTTTGATGACCGCATACCCCGGGATGGCTAAAATAATGCCGACAACCCCGAACAGCTTTCCGGCGGTTAAAAGAACAAAGATGATGGTAATCGGGTGAATGTGAAGATTTTTCCCCATGATCTGCGGCGAAATTAATTTTCCTTCCACGAGCTGGACAACGGTCCATACAATCGCAAGCTTCAGCAACATCAGAGGCGAAGTGACCAACGCGATAATAATCGCCGGCGTGATGGCAATGGTCGGCCCTAAATACGGAACAACGCTCGTACAAGCGGCAATGACCGCAAGCAGTGACGCATAATCAAGTCCGATAATCAGATAGCCGATAAATAATAAAAATCCGATGCAGAAGCTGACGATGACCTGTCCTCTGATATAGGAGCTTAATCTGTGGTTCATTTCACTAAGCATCGTATACGTTTGTTCTTTCAGACGGGTGGGCACAAACTTTAAGATATAGATTGGCAGTTTTTTGCCGTCTTTCAGCAAATAGAACAGAATAAACGGCACGGTCACAATTGAAATAATCACTTCCGTCAGCGCGCCGATAAAATTCCCGACTCCGGTAAATGTGCTGTTTGCAATTGTTGCAGCCTGCGCCGATACTTTATTAGCAAGATCGGAAATGTTGATATTCATCGTCTTTTGCGCCTGATTTACAAAATCGCTTCCGATCAGACTTTTCGTCTGATCTTCAACGATGTCCACATATTTCGGCAGGTTGTCGATCAGGCTCATGATCTGTTCCTTTAAAAACGGAATAATTGAAACGACCGTAATCGAAATCAGCCCTATAATAATGAGGTAAAGGAGCAGGATGGAATAGACTCTTTTCACTCTTATTTTTTCCAATATATCTACGATCGGATTAAGCAGATAATAAACAATTCCTGTCAAAATGACGGGGAGCGCAATCGTTTTGAGCAGGACGATAATAGGTGTGAAAATAAATGATGTCTTCATAAAGACAAGGATATTGAGACCGATGAGCAGCAATACAAGCAAAAACAAGACAAATTTATTGTCTAAGAAAAACTGTTTAAATCTGCCGCCCCATGTTTGCAATGTTTCCACTATTGTTCCTCCATCATATGTATTTTACTTAAATTGTACACTATCGTTCCTGTAATGAAAAATAATAACCGGTCTCTATGGGAATTTTTCCTATCCCTTTAGCTGGCAGCCTTTTTTCCATTTATGTTTCTCAGAAAAAAAGCTATAATGTAAGCCAATACATAGAAGGAGCGATAGCAATGATTCGATTTGCAACAGTCGGAACGAATTGGATTACAGAACGATTTCTGGAGGCGGCTTCTGCTATTGATGATTTTCAATTAACGGCGGTTTATTCCAGAACTGAGGAACGTGCGGCGGAATTCGCCGGCAAACACGGCGCTGCTCATTATTTCACCAGCCTGCAAGAAATGGCGGAAAGCGAAGCCTATGACGCGGTGTATCTCGCCAGCCCGAATGCATTTCACAAAGAGCAGGCGGTCCTTTTTATGGAACACGGCAAGCACGTACTGTGCGAAAAACCGTTTGCGTCTAACGCAAGGGAAACGGATGAAATGATTCACGCAGCCAAAACGAACGGCGTTCTCTTGATGGAAGCCATGAAAACAACGTTCCTGCCGAACTTCAGCATGCTTCAAAACCACTTACATAAAATCGGACCCGTCAGGAGATTCACAGCAAGCTACTGCCAATATTCATCACGATATGATGCATATAAAAACGGTACGGTGCTAAACGCGTTTAAGCCTGAATTATCGAACGGTTCGTTAATGGACATCGGCGTGTACTGCATTTATCCGGCCGTCGTCCTGTTCGGCAAACCGAAAAACGTCATTGCGACCGGTCATAAACTAGCATCCGGCGTTGACGGCGAAGGCACGGTAATTCTGTCATACGACGGATTTGAAGCGGTGCTGATGCATTCGAAAATCTCAAATTCGTTTGCCCCGGCGGAAATTCAGGGTGAGGACGGCACGATCGTGCTGGACAGCATTCACGGGCCGGAACGGGCGGAAATCCGCTATCGTGACGGACGGACGGAAGACATTTCAGTCCCTGATCTGAAACCGTCGATGTACTACGAAACGGCTGAATTCATCAATCTTCTTCGAAACGGACAGCGGGAGTCTTCCGAAAATACATTTGAACGTTCTTTCATTACGGCAAGCATTATGGAAGAAGCGAGAAAACAAATCGGAATTGTCTTTCCCGCCGATCAAAACTAAAAACATCCGCCCGGATTCGGGCGGATGTTTTTTATTTGGACGCTAACAGGTCAGCAAACACTTTTGCATACTGCGGAAGGTCGGGCGGGCGGCGGCTTGATACAATGTGGCCGTCAGTTACGACAGCTTCATCCAGCCACTGTGCCCCTGCATTTGTCATGTCGTCTTTGATGCCGGGCGTGCTCGTTACTTTTTTTCCTGCGAGAATTCCGGCAGATATGAGCACCCAGCCCGCATGGCAGATCTGGCCGATCGGCTTTTTCTGCTCGTTCATCGTACGGATGATCTCCAAAACTTCAGGATATCTTCGCAGTTTGTCAGGAGCCCAGCCGCCAGGCACGAGCACGGCATCATACTCCTGAATAATCAGGCTCTTAAAATCGTAATCCGCCGTCGCGGGCACGCCGTATTTTCCTTTGTATGAACGGCCCGCTTCTTCTCCTATTAAATGAACGATCGCGCCTTCCTCTCTCAGCCGGTAGACGGGATACCAAAGCTCTAGGTCTTCAAAATCGTCACTGACAAGCGCTATGACTTTTTTGCCTTCTAATCTCATCACTGCCACTCCCTTCTTTTATATTAGTGTATCGCTTTTTTCAGATGAGGAAAAGAAACAGCTCGCTACAGCTGTTCTTCGTCTTCAGACTGAATCGTAAATTTCCGTGTGACCTGCTGCAGTTCTTCAGCCATATGCGCAAGCGTTTCGGCGGATGAACTGATTTCTTCCATGGAGGCCAGCTGCTCTTCAGCTGAGGCGGCGATGTCTTGAATGCCGGCGGACCCTTCTTTGGCGACTGAGGTAATGTCCTCCACCGCGTTTGTCACATTTTGCGACCCGGCTGCAAGCTTCTCAAGCGTTCCGTTCATATGCTGTAAGGCGCCTGAAATCTGAGTCGTCATTTCTGAGATTTTTTTGAAGCTTTCGGCCGTTTGATCCGTAATATCGAGGCCTTCCTTCACATCTTGATTCACCGCTTGGAATACGGAAAGCGATGTGGCGATTTCTTTGACGATTTCCTGAATCAGCGTTTCGATTTCCTTCGCGGAGCCGGCTGATTGTACGGCAAGCTTTCTCACTTCTTCCGCAACGACGGAGAAGCCCCGCCCGTATTCGCCTGCTCTGGCGGCTTCAATGGCAGCGTTTAAGGCAAGCAGATTTGTTTGATCGGCAATGCCGTTAATGACGTTCAGAATGCTCTTAATGTCGTGCGACTTCGTTTCCAGCCCTTTTACGACCGCTTCCGCCTGCTGTACGGAACGATCAATTGTTTTCATCTGGCCGACCGTTTTCGCCACTAATTCTTCTCCGCTTCCGGCCGTTTCAGAGGTTTGGATGGCGGATTCAGTGATTTCCGCCGATACATTCGCCGTCTCGGCAATGCCCGCATTCATTTGGGAAAGGTGATCAGCACTTTCTTCCAATTTCTCGCTTTGTGATTCGTTTCCGTTTGAGAATTGTTCAATCGCCAGTGTAATATGCTCTGTCGCCTTGCTTGTCTGTCCGGCGGATGCCGTCAGCTCTTCGGATGAAGAAGCGACATGTTCGACCGATGATTGGATGACGCCGATGACAGACCGGAGTGATGCCGACATCTCATTGAAGCTTTGGCTGAGCTGCCCGAATTCATTTTTTGACTTGATGTCAATGACTTCCGTTAAATCGCCGTCACTGATTTTAGCTGATGTCGAAACAAGTTTTTTGAGCGGTTTTGCAATCGAGCGAATGATAAAAAAGATTAAAACCCCGCCGACGATAAGAGAAACCGCCAGGATGATCAGCGCCATTTTCATGACAGGCGAGGCTGCGTCATGGATCTCACTGACAAAAAATGTGCCGGCGATTTTCCAGCCCGTCAGTTTGTTTGTCGTGAAGGCCATTTTCTTCTGCTGTCCTTCAAACATGTATTCAAACGAACCGCTCGATTTGGAAAACACTTCTTTCGTCCACTCTCCGGAGCCTTCCGTTCCCGCTTTTATAGTCGGATGAGCGATGTATTTTTTATCTCCCGTTGTAATGAAGGCAAATCCTTTATGACCGATCTGGACGCGTTCGGAAGCGTTCAGCAGGTCGCCAAGATTAATATCAAGCGCCACAACGCCTGATCCGTCTTTTGTCTGCTGGGCAATCGTAACGACCGTCTGTCCGGTTGCAGCGTCTTTATAAGGCTCGGTAAACACCGGCTGTCCGCTTTTTTCAACCGCTTTTGTATACCACTCGCGCGTGAGCGGATTATAATCGGACGGCATATCAGCGGACGGATATTTCACGAACGCTTTGTCGCGAGACGCGGCGTAAATTGACGCGACATCGTCATTTACGGTGACATACTGCTTCATATTGTCGAGCAGTACCGATTTATTTTTTGTGTTCAGTTTTTCCTTAGTGATTGATTCGCTGTAGTAGTCAATCGCTTTGAGCTTGCCTTCGAGCATGTTTTCCAGCACGCTGTTCAGTTCGCTGACATTTCCCTGGGCGCTGTGGGTCAGTTCGCTTTCTAGTGAATTCCCCGCCGTTTGGTAGCTGAAGTAGGCGAGTATGCCGACCGGGAGCACCAATACGGCTAAAAATGCCGCGATCAGCGGCTTGCTGATGGATGGCTGTTTGATCCAATGTATCAGTTGTTTCATTTTTTCAGTCTCCTTCTTTGAAAAGCTAAATCTAATATCGTCAGATAGGACAAAAGATTTATTAAAAAAACTAAAAAAAACACCCAAACAGCACATTTGGGTGTTCTATGACCTATTAATCTATTTTAAATCGTTTCGTCATATCACGTAATTCTTCCGCCATTTGGGATAACGTTTCCGAAGACGAACTGATTTCTTCCATTGAAGCCAGCTGTTCTTCGGCGGAGGCCGCAATATCCTGAATGCTGGCGGAGCTTTCTTTTGCGATGGACGCGATTTGCTCAGAAGCTCCTGAAATCTGCTGAGATCCTGCTGTCAGCTGTTCTACCGTCGCATTCATATTTTGAATTTCTCCGGCGATCTGGTTCGTCATTTCAGAAATCCGTTTGAAGCTCGTTTCGGTCTGATTCGTAATATCCAGTCCGCTCTCCACCTCTTTGTTGACGGATTGGAACATGCCGAGAGATGTATTGATTTCGTTGACGATTTCTATAATTAAGCTTTCGATTTCTTTCGCTGAATCGGCAGACTGGACCGCAAGTTTTCTGACCTCTTCGGCGACGACTGAGAAGCCCCGGCCGTATTCACCCGCACGCGCGGCTTCAATTGCCGCGTTCAGCGCAAGAAGGTTTGTCTGATCAGCGATTCCGTTAATGACACGGAGAATGTTAGTAATGTCTTTTGATTTTGTTTCAAGTCCGCGCACCACTTGTTCAGCTTCTTTCACTGACCGGTCAATGATGTTCATTTGGCCGACCGTCTGGTGAACGAGCTTTCCGCCTGAATTGGCGACTTCCGCTGATGTGGCGGAGGACTCGGTAATGACGGCAGATGCTTTCGCCATATCTTCAAGCCCGCTGTTCATTTGGTAAATATGTTCCGCCGCGCTTTCAATATTTTCACTTTGGCTTTCATTTCCGTTAGAAAATTGTTCGATCGCCAGTGTGATATGTTCGGTTGCCTTGCTTGTCTGCTCCGCTGAAGCCGTCAGCTCCTCTGAGGAAGATGCGACGTTATTCACGGAATCCTGGATGGCATGGATGAGAGACCTGAGCGAAGCGGCCATATTGTTAAAGCTTTTGCCAAGCTCGCCTAATTCATCTTTTGACTGGATCTCGATCGTTTCTGTTAAATCGCCTTCACTGATCTGTTTCGATGATGTCACAAGCTGCTTGAGCGGTTTTGTGATTGAACGGATAATCAGCACCATGACAATGGTTCCGATCACAATCGCTAATACGAGAACGAGCAGGGACAGATGAAGGATCGGCAGGGCCGCTTCATGAATTTCGTCCAGATACATCGTTCCGGTAATCTTCCAGCCTGTCAGCCCGTTCGTATCATAAACCATTTTCTTTTCCTGGCCGTCGTATTTGTATTGAAAATCACCTTTTTTGCTGGTGAACAGCCGTTCGGCCCACTCCCCGTTTAATACTGTGCCTGATGTGCGGTTCGGGTGGGCGACCACTTTTTTGTCTTTCGTCAGGATAAAAGCGTAGCCGGATTTTCCGATGTTCACTTTCTTTGTCGTTTTCAGAAGCTCATCGATTTTCATATTGATGGCGACGACTCCTGAGCCGTCTTTCGTCTGCTGAACGACCGTCACGACCATCGTATTGGTGGAAGCCGTGCGGTAAGGATCTGTTACAACAACTTTCCCCTTATTTTCCACGGCCTTTTTATACCAGTCTCTTTCAATCGGATTATATCCTTTAGGCATCTGCAGATCCGGATACCGTGTGAAATGTCCTTCCGTGTCACTCGTATAGATGGATTCCACGTCTTTATTGATCTTCATGTACTCTGTGAATTTATCGGTAATTTGCGATTGGTTTTTCGGCTTGTACCGATCCTTTGTGAGCCAATCGCTGAAATATGCCGTTCCGTCTTCCTTTTGGCTGAGGCTTGTGTTGATCATATCGTTAATCTGCTGCACATTATCTAATGCGCTTCCCATCATCTGCCTGTCAAGCGTGCTTACCGCCGATTGATAGGCGATAAAAGCCAGCGTTGAAATAGGAAGAATGAGAATGGCCAAAAAAGAAATGAGCAGTTTTCTTGTAAGCGATCTCTGCTTGATGATTTGCACAATTTTTTTCATCTGCTATATCTCCTCTTGCGTGTTTACCCTTCATATCGGCAATTATGGGTAATTATACACATCCAAAAAGAAGAAATATAACGAAACGTACTTTTTACCTATTGTTAAATTAGTCTTTTAGACTCAATTAAGAGTTTATCTTAAAACGCTTTGTCAGTTCGCGTAATTCTTCCGCCATTTTTTCCAGCGTGACGGCGGAGGAACTGATTTCCTCCATGGACGCAAGCTGCTCTTCAGCTGAAGCCGCGATGTCCTGAATGCCGGCCGCGCTTTGTCTGGAGACGGCCGCGATATCCTCTGAAGCGTTTGATACTTCCTGAGACCCGGCAGAAAGCTGTTCCACGGTTGCATTCATATTTTGCAGTTCACCGGCAATCTGATTTGTTTTAACGGAAATGTCCCGGAAGCTTTTTTCCGTTTCGTCCGTTAACTGAAGTCCGCTTTTCACCTCGTGATTGACGGATTCCAGCATTCCGAGCGAAGTATGAATTTCTTTGACGATTTCATGAATTAAGGATTCGATTTCTTTCGCTGAATCGGCGGATTGGACGGCAAGCTTTCTCACTTCTTCGGCAACGACTGAAAAACCGCGTCCGTATTCTCCCGCTCTTGCCGCTTCAATGGCTGCATTTAAAGCAAGGAGGTTCGTTTGATCGGCAATGCCGTTAATGACGCGCAAAATGCTGTTGATGTCCTGCGATTTGAGTTCAAGCCCTTGTACGACTTGCTCCGCTTTACTTACGGATTGGTCAATGGCGCCCATCTGGCCGGCTGTTTTCTTGACAAGCCGCTCACCGGCGCCGGATATCTCCGCCGATTCAATTGAAGTTTCCGTCACCACGGCTGCCGCTTCCGCCAGATCGCTGAGCCCGTCTTTCATCTCATTCACTTGGGCTGTCGCTTTATCAATACTCTCACTTTGGTCTTCCGTTCCATTAGAAAACTGTTCAATCGCAAGGGTGATATGTTCCGTTGCTTTGCTCGTCTGCTCAGCCGAAGCCGTCAGCTCCTCTGAGGAAGAAGCGACATGTTCAACAGAGTCCTGAATTCCTTGAATAAGCGAACGGAGTGAATCTGTCATATGATTAAAACTTTTACCGAGCACGCCGAGCTCATCTTGAGAGCTGACATCAATGGTTTCCGTCAGATCTCCGCTGCTGATTTTTTCCGCTGAAGCTACGAGATGTTTTAACGGTTTGGTAATTGAGCGGATGACAAAATAAATGAAAATCATCCCTGCGGCAATGGCTATCGCCAATATGATAACGGCCAGAGTCAGAACCGGTCTTGCCGCATCTTTGATTTCATCCACGGACATGGTTCCGCTGATCTTCCAGCCCGTCGCTTCATTGGTCACGTACGCCATTTTTTTCGCTTTCCCGTTCAGCGTATATTCATAGTCGCCTTTTTGCCCGCTGTATAATGTATCAACCCATTTTCCCGATACCGCCGAGCCGGCTTTTTCATCACTGTAGGCAACGGCTTTTTTATTTTTGCTGAGGATAAAGGCGTATCCTTCTTTTCCGATGTTCACTTCTTTTGTCATCGTGATGAGATCGTCGATTTTTATATCAATGGCGACGACGCCTGATCCGTCTTGCGCCGCGCGGGCCATAGTGACGACCATCTTTTTGTTTGAGATGGACTCATAAGGGTCTGTGATGATGGTTTGGCCTTTATTCTCCATGGCTTCCTGATACCAGCTTCTTTCAAGCGGATTGAAATCGGCCGGCATATCGGCATGCGGATAACGGGTAAACGTTCCTTCCTTGCTGCTTGAAAATACGGCGGACGCTTTATCATTGCTTTCAATAAACTGCTTGAACCTTTCTTGCATTTCCGTTTGGTTTTTTTCTTTAAATTTAGCGCTTGTCGCCCATTCGCTGAAATATGCTGAGCTTTTTGTAAACATTCCGATCCGGTCATCAATCATATTGTTTAAGATTTGCACATTTCCTTCGGCGCTTTCCATCATTTGCTTTTCAACGGATGAAGCCGCCGAACGGTAGGCGCCGGCAGCCAATACTGCTACCGGAATAATTAAGATCAGTAAAAATGAAATGATAAGTTTTTTGGCTATTGATTTTCTGGCGATTTTTTTTGCTGTTTTTTTCAATTTTGTAAACCTCTTTCAATCATTTACTGTTTATATCGGCCGACTCCCTTTTTATTACATTGAAAATGAAGTCATAAATGAAAAATAGTTCTATGTACTCCCTTTGTATGCAAGACTTTTTATTTAATTATCCGGCTGTCACTATAAAAAAGGACGCCTTCCATCCGGAAAGCGTCCTTTTTTACTAGTTGATTTTAAATTGTTTCGTTAATTCCCGCAGTTCTTCGGCCATTTGCGCCAAAGTATCGGCTGATGTGCTGATTTCTTCCATTGATGCAAGCTGTTCTTCTGCGGATGCGGCAATATCCTGAATGCTTGCTGCGCTTTCCCTAGATACGTCCGCAATATCCGTCACCGCGGCTGAAACGTGCTGGGAGCTGTCCGACAGCTGTTCAACCGTGCCGTTCATCGATTGAAGCTTCTCGGCGATATCGTTTGTCATGCCGAAGATATTCTGGAAGCTTTCTTTCGTACGGTCCGTTACGGCAAGTCCTGATTGAACTTCTTCATTAACCGATGTGAACATGTGAAGCGATGTATTAATCTCAGCCGTGATTTCCTGAATGAGTTTTTCAATCTCTTTGGCAGAACCGGCGGATTGGACGGCCAGCTTGCGCACTTCTTCGGCTACCACTGAGAAGCCCCGCCCGTATTCACCGGCTCTTGCCGCTTCAATGGCTGCATTTAACGCAAGCAGGTTTGTCTGATCGGCAATACCGTTGATGACTCTTAAAATATGAGTGATGTCTTTTGATTTGGCCTCAAGGCCTTTTACAACCGCTTCCGCCTGCTGGACCGATTGATTGATGAGATTCATCTGCCCGACTGTTTGCTGCACATATTCTTCCCCGGTGCCGGCAGCTTCCTTCGATTGTTTAGATGCTTCCGTAATGGATGATGATGTGCGGGAAACGGCGGCGAGTCCGTCATTTATATGATTCAGCTTGGCTGAGCTTGAATCGACTTTTTCGCTTTGCTCTTCGTTTCCATTTGAAAACTGCTCAATCGCCATTGTAATATGTTCCGTCGCTTTGCTTGTCTGCGAAGCTGAAGCGGTCAGCTCTTCCGATGACGCGGCCACGTTGTCGACAGAGTTTTGGATCGCGCTGATCAGTCCGCGCAGAGATTCTCCCATTTCATTAAAGCTCGCGCCGAGTTCGCCCAATTCATCTTTCGAGCGGATATCAATGGTTTCGGTCAAGTCTCCGCCGCTGATTTGTTTAGAAGAGCGGACAAGCCGTTTCAGCGGTGACGTAATGGATCTGACAATCAACAGAATTAAAATTCCCCCGATGATAATGGATGCTGCAAGGACGATCATCCCCATCGTCAGCACCGGTTGTGAGGCGTCTTTAATTTCGTTGAGCTCCATGCTCCCCTCTATTTTCCATCCGGTCAGTTTATTTGTCGTAAACGCCATTTTTTTATTTTGATCATCGAGCTTGTATGAAATAATGCCGCTGTCTTTGCTGTATACCTCATTCAGCCACGGGGTTGAAACTTTATCGCCCGGTTTGTGGTCTTTATGCGCGACATAGGTTTTATTTTTGGACGTGATAAACACGAAGCCTTTTTGCCCGATTTTGATTCCCTGCATCTGCTTCAGCAGCTGGTCAATCGTAATATCCATGGCCACTACACCTGTTCCGTCCTGCATCTGCTTTGCCACGGTGACGACCATGCTGCCGTCGCTTGCCGCAGTGTAAGGGTCGGTGACAACGAGCGTGCCGCCGGCCTTCACAGCGTCTTTATACCAAGTGCGTGTTCTCGGATCGTAATCGGCCGGAGTATTCTCCTTCGGCGCCTGTGCGTAGCTGCCGTCTTCCGTTCCTCCGTAAATACGGGCTACGTCTTTATGAATAGACGTGTATTGCCCGAACTTTTCTTCAAGAGCAGACATGTTTTTCTTTGAGAAGGATGACCCTTTTAACGTTTCACTGAAAAATTCAATCGCCTTTGCTTTTGCGCCGATATCATTTGTAATCGTTGTGTTAAAAGATTCGATGTTATTTTTCGCGTTGCCTGAAATCTGATCATCCAGCGAATTGCTTGCCGTATGGTATGAACTGAATTCTAACACGAGAATCGGTATGATTAAGATCACGATAAATGAAATGATTAATTTACGTGAAATCGATGCCTTTGTGCACCAATTGATGAATTTTTTCATATTAAGCTGCTCCCTCGAGTGTGATACCTTATATATCGGCTCAGTCTTCACATTTTGTTAACATTTCCTCCTTTTTTATGACTTGATTTTCATTGCCCAAGCTTCCTGCATATCTTATAAAAAAAGATAGGGGGCGCGCAGATGATTATCATATCCGGCCAAGTGCTTCGGCCTCAGGACATCGCGAACTGGCAGACGGAAGAAAACCTTGTTCCGTATATAAATGAACTGCTCAATTCTCCCGTACAATTCGATTACGGGTCGATTGCGGAACTGATGTTCGAGGTGCGGCTGCGCCGCCATATTGTGGAAGCCGCAAGAGAACTGCACGGATCAGGTGTGAAATTTGCAACTTTCGCCAAAACATACGGAAATACGGCTTATTGGAGAGTGACGCCGGAAGGAGCCTTGGAGCTGAAGTACAGAATCCCCGCTTCAAAAGCGATTCGGGACATTATTGAAAACGGGGCGTTTTACGCATTTGAATGCGCTACCGCCATTGTTGTGATTTATTATCTGGCCGTCTTAAAGACAATGGGTGAAGAACGGTTTAACCGGCGTTTCCGGGATATCACTTTGTATGACTGGCACTACGAGCATCTGCCGATCTACACGGAAACCGGCAGCCACTTTTTACGGGGAGATTGTTTATATTTTAAAAATCCTGATTTTAATCCTGCAAAGGCTCAGTGGCGGGGAGAGAATGTCATTGTGATGGGGAATGATCAATATTTCGCCCACGGTCTCGGGATTCTGACGGCTGAACAAATCATCCAGAGATTGAATTCTTTAAGAAAAAAAAATGCCGTGCAGCCGGCTTATCTGCTTAACCAGGCAACAAGGCTTGATGCACCCGCGCTTTATCAGATCATGCATTAAAACAATCCCATCGTCTGTCATTTTGACGATGGGATGCGGAATGCTTTTCTTTTCCGGTAAAAAGCCGTCGTGCCGAGCGCTTGGTTTGCAGCCCATTCAAACTTCTCTAAATCATGTCGGGTGACGGCTCTGTCCCGTCGGCTCCATTTAATGGCGCGGACAAAGTAATACCCTTTAATCGGCGCCATGGTGACTTTGGAATGCGGAAAATCTTCAAAGACAAACTCAATAGTCCCTCTTTTTTTGTAGGACATTTGAAGAATCTTCATCATCCATCACCTCACGATTTCTGGATTATGATTCGCACAATCCGTCCAAAACGGTTTTCACGTCTGTCGGCCCTTCAAGTTTCGCGGCGGACTGGCCGGCCCATAAAGACATATACTCCGCGTCTCCTGATTGAGCCGCGTGCCCGCGCATCGGCTTTGTCAGCGTATTATGCAGCGGATAAGGCAGCGTATTTCCCTCGTCAGCCTCATATGTTTTCATGAACTGATTCACGATTCCCCGCGCCTGTTTTCCCGAAAACAGGGTGGTCAGCCGCGTGTCGGCTCCTTTTGATTCGGCAATCGCTTTTTGATATGCCGGTGAGGCGCTGCTTTCTTCACAAAGGAGAAACGGTGTTCCTACTTGAACGCCGTCTGCACCCAAACATCGGGCCGCCTGCACGCCGCGGCGGTCAAAAATGCCGCCTGCCGCAATGACCGGGATATTCAGCGCGTCTTTAGCCTGCGGAATCAGCGCCATAAGGCCGAGAGCCGGTTCTCCTTTAACCGGCAGAAACGACCCGCGATGTCCGCCGGCTTCTATTCCCTGAAGGATAACGGCGTCCATCCCCCGTTCTTCAAAAGCCTTCGCTTCCTCCGGCGTTGTCGCCGTGCCGAAAAGGAAACAACCGCTTTTCTTCAGCTTTTCCGCCGTTTCTTCCGGCGGCAGGCCGAAGGTGAATGAACACGCTTTGACTCCGTAACGGATCAGAAGCTCCGCTTTTTCCTCGAAATCATTCCATTCTTCTTTCAGATCAGAGAACGGCTTGGCGTCTTTTGCCCTCGGGATGCGGGCTTTCCATTTTTCAACCAGTTCCGCCTCAGGCATCTGCCTTTCTTCCGGGACGAAAAGATTTACTTGAAAGGAGCGGTCCGTCAGGTCTTTCATCTCGATAAGCTGTTTTTCAAGCGCTTGCGGGCTGACGTATCCTGAAGCGAGGCTTCCGAGCGCCCCTTCATTTGATACCGCCGAAGCCAGACGCGGCGTGACCAGCCCGCCGGCCATCGGCGCCTGAATGACGGGCTTTGTTAATGATAATGCACTCATCCACTCACTCATTTGTGTTTTCCTCCGTTTCAGCCTGTATTTTGATATAACAGGTTCTGTTTCGCGGACCGTCAAATTCGCAAAAATAAACGCCCTGCCATGTTCCGAGTATCAGGCGCCCGTCTTCTATGATGACATGCTGGGAGGCGCCGGTTGTACTCGCTTTCATATGTGCCGCCGTATTTCCCTCCATATGCCGGTCCAGTTCGTGTTCCCACGGATACATTTCATCAAACCTTCTGAGCATATCCCTCTTCACATCCGGATCGGCATTTTCATTTATGGTAATGCCGGCGGTTGTATGGGGACAGTATATGAGCGCCAAACCGTTTTTTACGCCTGTTTTGCGGAGAAACGCTACAGCTTCATGTGTGATGTCGATCATTTCATCCCGTCTGTTTGTTTGAATCTGCAATTTTTTCAGCATATGAATGCCTCCTTTCTTTTTCTCTTCCTTTCCCATATTCGTTTCTGTATTTGTCTTTTCCTGTCGGATCGCGATGATAAACGCAGATCACAAAAAACTTCAGCCTCGGGACTGAAGTTTTTCACCATATATATACGCGGGCCTCATAAGGCTTTAAAAGAAAGGACGTCACATGGCGGTGCGCTTCTGTTTCCGCGTTTGCAAGCACGAGAGAATCGGAGTCAAGCGGATAACCGGGATGCCTGTATAAAGCGGGGGTTCGGGACAGATTTGTGATGATCAGGGCGGTTTTTGTTCCGTTTTTTCTTAGATAGGCATAAATCTGCCGGTCATTCGGAAGCAGCAATTCATATGTGCCGCTGATCAATACGCCGTGTTCTTTTCTGAGGGCGAGCAGCCGTTTGTAGAAATGGTATACGGATGTTTCATCCTGCATTTGTGATGCAGCGTTCAGCCATGTGTGGTTCGGATTCACTCCGAGCCACGGAGAAGCATCAGAAAACCCGCCGTTCGCCTCACCGCTCCATTGCATCGGTGTCCGTGAATTATCCCGGCCCTTCTTCCAGATGATCTTCATCACTTTTTCATGCGGAACGCCGCGGGACGTCTCTTTTTCATACAAATATTTCATTGCGGCGTCATCATAATCTTCAATGGATGGAAACGAAACATTGGTCATTCCGAGCTCCTGCCCCTGGTAAATAAACGGCGTGCCTTTCATCAGCATATACATCGCGGCGAGTGCCTTGGCGCTTTCTGTCAAAAACCGTTCGTCACCCCATACCGAGACGGAACGGGGCTGATCGTGGTTCTCCATAAACAACGCGTTCCAGCCCTTTCCTTCAAGACTGTTCTGCCAGCCGGACAAGACGCGCTTAAGCGCCGAAATGGAAATGCTTTGATCATCTTCCGTATCCCAGAGGCCGAGATGTTCAAATTGAAAAATCATTTGAAAGACGCCGTTTTCTTCACCGGCCCAATCAGCCGCCTCCCAAGCCGCCACTCCGTTCGCCTCGCCGACCGTCATGATCGGATAGCGCGAAAATGTTTCCCGTTTCAGCTCTTTCAAGAGATCCATTATGCCTTCCCCATTCATATGATACGGGAAAGACGGGACGTATGGGAGACCGTCCGGATTCGGCATGTCAGGGAGCCCTTCTTTTTTCTTAATGTGAGAAATGGCATCCACCCGGAAGCCGTCTATGCCTTTATCAAGCCACCAGCGGACCATCTCATAAACGGACTGCCTCATCGCTTCGTTTTCCCAATTTAAATCAGGCTGTTTTTTGTCAAACAGGTGCAGGTAATACTGGCCCGTCTCTTGATCATATTCCCACGCCGATCCGCCGAAAATGCTTTCCCAATTGTTCGGCTCTTTGCCGTTTTTTCCGTCTCTCCAGATGTACCAGTCCCGTTTTTCGGAATCTTTCGCTGAGCGTGATTCGATAAACCAAGGGTGCTCATCGCTTGTATGGTTGATGACGAGGTCTATAATCAGCTTCATGCCGAGCGAATGGACATCCGCAAGGAGCCGGTCAAAACCCTCCATCGTCCCGAATTCGCCTGCAATTTGTTTATAATTCCGAATATCGTAGCCGTTGTCCGCGCCCGGCGAGTCAAAAACGGGACAAAGCCAGATCACATCCGCCCCCAACTCTTTTATGTAATGAAGCTTTGCTCTGATGCCGTTCATGTCGCCGATTCCGTCCCCGTTCGAATCCATAAAGCTTCGGGGATAAATTTGATAGACGGCCGCCGTTTTCCACCAATCCGTTTTCATACCGACACTCCTTTCTTTACATCATATGAAGGAGCGGGACGAAGAAGCATTTTTTCCATAAAAAAAAGCCTCATTGCAAAAGCAGGAGGCTCAGAAATCAGTTTTTTTAATTTCAACGAAGCGGATATGATGGTCTTCCGCTTCCAGCACCTTAAATTCACACCCTTCGGCATGAAACACATCACCATTTTTCAGCTCCATTTTTTGTGTTAAGAGCCAGCCGGCAATCGTGTCAATGTCTTCATTTTCGATGGCGATATCAAGAAGATCATTCACCTCTTCTATGAGCGCCTTGCCGTCCATCACATAGTGGTGTTCGCCTTTTTTGACGATGTGGGGCATTTCATCCTGGTCATATTCATCACGGATTTCCCCGACGATTTCCTCCAATATGTCTTCGACGGTCACAAGCCCCGCCGTGCCGCCGTATTCGTCAACGAGAATCGCCATATGAATCCGCTCCTTCTGCATACGGATCAAAAGCTCCTGAACGGGGATGCTTTCAATGACTCTGATGACCGGACGCATAATTTCTTTTAATTCAATGGAGCGGCCGAGAAAATACGCTTTAAATAAATCCTTATTGTTAATAATGCCGAGAATGTGATCTTTGTCTTCCTTAATAACCGGATATCGCGTATACCGTTCGTTGATGATCAAATGTATGGCTTCATCAACTGACTGTTCAAGCGAGATGGCGGCGATTTCGGTGCGCGGCACCATGATTTCTCTGGCGACCCGGTTATCGAATTCAAATATCTTATTGACGTAACGGAATTCAGATTGATTGATTTGACCTTTTTTATAGCTTTCGGACAAAATCAGCCGCAATTCCTCTTCACTGACCACGACCTCATGTTCTTTCACCGAATGAAAACCGAACAGCTTGACCAAAAATCCGGCTGAGCCGTTTAACAGCTTAATAAACGGATACATCACTTTATAAAACAGAATGAGCGGTTTTGCCGTCCACAGACTGACGGCTTCGGCTTTTTGAATGGATATCGTTTTCGGCGCAAGCTCTCCGATGACGACGTGCAGATACGTAACGGCGATAAACGCCGCAATAAACGTGACGACGTGCGTAATAGATGACGGCATTCCGATCAGGCTGAAAACAGGATGAAGAAGCCGCTGAATCGTCGGTTCACCGAGCCAGCCGAGTCCGAGCGCCGTAATCGTAATGCCGAGCTGGCACGCTGATAAATATTCATCGAGATTTGAAATCACCCTGTGCGCCGCGAGCGCCCGGCTGTCTCCGGTTTCAACCAGCTCCGCAATTTTTGAACCGCGGATTTTGACAATCGCAAATTCCGCAGCGACAAAGATGGCCGTTAATCCGATTAACAGCATAATGAGAATCAGTTTTAATATAAGCAAAAAAACCCCTACCGCAAACGGTAAGGGGCCACCTCCTTCGTGTTAATTCTCATCACGACCATTTAAGAAAATCATCACAAAACGAAGCAGCTCGAATAATGAAACGAGCGCCGCAGCCACATACGTCAGCGCGGCGGCGTTCAGCACTTTATTCACGCCGTGTTCTTCACTGTTGCGAATGAATCCTTCCGACACGATAATCCGCTTCGCCCTCGCGCTGGCATTAAACTCGACAGGCAGTGTGACAAGCTGGAAAAAAACAGCGGCCGAAAACAAAATAATGCCGAGTCCGATTAAGTTCAAGCTGCCCAGGAGCATCCCGCCCAAGAAAAGCAGAGGGGCAACCCCGGAGGCAAAATTGACGACCGGAAAAATTTTGTGCCTCAGCACAAGCGCGCCGTATGATTCCTGATGCTGCAAAGCATGTCCGACTTCATGGGAAGCGACGGAAATGGCGGAAATGGAGCGGCCGTAATATACCGGCTCAGATAAACGCACCACCCGCTCCGTCGGGTCGTAATGGTCTGTTAAAGTGCCTCTTACCGGTTCTACCGGCACATCATATAAACCGTTAATATCAAGAATCCGTCTTGCCGTTTCCGCCCCCGTCCGCTGACTGGAAGCTTCTACGTCTGAGTATTTCTGAAAATTGCTTTTCACTTTAAATTGTGCCCAAAACGACAATCCCAATGCAGCAATTGTTAAAAAGATAAACAGCATATTATCCTCTTCCTTTTTCTCTTATATCGTACGATCTGCTTATATATTATTTTAATGATTGTCCGCTTTCCTGTACAGAAATCCGCTTCTTTTTTCTGACAGGAATCAATCCTCCGAGCATGATGAGGATACACCCGGCCAATCCGATGTAAAACGGAAACGTGCCTGCGGTCTCTTTTGCAAAAACAAGCCATGAAAATCCGCCGGACATATGATTGTGTCCATTCAAATCGAAAATAAGCAATACGGCCGCCGAAGCGAGCAGCTGCGCTCCGGCCAGCGCCGCCAGCAGTTTTTGAATGACTGTCATTCGACTCACCCTTTTTCGGTCCGCTTTCTTTATCATATGAAAAAATAAGGGTGAATATGTTTTCGTCGATTTTTGAAAGACATCAAACGAACTGGGACATACTGTATAAAAAAAGATACAGGTGTGATCGACATGAAAGTGACAAATGGCGAGAAAGAACAGCTGAGCAATGCGATAGACAGAATGAACGAGGGGCTTGACGCCTTTATCCAGCTCTATAATGAATCGGAAAACGACGAGCCTCTCATTCAGTTTGAAGATGAGACGGCCGATTTAATCAGACATGCGCGTGACTCATACGGCCAGGAACAGCTGGACGAAAAACTAAACACCATTATTAAGCAGATTTTATCCATCTCTCTGTCGAAAGAAGAGCCGGACGAATGAAATCAAACCGTATTTTTATTTCCTGGCTGAGATGGCCGTTATATGTTCGGATCGGACTGATCATTATCGCCTTGATCTTATTGTTCGGCCAACTCATTTACATGCTTGAACCGAAGCAATTCACGTCTGTGTTTGAAGGGGTTTGGTGGGCGGTTATTACGGTGGCCACGGTCGGCTACGGCGATTACGTTCCCCAGACGCCGCTCGGGCAGATTGCCGGCATGGTGCTTGTATTAAGCGGAGCGAGTTTTGTGACCGCCTATTTCGCCACGCTTTCTTCAGCCGTATTCAGCAAACAGCACCGCTATGTCGAAGGGAAGGTCGCCTTTAAAGGCAAAGGGCACGTCATTCTTATCGGATGGAATGAGAAATCGCATATGCTGCTGAAAGAACTGCAGCACATCGCGCCGTCAAAAACTGTCGTCCTGATTGATGATTCATTAAGGGAAGGGCCGCTTATTGAAAACGTCCATTTCATCCGCGGACATGCCGCTGATGACAGTACGCTCAATAAGGCGAATGTTACGGAAGCCGATACCGTCATTCTGACAGCGGATCAGCAGAAAAATGAATCCGAAGCTGATATGCTGTCGGTATTAACGCTTCTCGCCATCAAAGGGCTGCATCCGTCCGTTTATTGTATCGTGGAAATTTTAACGGAACGGTATGTCAAAAACGCCGAGCGCGCAGGAGCTAATAAGATTCTGTGCACATCACGGCTGTCGAGCCGGGTGATGTTTGAGCATTACCGGGTCAAGCTGCAGCTTGCCAAACCGCAAACGCTGTCAGATCTGACGCTGGAGAAAAAGGTTCGCATCATTCCCGTTCCCGGGGAATTAAAGGGGTCATCCTATCATGACTGTGCGCTCTATTATCTCAAACGGAATACCACGATCATCGGCATACAAAAAGAAGAGGGGCCGATGCTGACCCCTCCCCTGTCATACAAGGTGCTCGATACTGATCTGTTTTTGGCTCTTTAATGCAGCAGGACGTCTTCCAGCTCTTTCACAAGCGAGATGCCGATATCTGTATATGAGCGGTCAATTGCCGCATCCCGCCGTTTCGGCTCGGAGAATTGGTTGAATAATGACTCAAAAACACCGCCGCCTGCGTGATCATCCGTTTCCTGCTGATAGACGTGCCTCAGCAAAAAGGGTGTGCCGATTGTAACGGCGGCCCCCCGTTCATCCAGGTGTCCCTTATTTGCTTCAACAGGGATGCGGAGAAATAAATAGCCGTCCTGATCGGAAATTTTGTAATCAAAGAACCCGCGGTCATACTCCCAGCCGCCTCCGATGGTATAACCGATCGGTTTCAGCACCTGTTCCAATTCGCGGAGTAAAAACGATTGCCCTTCAAGTGAAGATGGAATGCTGATCATGTGCATATGCTCCTTTTTGTCTTTAGCGTCCCCGCTCTGCGGCATCTTCATACGGCGCCCGGGAAGAATCGGGAGCGGCAGACAGACGCCGGAAAGAGGTGACGGCGCATTCAATCAGAACATACGTCACAATTGCGGAGAGAACGGCTTCCGTTGAAATATAGAAAACGGCGGCATAGAGACAGCACTTCGTGATCAGCGACTGCATCCGGCCAATCTTCAGTTTCAGCCGGACCATGTCCGTAAACAAGCCGAGAGGGAAAGCGAAAAACAGGATGGTTTGTAAGAGGGATTCAGGAGACAGTTTTAGTGCCGAATAGACAATAACGGCGGAACAGACGGAAATGACGGCATGCTTACATAAGAGTCGTATCATTCATCAACACACCTTTCACGGTTTAAAAAAGGCTGACCCGTCATGCTGAGGGCCAGCCCTTCTTTTTATTTTTCAAGGCGTTTTTCAAGCTCTGCTTTTTTCTCTTCAAAGCCCGGTTTGCCGAGAAGCGCGAACATATTCACCTTATAGGCTTCAACACCCGGCTGATCAAACGGGTTGACTCCGAGCAGATAACCGCTCATCGCCACCGCTTTTTCAAAGAAATAGACGAGATATCCAAATGTATATGCATTAAGCTCCGGAATGTTGACAATTAAGTTCGGCACTTTTCCGTCTGTATGGGCAAGCATCGTGCCTTCGAACGCTTTTTTGTTGACGAAATCGACCGTTTTTCCGGCTAAGTAATTTAAGCCGTCGAGATCATTTTCCGCTTCTTCAATTGTCAGCTCATGCTTCGGTTTTTCAACGTTTAATACAGTTTCAAACAGATCGCGTCTGCCTTCCTGCACGTATTGACCGAGAGAGTGAAGGTCTGTTGAGAAGTTAGCGGAAGAAGGATAGATGCCTTTTTCATCTTTTCCTTCACTTTCGCCGAAGAGCTGCTTCCACCATTCCGCAAAGTATTGCAGCGCAGGCTCATAGTTGATAAGCATTTCAATGGTTCTTCCTTTATTATACAGAACGTTGCGGACGACGGCGTATTGGTAAGCCGCGTTCTCTTCTAATTCCGAGCTGGAAAAGTCTTTGCTTGCATCAAGAGCGCCTTTCATCATTTCATCGATATCAGCCCCGCTTACCGCAATCGGCAGAAGGCCTACCGCAGTCAGAACGGAGAAACGTCCGCCGACATCATCAGGAATAACGAATGATTCGAAGCCTTCTTCATTAGAAAGCGTTTTTAAAGCGCCGCGCTCTTTATCTGTCGTCGCGTAAATCCGCGCTTTCGCTTCTTCTTTTCCGTATTTTTCTTCAAGAAGTTTGCGGAAAATCCGGAAAGCGATTGCAGGTTCCGTCGTCGTGCCTGATTTAGAAATGACATTGATAGAGAAATCAGCGTCTTCTAAAAGATCCATAACATCTTTCATATAAGTTGAGCTGATATTGTTGCCGATAAAGATAACTTGAGGGTTTTTGCGCTTGTCTTTCGGCAGAACATTATAGAAAGAATGATTGAGCGCTTCAATCGCCGCGCGGGCGCCTAAGTATGAACCGCCGATACCCACGACGAGAAGCACGTCTGAATCTGATTTGATTTTTTCAGCGCTTTTTTTAATGCGCGCGAATTCTTCTTTATCGTAGTTTTCAGGGAGGTCCACCCATCCTAAAAAGTCGCTTCCGGCGCCTGTTTTTTCATGGATATTATGGTGTGCCGTTTTTACGAAATCACGTGCGTATGTAAGTTCATGTTCATTGAAAAAAGGTAACGCTCTTGAGTAATCAAAGCGTACATGCGTCATTTGCTTGTCCCTCCATCACGGTGAATTGTTTTCTCTTTCACTTTATATGAACTCACCCGCTAAATCAAGTCATGAAGAAGGCCGGATGAATACGGGATTTGCGCTAAAGATGCGTTCATTTTTTATACAATATCCCGGATTCGATATGGTTATATTTGTAATAATCGTGAGAGGGGTAACGAATCGAATGTTGATGATCCAGGAACGTATCACCTTTACTTTGGAGCAGGATGACATCCATCGCCAATCCCGATGGGCCGGTTCTTTTTATATAGTACTCCTCTTGAGAGGCTGCCGCGAAGGCATATTAAGGCATAAATGTCCATTTTTAAAAATAGTGTCTATATTTGGAGTATCATGTTAAGATGAAAGTGATTTTAAACCGGGAGGTGATTTTATGACTAAAACCATTGGTCTTATTTGCGGAAGTTTACGAAAAAACTCGTATAATCGAGCAATTGCTCAATCATTGATTGACTTCGATAATGCGGCTCAATTTCGTTGGGTTGAAATAGACAGTCTTCCTTTTTTTAATGAAGATTTAGAAATTGCCGGAGCACCAGACTCCGTAACATCCTTTAGAGCTGATATACAAAACGTTGACGGCGTCATCATTGTAAGTCCAGAGTACAATTCCGGAATTCCGGGGGTATTAAAAAATGCATTGGACTGGGCATCGAGACCGCGGACCTCTTCTGTTTTAAACAGAAAACCGGTTGGCTTAATCGGAGCAACCCCCGGAGGGTTCGGTACTGCCTTTGGTCAAACGCAAATGAGAGAAGTACTCGAAGCTATGCAAGTCAATGTTTTGCCATTTCAAAAAATGCTGATTTCGCAAGTCCATGAGAAAATTGATTCCGCTCAAAACATACTTACGGATGAACAAACAAAACGTTATCTTCAACGCTATTTACAACAGTTCATCCATTGGATTGATCATGCTCCGGTTCCCGTTCCAGATTAATTGAAGGATCATCACCCTCACGAAAAGTCACCTCAGAAATAACTTTCTATCTATACAGCATATGAATAGATTTACCGTTTTCAATTCACAAACTTACTTGCCTTAATTCAAGGAGGATTATAAAATGTCTGATCTTTATTCCCGTCTTTCAAAAGATGATGCTGCCGTGCTTTTAGTTGACCATCAAACCGGCCTTATTTCCGGTCTCGTGCGTGACTATGGCGTTGATGAATTTAAAAACAATGTATTGGCTCTCGGTGATACGGCTAAATTCTTTGATTTACCGGTTATTTTAACAACCAGCTTTGAAAACGGACCCAACGGACCGCTCATGCAAGAACTCGTTGATCTCTTTCCTGATGCGCCAAAAATAGCCCGTCCCGGACAAATTAATGCATGGGACAATGAAGACTTTGTTAAAGCCATTGAAGCGACTGGCAAAAAACAGCTGATTATCGCGGGGGTGGTAACAGACGTCTGCGTTGCTTTTCCTGCGCTTTCTGCCATTAAAGCAGGCTACGAAGTGTTTGTTGTGACAGATGCTTCAGGGACGTTTAATAAGCAAGTAGCAGATGCATCATTAACCCGTATGGCTCATGGCGGCGCGCAGCTTATGAACTGGTTCAGCGTAGCGTGCGAGCTTCAGCGTGATTGGCGCAACGATGTTGAAGGTTTTGGCGCATTAATCTCCAGTCATCTTCCCGGTTATCAAAACTTAATGGGAAGCTATATGGGGGCTCAGCGGGACCTTAGTACACAAAATGCATAAAAGGAGCGCTGATTGAATCAGCGCCCCTTTTTTAAATTCGAAGTATAGCAAGGCTCTTCATGATTTAGATTTTGTGTAAATAGATGATCGGCAATCGCAAAGTTAATTAATCCTTTTCTGCTAAATGTACAGAAACAGGGAGTCAAATCCGCAGCATGTGATTACATCTGCAGCTTGAAAATCTATTTCATCTTCACCCCGGCCGGGAATGTATCTTACAGTGACGCCTTTAAGATGGCAAGTACGTCATCTTTGTTCAGTTTTTGGAAATTGCCGAATCCGCCGTATTCCATTTCTTTTGCGGCGATGTCTGCGATCAGCTCAAGCTTGTCTTCACCGATGTCATAATCCGCAAGGCGGGACGGTGCACCGAGGCTTGTCCAGAACGCGGACAATTTATCGATCCCTTCAAGCGCAATTTCTTTATCCGTTTTGCCTTCAGTATCAATGTCAAACATGTTGAGCATCAGGTTTTTAAAACGGTCTACATTTGTATCCAGCGTGTATCTCATCCAGTTCGGGAACAGAATCGCAAGTCCTCCCGCGTGAGGGATGTCATACACCGCTGATACGGCGTGCTCCATCGTATGGGAAGCCCAATCGCCGAAATAGCCCATTTGCAGCGTGCCGTTTAATGCGATCGTACCCGCGTATAAAATCGTTTCACGGTGCTTATAGTTCTCAAGGTCTTCCAAAAGTTTCGGCGCTGTTTCAATTACCGTCTGAAGGACCGCAAAACACATTCTGTCCTGAAGCGGCGTGTTTTCAACATTGTGGAAGTATTGTTCAAATACGTGGCTCATCATATCCACCATGCCGTATACGGTTTGGTTTTCCGGAACGCTGAAAGTATTCTCAGGATCTAAAATGGAGAAACGCGGATGAGTGACATTGCTGCCCCATACGAATTTTTCGTTTGTTTCCCAATTTGTGATAACGGAATCAGGGTTCATTTCAGAGCCTGTCGCCGCAAGCGTCAGCACCGTGCCGAACGGGAGTGCGTCCTGCGCCGTTACTTTTTTGCTGTAAATGTCCCATGCGTCGCCGTCATATTTCGCACCGGCCGCAATCGCTTTTGTACAGTCGATGACACTTCCGCCGCCGACTGCGAGAAGGAAATCAATCTCATGCTGTCTGCACAGCTCAATTCCTTTATTTACCGTTTCCAGACGCGGGTTCGGTTCAACGCCCGCAAGCTCATGAACGGTTGCGCCTTCTTCTTTTAAGATGCCTGTTACTTGGTCATACAGGCCGTTTCGCTTAATGCTGCCGCCTCCGTAAACAAGCAGCACGTTTTTCCCGTATTGCTTCAGCTCTTTTTTCAATTGGTCGATTTGACCTTTTCCGAAAATCAGTTTCGTCGGATTGTAGTACGTAAAGTTCTCCATTTATCATGACCTCCAAAAAAATCGTAAGGGAATTACTATAACACAGAAAAAAAGGAGCTGCCAATCCGGCCGCCCCCTTTATGTTATTACAATGATGCTTTCAGTATCGCAAGCACGTCTTCTTTCTGCAGTGACTTGAACTGTCCGAATGCTCCGTTTGCCATCGCTTTATCTGCAATCGTATCCAGCTTCTCATCAGAAATATCATAATCAGCGAGTCTGTTCGGAGCGCCGAGGCTCGTCCAGAAATCAGACAGCTTGCTGATTCCTTCAAGTGCGATCTCTTCATCTGATCTGCCTGTCTCGTCTATATCGAAAACACGGACGGCAAGCTGTTTAAAGCGGGCCGGATTTTCTTTGAGCACATGTCTCATCCAGTTCGGGAACAGAATCGCTAAACCTCCGGCGTGCGGTATATCGTAAACCGCTGATACCGCATGCTCGATGTTGTGTGTGGCCCAATCCCCTCTTGCGCCCATTGACAGCATTCCGTTTAATGCGATCGTGCCTGTATATAAAATCGTCTCACGAAGCTCGTAGTTCTCCAGATCATTGATCAGCTTCGGCGCTGTTTCAATCACCGTGCGCAGAAGCGATTCACACATCCGGTCCTGATACGGCGTGTTTGACGTGTGGTGGAAATATTGTTCAAACACATGGCTCATCATATCGACCATGCCGTAAATGGTGTGGTCTTTCGGAACGGTAAATGTGTTTACCGGATCGAGAATAGAGAATTTAGGGTAAACGAGCGGGCTCCCCCATCCGTATTTCTCTTGTGTCTCCCAGTTTGTGATGACTGATCCGGAGTTCATCTCTGAACCGGTTGCCGCAAGTGTCAGCACTGTTCCGAACGGCAGCGCTTCTTTCGGCTGGTGTTTTTTCGTGACGATATCCCACGCGTCGCCGTCATATTTAGCGCCAGCCGCGATGGCTTTCGTGCAGTCAATGACACTTCCGCCGCCGACGGCCAATAAGAAATCGATGCTGTTTTCTTTACAGAGCGCAACACCTTTGTTCACCGTTGAGACACGCGGATTCGGCTCTACGCCTGCCAATTCATGTACGGTAACTCCTGCTTTTTTCAGCAGTTCGGTTACTTGATCATAAAGACCGCTGCGCTTAATGCTGCCGCCCCCGTATACGAGCAGTACGTTCTTTCCGTACGGCTTGATTTCTTCAGGAAGTTTTTCGACCTCTCCCTTTCCGAAAATCAATTTGGTCGGATTCCAATATGTAAAGTTTTGCATGACATCTCCTCCTTTGGATTTATATTATGCAGAAAGATGACATTCAATGTAAAGCAATCCGCTTTTTTGACGGCACATCACACGGTTTACAGACAGCGGCTTCCCGGGAAAGGCACTTGTACAGCTTGAGACAGTGTGTGATTTACACGGCGGAGAATGTAGTATGCATAGATTCTTTGCTTTGTCACAATCTATAACTGTTTCACGAATTCATAGAGGAGGTTGTTTACATGAGTGTTATTCAGCGTATCTGTCTCGTATTAACGATTATCGGCGCTATTAACTGGGGACTGATCGGATTTTTCCAATTTGATTTAGTAGCAGCCATCTTCGGCGGCCAAGGATCAGCTCTGTCGCGGATTATTTACGGTCTTGTCGGCATCGCCGGTCTGATCAATCTCGGCCTGCTGTTTAAGCCGAACGAAGAAACATCCCGCGAGGAAGCGGCAAATCCGGAAGTCAGATAAACATAAAAAAAGCACCGAACATACATATCCGGTGCTTTTTTTGATGATTATTTTTTGATAAGGTCTTTGCGGTTGGACTGTTCAATCCACTCTTCAAGCTTATCTTTCAATGTGTTGAAACCTTGCGGAGCAGATGTTTCTTCAGAAGCTTGAGCCGCTTTCGGTTTTCTTGGTTTGCTTTCTTTTCTTTCAGGCGCCGCTTGAGTCGCACGGATAGAAAGGCTGATTTTGCCTTTTTCTTCGTCAACCGCAAGTACTTTTACTTGTACTTCGTCACCGATAGAAAGGTGTTCGTTAATGTCTTTTACGAAACCGTGAGTGACTTCAGAAATGTGAACAAGTCCTTGAGTTTCTTCATCTAATGCAACAAACGCACCATACGCTTGTAATCCTGTTACTTTACCAGTGTACACACTGCCCACTTCAAATTTTGCTGCCATTCATAACAACTCCTAAGTTAAATTAAATACAGATTATACGCAATTTAAAATTATATCATACAAGTTTGTTTTTCGCAAAGAGAACTTTTTTACATGATCATGTTTAAGCACAAAAAAATGGGGGTATACTATGATTACGAAGGCTTTCTAGTATTCCCCCCTTTTATTTGGATGCGAACCGGGTTCGTATCTTTTTTTATGCCCTTTTTTCAACAAACCGTTTGATTCTGACGAGCGCTTCCTGAATCTGCTCAATGGATGTCGCATAGGAACATCTGATGTAGCCTTCGCCGCTCGGGCCGAATACATTCCCCGGAACGACGGCTACTTTTTCCTCAATGAGCAGCTGTTCCGCGAATTCTTCTGAACTCATGCCGGTCGACTGAATGGAAGGAAAGGCGTAAAATGCTCCGCCGGGGTGGTGGCAGCCGAGTCCGATTTCGTTCAATGTCTCCACAATCAGGTTTCGGCGTCTCCGATAGCTTTTCTTCATTCTTTCGACGTCTTCCTGGCCGTTTTTCAGCCCTTCAAGTGCCGCGTACTGAGCCATGGAAGGCGCGCACATCATCGCGTGCTGATGAATTTTGAGCATGGCATCCCTGATCACGGGAGGCGCCGCCGTAAATCCGAGTCTCCACCCCGTCATGGCAAATGCTTTGGAGAAGCCGGAAATAAGAACCGTGCGTTCCTTCATGCCGCGGATGGCCCCCATGCTCGTGAATGGCTCATCATACGTCAGCTCGGCATAAATTTCATCGGCAAGCACAATCAAGTCGTGTTTTTCAGCGAAAGCAGCGATGGATTCAAGCTCTTCTTTCGAATAGACAGAACCTGTCGGATTTGACGGCGAACATAGAAGCAGCGCTTTTGTTTTGTCCGTCAGGGCTGCTTCAAAATCGGCTGCTGATGCTTTAAAACCTTTTGCAGCGACAGTCTGAATCGGCACCGGCTTCGCCCCCGTCAGGGTCACGAGTGATTCATATGCGACAAAACACGGTTCGGGAATTAACATTTCCTCCCCGGGATTCATAATGGCGCGGACAGCGAGATCAAGCGCCTGGCTTGCCCCTACCGTAACGATCAGTTCACTGTCAGGCGAATAACTCAGGCCGAACCGCTGATCTAAGTAGCGGCTGATTTCTTCTCTCAGTTCATAAAGACCCGCATTTGCCGTATAAGCCGTATAACCCTGTTCTAAAGAAAGAATACTCGCTTCCCTCACGTTCCAGGCCGTCACAAAGTCAGGCTCTCCCACTCCCAATGAAATGACGCCTTCCATCGTAGCAGCCAGATCAAAGAATTTGCGGATGCCTGACGGTTTAATCTGCTGCACGTAGTCAGATAAATAAGAAGTCTTCGTTTCCATTTACGGAGACACCACGATTCTTTTGTCATCGTCTCCGCTTTCAAAGACTTTGCCGTCATGCTTATATTTTTTCAGGATAAAGTGCGTCGTCGTGGAAACGACGGACTCAAGGGTGGACAATTTTTCAGACACGAAGCTTGCCACGTCTGACATCGTGTTGCCGCGAATAACGACAGATAAGTCATACACCCCTGACATCAGGTACACTGATTCAACTTCCTGGAATCTGTATATCCGCTCAGCGACTTCATCAAAGCCGACATTTCGTTTCGGAGTGACTTTTACGTCAATCATCGCCGTGACGCCTTCCAAACCGTCGACTTTGCGCCAGTCGATCATCGCCGCATAATCAATGATGACTTTTTCCTTTTCAAGCTTTTCAATGATGCTTTTGACTTCTTCAGCGGGAATGTTTGCCATTTTCGCAATCGTTTCCGCATCAACGCGGCTGTTTTCGTCTAAAATTTCTAATATTTCTGTTTCTTTTTCGGTCAGCTTCATACGTTTCACACCTTTGCATTATCAAAAATCTTCATGACATTATATCACGATTTTCGACAAATGCTAAGAAAAACCCGAAAGAAACCAGAGCTAAAATCTGACAATCAAAAAAGACTTTACATTACAACAAAGAAAGGACGGCGAAGGCTCTCATGGAAGCTGTTTCACCGATTAAACGGGCCGCGATAGACGGAGTTGAGCTGTATTACGAGCATTATGAAAATCCCGGCAGACAGACACTCGTCTGCGTACACGGTTTTTTATCTTCGGCATTCAGCTTCAGAAAACTGATCCCGCTGCTCAGAAACCATTATGATATTATCGCCGTTGACCTGCCTCCTTTCGGGCAATCGGAAAAGTCACGGACTTTCGTATATACTTACGCAAACCTCGCCAAGCTTCTGATCGGACTTCTGGAAAAGCTCGGTATCAGCCGGGCCGCACTCATCGGCCATTCAATGGGCGGCCAGATTTCCTTATCCGCGTCTCTTCTCAGACCCGAGCTTTTTTCTAAAATCGTCCTGCTGTGCAGCTCGGGGTATTTAAAGCGCTCGCACCCGTCGATTATATTCGGGACGCATCTCCCTTGTTTTGACCTGTATCTTAAGTATTGGCTTTCAAAAGACGGCGTGCTGAACAACCTGTTAAATGTCGTTCACGACCGGACGCTTATCGATCAGGAAATGATTGACGGTTACGAAAAACCATTTACAGACCGCCAGATTTTCAAAGCGATGACAAGGTTTATCAGACACAGGGAGGGCGATTTAGAGCCCGAGGATTTGAAGAAAGTGCAAAACCCCGCTCTTTTAATCTGGGGAGAAGAAGACCGGGTCGTTCCGGTCTCAATCGGAAAACGGCTTCATGACGACCTGCCGGATTCCATTCTGTATTCACTCAAGGATACGGGGCACCTCGTACCCGAAGAGCGCCCGGAGTTTGTTTCGGAGCGGATTTTTGAATTTATTCAATAAAAAAACCGGCGGAACCGCCGGTTTTTAAGGGGTGCAGGAGCTGCTTTCTTTTATGGACAGAAGCTGCTCGGCGGCCTTTTGGCAGCCTTCGATCGGAAGCTTTTGCTCAAATGAAGCTTCAAAGATATCCTGAATGGCTGCTGCCAGCTTGTCGGCACGGTCTTCACTGTAGACGGCCTGAACGATGTCGACGGCTTCTGTCTCATAAAAATCTTCTCCATATTTAAACGGGTCCCACTTGGCAATGATTTTCATCATTTCCATGACCGCTTGGCTTTCTTCCATTTTCATCACCGCTTATAATAAAGTTTGCAATTCTATTTTATCATAGATACGCTGTGCAAAATAATGATACTACAGGAGTGACATACATGAACTTTGATCTTCGAGAAAACCGTCTTGGCACACAATCGGTGAAATGGGACAAGGCGGAAGCGTTATTCGGCGTATCGAATGCGCTTCCGATGTGGGTTGCCGATATGGATTTCCGCGCTCCCGAAGCGGTCACTGACGCCTTAAAAGCCCGCCTTGACCACGGCATATTCGGTTATACGTCTCCTGACGAAAACACAAGAGAAGCCGTCGCTTCATGGCTTGAGACGCGGCACGGCTACCGGCCCGATCCCGCAAGCATCGCGTTCAGTCCCGGTGTTGTCACGGCAATCAGCATGGCCGTACAAGCCTTTACCGAACCGGGCGATCCGGTGTTGATTCAATCACCGGTGTATACGCCTTTTTATCAGATGATCAAGGAAAACAAACGGCAGGTTTTACATAACCCATTACGGGAAGAAAACGGCGTCTACTGTATGGATTTTGAGGATCTTGAGAAAAAGCTGAACGATTCTGAGGTCAAGCTGATGATTCTTTGTAACCCCCACAATCCGTCCGGCAGAGCGTGGAGCCGGGATGAGCTTATGAAGCTCGGATCGCTGTGCGCCGCCCATAACGTCACCGTCGTTTCTGACGAGATACATTCCGACTTGATGCTGTACGGAAAGCCGCATACGCCTTTCGCTTCTCTGTCTGAGGAGTTTGCGCGGATTTCCGTTACTTGTGTCGCGCCGAGCAAGACGTTTAATATTGCCGGCATTCAGGCATCCGCCATTATCATTCCCGATCGTTATAAGCGGGCGAAATTCTCCGCCGCATTGCATCAGAACGGGATTTCCAGCCTCAACACATTTGCGGTTGCAGCAATTGAAGCGGCTTATACAAAGGGAGGCCCTTGGCTTGACGCGCTGATTCCTTACATTGAAGGGAATATGAAATTGGCTGAGGACTTTTTAAGACAAGAATTGCCGAAAGTCCGCATGATGAAGCCTGACGCTTCCTATTTGATCTGGATGGATTTCAGCGAGTACGGATTTTCGGATGCCGAGCTCAAAGAAAGAATGCTCAAAAAAGGGAAAATCATATTAGAGCCGGGAACAAAATACGGACCGGGCGGCGAAGGATTTATGAGACTTAATGTCGGCTGTTCAGCCGCTGCCGTAAAAGAAGGGCTTGAGAGAATGAAAGCAGCGCTCGCTTAGCAGCGGAAAGAACGCCTTTATCAGATGAGATAAGGGCGTTCGCTTTAGAGAAATATATACTTTTTTTTCCGGTAAAGATGTTATAATAGATTCATATTTACATAGGAAAGGATTTCGCATAAATGGAGATTGTAAAGGATTACCTGCTTCACTTCTCTTTTATTTTATTCCCTATTTTTCTTTATCAAGTCTTCTGGCTCAGCAAGCCCGATTTGCTTGTGCCGAGAGCGAACCGCCTGCTGGTCGCCGTATTTGCAGCGTCATCTTCCTTATTATGTACGGCTTTTCCCATCCAGGAGCTTCATTCCGTCCGTTACGGTTTGCAGCTGATTCCCATTATCGTCTGCCTGCTTTATTCCGGTACCGGCGCAGGACTTGCCGCAGGGGCGGCATCCGTTTTTTTTCAGCTCATATGGTTTGAACCTTCCGCTCTTTTTTTCTTATCCTTAATTCCTTTTTTAATCATCATCCCTATCCAGCTCCAAACGAAATGGCCTTTTTTTTCAAAGCGGAAGAAACTGCTTTTCGCTCTTCTCATCGGCTGCACTGAAACCGCCTTATTAACCGCATCTGTCTTCATCTATTCCGCGACCAATATTTTCAATTTTCAAAATCTACCTTCCGTTTATTATGAGGCGGCAGTATCTGTTTTTTTTCAAGTCAGCGCCCTTTTGCTGTGCATTTATTTGATTGAGATCATTGATGAGAATGCGTCCATGCGGGCAAGGCTGATTCACTCAGAAAAAATGGCCGTCGTCAGCGAGCTTGCGGCAAGCGTCGCCCATGAAGTCCGCAATCCGCTTACGGTCGTCAGAGGTTTTGTGCAGCTGCTGTTCAGCGGCGAGCAGCTTCAGGACAAATCCCACTCCGGATATCAGAAACTTGTGCTGTCCGAACTCGACCGGGCTCAGACGATCATTACGAATTATCTCGATATGGCGAAGCAGGATGACTATGAAAAAGAAAAGTTTGATATTTCTCTGCTCGTAAAGGAAACAGGTTCCTTAATGGAGTCTTATGCCCATTTTAAATCGGTGACCGTTACGGTTCGAAGCGAGCCTGATTTATATGTGTTCGGCGATGTAAAAAAACTGAAACAGGCCTTCATTAATCTGATTAAAAACAGTATTGAAGCCGTGCCCTCTGAAAACGGCCGAATCGAGGTCTCCGTCCAAAAACAGGAAGAGATGATTCTCATTCAGATTACGGATAACGGAATCGGCATGTCCGATGAAGAACTGCAGAAACTCGGCAAGCCGTATTATACGCTGAAAACGAACGGCACCGGGCTCGGGCTTACCGTGACATTCTCGATTATTCAGCATCATGAAGGCTCCGTCTGTTTCACCAGCGGCGAGCACTCGGGCACAACGGCCTCAGTCAGGCTTCCGGCAGCTGTTCACTAGCCAACCGCGTTGATCTTTTATAGAATAACTAGAGAGAGGTGAACGCTATGAATACGTTTGAAATCGGCACAATCGTAAAAGGGTTTTATAAAACAGGAGCATACATAGGGGAAGTGACAGACATCAGGCCCAATCACTATTTAGTGAAAATTAAAGCCGTTCTGACGCATCCCGCTCAAGGAGATCTTCATCATCCGAAGCAGGCGGATGTTCCGTTTTTTCATGAAAGAAGAGCGCTTGCATTCGGGGAACAGACAAACATACCGCATCAGATGGTCAAACCGTTTGATGGCGAGGTGCCTGATTATACGGCTTCCTTACAAGCGGCGTCTGCCCGGCTGAAAGATCAGCTTACAGCGGACGGCTCAGAATGGGCGGAACGTTCGCTCGCCAACTTGGCCGCGTTAGAGCGTGACTATTTTAAAAGAACTTGACCCAGTCGGCATGATTGGGTTTTTTTATGTGGCCCGGCGAAACAGTTCAGTCAGATCGACGCGATCACCGATCGTCGGAGGTTTCGGTTTTTCAAGATATTGTTTATCCCGCTCGACAAGCTTGAATAATTTGTATGTCGTCCGCGCATCATCCAGCGCTTTATGATGCGTGCCCGTCCCTTTATCGCCATACTCTTCTGCCGCTTTCCAAAGGCCGGTCAATGTTCTGTCGCCGAAGAAGTTTTTGTATTCAAGGGACAGATCCCGAAGTTCTCCTTTGAACGGAAAAGGGATATGGTTAAACATGCAATTTTGCTTTAACACTTTCATATCCATATTGCCCCAGGTGACGATCGTGCAGTTTTTATCAGGATCAAGCTCATTTAATTTGCGGATGAATTCATTAAACGTGATTCCGCCGTCCACGTCTTTTTGGGTGATGTTCAGAAAGGTTTTGCATCGTTTCGTCAGCTTCGGAAATTTTTTCGGTTTGATATAACTCGAAAACGTTTCAGTCACTTCATCATTCACCGTCTTGACAATCCCCGCTTCAATAATCTCGGGAAAGAAATTTTGCGGGCTGTATTTTCCGTCAGGCATCGTAAATTCAAAATCAATAATGAGCAGACTGCGCTGATCCACTTTTTTACACCTGCCTTTCCTCCGATCAAAAATGATATTTTATGATAGTATATCAGTTTCCCCTCTGAAACTTTCTTCATTTTCTAAAAATAATGAATTTTCCTATATCCGCATCGAAAATACAAATACCGGATTCATTCCTATATACTAATGATTAGATACACGAAAAGTAAAGAAGGTGATGTTATTTCTGTCCGTAAGAAGAACTTCGTCGTCATTTGGATTACAAATTTCTTTATTTCCGCCAGCATGACCATGATTGTTCCGTTTCTTTCGTTATATATCGAAACGATCAGCCCCCATTCGGGCGGGTATGTGCAGAGATGGAGCGGGTATGTGTTCGGCGTCACGTTTTTAATGGCATTTGTGATTTCCCCGTTTTGGGGAAGATTCGGCGATAAGCGCGGCTACAAAAAAATTCTCTTGATTACAGGAACCGGCATTGCCATCAGCATTTTATTGATGGGGTTTGTGACATCCGTTTATCAGCTGTTTGTCCTGCGGCTGCTTATGGGTCTAGTAACAGGCTTTGTTCCGACATCGCTTGCCATGATTTCGGCGCAGACGCCGAAAGAGACTGCCGGGAAGACGCTCGGCACGCTGCAGATGGGTCAGGTGTCAGGAACTTTATTCGGACCGATGCTGGGCGGGCTGCTCGCTGACAGCTTCGGGTTTACGTACACATTTTTTATTACGTCCTTTGTCATTTTCGCATCTGTGCTTCTCGTTTTATTTCAGGTGAATGAGCAGCCGCTCGGCGAGAAACAAAACAAGCGGAAAACCTATTCCAGAAAACAGGTGCTCTCCTATATTTTTCACCAGCCCGCGCTTTGGGCGATGATGGTGCTTACTATGATCGTGCAGACCGGCAATTTCAGCATTCAGCCGCTGCTCGCTTTATATGTCAATGAGCTGCACGGACCTGTTAATTTAGCTTTTTTCTCCGGAATGGCGTTTTCAGCGACCGGACTCGGAAGCTTATTGCTTGCCCGGAAATGGGGGGACTTCGGCGACCGCTTCGGCCACAGCCGGATCTTAATCGTGCTTTTGATTGCCTCAGCGGTGTTTTTCATTCCGCAGGCGCTCGCCTCCTCCCTCTCCATTCTGTTAGTCTTCAGATTTCTGTTCGGCATGGTCATGGGCGGCACGCTCCCCTGCATTACGGCCGCAATCCGCGTCAGGGCGCCGGGCAGCATCCAGGGAGAGGTGCTCGGCTATAACGTCAGCTTTCGTTTTCTCGGAAATGTGCTCGGCCCTCTGCTCGGAGGTGCGGTCTCGAGCGGTTTTTCCATTTCGGCTGCTTTCTACGTCACCGCCTTTCTCTTTTTAATAGGCGCGGGGCTTTTATGGATGGCGGGACATTTGCAAAAGGATACAGCGTCAAATGCGGGCTGACCGGCAGCGATCACGATTTCTTCTAAATTTAACCTTCTCGTATTCTTAAAAGAATGATACGATATGGCTAGAAATCAGGAGAAAAGAGAGTGACCATGGTACGTAAAATAATCGGATGGATTTTGCTGCTCGGCATTATCCCGTTGTTTGCATTTACAGTTATTGCTTCCGGCAAAGAGGTAAAACAAATCAAGCCTTTTGATCAGGTGCTCGATAAACATATTGATTTAAAAGCGATCAACCTGGTTCAAAACAGTTACATGTATGACAGGGACGGAAGCCTTGTTTCTGAGATTGTCAGCGATCATGAGAACCGCGTGATCGTGCCCTTTAATAAAATACCGAATGAGGTAAAACAGCTGTTTTTAACCTCTGAAGACCGTCATTTTTATGAGCATAAAGGGTTTGACTTTATGGGGATGGTCAGGGCGGCCGCCTCCAATTTCAAAGATCATAAAATTGATCAGGGCGCCAGCACCATCACCCAGCAGCTGGCAAGGAATGTGTATTTAAGCCATGAACGCACCTTCAGCCGAAAACTGACGGAGCTGGCCTATTCCTATCAGCTTGAGAAAAAATACAGCAAAGATGAGATTTTAGAAGGCTACTTAAATACGATTTATTTTAATAACGGCGTATACGGCGTCGGTTCGGCGGCACAATTTTATTTCAGCAAGCCGCTGAAATCTCTCACTTTGGGAGAGATGGCCTTTATCTGCGCTATCCCTAATAACCCTACATTATATGATCCTCTCAAGCATTTTGATTATACGAAAAAACGACAAGTCAGATTGCTTAACGGATTGAAAAAAGCAGGCGTTATATCCGGGAAACAGCTGAAAAAAGCCGAAAAGGAAAAGATCAAGCTTGATATAAACGAAAAAACAAATAAATATCCTGACTATGTTTCCTATGTAAATGATGAATTCACACAGCTTGTTTCATCATCCGAAGGCTATGACAAACGTCTTGAAAAAGCTTCCGGAAAGGCGAAACAAAAAATACAGAGTGAGCTTTCCGACAGGGTCAGCACATTGTTAAAAGACGGCGTGAAGATTTATACGGCGCTGAATCCGTATATGCAAAACCAGGTCGTCGCCCAAGTGAATCAAAATCTGCCGTATGCAGGCGTCCAGGGCGGAGCGGCCGTGATTAATCATCAGACGCATCAGATTATCGCGCTTTCAGGCGGGAAAGATTATCATAAATATGATTTCAACCGCGCCTATCAAGCATACAGACAGCCCGGTTCATCCATTAAGCCGCTGCTTGATTACGGACCTTACATTGAAAAGACCGGCGCAACGCCACACAGCAAGATTGACGCAAGCAAATTCTGCAGTGCGGATTACTGCCCGCAGAACTATAATAACCGCACGTACGGCACGGTCACGCTGGAAACGGCGTTTAAATACTCGTACAACACACCAGCCATCAGAATCATGGACCGCGTCGGCGTCAATAAGGCGTTCAGCTACCTTGAACCGTTTCATTTCGCGAAGCTGGTCAGCGCGGATTACCGTCTGCCTGCGGCGCTTGGCGGTTTTACAAACGGCATGACGCCGCTTGAAATGACCAATGCGTATACCACGTTCGGCAACAACGGCGTTTATACGCCGAGTCACGCGATTACAAAAGTGACTGATTTAAAAGGAAAAACGATATTAAAATGGAAAGATGAGCCGACGCAGGTATTCAGCGTGCGGACCAACATGCAGATCAAAGAAATGATGAAAGCCGTCGTCAAAAGCGGTACAGGAAAGAAAGCGAACTTTAAAGCTCCGTACGTCGGCGGAAAATCAGGAACGTCAAATGACTATCACGATATGTGGTTTGTCGGTCTGACGGACGCTTATACGATGGGGGTATGGGTCGGCAAGGATACACCGTCAAGCGTCGAATATCTTCATGACGCAAGCCCTCAGCTTTCGATCTGGAAAAACACGCTGCAGGCAGCTTACTAAAGATAACGGAGGGGATCCGCTTTGAAACCAGCTCAGCTTCCGGACCGCGTGCTTTTGTTTGACGGCGTCTGCAACTTATGCAGCGGCGCCGTTCAATTCATCATTAAACGCGATCCGACCGGCAAAATCTCATTTGCTTCATTGCAATCAGATACCGCCCGGGAGCTTTTGGCATCAGAAGGACTTCCGACAGAACAATTTGACAGCATGATTTTTATCGAAAACGGGCGGATATACAAAAAATCCGCAGCCGTGTTAAAGGTTTCACGTCATCTCCGCGGAGCCTGGCGGCTGTCAGCGGTTTTTTTCGCAGTGCCCCGCCCCCTCAGGGACAGAGCCTATTCTTTCATCGCCCGGCGCCGTTACAAATGGTTCGGAAAAAGGGAAGCATGCATGCTCCCCTCCCCTGAGATCAAAAACAGATTTCTGTCTTAACAAAAATGGCTAGCTTACACAGGTAAGCTAGCCATTATGCTATTATAAAGCTTGATAAAGATGTACAAAATACCGATAACAAAAGTAAACCAAAACAGAATCTCAAGCAATATAAAACCGATCAGCGAAACGATAGAGAGTGTCGAATAGATTCTGTACACCATGAAAATCAAATAAACGAGCGTAACAACGGCAAATAACGCCGCAATCCAAAAACCATTCTGCACGAGCGCAAAGGAAAGAATTCCTCCGCCTACATAAATTAAAGAGCCTAATCTGATTTTTTTCAGATTGTCCCCCTCAGGGTCATTTGTGAAAAACAAAAGAGACAGCTCTGTCACTGTGTTTGCAATCAGCTTCAAAGCCGAAAAGAGCATAAAATACACAAGGGCGAACGCTGCAAAAAGCGCCAGTCTGATCCCTTTCTCAGAGAAATAATCCAGCATCCCCTGATACATGCCGAGCGTCTGAAGTATCTTCATGACATAAAGCGAGGTAGAAATGGATAATGACGAACTAAAAAGCAGAATCGCAACGAGCGGAAAATAACCCGTCCAATAAGTATTTTTCATATAAAAAGTCCCTTTCTGTAATCTACCTCACTTATTATGGAGGACTTAAAACACATTGACAAGATAAAAAATACCATTTTTCCTCACTTTTACGAAATAAGGGCCTGATCTTCACAAACCGGCTTTTTCGGAGTAAAGTAGAACGCGGGAATGATAAACGTAAGGAAGGCTGTTATGAAAAAAACATTAAAATTGCAAACCCGATTAACGATATTCGTCTGTATTGTCGTCCTTATCGCACTTTGTATCACCTTTTTCACGATCAGCGTCCAAACAGCAGACCGCGTGAAAGAAGAAGAACGGACAACCGCGCTGCGCACCGCAAAGCTGGTCGCGGAAACACCGAGTGTCACGCAGGCATTGCAAACAAGAAAAGGGCTGAAAGAGCTCCGGGATTATACATTAGACGTCCAGCATACGACAGGAACCGAATTTGTCGTGGTGATGGATATGAACAGCATCCGCCTCACCCACCCCGACGCAAATAAAATCGGGAAGAAATTCACCGGCGGAGACGAACAGCCGGCGATGCACGGCCATATCAAAACGAGCACATCAGCGGGAACCCTCGGGAAATCCATGAGAGCCTTCGTACCGATCTATGGAAAAGATAAAAAACAAGTGGGCGTCGTTTCGGTCGGAATTTCGCTTAACAAAATACAGGATGTCGTCAGCCACAGTTTGAGACCGCTTTATTTCATCATCTGCGTAAGTATTTTTGTCGGCGTCATCGGAGCCGTCATTGTCGCCCGCACCGTCAAAAACATTATGTACGGTCTTGAGCCTTATGAAATCGCCACCCTGCTGGAAGAGCGGAGCGCCATGCTCGAATCAACGAAGGAAGGCATCCTGGCGGTTGACGCGCGGGGAAAAATTAAGCTTGCCAATGCGGAAGCGAAACGGCTTTTTATTAAAATGGGTATTCCGACTAATCCGGTCGATCAAGATGTGAACGATATTCTCCCGAAAAGCCGGCTGAAACAGGTGATTGAAACGAAAAAACCGCTTCAGGACAGGGATATCCGCATTAACGGGCTTGAGCTGGTCTTTAATGAGGTTCCGATTCATCTGAAAGGACAAACCGTCGGAGCGATCGCCACGTTCAGGGACAAAACGGAGGTCAAACATTTAGCAGAACAGCTGTCCGGTGTTAAAATGTATGCAAACGCATTAAGAGCCCAGTCTCATGAATTCATGAATAAGCTTCATGTCATTTTAGGGCTTGTCCAGTTAAAAGAATACGATGATCTCGGCACTTACATTAAGGACATTGCCATTCAGCAGAAGACGGAAACAAGCGAGATTATAAGTGATGTCAAAAGTCCGGTTCTCGCAGGGTTTCTTCTAGGAAAACAAAGCTACATACGCGAACAGGGTGCTGATCTGGACATTCAGCTCGGCAGCCTGATCCCGAATGCGGCAGATCCGGCCGTCATCCATGAGCTCATTACGATTATCGGAAACCTGTTAAACAACGCGCTCGACGCGGTGGCGCAGATGCCGAAAAAAAACATTACGTGCTCAATGCGGTTTCAGGATCGCCAGCTTGATATAGAGATTACGGACACGGGAGCCGGAATGTCTGCGGCAGACCAAGCCCGTATTTTTGAACAAGGTTATTCCACGAAAGGGACAAACCGGGGGTTCGGCCTCTATTTCACCCAGCAGGCAACAGAAAATTTAAAAGGCCATATGATTGTGACAAGTGAAAAGAATGAAGGAACGACTTTCAGTCTTCGCATTCCGTATGAACCGAAGGAGGAAAATGATGATTAATGTACTCATAGTTGAAGACGACCCCATGGTGGGTGAATTAAATAAACGCTATCTCAGCCAGATTGAAGGATTTCAGCTGAAAGGGATCGCATCATCCTTTCAAAGCGCGCTGCACGTGCTGAGCGAGCATCATATCGATCTCATCCTTCTTGACATTTACATGCCGGGAAAAAACGGGCTTGAGCTTTTAACGGAAATCCGCAAGCAAAATGAATCGGTTGATGTCATCGTCATTTCGGCCGCAAGCGAGCTGGACGTCATCAAAAAAACGCTTCGGTACGGCGCCGTCGATTATTTAATCAAACCATTTGAATTTGACCGCTTTCAAACCGCTCTTTCCGACTACAGACGCAAGCAGAAAGTTTATCAATCACACAGAAGCATGACACAGAAAGAATTGGATGCCGAGCTTTTTCAAAAGAAAGAAGCGGCGGAAAAGGTTCACCTTCCGAAGGGATTGACAAAAAGCACGCTTAAACTCATCTGGGCGAGCATTGAGTCTTTCGGTGACGGCTCTTTTACCACGGAAGATCTCGCCAAGCATACTGAAATCTCGCAAGTCTCCATCCGGAAATACCTTAAATTTCTGGAAGACATACAAGTGCTGAATGTAGAGATGGCGTACGGCACGATCGGCAGACCCGTCTTTCAATATCATATCAACACCGGCAATGTCAGCAGCATCAAACAATATTTATAATGTCAAAAAGCGCCGTTCCGCTGTGAACGGTGCTTTTTTACTGTCATATCCCGTGACAAAAGGCTTGAGATTCCTTTTTGATATGCTATATAAGGATAATGACCCGGCTGATCCTCCTCTGTTTTATCCAGATGAGGAAGCCGATTCATAAAATTGATATTTTTTAAAAAATAAGCAAATTTCTATTTATTTATGGCGGGTAAAATGATAAATTATGATTGGTTAGCAGATCTTTTCAGATAAGTCATAAGTCCCGAACCCGGAAGAGACAGCCGCTCAAGGCGGGAAAAAGAGAGACGTCTCATCATTATTATCAGAAAGTTTTTTCGATTCTGCATCCGGTACGGGGACTCAAGTCTGAATTGAACGGCACAGCCATATTTTACAGGGGGGTTATATCTTTGAAAAAACGCAAAATCGGAATGGCGATGGCGCTCATCGCGGCGGCCGGAACCATATTAAGCGCATGCGGTTCAAGTGACAAAGCAAACGGCTCCGGCAGCAAAAACTTTACCGTCGGCATGGTAACGGATATCGGCGGTGTCGATGACAAATCATTTAACCAGTCCGCCTGGGAAGGTATTCAGGCATTCGGAAAAGACAACGGGCTTACAAAAGGCAAAAGCGGTTTTGACTATCTTCAATCAAAATCAGATGCGGATTATACAACGAACTTAAATAAATTAGCGCGGGAACACTTTGACCTGATTTACGGCGTCGGGTATCTGATGCAGGATTCCATCAGCGAAATCGCCGATCAGCGCAAAGACACAAATTTTGCGATCATTGACGCCGTTGTCAAAAAAGACAACGTGGCGAGCCTTACATTTAAGGAGCAGGAAGGTTCATTCCTCGTGGGAGCGGCCGCTGCGCTATCGAGCAAAACGGGAAAAGTCGGATTCGTGGGCGGAATGGAGTCTGAATTGATCAAAAAATTCGAAATCGGCTTCCGCGCGGGTGTACAAGCCGCAAATCCGAAAGCGACCGTCGAAGTGAAATATGCGGGCGGATTTGACAAAGCCGATGTCGGTAAGGCGACGGCTGAAAGCATGTACAAATCAGGCGTTGACGTCATTTATCACGCGGCCGGCGCAACGGGAACGGGCGTCTTCACAGAAGCGAAAAATCTGAAAAAAGAAGATCCGAAGCGGAACGTATGGGTTATCGGTGTTGATAAAGACCAGTACGCGGAAGGTCAAGTCAAAGGCACAAAAGACAATGTCACTCTCACATCAATGGTCAAAAAAGTGGATACAGCCGTAGAGGACTTAACGAAAAAAGCGAGTGACGGGAAATTCCCGGGCGGCAAAACATTAACATACGGTTTGGCGCAAGATGCAGTTGGCATCTCGGATCACAAGGAGAACCTTTCTGACGATGTCATCAAAGCAACAGACGATTGGAAGAAGAAAATCGCGGACGGACTCGAGATCCCTTCAACTGAAAAAGAATTGAAATCCTTCAAGGCTGAGTAAGAATCAGGGGATAAGGAGACTTCCGTGCTTATCCCCTCTCTTTTATGAAAAGAGCGGTGAAGGAAAAGCTGCATCTCTTGCAGCTTTTCTTTTGCCAAGCTCTTTCTCATCAAAGTATCTCTGAAAAGGAGCGTCAAATCGGTGGATTATATCATTGAAATGCTTAATATACGCAAGGAGTTTCCCGGAATCGTCGCCAATGATGACGTCACGCTTCAAGTGAAAAAAGGCGAAATACACGCCCTTCTCGGTGAAAACGGCGCCGGAAAATCGACACTCATGAACGTTTTATTCGGCCTGTATCAGCCGGAAAAAGGCGAGATCCGGGTGCGGGGCGAACGCGTTCACATCAACAGCCCGAACAAAGCCAACGATCTTGGCATCGGGATGGTGCACCAGCATTTTATGCTTGTGGATACCTTTACCGTCTCAGAAAATATCATTCTCGGAAAAGAGCCGAAAACTTTCGGCCGGATTGACAGACAGCGCGCCGACCGGGACGTGCGCGATATTTCCGACCGTTACGGCCTGCACATTGATCCTGAAGCCAAAGTTGCCGATATTTCCGTCGGTATGCAGCAGCGGGCGGAAATATTAAAGACCCTCTACCGGGGCGCCGACATTCTCATTTTTGACGAGCCGACCGCGGTGCTGACTCCGCACGAAATTCAAGAACTGATTCAGATTATGAAAAATCTTGTCAATGAAGGAAAATCAATTATCCTCATCACCCACAAATTAAAAGAGATTATGGAAGTCTGCGATCGTGTCACCATCATCCGGAAAGGAAAAGGCATTACAACTCTCGATGTCGCACATACGGATCAAGATGAACTGGCAAGCCTGATGGTCGGACGCGAAGTGTCATTCAAGACGGATAAACAAGCGGCCGATCCGAAACAAGAAGTGCTTTCACTTTCTGATGTAACGGTTGAAGACGCGCGCGGCGTTGAGGCGGTCAAGCAGCTCTCCCTCTCAGTCAGAGCCGGTGAAATCGTCGGCATTGCGGGCGTTGACGGAAACGGCCAGTCTGAATTAATTGAAGCCATTACAGGTCTCAGAAAAACAAATGCCGGCACGATCACGTTAAACGGCAAACAGCTGCAAAACATACCGCCCAGGAAAGTCACTGAAGCCGGCATCGGGCATATTCCGCAGGACAGGCATAAACACGGGCTCGTCCTTGATTTTCCGATCGGAGAAAATATCGTGCTGCAAAGTTATTACCAAAAGCCCTACTCTTCTTTCGGCATACTAAATAAACACACGATTTATGACAAAGCGCGAAGCCTGATTGAAGAATACGATGTCAGAACACCTGATGAATATACGCCTGCGCGCGCTCTCTCCGGGGGGAATCAGCAAAAGGCCATTATCGGCCGGGAAGTGGACAGAAATCCGGATCTTTTAATTGCGGCCCAGCCGACGCGGGGACTCGATGTCGGCGCGATTGAATTCGTCCATAAAAAGCTCATTGAGCAGCGTGATGCCGGTAAAGCGGTGCTTCTGTTATCTTTTGAACTTGATGAAATAATGAATCTCAGCGATCGCATCGCCGTCATCTTTGAAGGCAGCATCATCGCAAACGTCAATCCGCTTGAAACAAACGAGCAGGAGCTCGGACTTTTAATGGCGGGAAGTAAGCAAATGGAGGCGGGGAAAACACATGATTAATCGACTTTCTCATCTGGCTGTGCCGCTGATTGCGATCATCCTTGGGTTAGCTGCGGGTGCGGTCATCATGCTCGCCAGCGGCTACAATGTCGTAAGCGGGTATTCGGCTCTTTGGAGCGGCATTTTCGGTGAAGTGTATTACATCGGGGAATCGATCCGGCAGATTACGCCATATATTTTGTCCGGATTGGCCGTGGCATTCGCATTTCGGACCGGCCTGTTTAATATCGGGGTTGAAGGACAGCTCCTTGTCGGCTGGACCGCCGCGGTGTGGGTCGGCGCTTCCTTTGACGCCCCCGCTTACATCCACCTTCCGCTTTCGTTATTGGCGGCCGCGGCTGCGGGCGGCATTTGGGGCCTGATTCCCGGATTTTTAAAAGCCCGTTTTTTTGTCCACGAAGTGATTGTCACGATCATGATGAATTATATCGCTCTTCATTTAACCAATTATCTCATTTCCGATGTCATGACGGACCACCGGGACAAAACAGACAAAATTCATGAAAGCGCGTCGCTCCGCTCGCCGTTTTTAGAGCAGCTGACAGATTACTCCCGCCTTCACTGGGGCATTCTGATCGCTCTGTTTGCGGCAGTTCTCATGTGGTTTATCATTCATAAAACAAAAAGCGGATTTGAATTCCGGGCTGTCGGCTTTAACCAGCACGCCGCACAATACGCCGGAATGAGCGTCAGAAAAAATATGATGTACGCCCTGATGATTTCCGGCGCCTTCGCGGGGCTTGCCGGCGCGATGGAAGGACTCGGAACCTTTCAATACGCGGCGGTTAAGGGCGCCTTTACCGGCGTCGGCTTCGACGGCATTGCGGTTGCGCTTCTCGGCGGCAGCACGGCAATCGGCGTTGTTCTGGCGGCATGTCTTCTCGGCGGCCTTAAAGTCGGGGCATTAAATATGCCGATTGAATCCGGGGTGCCTTCTGAAGTCGTTGACATCGTCATCGCCATTATTATTTTGTTTGTGGCATCAAGCTACGCCATCCGTCTCATCCTTGATAAATTGAAGAAAAAGGGGGCGAAGTAAGTGGACTTCCTGCAGATTTTATCCATTATTGTCCCGGCAACACTCGTATATGCGGCTCCGCTTATTTTAACCGCTCTCGGCGGCGTGTTTTCTGAAAGATCGGGAGTTGTCAACATCGGTCTTGAAGGACTGATGATTATCGGCGCCTTTACAAGCGTCATGTTCAACTTATTTTTCGGACGCGAGCTTGGCGCCGCCGCTCCGTGGCTCGCTCTGGCTGCGGCTATGATTGCCGGCGGACTGTTCTCACTGATCCACGCGGCGGCCGCAGTTTCTTTCCGCGCCGATCAGACGGTAACCGGTGTGGCGATCAATATGCTCGCGTTAGGAGCGACACTGTTTATCGTCAAGCTGATTTACGGAAAGGCGCAGACTGATAAAATCCCGGAGCCCTTTTACAAAACGAACATTCCCGGGTTAAGCGATATTCCGGTTTTAGGAAAGATTTTCTTTTCCGACGTCTATTATACGTCGATTTTAGCCATCGTACTGGCCTTTGTTTCCTGGTTTATTTTATTCAAAACGCCGTTCGGCCTCCGCATCCGTTCTGTCGGGGAACATCCGATGGCGGCCGATACGATGGGAATCAACGTGTTCGGCATGCGCTATATCGGCGTCATGATCAGCGGGCTGTTCGGCGGGCTCGGCGGCGGTGTATATGCTTCCACGATCGCGCTTGATTTCACCCACTCCACCATTTCCGGGCAAGGCTTTATCGCTCTTGCCGCGCTGGTTTTCGGCAAATGGCATCCGATCGGCGCGCTCGGGGCTGCACTGTTCTTCGGGTTTGCACAGAGTTTGAGCATTATCGGCTCGCTTTTGCCCCTGTTCAAAGACATTCCGAATGTATACATGCTGATGGCTCCTTACATTCTGACCATTCTCGCGCTTGCCGGCTTCATCGGCCGCGCGGACGCGCCTAAAGCCAACGGCATCCCTTACATTAAAGGAAAACGCTGATTGCCACACAAAAAGAGTTCCGCACCCTGGTGCCGGAACTCTTTTCATCTATATACGATTCTGATATACTCACGCGGCTGAAACGGCGTTTGCATTGATTCAGCCGCACTCAGCTTGTCTTCTGCGTATTCCGCACCGAGAAAAAAACGCTCCCATTCATCTGCCTCCGTCTTCTGCCTCCCTTTGCAGAAATCATCCGCTATGAATGTTCCTGCAATAATAGAACAAAATATTCCAATACAGGCCGCCGCCTTTCTCTTCATAATGACCAGCTCCTTTTTTAAAAGCTTGATCTGAAAGATAAATGTATATACAAAGATCAGGATATTTGATAAATTTATTTTAGGTTCAAAAGACCACAAAAACACAGAAAGGAATACATTATGCCGTAGCAGGGTAAAAAAAAGTGCGATATAATTTGTACTGGGTCCTATGACCGTGAATTGATTGATTCATTCTTACATAAAGCAGTTGCTTGATGAAAAAACAAGCAAAGGAGGTCTTCTGTTGCAGCTGTTACATTTCGCGATTTTGGCGCCTTTTTTATTTGCATTTATCGTTCCCTTTCTTTATAAACGGGTAAAACAAGTCCATACAGGCTGGTTTGTGCTGATAGTGCCCGTTGTGCTGTTTGTTTACTTTATCAGCAAGCTCCCTGTCACAATGGCTGGGGAAACCGTCCGGTATGCGGCCGAATGGATTCCGTCCCTCGGTATTAACTATACCGTTTATATTGACGGACTCGGGCTGTTATTCGCTTTATTGATTACGGGCATCGGCTCTTTGGTGACGCTTTACAGTATTTTTTACTTATCGAAGGACAAAGAAAAGCTCGGCCCCTTTTATGTGTACCTGCTGATGTTTATGGGCGCGATGCTCGGCGTTGTGCTCGTCGATAACGTTATCGTTCTTTATATGTTCTGGGAGCTGACAAGCCTGTCATCCTTCTTATTAATCGGGTATTGGCATAAGCGGAAGAAATCACGCTACGGTGCGGAAAAGTCACTGCTGATTACCGTCGGCGGCGGGCTGTGCATGCTCGGCGGCTTTATCCTGCTGTATCTGATGACGGATTCTTTCAGTATCAGGGAAATGGTCAACCAGGTGCATATTATCGCAGGCCATCCGTTCTTTATTCCGGCGATGGTTCTCCTGTTATTGGGAGCCTTTACGAAATCAGCGCAGTTTCCGTTTTATATCTGGCTGCCTGATGCCATGGAGGCGCCGACTCCTGTCAGCGCCTATCTGCACTCGGCTACAATGGTGAAAGCGGGCATTTATGTGATTGCCAGATTCAGTCCGGTTTTTGCATTTTCACCCGTCTGGTTTTGGACGGTTGCCTCAGTCGGCCTGATCACGATGGTATGGGCTTCCTTCAATGCGATTAAACAAACCGATTTAAAAGCGATTCTGGCATTTTCCACAGTCAGTCAGCTCGGTATGATTGTATCGATGCTCGGCGCAGGAGCCGCCGCACTTCATTACCAGCATTCAGAGTATTTTACGGCGGCTGTCACCGCGGCTGTGTTTCACTTAATTAACCATGCTACTTTTAAAGGAAGTTTATTTATGGCGGTCGGCATTATCGACCATGAAACGGGAACACGGGACATCCGCAGGCTCGGCGGCCTGATGGCGCTTATGCCGGTAACGTTCACCGTTTCACTGATCGGAACGTTTTCCATGGCGGGCCTCCCTCCGTTTAACGGCTTTTTAAGTAAAGAAATGTTCTTTACAAGTATGCTGCGGATTGCTCATGCAGATATTTTCAGCCTGGATACGTGGGGCGTGCTGTTCCCCGTTCTCGCATGGATCGGGAGCGTCTTCACTTTCATCTACAGCATGAAGCTGTTTTTCAGAACGTTCAGCGGCGCGCGCAAACCTGATCAGCTTGAAAAGACGCCGCATGAAGCACCGCTCGGCATGCTGATTTCGCCGGTGATCCTTGCCGCTTGCGCCGTCAGTCTGTTTTTTGCACCGAACGTTTTGTCTTACAGCCTGATTGAACCGGCGATGAACTCCATTTATCCGGCTCTGTTAACCGGCGGAGATACATTCCATGTCCATATTTCCCGGTGGCACGGGGTGACGGCTGAGGTAATGATGACCCTCGGCATCATCATTGTCGGCACGATCGGTTACGTAACGCTGTCTAAATGGGAGCGTTTGTACGGTCTGTTTCCGAAAAAACTGACGCTGAACAAGCTTTACGATGCGGTGACAGGCAGTATGGAAAAAAGATCTTACCAGCTGACGTCATCGTATATGACCGGATTTTTGCGGGATTATCTGCTGTATATTTTTGCGGCGTTTATCATTCTCATCGGAGCGGCGTTCGTCATGAAAGGCGGCTTTTCCATGACAGTGAAAGGCATGGCTGAAATCGGCCTGTATGAAATCGTGCTGTCCCTCGTTATGGTGAGCGCAACGATTGCGACTGTGTTCGCCAAATCGCGGCTGACGGCCATTATCTCACTCGGTGTTGTCGGGTACACACTCGCGCTGTTTTTCGTGATTTTCAGAGCGCCCGATCTGGCGCTCACGCAGCTCGTCATTGAGACGATATCCGTCGCCTTGTTTCTTCTTTGTTTTTACCATCTGCCGAAAATGCGGCGGAAAAAGAAGACAAGAACATTCCGGATGACGAATTTTATCATTTCTCTCGGCGTCGGCGTGATCGTGACAATGCTCGGAATCGCGTCTTCCAGCGAAAAAACAAAAGACAGCATCTCCTCCTTTTTCACCGCTTACAGCCATAAGCTCGGGGGAGGAAACAATATCGTCAACGTCATCCTCGTTGATTTCAGGGGATTTGATACGATGTTTGAAATCACGGTGCTGTCGATTGCCGCACTCGGGATTTACGGCATGATCAGAACAAAAGTAAAAGAGGAGGGAGAAGAGCGTTGAGACAGCAAAAAACAAACGACATCATCCTTCAGACGGCAACGAAGCTTGTATCTTTTATCATTCTGCTTTTCTCTTTCTATTTATTTTTATCGGGGCATAACGCTCCCGGCGGAGGATTTGTCGGCGGACTGATTACGTCTTCGGCCATCGTGCTGTTGCTTTTGGCCTTTGATTTAAAAACCGTCAAATCGATTTTGCCTGTCAATTTTATTTATGTGGCGGGCGCGGGTCTGCTTATCGCGATTGCAACGGGTGCAGGTTCGTTCTTATTCGGAGCACCCTTTCTCACCCATACATTCGGCCATTTTCATCTCCCGGTGCTTGGGAATACGGAGCTTGCGACGGCCACTTTGTTTGATTTAGGTGTGTATCTCGTTGTTGTCGGCGTGACGATGACCATTATTCAAACGATTGGAGAGGAAGAATAGTGGAAATCTTAATGTCTGTCATTGCCGGTATTTTGTTTATGGCGGCAACCTACCTGCTGCTTTCTAAAAGTCTGCTGCGCGTGATTATCGGCACCGCGCTTTTAAGCCACGGCGTCCATTTGCTGCTCCTGACCATGGGCGGACTGAAAAAAGGCGCTCCTCCCATACTGGGCGGAAAAAGCACGTCGTTTGTCGATCCGCTGCCGCAGGCACTCATACTGACGGCGATCGTTATTTCGTTCGGCGTCACGTCCTTCCTGCTTGTGATGGCGTTTCGCGCCTATCAGGAACTGAAAACGGACGATATGGATCGAATGAGGGGAAATGATCAACATGAATAACTTTGTGATATTGCCTATTCTGGTGCCGCTGCTTGCCGGAGTGCTGCTGATTTTTATGAACAGGCGCGTGATGCTGATGCGGATATTCAGCACTGCCGCTTCCTGTGTCTCCATCGTCATCAGCGCCGCTCTCGTTCAGACTGTTTTCACACACGGAATTCAGACGCTGACACTCGGCGGATGGAAAGCGCCGTACGGCATTGTGCTCGCCTCGGATCAGCTCGCCGCACTGCTTGTTTTGACGACCGCCATAATCGGGCTGCTCGTCATCCTGTACTCCTTCCGCTCCATCGGAGAAAAAAGGGAGCGCGCTTTCTATTATTCAGGGGTGCAGTTTCTTCTGGCCGGCGTAAGCGGAGCGTTTTTGACGGGTGACCTGTTCAACATGTACGTCTTTTTTGAGCTTCTGCTTATCGCGTCCTATATGCTGATCGTGCTTGGCGGAACGAAAATTCAATTAAGAGAATCATTGAAGTATATCGTGTTTAACATTGTGTCATCCGCGTTTTTTGTCATCGGCGTCGGTTACTTATACGCGGTGACGGGCACGCTGAATATGGCTGATCTAAGCGTAAAAATAAGCGAATCGGGCCAGACCGGGCTGATCACCGTCATCGGCGTCCTTCTTCTCGTCGTTTTCGGTTTAAAGGGCGGGATATTCCCGCTGTATTTCTGGATGCCGGGCTCTTATTACGCCCCGCCGGCTGCAATTTCGGCTTTATTCGGGTCTCTTTTGACGAAAGTCGGTCTGTATGCCATTTTAAGAGTATTCACCCTGATCTTTATTCACGATACGGGCTTTACCCACCAATTGATGATGTGGCTTGCGATGCTGACGGTGTTATTCGGCGTAATCGGATCTATCGCCTTTTCGGATGTCATGAAAATCGTCATCTACAATATTATTACAGCCGTCGGCGTGATTTTGTTCGGCATTGCCATGAACACGCCGGCCTCCATTCAAGGAGCGGTTTATTACTTGATTCACGATATGCTGATTAAAGGAGCGCTGTTTATGCTTGCCGGCACGCTTATCGCATTGACAGGCACTGCCAGCCTGCATAAAATGGGCGGACTGATCACCCGTTATCCCGTTTTAGGATGGATGTTCTTTATTTCAGCCATATCTTTGGCCGGCATCCCGCCGTTCAGCGGATTTGTGGGCAAGCTGAAGATCGCGGAAGGCGGGTTCGATAAGGGGGAAACATTGTTTTCCGTATTGATTCTCTTATCAAGCCTGCTTGTGCTCTATTCCGTGCTGAAGGTTTTTACGACGGCTTTTTGGGGGGAAGAAAAAGAAATCCCCGGCGCAGGCGGACGGTCCGCAAAAGGACTTCTTTATCCGGCAGCCGCTTTTCTCCTTTTGTCGCTTCTGTTCGGGCTCGGAACCGAATGGGTTTCACCGTATGTTAATCAGACGGCTGAGAATCTGCTGAATCCGGAAAAATACATTGAAGCTGTTTTGAAGGAGTAGATGGCATGGCTTTTCAACTATTATTAAATGTTCTTCTCGCTGTTTGCTGGATGTTACTCACAAACAGCCTCAGCGCGGCGGGTTTTTTGACCGGATTTATCGCGGGCTTGGCGGCGCTGTTTTTTTTCCGGCGCTTCTTCTCGCGGCCGTTTTACATTTGGAAAATATGGTCGGTCATCAAACTGATGCTGATCTTTATAAAAGAATTATATTTGGCCAATGTCAGCGTGCTGAAAACCGTTATATCGCCGAAACTGAACATCCGCCCGGGCATTTTCGCGTTTAAGACGGAATTGACGGAGGATTGGGAGATCACGCTGCTCTCGCTGTTAATCACTTTAACACCGGGTACGCTCGTGATGGATATCTCCGATGACCGGTCGATTCTCTATATACACGCCATGGACATTGAAGATGCGGAGAAAGCGATCCATGACATCCGCGTCTCTTTTGAGAAAGCCATTCAGGAGGTGAGCCGCTGATGTTTACGTTTATTCTGCAATTATCACTCGGCATTATGGCGGTTTCGACTCTTCTGTACGTCATTCGCGTCATAAAAGGGCCTACGATACCGGACCGGGTCGTCGCGCTTGATGGGATCGGCATTAATCTGATTGCCATGACCGCGCTTGTATCCATTCTCTTAAACACATCGGCCTTTTTGGACATCATTCTGCTGCTCGGCATTTTATCGTTTATCGGCACGATTGCCTTTGCTAAGTTTTTGGAGAAAGGAGAGATTATCGAAAATGATCGAAATCGTTAAATGGGCCGTCGCCGTTTGTATTCTGATGGGATCGCTGATCTGCCTGGTCGCGTCTTTCGGCACACTCAGGCTTCCTGATGTGTATACGCGCGCCCACGCCTCTTCAAAAGGCTCGACACTCGGCGTTAATTTGGTATTGCTCGGGGTGTTAGGCTACTTGTGGATGCTGACCGGAGAAATTTCTGTAAAAATACTGCTCGGCATCATTTTTATCCTGCTGACGGCGCCGGTCGGAGCGCACCTCATATGCAGGGCCGCGTACAATTCGGGAGCGGCGCTTGATAAAAGAAGCGTTCAGGATGATTACAAAGGGATCAGAAACTTTGTGATCAAACGAAAAGAAGATTCATATTTGTAAAAACAAACAGCCGGACGATTCAGGGTTCCGGCTGTTTGTTTATTTTGTTATAACAGCCAGCGTGCAGCGGGAAACACAGATCAGCCTTTCCCGTTCATCGAAAATGTTAATCTCGTACACAATGGTTGCCCTGCCTGTGTGAACGGGTTTCGCAATCGCTGTGACCGTCCCGCCCTCTTTCACGGATTTCAAATGATTGGCATTAATCTCAAGCCCGACACACGCCTGTTTCGACCTGTCGATAAAATGCTGGGCCCCGACACTTGCAACAGTCTCCGCCAGCGCTGCTGACGCGCCACCATGCAGATATCCGAAAGGCTGCACCGTCCTCTTATCCACCGGCATCACCGCTACGCATCTCTCCGGCGTGTTTTCAGTGATTTCAATACCGAGTGCACCGAGCAATGTATTGTTCAGATTCATAGGTCATTCTCCCTTCAAGATTTATAGTACGTTATCTGACTTGGCGATCAGCACCGCTTCAGTGCGGGAGCCGACATTCAGCTTGTTAAAAATGGATGTCAGGCTGTATTCAATCGACCGCTTGCTTAAGTGAAGCGCATCTGCGATTTCCTGATTGGTCAAACCTTTTTCGACCTCTTGGAGAATATGGCGCTCTCTCTGTGTTAACCGATCCTGTTCACTTTGAGGGGAAGAAGACGTTTTTGTTTTTTGCTGGGTCATCAGCTGTTTGAAATAGGAGAAATCAACTAAAATCTGTCCGTTGAGCACGTGATATATGTATTGCATGATTTTCTCTTTAGATTCGGTTTTGCTGATGGCGCCATGCAGGCCCGCGCGGATGGATTCTTCAAAATAATCTTCAACCTCATAGCCTGTGTAGACAATGATTTTACAGAGAGGATTCTCTTTTAAGATTTTCTTGGAAAGCTCTATGCCGCTGATGTCATCACCCAGATTTAAATCCATTAATATGAGATCGTAAGCTGAAAAATCATGCCGGAGAACAAATTGTTCACTGGCATCAGGACTGAGGCAATCGACAGAAAGATTCGTGTCCGTTTCCAGAATCGTCTTGGTGCCCTCCATGACAGCCGGATGATCATCAATCACTAGTATCTTTTTCATGGTTTCCTCCCTTTTACTCACTCATTTCCATTTTATTAAAAAGACTTGGCTTCTGCCAAGTCGATTTGGTGATAAATTGGTTACAATTCCATTTCAATATCCGCTTTAAAACCGTTTCCTTCACTTGTGTCGATTTTCATCCGTCCGTCAAGCGCACGGACGCGCTCCTTAATACCCGAAAGACCCATGCTCATCGACTGCCCGCCGCCTTCTTCCTGATTGCAGCCGACACCGTCGTCTTCATAATGCAGAATCACTTTATTTTGAATGCTGATCAGCATAATCAGCACCTCATTCGCCTGTGAATGCTTCATGGCGTTCGAAAGAAATTCCTGAATGATGCGGTACAAATTCAGCTGCGTATCCAAATCCAGCGCCGCCGTAAACCGGCCCGTATTCAGACGGATATGAAACGGCGCACGCTCCTGCTGCTGCGCGGCAAGCTTGGATACCGCCTTGACCAGACCCAAATCATACAGCAGCTGAGGACGCAGCTCATGGCACGTCTCCCGGGTCATCAAAATGACATCCGACATCTGCTCATTCATCTGATGAAGCTTGTCCTGCACCTCTAACTGGCAAGGCTCCTCTTTCTTAAAATCGGCCAGAAACAGCTCACACTGGCGCTTCAAAGAAATCAAGTCCTGCAACACTGAATCATGCAGATCACGGGCCAAATCCGACCGTTGCTTTTCCTCGATCGTAAACATCAGCTTTTTGAGCCAGACCGGGTTTGAGCCTTGTTGTTTCAGGTCTTGTAAATGGTTCATGAGTTCTTCGATCTGTATCACATTTTCCATAGAGACACTCGTATAGAAAGACAATGTCTTCAGCCATGAAATCTCATCTCGTGTCAGTCTCGGTGTATTAATAGTGGACAAACAAAGCAAAACATAAGAACTTCCCCCGCGTTCTCCTATCTTGATTAAAAAACCGCGGTTTAGCTCAATGATTTTTCCAATCTCTGAAGTAACTTTCTTAAATTCTTTTGAATACATTTCCCAGTCAGGCTCATTGTCCTTTTTATCATGATATAAAATGTCACCCTCAGAGGTAACTTCAAAGACATAAGCTTTACTGACAAGCAGAACATCCAGAATCGTCTTTTTTAGTTCTTTAAACATTTGTTTTAAAGATGTTATGCTTCTGATAAGCTGAGTATATTTGAATATACTATCTTGATAATTAAATTTTTCAGAAAAACGTTTTAACCGAAATTTATAATCCATTACTTCTTTAAAATAAAAAATGACAAATATCATAATAAAGAAAAATACAGTTTGCTGAGCAGGATTCATTTGTATATCTATTGACTCGAACCAAGCTGAAATCCCAACAATAAAAAGGGCTGGAACTAAGGCAAGCAAGCCATAGTACCTCATCCTGCCTAAAATGAATTCAATATCAAAAATTTTGTTAGCTACGAACTGGTATACCAACCCCAATGGGATAAGCACGAGCAGGGATGCCGCTGCCAACGCATCTAATATATAACTTCCTGTCAAAATAATTGGGATTACATAAAAAAGCAAAAAGGGCAAAAAAGAGAGCGTGTTTGTTAAAATTAAAATCTTAAGAATATAAGCATGTTCTGAATACTTGAATTTATACAGATGATAGAAAACAGATATAAATGCATAGAGAGTCACGAAGAAAAACGATACTAAATTTAAATTTGTTGTGAAGTCATATGAATAAATATGTCGAAACGGTTCGTTTAAGAGATTAATTATCGGTATGATATATAGAAAAGAAATCAAACGATTGGCAAATTTTTTACCTAATTCCTTGAAATACTCTTGAATAAACTGGAGATAAAATATAGGTGAGGCAATGAAGGTAAACAAATTTATATATCTGTTAAATTCATGACCTCTTGAGGGACCACCAGCACTCATATAAGCTATTGAGATATCTAACAGGAAGAGAATTAGGACATACCCAGCTATCGATTTTCTGGTTTGACTCACCTTTACAATATAAAATATACATATTAAACTCAAAAAATAAAATACAAGGGGCAGGACAAATAAAAAGTAACTGTAGTATCCATTTAAATTAACAATATCAAAATCATCTAAATGAATTTGCTGTCCATTTCTTTTTATATCTAAGCTTTTAACGTGATAGAGAGTATCCCCTTTTAGATATTTTAAAGATGGTTTTTTATTATTAATTTTGACAATCATATCACCTTGTTTTAAACCTACAAATTTTCCATACGAGGTTTTTGACATTTCAGCAACTTCGAGTACTTTATGCTTATTTTCTACAATTTTCGTGCCTACAATAATTCCATTTATGTTAATAAAAGCGACATAACAAACATAGATAACACTTAAAATAATAATGGATATTGTAAATGGCTTTATAAGCTTCTTCAAGATTTACACCCTTCGCTTATTATTCATTATCCCATTTTTTATTGTCCGCACCCATCATTAAATAATTCTCAAACCCTTTAATGATAATTTGAGTTTGTATAGAGTCATAACCGATAAGGCTAGCTTCATTGCTTTTCAGTTTCTTTAATACATCCGGATAATTCAAAAAATAATTTATTAAATTCTGCATCTTCATCATCCTTCTTATTATTCTTATTATTCAACAAGTGTTTTTTTATTATTTTTATCTTCTTTATATCTAAATTTAAATTTTCAACTTCAGTTTCACACTTATACATGTATAGTTGGTATAAAACCGAAACATATTGAGATGCTCCAGAATCATACAGCTTTTGAATAAACTCTTTTTTATTAAGCCGCAGTTGCGAATATAATTTTTGATCTGAGAATATACAAAGCAATTCTTGAGAAGACTTATTAAACAAGCGCTTAAGATATAAATTAATCAATGTATGTTTATCTTTCAGAATATCACTAGTATTATCCTTAAAAATAGCATGATAATCGCCGGAAATTTGTTCAAATATCCCTTTATAATAGGAATAACTTTCAACAGACTTATTGAATTCTCCAGTTGCTAAAAGCGTACCAGTAACATTTGCTAACGCAAATAAACTTCCGCATTTTAACTTGATTACCTCTAAACATTCATCTTCTGTCTTTGGTTTATTGATCAAATCATCATGTTGACCCTGCATTGCATCTTGAATATATTTTAATACATACTTAATCACTAAAGGATTCGTACTAATCGAATTAATGCTTTGCAATCCTGCTGTGTATAATGAAAATGCTGCACTTAATGCTAGTGAACGATCTATCTTCATCCAAGGAGCATCTCGATTATCCTCATCTTCCAGATCATCAATTATATCGGAAGTAAGTGTAAGAATTTCAATAGCGGCACCTAAGTTCACTGCGGTTTCTTGATTTTCGCCGTCAAAGATCACATAATGCAAAACAGCTGATTCAGCTAGAGAAAAATTTTTTTTTGGTTCAATAAAACTGAGAAGGAGCTGCATTAGATGTTCATTAAATATGTTCCGCTCTATTATACTCTTCATTTTATTCTTGATTTGGTCAGCATCTAAACACATTTGCTCAATAATTGTCTTCACCCTCCCATTCTATTTTACTAAATGCAGGTGATGAAAGACAGCAGGTTTTTCGTTTTTTAACAATCGTATAATACTTTATCCATGAAATGGATAAAAAATGCACAAAAAAAAGACTTGTTTCCAAGTCTTTTTAAGAAATTTTCATTGCATATGAGAATTTATCGAGCTGATCAATGCTTTTGTTAATGTTTCGTAATGAGTCGGTTGTTTCTCTGATATCATTTTCAAGTCGGAATAATAATTGCTTTACTTCTTCTAATTTGTTTTCCACCGTTTCCACACTCCTTTTTTTGAAAGATCAATGAATTGTGTATGGTGAACGAGTCCTAGGTATTTGATCTGTTACTAATAGTGTAAACGTTTTTGCGGGATTTTTCACCGAAAAGTATGTGTAAAAGTATCTGCGTGACACCGCAAACCGAGGTAATCCCATAGTCCCGAACGGAGCATTTAGCGAACAGGACTATATAACTACCAGAAAGGCAGACGTTTAGGATGAAGCAGACCAATCTGGCGGTTCTGCTGTTTTTTTAACGGTTTTCCGACAAACCGGCAAGGACTATAGTCCCTGCCGTCGCAATTTCAAAACAGAATGGGCGAACAACGTCGCATAACCACCGACAAACACCGAAAAGACCGCAACCCCCGCATTGTGGTCTTTTTGCATGTCATAACTCGTTATCACGCCGCCTATACTCATGTATAACGAATGTTTTCTCAGGAAGGAGGCCGCCGTATGCATTATGTGTATCCATGCTTCCCTGTTTTCGCCGCGCCATACCGGAATCCTGCGCCCAGTCCTCCGGTTCACGCAGATATTTTGACAGCGTCCGCAAAAGAAGCTGCGGGCATGCTGGAGGATGCGCGCCTGCTCCTTGCGCGGCTGTCGGCGTCAAAAGAGCTTGCGCGCCGCATCCTCACCGCAGCGCAATCATCTGACACCGCAGCGGTCAAGCGGCTCATTAAGCAGACCGGCATCAAAAATGATTTTGACGTGACGTATAATCCCGACGGCATCCGTGTCAGTCTGATCAGAGAGCAAAGCCGGTTTATCATCGCCCTCAGGTGGTCGGCTTAAAGCGGCTCAATCCACGATCAGCTGCCGGCACCATTCGATCGCCTGTAAGTAACATTCATACGCTTCTTCTTTGTTCAGTTCTTTTCCCCACTCGTCACAGTCCCAGTTGTTGCATTCAATGGCTTTGACGAGCGCGAGCATCTTATAATAATCGTTTTCATAACCGAGCAGCGCCTGTCCGACTTCATCGATTAAAGGCAGTTCTTTGATGATATCCTCCAGCTCCCTGTGGAGAAGCGTATCGATGAGCGAAAACATGCCGATCAGCATGTAAGAAGAGGGCTGGGGCCTTCCGGTTCTTTTCGCCAGCAGTTCGCACAGTTTGGCCCTGATTAAGGAAATCTTAATGATTTCTTTTTGGCTTGAGTGGCTTTTCGCCGTTAAATCTCTGAATGAAAGAATGTAAATCAAGCGCTTAATCTCATTCAGCCCGAGCATCATGATGGCCCGCTGGATGCTGTCTATCTTTTTTTTCAGCCTTGTTTGCGATCCGTTTAAAAAACGCAGAATCTGATACGATAAGCTGACGTCCCGCTCTATGTATTCCGTCACGCGCTTTATATTGGGCTGGTCATTGTTTAATTCGCTTAAAAGCTGGTAGTAAGAATGAAAATGAAACGTCAGATCATTTCCGCTGATGACACGCGGTTCACTGAAAAAATATCCTTGAAACAGGTGAAAGCCGTCTATGGCCGCCTGTTTATAATCTTTTCTCGTCTCCACTTTCTCCGCTAAATAAATCAGACTTTTACAGCTGTACGTCTGAATGATTTTTTTGCGCTCCAGACGCGAGGATTGCAAAAAGTCGATTTTTAAAATATCAATATATTTCATCAGCTGTTCCACTAACTCTTCATTTTCCGGATTGATGGCGTAAAAATCATCAAGTGCTAATGTATATCCTAATTTCTTCAGCTGTCTGCATCTTGAGATGAGTGCCGGAGTGATCGGTATGTCCTCAAGAATTTCGATAATAAGCTGGTCAGGATCAAAGGAGGTAGGGAGATCTGAAAACATCAGGCTTTCTGTAAAATTCACAAAGCAGCGTTTCCCCTCAGTCAGCTTTTCGATTCCGATGTTGATAAAGCTGTTAATAATGAGATCCGTCGTAGCTTTATCTCCGTCAGCGGCCGAATAACGGTTCTCTTCGCTCTCCCGGTAAAGAAGTTCATAAGCAACAACCTGTTCGTTTCTGTTGAAGATAGGCTGTCTCGCAACAAACACCTTCATTCATTTACCCCCTTAGATGCGGCCTTCGAACATAAGTATATCAAATAATTTGACGAAATTTGTCTAAATGTGAAAAATATTATCACAACAAAAAGGCCTTTCCAGAGAAAGGAAAGGCCGCTTTGTCTTCTATTCAAGTTCCCGTTTCAGCTCGCTTTTGATTTCATGAATCCGCTGCATCTTGTTGCTCCAGCAGTCTTCGCTTAAATCGACCGGATATTCTTCCGGCTTGCTGATCCGTTTGTATTCCTCCCACAGTAGTTTGAGGTTATCCTGCACGTATTGCTGGATGTCGGTAATTTCGGGATTATCATAGCATAAAACGCCGTTTTCAAAGATCGGCTCATGCAGGTCTTTCGCATAGAAATCAGTGACGAATTTGCTGACGAACGTGTGGACGGGATGGAACATTTTTAAACGTTTCTGATCATTTACCCGCTCGTCATAAAGCGCGATATAATCACCTTCCGAGTGGTGATTCAGCTTGTTGATAATCCGGTATACTCTCTTTCTTCCCGGCGTTGTCACTTTTTCAGGGTTTGACGAAATTTTAATGGTGTCGGTCAGTTTGCCGTCCTCTTCAATGGCGACAAGCTTGTAAACCGCGCCGAGGGCCGGCTGATCGTATGCGGTAATCAGCTTCGTGCCGATGCCCCACGTATCGATTTTCGCTCCTTGGGATTTCAGATTTAATATCGTGTGCTCGTCAAGATCGCTTGAAGCAATGACCTTTGCGTCTGTGAAACCCGCTTCATCAAGCATTTCACGCGCTTTTTTTGACAGGTACGCCAAGTCCCCGCTGTCCAGGCGGATGCCGATGAAGTTGATCCGGTCGCCGAATTCCTTTGCGACTTTAATCGCATTCGGCATGCCTGAACGGATCGTATCGTACGTATCTACGAGAAATACGCAGTCTTTGTGGGTCTCCGCATATTTCTTAAATGCCGTATATTCATCGCGGTACGCTTGTACGAGCGCATGAGCGTGCGTGCCGGATACCGGTATATTAAAACGCTTTCCGGCTCTTACATTACTCGTTGCGCTGAAGCCGCCGATCAGAGCCGCTCTCGCTCCCCACATAGCCGCATCCATTTCATGGGCGCGCCGCGTTCCGAATTCGAGGGCGTCTTCGTCACCGACAACGCCTTTAATGCGGGCCGCTTTCGTGGCGATTAATGTTTGGTAATTCACAATGTTAAGCAGAGCCGTCTCAATCAGCTGGGCTTCGATCAGGGGCGCTTCGACCCGCATAATCGGTTCGTTGTTAAAAACGAGCTCGCCTTCTTTCATGCTGTAAAGAGATCCGGTAAAAGAAAGATCCCGTAAATAATCAATGAAATCATCAGCATAGTGCAATTCCGTTTTTAAATAATTCAGATCGCTGTCGGTAAATTTGAAGTTCTCCAAGTATTCGATTGCTTTTTCTAAGCCCGCAAATACCGCATAGCCGTTTTCAAAGGGAAGCTTTCTGAAAAAAAGCTCAAAAATCGCTTTTTTCTCATGAATGCCGTCTCTCCAGTACGTTTCGGCCATATTAATTTGATAAAGATCTGTATGTAAAGACAAACTGTCGTCTTTAAAACCATGCTCCACCAAAATTATTTTCCCCTTCCTTACTCTGCCACTTGCGCTCCGATGCTGTTCTTAAAATGGGACAGGGCCCATTCATGCCCTTCCGGATTAAAGCTGGCCACAGCGTTTTGATGAATGACGATCTGAAAGCCCTTGTTGTAGGCGTCAACCGCCGTGTGAAGAACGCAGATGTCCGTGCACAGGCCCGCAAGATGCAGCTCAGTGATCTGCCGTTCCCGCAGTTTCAGCTCTAAATCCGTTCCCGCAAAAGCAGAATATCTCGTTTTTTCCATATAATTTACGTTTTTTGCGTGTTTATGTTTCTCATAAAGAGGCGATAGCCTTCCGTACAGCTCTTTGCCCTCCGTGCCGTTGATATTATGCGGAGGAAACAGGCGTGTCTCGGGATGAAAGTCATCGTCTGCATCATGCGAATCTACCGCAAAGACAACGTAATCACCGTTTTCTATAAATGCTTGCGTCAAACTGACAATCGTATCTTCAATCTGTCTCGCGGGTTCTCCGCAGGTTAATGCCCCGTTCTCTGCTGCAAAATCATTCGTATAATCAATGCATATAAATGCTTTTTTCATAGCCGGCCTCCCCGCCATTCATATGAAAACCATTATATCCTATCTCCACTTGTAAGTGAATTGGCATTGTAAAATGACAAACGGTGTTTTGCCCTTTTAAGATTTCAGGAGTGAGCGCTGAAAAATGTCATCCTGTACGTAAATGCCGTCAAGGTTCACGGCATAATCGGCGGCAAAAACCAGGCCGAGCGGCGTTTCGAATTGAAGGTCCGATATGACGGAGCTTCGGACACCGGCAAGTGCGGCAAGCTTCATATATGGTGAATAAGCATGATACGGGAGCCTTCCGTTTATATAGAGCACCGCGTCTTTTCGGCTTTTCAGCGCCTGTTTCACTTCTTCATAAGGCTGCTTTTGCAGCACCTGCCCCTTCGTCAGGGCAATGATGACTCTTTCACGCAGCGAGCCTAAAAATAAATGGCGTTCATCCGGTTTCGTCTGCAGAGGGCCGTACATCCCCTGCTGTAAATAAAGGTCAACCGTTTTGTCGCTCATCGGCCTGTCCCTCCTCAGCTTGTTTTACAATTATCTCCCCGGACGGGACGCGGTAAACCGCTTCGTTACATTTCAGCCACCCAATGGGAGATCTTGCCGGCGAGCTCTCCGGCGGGCTCTTCTTCAATCAGCTTGCTGAATGATTGTAAAAGCCGCTGCGCCAGCGCCTTTTTCTCTTCCTCATAGGAAATGATCGTGCTCCACTCAAGTTCCGGAACGGCTACAAGGGTATGCTGTTCTTTTTTATTTTCATGCAGATATACATCACCGATCATTCCGGACTGCACGGTAATATTCGCTTTTCTGATTTTCATAAAAATTCCCCTTTTATAAAGACTGATTCTATTATACTACAAAAAAGCGACAGCCTCCTAAAAGGAGGCTGTCACGCGTTAAACCAATCAGGTTCGTCAAACACATCGATGTCTTCAAAGCGCGTTTTGCTGAATTTATTAGTAACTTTGATAAAATCTCCGGAATGAAACGCCCCTGCCCCCGCGCCTGAGTGGTCAACGGCTTTGGGAGAAATGGCAAACACGTCACCGAAGCTCGCCGCAGCGTCTCCGGCTAAACTCATAATATAAATCGGTCCCACAATTGCAGGCATACCCACACCTCCGCTTTTCTTTACAGCATTTTATGCGCTGCATCGGGAGTTGTGCCCGTTTTTATTTCGGCTTGCGGCTGTCTTCGAGCTTTGACCGCTGACGAAGTTTGATAAGCCGGACGATATTTAAGACAAAAGCTTTTAAAACCGCGTAAACCGGCACGGCCAGAATCATTGCGAGAATGCCGCCGAAACTGCCCGCTCCGATAAGCAGAAGAATAATGGTGAGCGGGTGGGTATTCAGCCGTTTCCCGATGACAAGCGGAGAAAGCAGGTTCCCGTCAAGCTGCTGGACGACAACGACAACAATAACGGCAAACAGCGCCTTAGCCGGCGAATCCATAAACGCGATAATCACCGCGGGCGCCGCCCCGAGAAACGGCCCCAGGTACGGAATGATATTGGTGACGGCGATCACCATCCCGAGAATTAACGCATACTGCAGGCCGATGATCCAATATCCGATAAAGCATGCCGTTCCGACAAAGAGACAAATCAGCAGCTGGCCTTGGAAATAGGCGGCCAATGTGACATATAAGTCGTTAAATATTTTCCTGCCTTCCGCCCGGTAGGAAGAAGGCAGGATTTTGACCGCCAAGAGCGGAAACCGCCGGCCGTCCTTCAGCATATAAAACAAAATGAACGGAACGGTGATCACGACAAGCGTGATATTCGTAACGACGCCGAACACGGCCGACAGGCTTGCCGTAATATTTTGCGGAAGGCTTTGTAAAAATCCCGTCAGAGACTGCTGGATTTTTTCTATCGACACATAATCCTGCGTCATCATCCACGTAAACCATTTGGAATGGGATAATTGCGCCGTCAAGACTTGAATCTGATGAATGTAATCAGGGAAATTGTTAATCAGCCCCGTGACCTGGGAAGCCACAATCGGTCCGATGGCGGTGAACATAAAGGCAATCAGGCCGATGAAAACGAGATAAATGAGCAGGATCGCCAATGTCCGGGGGATTTTTTTCTCAAGCAGGCGCACGATCGGATTAAAAATGAAAAACAAAATGCCCGAGATCAAAATCGGGAAAAACAGAGTGGTGATAAAACCGAAAAACGGCTGAAAAATAAACGAGACTTTCGTTGATACGTAAATAATGAGCAAAACGAGCAAAATTTGCAGCGTCCAAAAATGGACCTTTGATTTCAACAAGCGGTTTCCTCCTATTGTTATGTGAACTTGTACTGTGATTGTACCAAAAAAAGCCGCCGTGCATCTATGTATCTCAAAAAGAAGACGCACCGGGGTTCTATAGGGCCGCCTCCGGTTTGCGCCTTATTCGGGCTGTTACACGCGTTCGGTATAATCAGGCATGACGGAAACCACATGGCGGTTTCTGATATAAAATACACGGTCATGCGTTTCTTCAATGGCGATGTGATCCGGAGTGGCATCAATCAGCCGTCCTCTGATAATGCGTCTGACGGTTTGAATAATAAACCTTGAGCCGATAAGCTTATGGATGGTCTGATAAACGTAAGGGTCCACTAACGAGACGATTTGCGGGCTTCCTTGATGGGCCATTTTCGCTGATCCCCTTTACTATGTTTTCCTTCAGCATATGCAGCGGACAAAGGCTTTGACACAGTACGTCTATCGGAGCGGAAAAGGTGTTAGTGAGCATGCGGAGTTATGTAAGGGGAAAAGGCCGCATGAGTGGCCTAGACTGAGCTTCTTATGGGATATTGGGCTTGGTCAATTAACTGATCAAGCTTTTGGATTTGTTTGAGCGCGGCCGTGTGATCCATTTGGCGGTAATGGTGATGTCCGCCGGGTTCTTCATCGAGTTCATCCGCTTGTTTCACGATTTGCTGGAGCGTATTCTTGTCCAGTTCGCCTTCAGGCAGATAGGAATCGGTGTGAAGCAGAATCGCCAGCGCAATGTCCTTCGCCGCTTTCGGTTCTTCACCGAGCCGGATGAGCAGCTTATGCGCCCGTTCCGCGCCTTTAATGGCATGGATATCGTTTCTTCTGTACTTTTCATAATCCCATTTGCCGTCTGTGTACCATTCATAATGGCCGACGTCATGCAGTAAAGCCGCTTTCGCCGCCAGATCCGGGCTGACACCTGCTTTTACGGCAAGACGGTATGCATGAAACGCGCAGGCGATCGCATGGGCGACACCGGAACGCTGTAAATACTTTTGTGCGATTGGATGGGTGAAGACATCCATTAACGTTACATTTCTCATGGAAACCCCTCCTTATTTATATTTTTAGAATCCTAACATAAATCGAGAAGAAACTCAATTCATCTGATACATTTCTTATACCCCTTATACGTTGTTTCATTCATCATATGCCGCCGGACTCCGAAGTGATTGTACAAACAAAAAAGAGCAGCGTGAACGCTGCTCTACAAAAATTCTTTGATATCGTATATCCGTCCGTTTTCCGGCTCGCCCGCGATCAGTGAGTGAATGACGCCGGCGATGTATTCAGGACTTCTGAGGTTTTTCGTTTCTTTCAGATTGCGGAACCGTTCGATGTCATGAAAATCTTCTTTTGACGAAGAACGGATGACAGCCTGCATGTCTGTATCCATCACTCCCGGCGAGAATGATATCATGCGGACCGGCAGCTCTTCATCTTCCTGTTCAAACCCGAATGTTCTCGTAAACATCTCAAGCCCCGCTTTTGAGCTGCAATACGCGCTCCAGCCTTTATAAGGATTTTTCGCCGCGCCCGATGTGATGTTGACAATTGTTTTGCTGCCGCTGAACGCTTCGAAACGCTTTGTGAACATTTGGCTGAGCAAAACGGGCGCCGTCAGATTAAGGGTGTAATGACGGTTCAATTCTTCGGCGGAAGCCTCTTTCGCCCGCTTGATCGGTTCCACCATTCCGGCATTGTTGATCAGTGTGACGGCGGAGTACCCCTTCTCCTCTGCTTGATCAAGAATCGCCTTCATCTGCCGCCCGGTATCTGCCAGGTCGGTTAGATCAACACTGTATTCTGTCAGTCCCTCGCGCTTTTCCCCGCTTATCGTTCTTGAAAGCGCGGCGACTTCGGCTCCTTCTTGAAGCGCCTGTTCCGTAAGTGCCCGGCCCAAGCCTTTTGACGCGCCTGTTATAAGAAAAAACTGCATGAAACTCCTCCTTTTTTTCTTATTTTACGGGCTGTCTTCCCGCAAACACAAGCGATTCGTTTACCGCTTTGCCTTTTCCTGCGCCGTGACTTTCGGGATCAGATAGATCATGGCCGCAATCCCGAGGAGGATCAAGACGGCATAAATGACAGGCAGCAGAAAAGAAGTCTTTTTCTCTTCCGTTTCCATATCTGCCGAGGTACGCCTCACCGCCGGCTCGGCAAATGTGATACCCAGTTTTTTCGATTGCGCTTTGATCGTATTCGGCTCCGTGTCTGACGATGTAAACAAATTTGATATCAGTTTGTCATCCGGGTTTTCGGCCGGCTGATCAAACGTGATATCCTTCTGTTCTTTCGGAAGCGCCGTTTTTTCCTCAGAGTAGGCATCGTCGTGCAGGTAATCCGTACGAATTTCAATGTCTTTCTTTTCATATTCATTCGGCTTGACATCAGTATTTTCCTCATTCGCGGCTGCGGCTTGGGGAAGGAAAAGGAAAAAGGAGAGAGCAAACAGCAGCAATCCTTTTTCCATGAACGTGTTACGCCTCATAAGACTGATCACTTTCCTCCGTTTTTTCCGCAAACAGCCGAATGACGAGCGGAAGCGCCGCCGCAATCAGCGTAATGATCGCAAGAACCGTTACCCCCATCGCAAACAGATGGCCCGTTCCGTATTGAATATCGATATAGACTTTCGAAACCGGACTGTCAAAGGTGAAGTTCGGCATAATCAGGTCGATCAAAGGCGCCACATAAAAGAGAATGAGCGCTGATGATGCGATCCATCCGGTAATCGAGCTGAAGACAAAGGCTGCCCGGATAAAAGCTGAACTCGCCGCAAGCAAGAGAATCGTAAAGACTGACCATTTAATCGTCTGATCGTCCGGAAGCGAGTAGATATTCAGACCGAACAGACTGATCATCAATCCGACCATAATGTTTAAAATCCCAAAGAGCGCGCCTTTGACAAGAAGCGGCGCCTGCTGATAATACGAGCTGAAATAGCCGATCAGAAGACTGCTGATCAGGACGATCACCAAAATGACGACCGGCGGAACATTCTGAACCCGGTCTTCCGGCACCTCTCCGCTGATTTTAAGCGGGTTGGCGAGATAATCATAAACGTAGCCGTTTTCCTGTCCGTCAACGAGCGCGTTCCCTAAAATGCCGTACACGTCATTTCTGATCAATTTCGTGGAATTGACGTTTTTGCCCCAGTTGCTGTTCAGGGTGTCCGCTTTTTGCTGGACGTCATTTACGCTTTGCTGCATATTGTCGGTATAGCTGATGATGCCGGACTGGCGTTCTGACAGATGGCCCATCGTGTCAGACATTTGCAGGACTTCGCGGCCGACGGTATCCTGAGCGCCGAGCGCCATCGTTCCGGTTAATCCGTCTCCGCTGAATGCGGCCGCTTCCTGCACAGCGCCTTCAGCCAGCTGATCGGATGCTTTCGCCGCGCTGTCTGAAATGCTGGCGAGCTCATCGAGCACTCCGGCTTGTTCATCTCTGATATACGAGCTGTAGTTATCCGAGTATTCGGTCATGCCTTTAATGAAATTGCTGATGTCTTCATCTGTCTGCATCTTGTTGTTTTTCAGGTTTTCCCAGCTTGCCGTTTCCACCGGTTTGATGGCGAGAACGGTTTGAACTTCGCCTTGCTGGGCTTTCAGCACCCTGTTTTTCACATCAGGCAGCGAGCCCGCGTCAAGAGAGTGATAGAGTGTCGCCTCATACAGGGATAAATCATTATAGTAACTCATTAAATCGGATATTTCTTTTGTATTGATATCAGCGGCAAATATCTGTTCAAGAGCAGATTTGCGGCCGCTATCCAATGACGGGTAGTTCAAAATGTTCTGTTCTGTTCTTACAATCATTCTGTAAATGGTATTGAAGTCTTGTTTTCTCTTTTCTACTGTTTTTTCAAGATCTTCCTGTAATTTCTCCGCCCGTTTTTCAACTTTGGCAATCTGCTTTTTAAGGCCTTGGATTTCTTCATCAAGAGCATCGAGACGTTTTTTCAGTTCTTCATTATGAGTCTGCTGTTTCTCTTCCAGCTCTTTTTCAATTTGCTGAATCCGCTCTGCGGCTTGGTTCAGCCTTTCTTTCGCCTCAGATATGTCTGTGCCGCCGTCCCCTTCAGAATCGTTCGGATCGTCCGCCGGCTCATCAGCAGGCGGAGTGACGTTTTTAGCGGCTGTCGCGGTCTGGACGGTTTTTGGCTCCTGATCGCCTGTGTTATCAGAAGCAGGCTGCTCTTCTTTTGTGCCGTCTTCCGTTTTTCCGTCTTCTCCGGGATTCGTTCCGTTATTCGGATCGGTATCGCCGGAGTTTTCACCGTCATCGCCTTGGCCCGGGTTTTCGGGTTCCGGTTTTTCTTTTTCCGGTTCTTTTAATCCGTCAGAAATGTGATTGATTTCAGCGGAGATGCGTTTTAACTCGTCACGCTGATCGTCAAGGTCAATTTTCAGATCGCCGGGTTTTTCTTCTTCCGGTTTTTCTTCTTCTTTCGGTTCATCCGAGCCGTCATCCCCCGGGTCCTTTTCCGGAACGGTTAATGCCTGCCGATCCCTTTTCATAAGGGTTTGGATGCTGTTCAGTGTTTCAAATCTTGCTTGAGCTTTATATTGAGTCAAATAATTGTCCAGTAAATTGGATTGAATATTCGCCATCCCGCGTTCCTGATCAGGAACCTGCGCTTCTCTCACCTGTTGGGCGGCAAAAAGAGCCGATCCCGTCTGGGCAAGCTGTGTCTGCGCCTGGTTTATGCCTGAAGACAGCCCGCTCATCATCGTGCTGAACTGGTTGGCGGCCTGCTGTGCTTTAATGGCATTCAGTCCGGTTGTGATTTGCTTTTGATTTTGTTCCTGCGCGGCCATCAGCAGTTTTTTCTGATTTTCTTGATATTGTTTATAGCGCTCGACCGTATCGGCAAAGTCTTTGAGCGTGGTTTTGGCTTCATCTGCCGAGGTCAATTTTTCTTTTGCCGCGCCCTGCGCTTCATTCATTGATTTTTTCAGTTCGTCAATCAGGTCTTTTTGCCGTTTGATTTCACCTGCCAAGTCATTGGAGCTCGGCTTGTAAAAATTGTACATAACGTTTTGAAATTCTGATTCTTTATTGACGATCTTGTCAAAATCGCCTCGGACATTGTTCACTTTTTGTGAGACGAAATTCCAATATAATGCCGACATTTTTTTATTCATTGATTTTTGGGCGTCTTCTAGCTCACGCTGCACTTTTTCTTTGTTGACGGCGTTCAGGTTGCTTTGAATATTGAATGTCAGCGTGGCTTTTTGCGGACGCTCCTTGTCATAGCTTAAGATATCTTTTGAAAAATCGGATGGAATGTAAACGACGGCGTCATACTTCTTAGCCGCCAGGCCGTTTTCAGCCGCGCTCCTGTTGACAACCGTCCATGAATAATCCGGACGGCCGCCGAGAGCGGCCGCTACTTCTTTGCCGAAATGGACGGATTCCTCTTCCTCATTTTCATCTGTTTGTAAGCCCATGTCTTCATTCACGACTGCGATTTGGCGGGTGGCGTTGATTTTTTGTTTTCCCGGGTCATCGCCGATAAACCGGAAAAACAGCACCGGCAGCAGCAGAATGATGACGACCGCGGCTATTAATTTGATCAGGCTTTTTCGTTGTTCAGTCATCTGACGGCCTCCCTTTCCGCTGAACATAAAGGTATTTGGATTTTTTGCTCCTTCCCGTTTTCAACCAAATAGCCGAAGCCCGGCTGAATGTCCGGTTCCTGCCTTTGGTAAGGCAGCGGAATGACATTTTGTTCGGATTTTTTCACAAGCAGCATCGCGTGGCGGATCTGTTTCATTTCCGTCGTTAAGGAATCATAGCCTTTTGAGAATTCGCTGTGATTGCCCGCCGGAATAAAACTGAAGCCCACATGCGCGTAAGATTTCATAAACATCGCCAGTTTGTCCTGAATGGCGGTGTCGATCGTCTGCTGGAATCTTGTAATGCCGTCGGCCATTAACACGACCGGAGAGAAACTGAGTTTGTGCACATCGCCATTTTTGACGGCCTGCGCATACTGAGCTTCGCGCTCCGTGAAAATGGCTTCTGCCGTTTCGATCCACTGCCGGACGTCTTCTTTTGTGTCCAGATAGCTGACCTTTGTTTCCTGCGCATACTGCGACAGTCCGCGGTCAATCGAGTCAAACAGCCCGACCCGTTCCGTACCTTCACGCAGCAGGTGATTCAGCATCACTTTCAGGATGTTTGTTTTTCCACGCTGTGTCTGGCCCAAAATAAGACAATGTTTATTTTTGCCCAGATCAAAGTACACAGGGCTGACCTTTTCCTCATGAAGCCCGACAGGAATGCGGAACGGTTCTTGTTCCGGGCCGAGACGGAGTGAAAATTCGCCGGCCGTCAGCCTATCCGGAAGCATCGGAATCGGGTCTGGGCCGGCTGTTCCGGCGTGGCGTTCAGCTAATGCTTTGACATCGGCTTTCAGCGCCTGGAACATCTCGAGGTCATTTTCCGCTTCAGCCGGAAGAAACATTTGCGCGAAATACAGTTCTTCTTTTTGGATCATGACGCGGCCCGGGATCGGTTCGAGACTGAACGGCGGACGCCCGTAAATGGAGTATCCTTCTGACTGATCCATTAAATAATGGACGACTTTCGTTTTTATGTTGTTTAACAGCGACTGGCGGACGGCGTTTACCCTCGTTGCGGTCAGCAGGAAGTAAATGCCTAAGCTTTGCCCGTCGCGTGAAATCTGGATAAATTCGCTTTCCAATTCATGCATTTCATCTTTTACGATGTCGAAATTGTCAATTGTGATAAATATAAACGGCAGCTCTTCTTCACTGAGCGAATTGTACATTTTGATATGGCTGACTTCTTTTTCTCTGAACAGCCGTTTCCGCCGCTCGATTTCTTCCTTGATGCGGATCATGAATTTTTCGATCTTTCTCATTTGATCCATTAAGAAATAGTCTGCGGTGTGCGGAAGCTTTGCCAATGGCAGAAGCGTGCCGTTTCCGAAGTCAAAGATGTACATATGAAGCTCTTCCGGCGTGTATCCTTCCGCGAAGTTCATCAGGAAGGTGATGGCAGCCACTGACTTGCCGTAGCCGGATGAGCCGAAAATGCCGATGTTGCCGTCATCCATCATCGTATAAGCGAGAGGCGCCTGTCTTTGCTGATCAGGCTCATCCACGCAGGCGATGAAGAACCGGTCTTTTTCCTGCGCAGGGTAAAGCGTGCGCGGGATACGTTCGGCAAGCGGCGGAAGCCACGGGCTCGGCAGCTTTTCAATGCCCATTTCATTTTGAATCCGCTCGATTTCTTCGACTACGGCTTCTATTTCTGCCGGGGCGTCTTTTTTCGCCGCATCATCCGCATCCACCTCAGACAGCGGAATTAAGCCGGTATCGGTAACGATGGCAATGTCATCCTCGGTGCCGTATACATCTTCCATGTAAGGGGCGCCGCTCCAGGCAGACTGGAACTGCTCATACACTTCGTTATTTCCGACTTGCAAGTAGCCGCGTCCGGTGACCGTAATATTCGCCGCATCACTGTTTTTCAGGATTTCTTTACTGTCACTTGCATCCTGCACTTTCAGCGCGACCTTAAAGCGTGAGTTGCTCCATATTTGGTCGTCAATGATGCCGCCCGGCTTTTGCGTGGCGAGAATTAAATGCACACCAAGGCTCCGTCCGATGCGGGCCGCGCTGACAAGCTCCCTTATAAAGTCAGGCTCTTCGCTTTTCAGCTCGGCGAATTCATCTGAAATCAAAAACAGGTGCGGCATCGGAATATCCGTTTCTCCCTGTTTATACAGCTTTGTATAGTCATTGATGTGATTGACGCGATATTGATCAAACAGCCGCTGCCGTTTTTTCAGCTCGCTTTTAATGGATGCAAGCGCCCTGATACTGAAGTTTCTGCTTCCTTCAATATTCGTGATGGTTCCGAGAAGGTGCGGTATCTTGCGGAACGGCTGGGCCATTCCTCCGCCCTTATAGTCAATCAGCAAAAACGCCGCTTCATGCGGGTGGAAATGAACGGCCAATGACAGGATGTACGTTTGCAGAAATTCACTTTTCCCGGAGCCGGTCGTTCCCGCCAGCAATCCGTGCGGCCCGTGCGCTTTTTCATGCAGGTTTAAATAGACGATGTCGTCTTTTCCTTTATAGCCGATCGGAACAGCCAGCGATTTTGCAGACTCACTTGTCTCCCACTTCTGCCTGATGCCGATTTCTTTTACTTCCTTCGCATGAAACAGCTCCAGAAATGAGACCGTTTCAGGAATGGAATTCGTCATTCCGACCTGATGGTGCAATGTCCGAAGCGTCCGGGAAAACCGCTCGTTGTTTGTCCGTTCGTGCCTGTCCAGCTTAAACGGGATCTGTACCGCTTTTTTCTGCTGAATGAGAATGTCTCCCTCATCTTCATTAATGTAGCGTACGAGGGTGTGAATGTTTTCCGCCAGGCTTTCCTTCGTTTCCGCGGCGATGATTGCCGAGATGCCGAGATGCTCATGCCGGCCTTCGATGTATTCTAAAATGACGTGCTCTGCGATCAGCTGCTGATTTGTGATGACAAAGACAAAATGCGGCTGGAAGATCTTCTTTTCTTTATCTTCTTCCAAATCCCGCTCCCGCAGCAGCTCGTAAATGGACGATAACAATTGATCGCGGGTCTGTTCATTGTAAATAAATCCTTTCGCATACATATGAGGCAGCTGAAATTGCGGCAGCCACTTCATCCATTCCCATTCCTTATATTCGTCCTCATGAAAGATAAAGACAAATCGCAGGTCATGGTAGCTGTTGAAGAACGCGAGCTGGCCGATCAGCTGGTGAATTTCATTTTTGACGATCTGGGGTTTCCCGACAAGCCCCATCGGCCCTTCTTGTAAATCAACGGTCACGGGCGCATGGCGGATATCTTTATACACACGCTGCATGTGCTGCGACTGCTCCATCAAGTCATCCACATCACGGTTCGCCAGGTCTCCGCCGCTCATTGAAATCTCGTAGCTTGCCGGGACCGTGCCCGTTCCAAGCCGAAGCATCAGAAAATCCCTGCTTTCCAGCGATTTCTCCCAAATGCGGCCGCTGATTTCAGAAGTTAAATATTTCATTTTTTCAAACGGGGGAAAATGATGCGTCAGCACTTGCAGCTGTTTTTCCGACAGCGTCTGAAGCTCTTCCCGTTTGCTTTCCAAATACTGCTTGTACACACGCTCCCGTTTTTCCTCCCGTTTTTTCCGCTGGTTTTTTTCACGGAAATACTGCACGGTGGACGTAATGAGAGTCATCATAAACATCGCCAAAGAGACAAGGATGAATATGCCCCTCGGCTGTATAATGGCGACAACCCCCATTACAATCAGCATGACCAAAGGAGGCAGAATGACGAGCCACAGCCCCCGGTTATTCTGTTCGCTTTCCTGCGAGGGAAAGCTGAATGAAACGCGGTCTTCTGGAAGATCGTAGACCATGCGCGGCGTTCTTCGATATTGCGGGTATTTCTTTTTCATTTCGGTGCTTGGTTTTACCGTTTTGGTTAAACCGGTTTGAAGCTTTTCGTGATGAACGACTTCTAAAAGGTCGTCCTCCGTCAGCCTCACACGCAGAAAATTCCACAGCAGCTCATCTCCCGTGCGGAGCCTTTCGGGAGCTTCTGCAAGCTTTCCGTTCACATAAACGTCCTGGCCATCAGGGACGACAGACCAGCATCCTGCCGACTTTCGCAGATAAAAAGCCCCTGTTTGAGCGGAGGACGGCTCTTTGTATATATCCGCTTCCTCTGTTTCTGATGAGAAAACGATCTCATCCTTCCCGCCGATAAAATAGACGGAGGATTCTTCCCGGTCAGGGGTGAGCAGAAGCCGCATCGTCTCTTCTTCAATCCGGCAGGGCATTTCATTTCCTATTGTCAATTCGCCGGCACAGTTATTTCCCAGGAAAACATCATAACGATCTGTTTCTTTTCGATAAAGGGTTGCGGCGTTTTGCCGTAACGGAAGTGTGCCGAACGTGATTGTATCTTTCATATCCGGACCGATCGTAATCGGCTGAGACGGCGGGAGTTCAGACAGCTGAATCTTTTGTACGTGCTCTCGGTAAAAGACCCATAACAGACTCATATGGCGAACCTCCTGACAGCCTGATCGTTACCTGCGGCCATTTGATGTGTGCTGTTATTTTTTTTCATCTTTTTTCTCATCTTTCTTGTCGTTCTCTTTGTTATCTTTCGCTTTGTCTTGTTTGCTTTCATCCTGTCCGGCGGAAGCTTCGGCGGTGTCACCGTTTTCCTTCGCTTCTTTATGCTGTTCCTCCGCCTCTTTTTTCGCCTTCGCAAGCTCGCTTTCCACGGCGTCCAGTTCTTTCTGCTTTTCGTCGTCTTTCATACTGTCATCCGCTAATAATTGCTGTTTATATTTTGTAAGTCCGAGCCAGATGTACGGGTTGTACTCAAGATTGCGGCCGATTTTGATGGCTTCTTCATTTTCCCCTCTGCCGATATCAATCCAATAAAGGAAATGCTTCGGGTCTGATTGCAGCGTGACCAGATTCCCGATGTTTTTCCTCTGCTCTTCCCTCAGATTTTCAACTGCCACATAAGAGGAAGCAAGCTCATACTGCACAGATTCCGGGAGGCTTTCCGCATCGTATTTAGCGAGTGTGTCAATGACTTTGCTGTACTGCTGATTTAAAAAATAGCGGTTGCTTTCTGTAATTGCCTCTTGCTTCGGCTGGGCGAAAAACAGAACGTATAAGGAGTAAAGAAGTGTCGGCACAAGGAGGACGGCAAGCGCCAGACCGGCGTATCTTTGGATTTTCCATTTCTTTTTCGGCAGTTTTATGTATGTCTTGTCCCTTTCTTCGAGGGAATCAATTGCGGTTTGAATGGTTTCTTCCAGTTCTTCAATCGTCTCCGCCTCTAGCACGCTTTTCACCTCAGGAGAGAAGTGAAGCGTCTCCTTGTACTTCAAATATTCATCGAAGGTGTACGCCCCGTCAGCTGCAAGCGCCGCACAGGCTTTGAGCTCTTTTAACACCCTTTCTCTATCTTCCTCATAAGGCGGAAGGCTCTCCTTTACGCCGTAATGAAGAAAGTAAGGCGTCAGCGCTTTATCAAACACGATATTTTCAGGGGCGGCAATCAGATTGAGACGTTTCAGCTTATGCTGTTTCACGGCTTGGACGAGACGGTAGGCAAATTGCCACCTGCTTTTTTTATCTTTTCCTTTTATATAGCGGAAAGCCTGATAAGAAGAAGGAGGTTTGATTGTGATGGTTACTTCGTCTTCTGAAACTGAGACCTCTTTTTGAAAAAAAGGATCAGCATCTTTAATCACGTTTGCTTCCAGCCCGTCAAGAAGCTTGATTTTTTCCCGCTGGAAGGTGAACGTGAAGCCTGATTCGGTTTCTTCCCGGACGGCGTCTAATTCTGTTTCTAAATAAGATCTGTTATGACCTGTCATTCCACCATGTCCTTTCATAAAATTTCAAGGCGGTCTCCGTTCGTAATGCCGCAGTCAGATAGTTTTTGTTCTCCGGAAAAAACCGTTTCTTTATTGACCACTCTGATCCAATAGCCTTCACGCGGCGGAACGGATACATGCTGAGCCTGCCGGGCAATATCAATGACTTTTTTCACAGAATGGTAATCTGACAATCTGAGATCGAAGACGCTGCCGTTATAATGTGTTAAATCTATTGTAATATCGATATACATATTCATATCACCCTTACATAGAAAGAGCGCCGTCTTCTTGATTGAATCAGGCGCTCCGTTTCTTCATTCATCTTATTATCCGCGAATTTGGTTAGCGATATCTTGGTCAGTAGACTCAAGCGTATTTGCCGTTTGATCGAGCTGATGATTCACATCTTGCAGCAATTCAGACATTTTAATAAATGAAGGTTTCAGCTGCTCATATTGATCCGCAAATGCTTCACTTGAAGCACCTTCCCACATGCCTTTCAAATCAGAAATCATGCGGTTCAGGCGGTCAACCTGATTCATGACTTCCTGACTTTCAACGCCATATTGCTTAGCCATCGCTCTTAGCTCTTCGGGTGTGACACGAATTAATCCAGACATATTCCTTATACCCTCCTGTGTCATCAGCCTAAATATGGGCTAATTCACTTATTTTTTGAACGTCATTATTATAAAAACAACCATTCGGCACAGTCAAACAAATCTGTTTTAATTTTACAAAATGAGTCTTATGATATATTCGATTTTTCGGCACATTTACACATTTTGTAAATATAATAGTATGATTTTCTTATTGTTTTCGATTTCATCGAATGATCTTATTGTCCTAGTCCATTTCCCTGCAAAGATGCCTTTCAGTCTGAAAAGCAAGATGGTAAGATCAAGATATGAAGCTATGAAAAAGTAGGGATACAGATGACCAATCCAAAGGATCCATTTAAGTACAGTTTCGACAGGCTTGAAGATGTTGCCGACCATATCAGTGAAGTTCTTCAATGCCCCATTACAATAGAAGACGTTAATCATAAACTGCTTGCATACAGCACGCACAGCGATTGTACAGATCCGGCCCGGACGTCGACGATTATCGGGCGGAGGGTGCCGGAAAAAGTCATCAACAAACTGTGGAAAGACGGAACCATTCCGGCCCTTTTAAAAACGGACCAGCCGATCAAAGTGAAAGAAATTGACGAGGTGGGCCTGAGCAACCGCGTGGCGATTTCCATCTGGAAAAACAGTCAGGTTCTCGGATTTATTTGGGCGCTTGAGATCAAAAAAAAGCTCAATGACGAGGATCTGAAGACACTTCAGCTGGCAGCCAAAGCGGTGCGGAACAAACTTTTGCACCTGCAGATCCGCAAAACGAAAATCGAAGAGCGGGGCCAGGAGTTTTTTTGGAAAATGCTGACCGGCCATATTTATCAGGAAGCCGAGATGGCCGAAGGGTTTCATAAGCTCGGAATGGCGCTGCCGTCCGTGTTCAGCGTCATGATCATCCGTTTACATGATGAGCTGACTGAAAAGACGGAACAGCAGCTGCAATATTTGCAGGAAACGACACAGCAGATTCATGTCATGCTGGCGACTGTTGATTCAAATGAATTAATCTTATTAGCCGCGCCGAAAACCGATCAGCCTTTTAAAGATTTAAAGCACTTCGCCCTTCATATTCAAAAACAGCTGAAGGAACGATATAAAATTGAGGATGCGTCGATTGCGGTCGGCGGTATTTACGAATCGATTTCTTATGTTTACCGCTCCTATCAGGAAGCGCTTTCCGTATTAAAAGCGAAAGAGCGGTTTGTGAGAGAAACCAAACACCTTTTCAGCTTTTCGGAACTCGGCATTTATCAGTACCTGGATGTGTTGGATGAAAAACGCAAGCACAGCGGCTATATGAACTATTCCCTCTCAAAGCTTGAGCAGTATGACAGGGAGCACCAAGCCGATATGGTAAAAACGCTCGAACATTTTATTGATGCCGACAGCAACGTCAACACCGCCGCTAAAGCGCTTAACATCCATGTCAATACATTGAATTACAGGCTGAAAAGAATCAGCCAGATCGCAGAAATCGACTTAAAAAATGCAAATGAAAAGTTTACGATTTACCTTGATATCAAACTTCGCAGCATGGGTTCGTGAAATTTCACAAATCCGTGTTTTTTTATTTTCTGTTTCAAACAAAGAATTTTCGCAAAAATCGCGCTACACTTGAAGCATCACACAAACATTGGGGGAAACAGACATGATTATCGGGGTTCCAAAGGAAATCAAAAACAATGAAAATCGAGTGGCATTAACACCTGGAGGCGTTTCACAGCTTATCGGAAACGGCCATCGGGTTCTTGTGGAATCCGGAGCGGGACTCGGAAGCGGCTTTACAAATGAAGATTACGTATCAGCAGGGGCGGAAATTCTGGAGGACAGAAAGCAAGTATGGGATGCGGAAATGGTCATGAAGGTAAAAGAACCGCTGGCTGAAGAGTATGCGTATTTCCGTCAAGGTCTGGTCTTATTCACTTACCTTCATTTAGCTGCAGAGCCGGAATTAGCTAAAGCGCTTACAGAAAAAGGCGTGACAGCTATCGCGTACGAAACGGTAACGGACGGACGTTCCCTTCCGCTGCTTACGCCGATGTCCGAAGTGGCCGGCAGAATGGCCGCTCAAATCGGAGCTCAGTTTCTTGAAAAACCAAAGGGCGGAAAAGGAATTTTATTAGCCGGCGTACCGGGTGTATCCCGCGGAAAAGTCACGATCATCGGAGGGGGCGGCGTCGGAACAAATGCCGCGAAAATGGCTGTCGGACTCGGTGCCGATGTGACAATGATCGATTTGAACGCAGACCGCCTGCGTCAGCTTGATGATATTTTCGGGCATCAGATTAAAACATTGATGTCAAACCCTGTAAATATTGCAGATTCCGTCGCGGAAGCGGATCTTCTGATCTGCGCCGTGCTCATCCCGGGAGCCAAAGCGCCGACTCTCGTTACGGAAGAAATGGTTAAACAAATGAAACCGGGTTCCGTCATTGTTGATGTTGCCATCGATCAGGGCGGCATTGTGGAAACCGTTGATCATATTACAACCCACGATAATCCGACTTACGAAAAACACGGCGTCGTTCACTACGCTGTCGCCAATATGCCGGGCGCCGTACCGCGTACGTCTACGCTCGCATTAACGAATGTAACCGTTCCTTACGCGCTTCAAATCGCCAATAAAGGCGCGGCACAAGCCATTGCAGACAGCCCTGCGCTTAAAGCGGGCTTAAATACGGCTAACGGACATGTCACGTATGAAGCCGTAGCCAAAGACTTAGGCTATGACTACGTGCCTGCTGAAAAAGCAATGCAAGGTTCGGCTGCAAAAGCTTAATAGATATTGAAGAGGACAGCCTGATCAGCGGGCTGTCCTTTTTTCTTTCTCATAAAAGGAAAAACGGCCCCCTGTCTCGAATATCAATTCATATCCCGGAAGAAAAAGGAGGATTCATATGGCTGTTCAGCACTATGGTGTATTAAAAGGCACTGTGTCAGATATGAAAAGGGAAACAGATGATGATTCTCCGCATTTTCAAGTCGAGGTGCTAGGCGAGCCTGATACGCGCTATCGCTGTGCGATCAATGTCATGTCAAGTTCAAAAGAATCAGAGGTTCTGTATGCGGCACGCGATCATTTTGACGCAAGCGCGATCACCCTGCTGCCCAACATTCCGTATGGATATACCCCAATTGATGAAACCAGCCGTGAGCTGGCGCTGGATTATGTCCGCGGCGGATTGTTTGATCCCCGGAACATGGTGCCCCTCCCGCATGAAGTCACCGGTCCGGATAATGACTTAAATGACTTTATTGAGACGTACATGCAAAAAGCCAAATCAGAAAAAGCCACCGTCTATATTTACGGCTCTAAATTCGGGCCGGAGCCGGGCGCTGATAAGATTTTCGGGTTCAAGCCGACAAACGGCATGCATAATATTCATATGAATCAGGGAAACCCAATTGATACACGCTGGAAGAAGGATAACGGAACGTGGCACGACGGCGGTATTTTAATCCAGTTTGCAGACCAGTGGGCCGCGGTCTTTTTGGCTTTTCTGTCTCAGTCATGGTGCACGAATGAAGAAGGCCACCCTTATACATTTTGTGATCATACACAGCTTAACGGCTGATGTCCGCATAAAAAGCCTGCCGAAATAACGGCAGGCTTTTCTTATTTTTTAGCGGCTTCGGCCTGTTTCAGGCTTTCCGGCCTCATATCACGCCAGTTTGTTTCAATATATTCGAGACAAACGGGGCGGGTTTCATTCGTGAGACGGGTTTCCCAGCCGTCCGGCACATCCAGATAGGCCGGCCACAGTGAGTACTGGCCTTCAGCATTGACGAGCACATGGTATGAGCCGTCTTCCTGTTCAAATGGATTTGTCATATCATCTCTTTCCTTTCTCTACCGGACTGTACGCCGTCCGTTTAATTTCTCTGCCAGAATCGCGCCGATGTCGGCAAGCGGGCCCGGCTGGCACATATCTTTATGGCGGCAGTCTAAGTCATACCGCTCGATTTTCCCCGTAATATACGGTTTCCAAGTATCCGGCTCAATCGGGTCAAACCACTCCGGAATAATCGTGGATCTGAAGAACAGCACATCTCCGTGGAACGGCTTCGGCTTGTATGTTCCTAACAGCCCGACAGAATTAACGTACGTGTCTTTCAGATTCATCATCACTGACTCGTCCAGACTGGCTAATGCGCTTCCCTCACGGCGGAGAATGGTCAGCGCGGTGTCAAAATCAAGCGGCTGATCCCCGAGGCTGTCCGGGTCGTACCCTCCCAGGGCAAGCAGCGCAATAACGGCTTCCTCGTCATCAGGCGCATTTTTTATCGGCAGAAAATGATTCGGATACGCGTCAAGCATCACCAAAAGCGAAACCTCTTCCCCCCGGCTCTGTAATTGTGTCGCCATGGCCTGAATGACATTCCCTCCGAGAGACCAGCCGAGCAGACGGTACGGCCCTTTCGGCTGCACGGTGCGGATTTTTTCAATATAATCCGCCGCCATGTCATCTAAGCTTTGCGGAAGCGGTTCTTTTTTTCCGATGCCTCTCGCCTGTAAGCCGTATATCGGATAATCAGCCTCTAAAGAAGACATCAGCCCGGCATAACACCAGCTGAGACCGCCGGCCGGATGGACACAGAACAACGGTGTTTCTTCTCCTGCCGTTCTGAGCGGAAGAAGAACATCAAGCGCGCTTGTGCCCGTTCCTGACTCAAGTCTTTCAGCAAGGCTTGCCACCGTAGGAGCTTCAAATAATGTTCCGATACTCAGCTCGGCTCCCATCGCTTCCCGAATACGGCTCATTAAATGAACCGCAAGCAAAGAATGGCCGCCTAAATCAAAGAATCTGTCATCAATACCGACACGCGGCAGGTGAAGCACCTCTGCGAACAGCTCACACAGCATTTCTTCCTGCGGCGTTCTCGGTCCCCGGCCGGTGACCTCCGTTTGGAAGTCAGGCGCAGGGAGCGCTTTTCGGTCAAGCTTTCCATTCGGTGTCAGCGGCAGTTCATTCATTTTGACAAAAGCTGACGGAACCATGTAATCCGGCAGGCTTTCTTCGGTAAACCGGCGCATGTCCCCCGTATCCAAGGTGCTGCCGGCAGATCGGACAAGGTAGGCGGCCAGCCGTTTATCTCCCGGCCGGTCTTCACGGACAACTACGGCAGCATCCTCGACATCCGGATGTTTGACGAGAACCGCTTCGATTTCTCCCAATTCAATCCGGAAGCCGCGGATTTTAATCTGGTGGTCCGCTCTGCCCATATAATCAAGAGAACCGTCCGTCCGCAGACGGGCTAAATCCCCTGTCCGGTACATTCTCGTTCCCGGCGGGCCGTACGGATCAGCCACAAAGCGTTCGGCGGTCAGGCTTTGCCGCCCTAAGTAACCGCGTGCCACGCCTCCTCCGGCCACATACATTTCGCCCGTGATGCCCGGAGGCACAGGCTCCAGCCGGTCATCAAGCACATATACGTTCAGATCAGGAATGCCGCAGCCGATGAGGCTGTTTGCCTTCAGTTCGGCAATGTTTTTGTCTAATTCAAGGTAACTGACGTGCACCGTCGTTTCCGTAATCCCGTACATATTCACGAGCACCGGCTGATTGTCTGCGTGGCGGCTGTACCAATCCTCAAGCCGGCTCAGCTCAAGCGCCTCGCCGCCGAAGATGATATATCTGAGTGCGAGCTGACGCCCCAGCTCTTTGTGTTCTTTTTCCGCATGCATCAGCTGGTAAAACGCTGACGGCGTTTGGTTAAGCACGGTCACCCGCTCTTTCACGAGGAGATGTAAAAACGCTTTCGGCGATCTGCTGATGTCATGCGGCACGACGACGAGACGTCCGCCGTGAAGCAGCGGCCCCCACATTTCCCAGACAGAGAAATCGAAAGCGTAGGAGTGAAACATCGTCCATACATCATCAGAATGAAAGTGATACCAATGCCGCGTCGACTCAAACAGCCTGATAACATTGCTGTGCGGAATGATGACACCTTTCGGCACACCTGTTGATCCCGACGTGTAAATGACATAGGCCGGGTGAAGCGGCGACAGCGGACGAATCCGGTCAGCGTCCGCAGGGTTCGTGACGGCATATCGCTCAAGTGTTTCTTTATTCTGCGGGTCATCCAGGATGAAGGCCGGCATGCCGCTTTCGATAGAGAGCTTACTTGCGCCTTCACGGTTGGTGAGCATAAATACAGGCTTGGCATCATGTAACATAAAAGCAATGCGGTCCGCGGGATAATCAGGATCAAGCGGCAAATACGCTGCCCCCGTCTTCAGGACGGCTAACAGCCCGACAATCATATCTAAAGAACGCGGCAGCGCCAGTGCGACAAACTGCTCCGGGCCGACGCCGCGGGCAATCATCATATGCGCGAGCTGATTGGCTCTTTCATTCAGCTCTTTATAAGTGAGCCCGCTCTCTTCAAATACTGCCGCCGTTTCATCCGCTTTTGCGGCGGCCTGTATTTCAAACAATTCAGGCAGTGTCTGCCGAGGCTGAATATGCTGTTTTGCCCGTTTAACCGGCAAAAGCTTCCGGCGCTCTTCATCAGAAAGAATGGTTAAGCTTCCGATCGATTTTTCCGGATGTGATGCAGCATCTTCGAGCAGAAGAAGCAGGCGTCCGGCAAGTGCTTCGGCCGTTTCTTTTCTGAATAAGTCCGTACTGAACTCCAGCAGGCCTTCAATACCGGCAGGCGTGCCGTCGTCATGGCGCTGTTCAGCCAATTCCAGCGTCAAATCAAATTTGGACGATCCGACACTGCTGATTTGCAGGCTTGTTTCCATATCAGGAAGACTGAGTACAGGGTCAGGCGTATTTTGGAATGCGAGCATCACTTGGAACAGCGGATGTCTTGACCGGGAACGAACCGGATTCAATTCTTCCACGAGACGTTCAAACGGCACGTCCTGATGTTCATATGCTGCGAGATTCATTTCCCTGACCCTTTCAAGGAGCTCACAAAAGCTCGGATCGCCAGAGGTATCGGTTCTCAGTACGAGTGTATTAATGAACATACCCACAAGGTCTCCCAATGCGTCATCACTGCGGCCGGCTATCGGACTGCCGATCGGAATATCGGTCCCTGCACCGAGCCGGGTCAGTAACGCGGAAAGCCCTGATTGAAGCACCATAAACAGGCTTACGCGCTGATTTCTGGCAAGTGAGAGAAGACGGGCATGAAGCTCTTGGCCAATGTTGACCGGAATGACGCCGCCCCTGTAGCTTGATTCAGCAGGACGCGGAAAATCAGACGGCAGCTCCAGCTGATCCGGTACATTTTCAAGCGTTTTCTTCCAGAAATCCAGCTGGCGCGCAATTAAGCTCTCAGAATCAGACGCGCTGCCTAAAAGCTGCTGCTGCCAAAGCGCATAATCCGCATATTGAACCGCCAGCGGCGCCCATTCTGCTTTTTTACCTGTTTGCCGGGCGATATAGGCTATGGATAAGTCACGCATGAGCGGATTCAAGGACCAGCCGTCACCTGCGATGTGATGCAGGAGAATCATCAGCGTATACTTGCCGCCACCAAGATCAAACAGCTCAGCCCGGACGGCCGGCTCTTTAGCGAGATCAAACCGATATCGTGCCGCAGCGGCAAGCATGTCTTGGAGCTCGTTTTTGTCCGCACGTGTCACTGTAAACACAGGGCGGGCTTCTTCAGCAGATAAAATGAGCTGATGAGATGATCCCTTATTTTCCGGAAAAACGGTGCGCAAGCTTTCATGACGGCTGACAACATCGTAAAAGGCGTGTTTCAGCGCTGATTGGTCAAGCTTGCCTGACATGCGGACAATCACCGGAATGTTGTAAGTCGGGCTTGGCCCTTCAAGACAGTAGAGAAACCAAAGACGCAGCTGCGCAAATGACAGCGGGATGTGCTCCGGCCGGTCAAACGGCTTGAGCTTAGGCCGCGCACTCTTTGCGGTGTCAAGCTGTGCGGCGAGCCCGGCAACGGTCGGCGTATCAAACAGACGGCCGATGCCAAGCTCTGCGCCCATCGTCTCCCGGACCCGGCTCATCAGGCGTCCGGCTAAGAGCGAATGTCCGCCCAATTCAAAGAACCCGTCATCAATTCCGACCCGCGCGAGACCGAGAACCTCGGCAAACAAATCGCATAATATTTCCTCCTGCGGTGTCCGCGGCCCTCTGTCAGACAGGACAGCGGAAAAATCAGGTGCAGGCAGAGCGCTGCGATCGAGCTTCTTATTCGGCGTCAGCGGCAATTCTTTCAGCTGTACAAACGCGCCCGGCACCATATAATCCGGCAGGCTTTCGGCCATATGTGCACGAAGTCCGCCGATATCAAGGGGCTGATCCGCGACAGTATAAGCCGCCAGCCGCTTATCTCCCGGCTGGTCTTCACGGACAATGACGGCGGCCTGCGAAATACCCGGATATTTCGACAGCACTGACTCAATTTCTCCTAATTCTATCCGGAACCCGCGGATTTTAATTTGGTGATCGGCTCTGCTGATATAATCAAGCGAGCCGTCCTCACGCCAGCGCACGAGATCTCCCGTCCGATACATCCTCGCGCCCTCGGGGCCGTACGGATCGGCAATGAATCTTTCAGCTGTTAAATCAGGACGGTTATAATAACCTCTGGCAAGCCCCTCACCCGCGATATAAAGCTCGCCCGCGATTCCCGGCGGGACGGGCTGCAATGCGGCGTCCAGCACATATACCCGCGTGTTCCAAATCGGCGTTCCGATCGGAGGCGCCCCCGTATGGTCTTTTGCAAGCGGCTGTGCGGCCGACCAGATTGTTGTTTCAGTCGGCCCGTACAGATTCGTCACCGTACAGCCTGATTCAAGCAGAGCATGCATAAGCGCGTTCGGAAGCGCCTCACCTCCGACAAGCACCCGCAGCGCCCGGAGAGAATCCGGTTCATTGGTGACTAATGAATGCCACAATGTCGGCGTTGCCTGCATGATTGAAATACCGTATGAGTGAATCATGTGCGCAAGCGCCCGCGGTTCCTGAATCGTCTCTTTACGTGCGATGACGCACCCCGCCCCGCTGATGAGCGGAAGGAAGAGCTCAAGTCCGGAAATATCAAACGCCGCAGTCGTAACGGCAAGCAGGCGGTCTTGTTCGCCGAGCGGGAACATTTCCCGCATGGATAAGAGGAAATTGCTTACGCTTTTTAATGTGACGACTACGCCTTTCGGTTTGCCCGTTGAGCCCGATGTATAAATGATATAAGCGGGGTGCAAAGGCGAACATTCCGCCTGAGCGGGACAGTCAGCATTTTGAGCGGCAACGGTTTTTACCGTATCCGGGTCATCGAGAATGATCCTTTTTGCATCACTGTCTTCCGGCATGCGGCCGGATAATTCCATCGTTGTAATCAGGCATGCAGGCTGTGCATCTTTGAGCATGTATGTGATACGCTCAGAAGGAAAATCAGGATCAAGCGGCAGGTATGCGGCTCCCGTTTTCAAAACGGCCAGCATGCTCACGGCCAACTCCTGTGACCGCGGAAGCAGCAAAGCGGCAAATTGTTCCGGTCCGAGCCCCTTTTCTTTTAGCATGCCGGCAAGCTGGTTCGCGCGCTTGTTCAATTCGGCATAGCTGAGCTCTTCGTTTTCGGTGATGATTGCCGGCCGGTCCGGTGTTTTTACGGCCTGTTCGTAAAACAGCTCCGGCAGACTTTTCTGCTTCTCGGCCTTGCGCGTGTCATTCCAGCTTTCCAGTACGCGGAGACGTTCACTTTCAAGCAGAAGGTTGAGTGTGCCGATTTTTTGTGTCTGGTCTTTCACAGCGGATTCCAACAGAAGCAGGAATCGTTTTTGATGGTTTTCAATATCTTCGGCGCTGTACACTTCCGGATTCGCATCAAAGTCCACACGCATTCCGCTTCCGTCCGCTCTGTCGTAAACGTTAATTGACAAATCATCAACGGGCCCGGCTGATAAGTTATGAACGGCGCCCGGCGCTCCGGCGAAATCAAGCGCGTAGTCAAACGGCATCACATTGACTTGCGGGCCGAACAGCCTGCGATTTTCTCCGAGCAATTTAAGGTCGCGGCGCATATCTTCATGGCGGTATTTCTGATGGCGCCGGATGTTTCGGATTTCTTTTGCCACTTGGCTGACGGCCTCATGAAAATTCATATCCGGGCGAAGAGAAAGCCGTAAAGGCAGAAGATTCATGACCATACTCGGAATATTCAGTGAAATCGAGCCGATCCGCCCCATCATCGGTAAGCCGAGCACGATATCCCCCGCGTTTGTCATCCGATGGACATATACCGCCGCTGCGGCCGTGACGGCTTCATGCCAGTTCGGAATCGCTTTTACATGCTGTAAAGACGTTTCAGAAAGATAAGCCGTGCTCCTGTGAAAGCTTGTTGACGTTCTCGGCGCTCTTTCCGCCAAACTGACGACATCAGGTTCATCCGCAAATTTCTCCATCCAAAATTCCCGATCTTTCAGGAATTGATCAGACGCGCGGTACTCTTGATCTTCTTTTACCAGATCCTCCAAAGAACCGAAGGAGCGCCCGTTATCCGGACGTCCCTCCCGTATTGCGGTGTACACTTGCGCCGTACGCCGTGCCAGCAGTGAAAAACCGTAGCCGTCTATCGCAATGTGGTGAATGCGCTGATACCAGAAAAAGCGTTCCGGTCCCGCCTGAAATAAAATGTCGCGGAACAAAGGCCCGGCCGCCATATCGACGGGCTCATCCAAATCTGTCTGCATGAGTCTGAGTGCGGCCTGCTTCGGATCAGCTTCTGAACTCACATCTATGACATCGATCGCAGCCTCAAATGGAGGATTGATGATCTGCTTCGGCCCGTCTGCCCCCTCCTCGAAGCGGGCGTGTAATGACGCGGCTTCTGTCAGCACGCGTTCGAGAGCGGTTTTAAATATGTTCACATCGATCGCGCCGTTTATCTCAACGTACTCGCCTGTATTGTAAATCGGATTATCAGGATCAAGCTGCTGCGCAAACCAGATACCGGCCTGTGCGCCTGTCAGAGGCAGCTGTTGTGTATCATGCATTCTATTCTCTCCCTTTATAAATAATCTGCGTTCGGCAAGACTTTTTGAGATCGGGAAGAAAGAAGTCTCCACCACTCTTCCAGCGTCGGGTTCTCCGCCAGTTCCACAAACGTCACTTCAGCTCCGTCACGGCGCCATTGTTCGACAAGGCTCATGATTCTGACGGAGTCAAGACCTCTATCCAGCAGGTCTTCATGATCCGGAATATCAGACGGTGATTCTTGAAGAATCGCCGCAATTTGTTCCCGCACCCGGTCTTTTGTCAATACGGCGGAAGCCTTCTCTTCTCCTTCAGAAACCGGCGCGCCGCCCAGCAGCTCCAGTACTTCGTTTGTCAAAGCCGTGTAAGCGCAGCGCTGAGACGCATATTCGATGGCCATCTTATGTTTTTCCGAAGAAAAATCAGCCACGGCGTCTCCGATAAAGAAGCTTTGGATATCATCCATAAATGCTTCACAGGCTGTGACGAGACAGCCGATGTGTGCATAAATTCCCGTAATCATGAGCTGGTCTCTGCCGCTTTCACGCATGATGTCAAGGAGATTCGTCCGTTTAAACGCGCTGTATCTCCACTTTGTGAGGACAATGTCCTGATCATCCGGGGCAAGCTCCGGAATGACCTTTTCTTCATAAGGCCCGCTTTTTAGCCCCGGCCCCCAAAAATCCGTCAGCAGCGCGCGGTCCGCCGGGTCTTGGCTGCCCGGCTGCGCGGTATACACCACCGGAATGCCGAGTGCTTTGCATTGCTCTTTTATTTTTTTGATATTCTGAGCCGCCTCCGTGATCGGAGCCTCACCTTTCGCAAAAGCATCGACGAAATAATTCTGCATGTCATGGATCAGAAGCACCGCGCGTTTCGGATTCAGCGTCCACGATACTTTATTTTCAGGCATATCTGACGCTGTCGGCAGCGCATATGCGGGAATAGACGGTATAGCCAATGTAAACACTTCCTTTTTTTAAGATTGTTTGATTTCAGCCGGCTTTACTTTTTGGGCGATCGTTTCGCGAAGATCCTTTTTACTGACCTTGCCGACGCCGGTTTTCGGGAAAGAAGCGATAAATTCAATCCGGTCGGGGATTTTATATGCCGCCAATCCGCGCTCACGTAAAAATGCTTTCAGCTCTCCCGGTTTCGGCGCTTCTCCTTTCGGGATGACGAACACACAGGATCTCTCCCCGAGAAAATCATCCGGCATTGAAACCATGGCCGCATCATGAACGGCAGGATGCGCAAGAAGGTGATTTTCCACCTCCTCAGCGGCTATTTTTTCACCGCCCCGATTGATTTGATCTTTCGCACGTCCTTCGACGATGATATAGCCGTCCGCCGTCAGTTTGACGATATCGCCGGTCTGATAAAATCCGTCGGCTGTGAATGATCTTTCATTATGTTCAGGCGCTTTATAATATCCGCGAATCGTGTAAGGGCCGCGTGTAAACAAATGTCCCGCTTCACCGGGGGCGACATCCCGCCCGTTATCGTCTAAAACCCTGACCTCATCAAAAGGTGACATCGGTCTGCCTTGCGTATTGACAATGATTTCTTCAGGATCATCCAGTCTCGTATAATTCACCAATCCTTCCGCCATTCCGAAAACCTGCTGAAGGGTGCATCCGAAAGCGCTCTTTACGCGGCGGGCCGCCTCAGCGCTGAATTTGGCGCCTCCCACCTGCAGCACTTGAAGGCTTGATAAATCATCACTTCGCGAACCGGATGCGTCCATCCACACCATCGCAAGCGGCGGGACGAGCGCTGTAATTGTGACACGTTCTTTTTCAATTAACGGGAAGCAGTCATCCGGACTCGGCGTCGGTGACAGAACAACCCGGCCTCCGGCATATAAAGTTCCCAACACACCCGGCGAGCTGAGCGGATAATTATGCGCTGTCGGCAGAGCGGCCAAATAAACGCTGTGATGATCCAAGCCGCATATTTCCGCGCTGATGCGCAAACTGTATATGTAATCGTCGTGTGTTCGCGGAATCAGCTTGGACAGCCCCGTACTGCCTCCTGAAAGCTGTAAAAAGGCGACTTCCGCCGGGCTTACTTCTTCCAGCTGAACAGGCTCTCTATGCAGGCTGCTCAGTTCTTGAAACTCTTCAGCTTCGCCGGCCACAATGACATGCGCCAAATCCGGAAGTTTGTCTTTCACCTGTCTGGCAAGCGCTCTGTAATCAAAACCTGAATGCATATCAGGAATGATGTATGCTTTCGCCTCTGCAAACTCGCAGAAATACGTAATCTCACTGCTTCTATGAGAAGGCAGTGCGAAAACGGGCAGTGCTCCGAGCCGGAACAGCGCGAAAATCACTTCAAAAAACTCAGCGATATTCGGCAGCTGAACGACAACGCGGTCTTCCTTTTGAATTCCGAGCTTATGCAGTCCCGCCGCTAAACGATCGGCCTTTTCATCTAATTCTTTGTAGCTCCAATGTACATCTTTACACGTCACGGCAGTTTGATTTCCGTATAAAGCCGCGCGCTCTTTCAGCATTCCTCCGAACGTCTCACCCTTCCAGCAGCCGTCTTTTCGGTATTTGTCAGCCCATTCTTCCGGCCATGGCGTAAATCCAGTCAGCACGATCCGTTCCCTCCTTTTTTACAACTCATCTTGGTAAAGCCCCATCGCCCGGAGCATGGTGCGGAATTTGGCCGAGGTCTCGTCCAGTTCATCCTGCGGCTTTGATCCGGCGACAATCCCGGCACCCGCAAAGAGCCGGAGAGACCTTGTTTCCGCTTCGGCGCAGCGGAGTGCGATAATCCATTCTCCGTCACCCTCAGCATCACACCAGCCCGCCATTCCCGTGTAGAAATTGCGGTCAAACGGCTCAATATCCTGAATCGCTTCTCTCGCCGCATCCGTCGGCGTTCCGCATACCGCGGGTGTCGGATGCAGGGCGATGGCCAGCTCAAGTGATGTCGTTGACGGATCACGCAGCTCTCCCTTTACCTCGGTGGACAGGTGCCACATCGCCTCAGTTTTAATGAGTGACGGTTTTTCCGGCACATCAAGCACACGGCAGAACGGTTTAAGGGCGGCGGCCACGGCGGCCACGACTACGGCATGTTCATGCAGATCTTTTGCTGATTGCAGCAGTTCTTCCGCTCTTCTCTGATCCTCGGCGGGATCTGTGCTGCGAGGTCTGGAACCTGCCAGCGGATTGGACAGAATTGATGTTCCGTTTTTGGACAGCAGCAGTTCAGGACTTGCGCCGAAAAGCGTTTTTCTTGTTTCTGACGTTCCCGTCACATCCGCAGCGAATGTATAGCCGCGCGGGTTGTGCTGCGCCAAATGCTTGACGGCCTGAGGAATGTCAATATCCTTTTCAGCGGTCAGATGAAGCGTCCTTGACAGCACGATTTTGCTGAGCGGACCGTCCGTAATGTTGAATACGCCTTGTTCCACACCGCTCATAAAGCCCTCAGGCTCCGGAACGGGACAGATGTCATATGTATTGGATTGCGGCTTTTCTGCGGAAGATACCGCAAACGAAAGCGGGCCTGCCGTATGGACATTCTTCGGTACAAAAAGCCGGGAAGCTTTTCTGCTGTCAAAAGGAATGGCGCCGGCCGCAATCGGATGTTTGATGCCGGCTTGCTTTGCCTCAAGAAGCGTCTGTCTCACGCGTTCAGGCAGTGAATCCAGCTGATTTTCCGCGTCTGTATCAGGCACTTCCGCAAACATTCCTTCCGCAAGCATCGTACTTTTCGGGGAAGCTAAAAAGAACGCCCCGGGCTTGTAAGCGTCCAGCACCTCTTTTGCTGACACTTCCGCCAATAAATGTTGATTTGTCATGTTTGTCCCTCCTTCTCGTTAAATCAAACGCCTAAAGTAGCGCCGCCATCAACGCATAAATCATGCATCGTAATATGGTTTGCCTGTTCAGAAGCCAGAAACAAAACGGCATTTGCAATATCAGAAGGCTTCGCCAGCTTTTGAAGCGGAATTCCCGTTTTATATGTATCAAGCGAACCTCTGATGACGTCCCGGGCTCCGTTCTCGTCCTGCCACAGCGCCCGCTGCATGTCGGTTTCCGTTGAACCCGGAGATACGATGTTGCAGCGGATATGATGGGCCGCAAGCTCCAGTCCGAGGCATTTCGTAAACATGACGGCAGCCGCTTTTGACGCCGCATAAGCCGCCATGGAAGCACGCGGAACGCCGGCTGCATTCGAACCGACCGTAACGATGGCGCCTTTTTGACGCTCAATCATGTACCGGCTTACAGCCCGCGATACATGAAAAACGCCGGTCGTATTAACAGAAAATGTTTGATCCCAATCTTCATCACTGAGGGATTGCACCGGACCCGGCCGCAGCACGCCCGCAACGTTCGCCAATATTTCAATAGGCCCCATGTCGCGTTCAACGGCGGCGATGATATCATTGACAGCCGCACTGTCAGATACATCTGCGGCAAACCCCTGCGCCTGCACGCCTTTTTTCCGAAGTCTGTCAGTAAGCCCGAGAAGCAAGTCTTCATTTGTATCTATAGCTGCCACATTTACGCCTTGTTCAGCAAGGGCAAGCGCTGTTGCTTCTCCGATGCCTTGAGCGGCGCCGGTGACAACGGCCGTTTTCCCTTTCATTCCCAATGCGTCCATATTATCATTCCCTTTCTTTATTGATAATGATTATCATTATCAATTATGATTCAAGACAATCATATCCAAATCAAAACACGCAGTCAATTAGAAAATTAGAATCAGCCGCATTTAGTTCGAAGGGCCTGTTTTTTCTCATACGGGAGAATACGGGGTATGCGGCCCTCCCGGATTCAGGCAGAAACGCAGGGCTCTGCTGATTAAAACGGGCAGGACAGAAATATGGCCTTCTCCTTCAAACTCGCTGTATTCAGCACGGACTCCATCATCTTCAAACCCGGATAATAAAGAGTACAGCGCCTCTGCGTGCTGCGGGATTCTGCTTTTATGTGTTTTTTCAATTTCTCCCGCAGCCAGCAATACGCTGACTTGAAGATTTTCCGCAGAGAGCCGGTCTGACAAACGTTCCGCTTTTTCCTGAATAAAACGCTTGTTCCAGTGAATTGACGGACTCCCGGCAACATAGGTCTGAAACATGTCCGGCCTCGTCAAAAGCACTTGCAGCACAAAAAGACCGCCCAGCGAATGGCCGAAAATCGTCTGCCTGCCTCTGTCGATCGGATAATCCCGCTCCATCGCGGGCTTTACTTCTTCTTCTATAAACTCCAGAAATGCTTCCGCCCCTCCCTGTTCGGGCCATGCCGCGCCGCGCGGATGCACCGGCAGTTCTGATTCAGAAAGCGGCATCGTAAAATCACTGTGACGTTCGGCGGAAAACGGCTGATCTGTCGGGTAGCCGATTCCGACAATCACCGCCGGAACAACGCCTGTTTTTTCAGGCCGTCTGCTTTGCACCCGCAAAGCTTCGGCCATTGTGCCGAATACGGAATTCGCATCGAGCAGGTATATGACGGGGAAACCGGATGCAGGCGGTTCTTCCTGAGGAAAAGAGACAAAGATACGATACGTACGGCCTCCTTTTGAGCGCATTTCTCTTACTTCTGTGCCCGGAACCGCGTATCGGCCGGCCGGCGCGAAACCCCGCTTTATTTGTTTTCCGTCCATTATGTGTTCATCCCCTTTGCGGCAATTGCTTTATTTATGCTTATTGATAATGATTTTCAATATCAAAAGACACCTCAAATAATAGGTTTTTTGCCAAACAAAGTCAATGGATTTTTGATATAAAAAAAGCACCTTATTTCAATAAGGTACCTAAGAACTATATCGTGATAGGAGGCTTAATCCCATGTAAAGCGCTCATTCTTCCATGGATCTCCCCTCATATGGTAGCCGTTTTTCTCCCAAAAGCCGGGGTGGTTTTCCTTTGTAAACTGAATGCCGCGCAGCCATTTTGCGCTTTTCCAAAAATAAAGATGGGGGAAAACGCCTCTTAGCGGATAGCCGTGCTCTGGCGTTAACGGCTCGCCGTTATGCGCATATGCCAGCAGGGATGTTTCCCGCGTAAAATCAGAAAGCGGCAGGTTGGCCGTCCAGCCCTCTTCAGCATGCAGAATGACGAATCCCGCTTCTTTGTGCACGCCCGCTTTCTCAGCGATGTCTTTGGCGCGTATTCCCTTCCAGATATTATCAAGACGGGACCAGCCCGTGACGCAATGAATATCATTTTTCACTTCGGCTTCCGGAAAGGCTTTGATATCTTCAAAGCTTAACAGCATAGGACGGTCAACAAGTCCGTACACTTGCAGATTCCATTTTGACATATCTTCATAATAAGGAACATTTCCGGCGTGAAGCACGGGAAACTTCGTTGTGACATTTTGGTTTGGCGGAATCCGTTCCGACTGTTTTGTTTGTTTCGTTTTCCCGAAAAACATATGGCTCCCTCCATTTAGTAAACCTGCATTAAATCTTTGTTGACAATCAATCACCCTTCGATTACGCTAATCTGGTACAAGTGTAAGGGGGAAAAACAAATGAAACAACGCAACCTTCGTGCGGGCGATATGGCGCTTATCGGCATGTTTGCCGCACTGATGGCCGTCGGCGCCAACATTACATCAATGGCTCCTTTTTTGCAAGTTGCGGGAATTCCGTTATCGCTGCAGCCTTTCTTTTGTCTGTTAGCCGCGATGCTTCTCGGCGCCAGACGGGCAGCCATTGCAATGACGGTATACGCATTGGCCGGACTCGCGGGGGCGCCTGTTTTCGCCCAATTCTCAGCAGGCTTTGCGCCGTTTATCGGAAAGAGCGGCGGATTTATTCTCGCTTACATCCCGGCGGCATTTGCAGCCGGATGGCTGCTGGAAAAAACAAAAAAACCCGGCCGCCTGCATTATGCATGGGCCTCTTTGATCGGTACCGCCGTCATTTATATCATTGGCACGACCTATACGTATATTGCGCTGAAATTATGGCTTCATGCTCCGATCAGCTACGGAATGGCCTGGTTTTACATGATATGGTTTTTCATAAAAGATATCGTTTTAGCACTGTTATTGGCATCAATCGCGCCTGCCGTATACAGGTCTATTCATAAAGCGACGGGGTTCAGCAGAAATCCGGCGTAAGATGTTCTCAGCATACAAAAAGGCTCCCCTTTCCGGGAGCCTTTTTTTTACAGGACAAGCGCGGCAATCCAGCCGAATATCACAAGCGGAATGTTATAGAAAATAAATGTCGGTACGCACGTATCCCAAATGTGGTGGTGCTGTCCGTCGGCGCTGAGGCCTGACGTCGGCCCGAGCGTACTGTCACTTGCAGGAGAACCCGCATCACCGACCGCGGCGGCCGCTCCGATTACGGCGATCGTCGCCATCGGGCTGAATCCGAGCTGAGCGCACAGCGGGACAAATATGGTCGTAATGACGGGTACGGTTGCAAATGATGATCCGATTCCCATCGTGATTAATAAACCGACCACCAGCATCAGGAGCGCGCCTAATGATTGGCTGTGGCCGATAAAGCCTGTTGATGCTTTGACCAAGGAAGCCACATCGCCCGTTTTATTCAATACATTTGAAAAACCGGCTGCAACAAGCATGACAAACCCGATAAAAGCCATCAGAATCATGCCGTCCGTGATCAGCTTATCCGCTTCATTGCGCTTCATGACTCCGCTGATAAACAGCGTAAACAAGCCGGCAAGCGCGCCCATGATCATACCTTCCACTCCGAGCACTTGTGACAGATAGAGCTGAACGGCAAGCGACACGGCAATGGAGATCAAGGCGATGGCAATGCTTTTTTTCGTATAAGGAGAAGACGATAGTCCGGCAATCTCCTTCGTCTCATATTTCTTCGGTTTCCGGAAGACGATGACGGCTAAAATTAAACCGACCGCCATCCCGGCCGTCGGGATGATTAAAGCATACGGGATATCACTGAGCGGCACCTTTAAACCGGCTGACGCCATATTATCTCTCAGCATCCCCTGGAAAATCTGTCCGAATCCGACAGGCAGAACGATATACGGCGCAGTCAGTCCGAATGTCATCACACACGCGATCAGCCTGCGGTCTATTTCAAGTTCGTTAAATATTTTTAAAAGCGGCGGAATCAATACAGGAATAAACGCAATGTGAACGGGCACCACGTTTTGCGAGAAACAGGATATGATTAAAATAATCAGTACGATTAACACTTTTGACAGTGCTTTTTTCCGCGAATCTTCCTTTTTTCCGATTAGTTTGACAGACGCTTCCACCATTGCATCGGGAAGCCCCGTCTTTGTCAGCGCCGCGGCAAATGCTCCGAGCAGCGCGTAGCTGACCGCGACGGTGGCATTTCCGCCGAGACCGTCCGTAAAAGCCTTCACCGTCTCTCCGAGGCCTAAGCCGCCGGTCAGCCCGCCGGCAAGCGCGCCGATCATTAAAGCTATAATAATATTGACACGCAGCAGGCTTAAGACGAGCATAAGCAGTACTGCGACAACAACAGCATTCATTGATGAGTCCCTCCAAAAATCCTTTAGTTTGCTAATGTAGTAGATAATTAAAGTTACCATATATTCTGCGCTTTAGTCAACTAAAGATTTTGGAAATCAAAAAACCCGCTGCATCAAGGCAGCGGGATGCTGTTATCTTTCGGGCGTAAAGCGCTCAGTCAAAACAGCCAACGTCCTTGCCATGACGCCTGTTGCACCGGCAGGGCCGAAGCATGTCGCTTTATTCGCCGTTGCGGTTCCCGCAATATCGAGATGAACCCACGGCGTGTTTTCCGCGAATTCACCAATGAATGCCCCCGCCATAATCGCGTGGCCTTCTCTTCCCGGAGAATTGTTCAAATCAGCCATCTGACTGTTTCTCACCCGTTTTTTATCCTTTTCTGTAATCGGAAGCTGCCAGATCGGCTCGCCGGATTCTTTCGCCGATTCCGCCACCTGTTCATAAAACGCGGCGTGATTAGTCATAGCGCCCGTCATTTCGTTCCCTAAGGCGACAATGACACCGCCCGTTAACGTTGCGACGTCTACGAGTACAGAGGCTCCGTGCTGCTTGGCGTATGTGATGCCGTCGGCAAGCACGAGACGCCCTTCCGCATCGGTGTTCAGGATCTCAATGGTTTTTCCGCTGAGCGAAACGATGACATCATCCGGCTTCATCGCATCGGACGAAATCATGTTGTCCGTAGACGGTATGACAGCGAGCACGTTTTGTTCAGGCCGCAGTTCGCCGATAATCTCCATTGCCCCTAATACCGAGGCGGCCCCTCCCATATCGCTTTTCATGCCGACAATGCCGGTTTTCGGTTTAATTGAATATCCGCCCGTATCAAAGGTAATTCCTTTACCGACCAGGCCGATGACGTCTTCCCACTGATCTTTGCCCTGATACTTCAGAACGATCATTTTCGGCGGTTCGGATGAGCCCTTGTTAACAGCAAGCAGCCCTCCCATGCCGAGCTCTTCCATTTCATCTTTTTCTAAAATTTCACACTCGAAATCGTATTTTGCCGCAAGCTCAGCGGCATATGACGCCAAATCAGTGGCCGTCAGCATATTACCCGGCATATTCACAAGCGTGCGGGCTGAATTCGTCCCTTGGCCGTATGCCGCGCCGACGTTCAGGCCGGCCTGCACTTCTCTCAGGTCTTCTTCGGTCACGGCGCAGACTGATTTCAGTTCCTGATCCGGCTCATTCGATTTATGTTTATAATCCTGCACTTCGTAAACCGCAAGCAGACAGCTTTCTGAAAGCGCATGAGCGGCATCGGCGGCAGGCACTTCACCGGAAACGAATGTATCGAGCAACACGGATACTTCCTGTTTTTTATCTTGATGAACCTGCTGAAATACTCGTGCAAAGCATTCTTTCGTATCTTCAAATGAATAATCCGCTTCTCTTCCCAGGCCGATAAAATAAATACGTTTCATACCGGTCGCAGCCGGAGGGTATACTTTTGATACACGATTGCGTTTGGCGGACACATCACCATCCTTCAACAGTTGGGTCAGATGACCGCCCAATTTATCATCCAATTCCTTCGTAAATCCGTTCAGCGTGCTTTTTTGAAAAAGACCGATGACCAGTGTTTCGGGATGCCGCAGTTGATCAGATGCATAAAACATGAGTACACACTCCTTATGTGGGTATTTGTTATGTAAAGTGGTATAATGAAAAAACATTTTTCATTGATTTTATTTTACCAAACTAAGGGCGTTTTCTGCAGTTTTTCGATACGATCGGAATCAGCAGATACAGAAAGGATGTCGCATATGGATGTACTTATGAATTTTCCTTTACTGGCGAGTTTTGCCGCCATTATTTTTGCCCAAGTTGTAAAAGTGCCTATTCAATTTATCGTATCCAAAAAACTTGACTGGTCTCTTGTGACGAGCACCGGCGGCATGCCGAGCTCCCATTCCGCCGCCGTCACCGCGCTGTCAACCGGAGTCGCTTTGGAACAGGGACTGGACTCGCCCCTGTTTGCAGTCGCCGCGATTTTCGCCGTCATTACGATGTTCGACGCTACAGGTGTCAGGCGGCATGCGGGTGAACAGGCGACGGTCATTAATAAACTGGTCATCGACTTTAATCGGTTTGTCAGCGAAGCGAAGGACTTTCAGAAAGCGGAAGAGAAGGAAAAACAGAAGAAACTGAAAGAACTGCTCGGCCATCAGCCGATTGAAGTGTTCTTCGGCGGCGTCACCGGTATTGTGCTGACATTGATTTTAGATTATTTCTTTATGTAAAAAACGCTTCAGCGGACGCTGAAGCGTTTTTATTCTTTTACCGTTTTGTATTGATTTCTGAACACTTGCAGCGACTTGGTTTCGTTCAGCTTTACAAGTTCGTCCTCGGTCACTGTGCCGTTCCCTTTTTTAACAATGTAGACCTCAAGTGTTTTTTTACCCCAATTGTTATAGACGTCCTTGACGGTGTCAAAGTAGAGGTCAAGGCGGCTGCCTTTAATTTTTGAGCCGGTATCGGCGACAACCCCGTAACCGTAATTCGGTATAAACAGGATCGTCCCGATCGGGAAAACAGACGGATCGGCCGCAACAGTTGAATATAAATCGCGTTTGACCTTCACGCCTGAATATGTAATTCCGTACTGCGGATGCCCGGGAGATTTTCCGGTAGATTCCGCTCCGGCGGTATAACCGGTGGCCGTCACCTTTTGTGACGGATAGCGTTCCCAGTCAAAAGCTTCTTCCAGCGGTTTTACCCTGCCTGATGCCTTCTGATCCGGATGATTCTGTAAGGATTGAAACGGAGTGCCGATGTTTTTCAAAACGGCGCCGCGATGTTCCGTCATCCAATTAGTCAGATCCTTTGCTTCAACACCGGTTATGGAAAAGTATGTCGCATGGCATGCGCCCAAAAAGAGCATGATCATGAATACGCGTCTGATTATCGTCAATCTGAAATCACTCTCCTCCGAGTCATTGTTCCCAACTCAGTGAGGTGCTATACAAAAAGCGCCGCGACACAAAAAAAGCTTTCTCGAATAAGAAAGCGGCTTAAAACATTTGATATCCTCTTTTTCTGAGCGCCTTTATGGCAATGCCTGACATGATGGCTCCCGCCAGTCCGCCCGCCAAAATCACGACATCCGCAACCGCTAATGACATGATGCGCTGAAACAGGCTTTGAAAGGATTCCCCCGGCGCCTGCACGTAACTGATCATCTTTTTATTGCTGATAATGAAAAGGCATACAATCGGATAGACAACAGCCATAATCCACGACATTCTAAGCAGCATGTTCAACAGAAAGCCTATGCCGAAAAACAGTACAAAAAATAGTACGATTGAGATCAGGACAACCGGCAAACTAATCACAAACATCCACCCCCTACAGCACTTTCAGTGTACCTCGGGGGCGGTAAAAAAGTCAACGTCTGGAAAAATCATTGTCTCTCTTTGCCGCTTCCCTGGCAGGAGGGACATGTTTCGGAGCCGCCAAGAAGCAATTGAAAATACCCTTTACCTGAGCAGAACGGACACGCCGCCGTGCTTTTTGCTGTCGTTTTCATGCGGATCACCCTTTTTCTTAATTTTCTGATAATATACCATATTTACTTGTCAAGCACCAAGTCAGAATATGTGACAAATCAACTCATGTAAGCGGAAACATTCATTTTTTTCTCTTACATGCTTTTTATAGCGCTCTTTTCTAAAAAAAGAGAAAACCCGCGGCCGCGGGTTTTCAGAAGAATTTAAACTTCCCTTTTTTCAGCGTCAGGCCCAGTCCGCCGATCATAAAGAGCGAGCGGTTGTCAATGACCTTTTTCATAAAGGACGCCGGCATGCCTTTGAGCTTCCTGCCGTATACGACTCCGACAGCGTTATGCTCACCGAGGGAGGCGACGGTTCCTTTAATGTCAGGCTTGAACTCTTCAAGCTGGCCTCCTTTAATCAAACCGCCCAGATTTTTGGCGACCGTTTCTCCTTGCTGCATCGCGATCTGAGCAGTCGGCGGGTACGGCCGTTCCGTCTCTTCATTGATAAAGAGCGAGCTGTCGCCGAGAATAAAAACGTCATCATGTCCCGGCGCCCGAAGATCAGGGTTGACCTTGACACGGCCGCGCATATTTTCAAAACCCGCTTCCTCCACGATCGGATGTCCGCGCACGCCCGCGGCCCAGACAACAGTCTGCGATTTGATTTCTTCCGGCTCTTCATCTTTCTTGCCGACTGTGACACCGTCTGCGCGGCATTCTTGAACCGCGGTGCCGATTTTAAATTCAACGCCTTTGCTCTCAAGGTATTGAACGGCGTAATCGACAAGCTCCGGATCAAATCCCGGCAAAACCGTCGGGGCGGCCTCGACACAGACGATCCGGACGAGACTTTCATCTATATCATAATATCTGCATAACTCCGGCTTGCGGTTCGCAAGTTCACCGAGAAATTCAATTCCCGTAAAGCCCGCTCCGCCGACAACGATGGTTAAGCGGTCAGGGCGTTTTTCAGCCTCCGTATTGTATGTCGCAAATTGGAGCTCAATATGGTCTTTCAGCTGGCGCGACGTATTAATATTCGCGATCGGAAAAGCGAATTCTTTTAAGCCTTTAATCCCGAATGTTTCAGGGACGGCGCCAAGCCCGATGACAAGATAATCATAAGGGATGTCCCCTTGTGAAAGCGTCACCTTTTTATTTTGCACATCTATCGCTTTTACGGTATCCTGCACAAATTTGACCCGTGATTCATTGATTACATCTTTTATTTGATATCTGCAGCGGTCATGATGCAGCGTTCCTGCGCTCGCTTCATGCATCCATGTCGTTTCATAATGATAATTGTGTTTATTGACCAAAGTAATGTCAGCGTCATTTGCCCCGATATGCTTCGGAAGCCTTGTTACTGTCATTAATCCACCATAACCTGCACCTAAAACCACGATTTTGGGTTTATTCAATGCCATCACATCCACCTTCTTTTTTTTGCTGTTAGACGCATAATCAAATCAACATTTGTATTAGCTTCAGCTTATTGGCGGGATTTTATGAAATGAAATATAAAATTTTTTAGAAAACCGCACATGTCTGCATATCACCATACTATCCGGAAGAATCAGAAAACATTCAGGAAAAAACAGATTGGAATTTGTCCCCATATTAGCGGCGGCCGCAATTTTTTTCAAGAATGAAGCGGCCGGGCGGTTTTCGGCACTCGTCATCCTTTTAAATTGTATGTTATAATTAATAACAATTTTCAATTAGGAGGCAATTTGGTATGCAAGAGGATTCAAAGGTTTATGATATTACGGTCATCGGCGGCGGCCCGGTCGGCCTGTTTACCGCTTTTTACGGGGGAATGAGACAGGCGAGCGTCAAAATCATCGAGAGCCTGCCTCAGCTTGGCGGCCAGCTCAGCGCGCTGTACCCTGAAAAATATATTTATGATGTAGCCGGATTCCCGAAAATCCGCGCCCAAGAACTTGTGAACAACTTAAAAGAGCAAATGGCAAAGTTCGATCAGACCATCTGCTTAGAGCAGGCCGTTGAATCTGTTGAAAAACAGGCGGACGGTGTGTTTAAGCTTGTCACGAATTCAGAAACGCATTATTCAAAAACGGTTATTATTACAGCGGGAAACGGCGCATTTAAGCCGAGAAAGCTTGAGCTGGAATCAGCGGAACAATATGAGGGCAAAAACCTGCACTACTTCATTGACGACCTCAATCAATTCGCAGGCAGACGCGTTGCCGTTCTGGGCGGCGGCGATTCCGCGGTGGACTGGGCGCTCATGCTTGAGCCGATCGCCAAAGAAGTCAGCATCATCCACCGCCGTGATAAATTCCGCGCGCATGAGCACAGTGTCGAAAACCTGCATAATTCTAAAGTCAACGTGCTGACACCGTTTGTTCCCGCTGAACTTGTCGGTGAAGACCGGATCGAACAGCTCGTTCTCGAAGAAGTGAAAGGCGACCGTAAAGAAATCATTGAAATTGATGACCTGATCGTAAACTACGGCTTTGTTTCTTCTCTCGGCCCGATTAAAAACTGGGGCCTTGAAATCGAGAAAAATTCCATCGTCGTCAAAAGCACAATGGAAACGAATATCGAAGGCTTCTTTGCCGCCGGAGATATCTGCACATATGAAGGCAAGGTCAAGCTGATCGCCAGCGGTTTCGGCGAAGCTCCGACAGCCGTGAACAACGCGAAGGCTTACATGGACCCGAAAGCGCGCGTCCAGCCTCTGCATTCTACAAGCATGTTTGAAAAATAATATAAAAAAGAGTCTGTGTCCTGCCGGCACAGACTCTTTTTTATTTAAACATCCAAATATAATTCATGACGGTTCCGACAACAAGCGCAATGACAAGCGCCGACACGACCCAAATCGTGCCTAAAATAATCCGGTCCTGAATTTTTTGGGCTTTCGGGCTGTGCCCGGGCTGTTTTTGTTCCACACCGGCCCCTCCCTTCTTCTGCAAATCTATCTATCGTAACAAATGTCTTACAACACCCAATACTACTATGATAACCAAACTGCAAATGGATGACAAGCTGACCGCATATGAGGCGGCATGAAATCATTTGACATTCCTGACAAAACAAAGTACATTATAAAAAGACGAACATTTTAATTTTATTTAATTCTATTATTCGCTTTTAGGGGTGTTATATATGGAAAATGTATTTGATTACGAAGATATTCAGCTGATTCCTGCAAAATGCATTGTTGAAAGCCGATCTGAATGTGATACATCAGTTACGTTGGGCGGACACACGTTTAAACTTCCGGTCGTACCGGCCAACATGCAGACGATTATAGATGAAAACATCGCGGCCTGGCTCGCGGAAAACGGGTATTTTTATATCATGCACCGCTTCGAGCCGGAAAAACGCCTGGCTTTTGTCCGGGATATGAAAGGGCGCGGACTGATTTCTTCCATCAGTGTCGGCGTGAAGGAAAATGATTATGAATTCATCCGGGAGCTGAAAGCACAGGAGCTTGTGCCGGATTATATTACCATTGATATCGCACACGGCCATTCCAATGCCGTGATCAGCATGATTCAATTTATTAAAGAACATGTCCCGGAAAGCTTTGTCATCGCAGGGAATGTCGGAACGCCTGAAGCCGTAAGGGAGCTGGAACGCGCGGGCGCTGACGCGACAAAAGTGGGAATCGGCCCCGGGAAAGTCTGCATCACCAAAATTAAAACCGGCTTCGGAACCGGCGGGTGGCAATTAGCCGCGCTTCGCTGGTGCGCAAAAGCGGCGAGCAAACCGATCATTGCTGACGGCGGCATCCGCACGCACGGCGATATCGCGAAATCCATCCGATTCGGCGCATCCATGGTCATGATCGGATCATTATTCGCCGGCCACGAAGAATCACCGGGACAAACGATCGAAATCGATGGAAAGCTGTACAAAGAATATTTCGGCTCCGCTTCTGAATTTCAAAAAGGCGAAAAGAAAAACGTCGAAGGCAAAAAAATGCATGTCGAACATAAAGGGTCTTTACAGGACACACTGATTGAAATGGAGCAGGATCTGCAATCTTCCATCTCTTACGCCGGCGGCAATACACTCGAAGCCATCCGCAATGTCGACTACGTGATCGTAAAAAACTCTATTTTCAACGGCGACAGATTTTAACACGCAGCATAGCCGCTCGAAGATAAAAAAAATGACATTCAATATGAATGTCATTTTTTTATTAAATACCGAAATAAAGAGCCGCACTGGCTAACAGATTAATCACAAAAATAAACAAAAAGATGTAACGAATGAATTTATTTTGCACCGGAGCAAATATAAAGAGATATAGTCCTGCCACCCCAAAAGTAAGAACAGGAAACAGCCACTCAAAGGATAAAGAAATGATATAACCGATAATCATAACAATCGGCACACCGATTAATGATAATTTACTTCTCATATGATTTCTGCCCCTTTTACTTAAAAATTGGTGTGATGTAAGCTTCAATAATGGCAGCGGCGATCAGCAGACAAATAATAAGCAGCACCAATATTCCAATATGCCTGAACATTGAAGCGATTATCTTTTTTTCCTTAGAAAAACACAGCCTGATGACCAATTCAACGCCCTTAAAACCAATGGCGCCACTTAATAATAACGCGGGAACTTCAAATATACCATGAGGAATTAGCAGTAAAAAAATCTGATAAAAAGGAACCCCGCTATGCACATTTTCTATAATAGAGCCGCTTAAAATAAACCCGTTGGTGAATAAATAAAAGATTGAGGTCAATCCAAAGGTAAAAAAACCCGCGGCTAAAAACAGACAAGCGATTGCATTGTTTTTCAGCAGTTCAACCGCGCCTGACGAGCCGTTGTAAGACGCTGATGAAACAAAGTGATCGGAAAAAAACGCAGCGATCACACCGCCTGAAAAAAACAGCAATGACGCGGTTAACGGAATGGCGGACGTCCTGATTGCCGGCAACATGCGGTTCATCATGTATAGATACTCTCAGCCAATTCTTCAATCTCTTCTAATGAATGCTCGGATGACTGATACTCCGCCGCAAAAACGCCCTCATGTATAATACCGATCGTATCGCACAGCGAATGTGCCAGCTCCAGCAGGTGAGTCGATAACAGGACCGTATTTCCCTGCTTGACGTACTCCTTTAATAACGTCCGTATCGTTTTACCGCTGATTAAATCAATGCCCGTCAGCGGCTCGTCAAGAATTAATATCTTTGGCTGATGAATGAGCGCGGCCGCAATTGATAATTTTTGTTTCATTCCGTGTGAATATGTTTTAATCAGCTGATTTCCGTCTTGAGCAAGCTTCAGCGTCTCTAACATATTCTTTATATAATCATTTGTCCGCTGAGACGGCACTTGAAACATCTCCGCTGTAAAACGCAAGTATTCGACTCCCGTTAAGTAATCATATAAAAAAGCATGGTCGGGCACAAAACCGATATCAGCCGATAGTTGCCCCCCCTCTTCTGAATCCAGTTCCTTGCCGTCAATCATGACGCGGCCTGAAGTCGGTTTAAGCAGGCCCGAAATGATTTTCAAAGTCGTTGTTTTCCCGACTCCATTAGTCCCCAGCAAAGCATAAATTGAGCCTTTTTTCACCTCAAACGAAATATCTTTCAACACCTGTTTTTCACTATAGTTTTTTTGTATATTCACTAATTTAATCATTGTTCGCAAACCTTTCCGCCATATTGATTCTGCGAAGAAACAGAAACATGACTCCATAGTTTAATAGTGTGAACAGGACAAAAATACCTGATGCAGAATGAATAAGCATCGTTTCAAGTTCCGGCTTTTTATAGATAAAATACGATGTGATCGCAGCGATTTGAAGCGACACAATGAAAATGAAAGAACTGTATAAGTTGTTATACGTCTTTGCTTTCCCCGCTTCTCCAATTTCGTACAGATGCTCCCAGTTTTTCTTAGGATACAGGGCGGTGCTTGAAATCTGGACAAGACTGTATAAAAAACCCGAACATAAAAACACAATAAACAAGTAGATCGTCAGCGCCGCAGAAGACGGAAAAAACACCGTAATCAAAATGGTGATGATGAACGAATAGATAAGAGCGGCGAGATTATAAATACATACTTTCGGAAACACCAGCTGCCACGCATGTTTGATATTCCGGTGAAACAAATGCTGATTTTTTATTTCCCCGTCCACTGATAATACTGTTTTGAGCGCATCTCCGACGAGCTGATACGAAAAGTTCGCAATGATAACCGCCGCAGACACGATGGCGGCTGCCGAATACCCGATAAAGTGATGCGATAAAAGCGGAATACAAAAACCTAAAAACAGCATGAACAAATACAGCATACTGCCGAAATTCCTGATAAAAAACCCGTCAATTCTCGATAAGAACAGGAGGTCCTTTTGAAAAACGGCATGAAATATTTTGTTATTTCTATATAATTTCAGCTTTGGCGCAAAATCTGCGTTTGTCAAAAACATATAAGGAATAAGGTCCATTTTCTTCAGGGTGGCCGACCACAGTTTAAACATTCCCGCCGTTAAAAGGACGCCGGCCGCAAACACCGCAGCGAAAACGAGCACGGAATGTGAGCGGAATGCTAACCATACATACGGCGTATTCATGAGGATGTTCCGGAAAGCCGGTGACTCCGTAAAGCTAGAAATATCCTTTGCGGTATACTCCCCAAACACGAGAAGATAAACGGCATACCCGACTGCAAGCGGAACCAGCAGGCTGACGCTGAATAAAATGCCTTTCATGATTTTCAAGTAAAACAATTTGCTCCACATATTTGTAAGAAGATAAACAACATAAGAAAACAGCATAGATAAAAATAAATTGAGAAGAAAATAAACGAAGCCCAAGAAAAATACGATGATCGCCGCAGACCCGGTCATGCCTGCGCTTGATAAAAACAAAAAGACCGGAAAAACAAAAAGATACCATACGAAAATGGTTTTTTTGATCGCCTGGCCGGCAAAAACAGAAAACAGCTGTAAAAAACGAACCTTTTTTAATTGATGAATAACCTTGCGCGTATCCAGCAGAAAGGCATTGTGATGTTCTTTAAAGAAGCCGGCAGCCCAAAAAAGCTGCTCAAGTGAAACGGCGATTAAAACAAATTGCCCCCATGCGCTGAGGGGCAGCTGAATCAGTTTTGTCCCGAATACAACACCGCATCCCAGGAAAACGAGATATAAACATAACAGAGAAATAATAATGGCAGACAGCAGTTTGCTGTTGAGTTGAGGAATGCCCCAATCTTCCTTTCTTTTTCGAAACGATGACAGGGTATTATATTTGATAAGAGCCGCAATTTGTTTGACTATCATACTTTCAATCCTTACATATGTATTTGGGAGAGAGGCTCTTTTTGCAGCTTGTACAAAAAGAGCAATTATTTATTGATCGATTTTACCAAGCAGCTGCGTATTTTTTGCCGTATTTCTTAATCATTGTTTTTGCTGTTGCAACGATTGCATAAGAAATCGCGCCTGCGCCTGTAACGATACCGATAAGAGAAATGATAGAAGCAATTGTTGATGCCGCATCAATAATATCAATTGCTTTTTTAGCTGCTGCTGTAGAGATGCCGAGAGTAGAAGCTAATTCAGCATTGGCTGAGAATGCATGAGCCGCCGCCACGTTTAATTCAGTTCCCGTTAATAATAGTGCATAAACCAATGTTGCTGCAGCAAGAGCCGCGCCAAACAAAATGAAAGACTTTTTATTAGATTTTACTAAGTTCATCATAACATCTCCCTACTCTGTTTTTTTAATTTATAATAAAATTCAGCTTAATTGACTCTCTCCCGAGCTAAATTTTATCCGCCATAAAATAGTTTAAAAAAATAGTAAAGAGTTTTAGTAAAACAAAACATCCAGTCAAAATGATTCTCTTGCCTTTACTGAGATCGGTCAGTTTTCCTGCGGCAGCATAAAGAGCCGCGATTGATATGAGCAGAAATGGGTCCAGCAGCTGCAGACTCAAGCTGGTGCCGCCGGCAGAATATATAAGCGAGGAATCAGCCGTTAAGTAGTTAACAACTGAAAGAATCAACATTTTAAATGCCGAGATTAAAGAAGTCAGCGTATATAGAAGCAAATAATTTTTTTTCGGTTTCTTTGTGCCGAGAATAAAAGCGGCAACGAATAACAGAAATCCGCCTATCAGAATTTCCACAAAAGTTGTGAAGATCATAAATCCTTGCAGAAACATGACAATCGTACGAACACTTTTCTCCCCGATATCGTAGGTACTTTCTCCGACGGAAGAATAATACGACTGCAGAACTTTATCTGAAATACTGAATTGGAAGAGTAATGAACAGATCAAAATGATGAAAAAAGAACTTAAAAATATTTTTTTATTGCTCAATTGACCTATCATATTATCATCCTTTTCTTACAAAATAAATTAACTATTCTATACTTTTACAATTTAGTTTAATCCTATCAAAAAATCAATATCCTTTCGAAAAATATGACTTTAGAACGTGTTGACAATGAGCACATCTTTCAGAGTTTTCAGTTCTATATACCCTTTATTTTTTTTTGAATTTGCAAATAGTATGATTCAAACAATTGATTTGAAGTTTTAGGAAGAACCTGTCGAAAGAGACGAAGGATATAAAAAAGGAGGATATCGTCATGTATCCTCCGGATGTATGATCGCCAGCACCTGATGATCTTCCCATTTTCCATTTATTTTTACATTTTTTCTCGCAATGCCTTCTTTATGAAAGCCAGCTTTTTCGAGCACCCGGATTGACGCCTTATTGTGCGGCATGACTCCGGCTTCTATCCGATGCAGTTTCAGCTCATTGAATGCATAATCGACTGCCAGCTTGACAGCCTTCGTCGCATAGCCTTTCCCGTTATGTTTGCCATCTAAAAAATAACCGATAAAAGCGCTTTGGAGGGAACCCCGAACCACCTGAAAAAGGCTGATCGTGCCAATCAGGGTCTGATCCTGAAGAAAAATGCCGAAGCTGTATTCTGTGTCATTTTCCGCATTCTTCAGTGATTGTTCAATTCGTTTTTTCCGGCCTTCCAGCGTATAAAAATCCTCTTGTCTCGACATGGCAAACCGTTCAAAAAACATGCGGTTTTCCGTCTGCAAAACCAGTTCCTGCTCTGCATCATTCAGGCTGAGCGGCCTGATATCAACGCTGTTTCCTTCCTGCACATGTATCGCCGTCCTTTTGTTTTGGTTTTTTAATTGCCTCTCACCCATGTGATACGGTACGCTTTATTGCATCAATAAAATTCCAAGACTTTACATTCACCTTTCCTTTCGTGACCTATGTCTGATGTGAGTAACCGAAACGGAATCACAAGGTTCTTTTGTTGACTTAAACCGTGCTTTAAGCCGTATCATCATATTGTGACGAGGAAAGAATAGTTTTGGCGGGTTTCCCGATGATCTAAAAATCAATTTTACAGAATCACTGCTGTCTTATTTCATGCCTATTTGCGGGATGAATATATTGATTGGATCAAAGCTGAAATGTTATCTAAGAAGTATGAAACAATCGGAAAAGAGGAGTTAATATGAAACTGACGGGAAATACAATACTGATTACAGGCGGAAATGCCGGAATAGGATTGGCTTTCGCAGAACGGTTTTTAAAAGCGGGAAATAAAGTCATTGTGACCGGACGGCGTGAGCACGCTCTTCAAAAAGCAAAGGAAACATTCCCGGATCTTATTACATATGTCAGTGATTTGAGCATTCCATCTGAACGTATATCACTGTTTGATTGGGTGAAAGAAAATTATCCGGAAGTGAATGTGTTAGTAAACAACGCGGGGATTCAACAACGTTTTCACGTGCTGAAAGCGGATGCGAAGGACAATTGGGACTATTTCAATAAAGAAATCACAACGAACATTGAAGCTCCCTTCCACCTGTCTATGCTGTTCGCTCCGTTTTTTGCCGAAAAAAAAGATGCGGCTGTCATTAACGTCTCTTCGGGATTGGCTTTTACACCGCTTGCTATTGCACCGATCTATTCAGCAACGAAAGCAGCGCTTCATTCATTTACAATGAGTCTGAGACATCAGCTTTCTGATTCATCTGTAGAAGTGATTGAAGTTGCGCCTCCGGCGGTGAATACAGATTTAGGCGGAGCAGGGCTGCATACTCAAGGAGAACCGCTGGATGAATTCGCTGATGGGATTTTTAAAGGACTGAAAGAGGGCAAACTAGAAATCGGATATGGTTCTTCAGCGGAACGGCTGCGCATGTCACGGGATAAAGCCGATGAACATACGGCAAATATGTACAATGCAATGAAACATACAATTGAATAACATCTTTAAAAAAGCAAAACCCGCTTCTGTTGAGCGGGTTTTATTTTTATTAAACAGATAAACGCCTTTCTTAACAATGGTGCAAGCGCCATCGAAAAGAAAGACGTCTTATTTTTTCATCCTAAGAATGGCGGGTTGACCCTTAGCACTCTTCCGGCGTACCGGCGTTTTTGGCCGTGCGGAAAGATGAACCGCAGCCGCAGGAAGCGATGGCGTTCGGGTTGTCAATGGTGAAACCGCCGCCCATCATGGACTGTTTGAAGTCAATGATCGTGCCGGTCATGATATCGAGGCTTTCGCTGTCGACCAAGACGGTGATTCCGTGCTGTTCAAACATGCTGTCTTTTTCGCCTTTTTCATGCTCAAATCCCATCCCGTAAGACAGGCCGCTGCAGCCGCCGCCTTTTACGCCCACACGAAGGAACGCGTTTTCTTCTTCATGCTCTTTCATCATATCTTTTATATGCAAAGCCGCTGCTTCAGTGATGGTTACTGGAACACTCATAGGTAGACCTCCTTTTTTAAAAACAATGCTGATATCTATTATAAACCTTGAGGAGAGTATTTCTCAAACGAGCTGTTTACAAATAAAAGACGCCGCTGCATACGGTTTCGGCGGGTCCCGTCATCAGCACGTGCCCGTTGTCCTGCCAATTAATCACAAGGTCGCCTCCCGCTAAATGAACGGTGATATCCCGGTTTCGTTCGGAAACACCGTTCAATACGGATGCGACAGCCGCCGCACAGGCGCCTGTTCCGCAAGCCTGCGTAATGCCGGAGCCGCGTTCCCATACGCGGAAATGAAGTTCATCGGCGCTGACGGTTTCCACAAATTCGACATTGACGCCTTCCGGAAATCTCGGGTCTTTTTCAATGACGGGGCCGAGCGTTGTAAGAGGCGCTTGATTGATATCCGCAACCGGAAAAACAATATGAGGGTTTCCCATTGATACGGCTGTTCCGGAAAGCTCCGTTTCTCCAAAAACAAAGGTTTCATCGATCGTCCGCTCATCTTCATTGCCGAGCATCGGCAGCTCTTTTTTGGTGAGGCGCGGTTCGCCCATATCAACGGCGACTTCACGCACAATCCCGTTGTCCTCTGTAATGTCTGCTTTCACAAGACCTGAAAGCGTCTCAATGAAAAAGGACGTTTTTTCTGTCAGCTTATGTTCGTATGCGTACTTTGCCACACAGCGAAGGCCGTTGCCGCAATTTTTCCCTTCTGAGCCGTCATTATTAAAAATCCGCATTTTGACGGGCGCTTTTTTTGACGGACAGATGAGGATCATTCCGTCAGAGCCGATGCCCGTGTGAATGCTGGACACTTTAACGGCAATCTCAGCCAGCCGTTCTTCCGGCAGCTGTTCTTCAAATTGATTTACATATATATAACTGTTTCCAAGACCGTGCATCTTGGTAAAACGGAATGAATTCATATCGGCCTCCAACTTTTTTTCTTTTACTTAGTATAAAAGCTCTTCTGCTCGGACACAATACAAATATCCCCCGTTTTTCATACATAAAAGCTCCCTGCATATGCAGGGAGCTTTTATCGTTTACTAAATAAACATGCCGGCAATCGCCGCGCTGAGAAGGTTTGCGAGTGTTCCCGCAATAACCGCTCTTAATCCGAGGCGCGCAATGTCCGAACGGCGGCTTGGGGCCAAACCGCCCAGTGTGCCGAGCATAATCGCAATCGAAGAGAAGTTGGCAAATCCGCACAGCGCAAAGCTGATAATCGTAGACGTTTTTTTAGAAAAGTCCGCAATATGCGGCCCGAAGTTTGAATAAGCGACAAACTCATTCAGCACAAGTTTCTGTCCGATATAGCTTCCCGCTCCGAGCGCTTCATGCCAAGGAACGCCGATTACAAATGCGATCGGTGAAAACACGTAACCGAGAATGGATTCTAATGTAATATGTTTGAAACCGAACCAGCCGCCGATTCCGCCGAGAATTCCGTTCACTACGGCGATGAGCGCGACAAACGCAAGCAGCATGGCACCGACATTTAGAGCAATCTGAAGGCCAGTGGACGCGCCTTTTGCCGCTGCATCAATCACGTTAGCGGCGCCTTCGCCTTCTTCGTCCATATTAAAATCGCCTTTTATCGTCTGCGTTTTTTCCGTTTCAGGTATTAAAATTTTTCCGAACACGAGACCGGCGGGAGCCGCCATAAAGCTGGCCGCCAGCAGGTATTCAATCGGAATGCCTAACAGGGCGTAACCGAAAAGCGTCGAACCCGCTACAGCCGAAAGGCCGCTCGTCATAATCGTAAACAGCTCGGAACGGGTCAATCCCGCAATCAGCGGTTTAATGGCAAGCGGTGATTCAGACTGTCCGACAAAAATATTCGCAGCCGCCGCAAGCGATTCCGTTCTGCTTGTCCCAAGAAGCTTTGACAGTCCGCCTCCGATGACGCGAAAGATGAGCTGCATGATTTTCAAGTGATACAAAACGGCAATCAGCGCTGAGAAAAAGATAATGACCGGCAGAACGCTCAGCGCAAAAGCCGGGCTGCTGCCCACTTTTAACAGCGGGCCAAAAATAAAGCTGATGCCTTCGTTCGCATAATCAATGAGAAGCTGCACACGGCTTGAGAACCATAAAAATACGGCCCGGCCGGCGTCCCACTTTAATACGATGAATCCGAAGGCCATTTGTAAACACAAACCGACAATGACGGTTCGCAGGTTAATTTTGCTTTTCTTCTCTGATAACAAAAAAGCAATGGCTAATATAGCAACTGCCCCGAGCAGCCCCCAAACGATATTCAATGAATCCACCTCTAAAATTTTATTTAAAAAAAGCCTTTATTAAGATAACAATATTTATTTTTGCTGTCTACAAATTTTTTATTTTGCCAAAACCCGGGGCGCAATAAAAAAGAGACCCCGTTCGGAGCCTCTGATTAAAACATCGGATTTTCTTCTATGAATGTATATATGTTGTCAACCAGTTCAGCAGGCGTGCCTCCCGTGACCACTTCGCCGTTAACCAGGGCGAACAGGGACTCCATGCATTTTCCGCAATAGCTTAAACAGCCGTATTCAAGCACGTCCAAGTTCGGATCCTTCTCTAAGATCTCAAGTGCTTCCTGGGAACCGCGCGCTAAATTGCTGACACAGAATTCAATCATCGGATTCATGCGGTTTCACCTCACATATGTACCTTATCCTAACGGAATTTCCTCTATTCGTCAAAGATCCGGTTTCACGCTCAATGTTATCGTAACATATTAATTCAGGTTAAAGGTTTTACTATTATGTGTTTTCTGGTCAATTTGTAGGTTATTTTAAAACTATTATTGTGGTTTTAGGTCAAATTCGATATAATTCTAGATGTTATTTTACATAGTTCGTTATTTTGTAACAACATTGACTACCATATTTTTCGGGCAAAAGGGGAATCATTATGAAAAAATTGGTCTTGATCGGCGGGGGTTACGGAAACATGCGGGTGCTGCACCGCTTACTGCCGAACCAGCTTCCGTCAGATATATCCATCACGCTGATTGACAGAAACCCGTATCACTGCTTAAAAACAGAATATTATGCGCTCGCCGCCGGCACGATTTCTGATCATCATATCAGGGTGTCTTTTCCTGAGCATCCGAATCTGGATGTTCAATACGGTGAGGTGGCTTCCGTCGACACGAAAAACAAACAGGTTCTGTTTCATGACCGCGAACCGATTTCTTACGATGACGCGGTGATCGGACTGGGCTGCGAGGATAAGTATCATAACGTGCCCGGCGCGCCGGAACATACTTACAGCATTCAGACCATTGATCAGTCACGCGAGGCCTATCAAAAGCTGAACAACCTCGGCGCCAATGCATCTGTCGCTATCGTCGGAGCGGGATTAAGCGGCGTGGAGCTTGCCAGTGAATTAAGAGAGAGCCGTGACGATCTGAAGATTATGTTATTTGACCGGGGCGACCTGATTTTATCAAGCTTTCCGAAAAGACTCAGCAAGTACGTTCAGAAATGGTTTGAAGAACACGGCGTCACCATTATCAATAATGCGAATATTACAAAAGTGGAAGACGGGATCGTTTATAATCATGATGAAGGAATACCGGCCGATGCCATCGTGTGGACGGCGGGAATTCAGCCGAATAAAGCCGTCAGAGAAATGGACGCTGAAAAAGATCCGCAGGGCCGCATCGTTTTAACACCGCACCACAATCTTCCGGGCGATGAGCATGTTTACGTCGTGGGTGATTGCGCGAGCCTGCCGCATGCGCCGAGCGCCCAGCTGGCTGAAGCACAAGCGGAACAAATTGTGCAGATCCTCCTGAAACGCTGGAACAATGAAGAGCTGCCGGAAACAATGCCGCAATTTAAGCTGAAAGGCGTTCTCGGTTCACTCGGAAAAAAAGCGGGCTTCGGTCTTGTCAACGACCGTCCGCTCATTGGGCGTGTGCCCCGTTTATTAAAATCAGGCCTTTTATGGATGTACAAGCATCATAACGGCTGATAAGAAAAAAGCCGCTGATTGCGATCAGCGGCCATTTTTAAGAGCCCGCCACATAGCCGCGCTTTTCCATTTCTTCATATATATCTTTTAAATGCGGATTCCCTTCCCCCACAATGACATCCTCCACCAGCACGAGCGGATAGAAAAATTCATCGTTTCTGATGCGCTCCGCAAGCTCTTCTGTCTCCTTTTGCTGAGGCGGTGCGTCAATATCAATATACCGCATGTTAAAAGGCTGCTCCGGATATTTCCGTTTCAGCGCCGCCTCCAGCCATTCAAACGTATCTTTGGCGCTCGGCATATTCACGCAGCTTGCGCAAAGCGTTTCAGCGCCGTAAACACTGAGCGTAACCGGCTTTGTCATGTATATCATCCCCTTTACACCAGTATACAAAGGACGGGGCAGCTTTTGTATAAAAAACGGTTTTTATGTTCAAGTTTAAATATGCTATAATGGAGAAAGCAGCTTTGCAAACCAAACATTAGATTTTTACCGTTACTGTGAATATAATGGTTTTATGTATATGAAAGGAGCGAATCTCATGACTGAGGTTGAAATGAAAGAGCAAGTACAGGAAGTATTGGATAAATTACGTCCGTTTCTGCTTCGTGACGGCGGTGACTGTGAGCTTGTTGATGTAGACGAAGGCATTGTAAAGCTTCGCCTCCTTGGCGCATGCGGCAGCTGCCCAAGTTCAACGATTACGCTGAAAGCCGGAATCGAACGCGCCCTTCTTGAAGAAGTACCGGGTGTCGTTGAAGTAGAACAAGTATTTTAATCATAAAACCAGGCTGCATGACAGCCTGGTTTTTTATTTTTTACAAATAGTCATCAAACCATGAACAAATATAACGGATGCGTTTCATCCGCTGTTCCGGATGGCCGCTTCTCGACAGCTCATGCGTGGCTTTCGGAAATCGGATGAACGACGTCGTTTTGTTCAGTTTCTTCAACGCGGTAAAAAGCTGCTCGGCCTGCTCTATCGGACAGCGGTCATCTCGCTCACCGTGCAGAATCAAAAGCGGCGTCGAAACGCGGGACGCATATTTTACAGGAGAACGATCCCAAAGCTTATCCGCTTCCTCAAACAAATCATGTCCGAGCTGCCAGTCGGTAAAAAAGAAACCGATATCGCTGACACCGTGGAAGCTGAACCAATTTGAAATGGAGCGCTGCGTGACGGCTGCTTTAAAACGGTCTGTCTGCCCGACAATCCAATTCGTCATAAACCCTCCGTAGCTTCCGCCCGTCACACCGAGACGGCCGCTGTCAATAAACGGATACGCCTGAACGGCTTCATCCACCGCCTGCATGACATCACGGTAATCTCCGCCTCCGTAATCACCCCTGACACGATTGACAAAATCCTGCCCGTAGCCTTGGCTTCCTCTCGGGTTGACATACACGACAGCATATCCTTGTGCGGCCAGCACTTGGAATTCGTGAAAATACGTATGGCCGTACATCATGTGAGGCCCGCCGTGTATGTATAGAATGAGCGGATAAGTTTGATCCTCTTCAAAAACGGCGGGCTTTAAAAACCAGCCGTTTACCGTCAGCCCGTCCTTTGTTTCATATTGCAGCTTTTCCGGCACGGATATGATGCGCTCCTCAATAAACCGATCATTGTTGAATGTCAATTGCTTCTCTTCCCCATCTTCGAGCGAAATGCTGTAAAGCTCGGAAGGCTGTGCGGGTTTGGCAATGACAGCGATACAGCTTTTCTGATCAGGATGAAAAGCAAAACCGTTCACATACTCTTCTTCTAATCGGATCGGATATACGAGGCCGTCAATCGAGATATAATAAATACCGGTGCTTCCCTGCTCGCTCCCGAGAACGTAAAATCCCTGCCCGTCGTTTGTCCATACCGGCCGGGGCGTCACTCCCCCTATGATTGAATCCGCAATCAGCGCATCGCTCAAATGAACATCCAGCATGTCGGTCAGGCAGGTGAGCCGCTCAGTTTTCACGTCGTACAGCCACGCTTTTTCTAAAGTCGCATTGCGAAATTCATTTTCATGGCCCAGCATCGCGATATAAGAACCGTCCGATGAAAACACGCAGGAACCGAAAGAACCGCGGTGCGGCGTAATCTGCTTCAGGCTTCCATCCGCCAGATTCATCAGATAGACATCGCTCGGCTTTCCGGCGTCACCCGGCTCGCATAAATTGGCGGTAAACGCAAGCTGCCTGCCATCCGGTGAAAAGGCCGCGTCATAATGATCCGCTTCATGATCCGTCAGCTGCTGAATCTCCCCCGTTTCAAGATGAATCAGCACAAGCTGGGCCCAGCTTCCGTTCAGCAGGCCTTTCCCGTCACGTTTATATGTTAATGACTGAATGTCAACCGGCTCATACTCGTCATGCTTCTTTTTTTCTTTCTCATCGGCGCGCTCCGCTGATGTCAGACTGACGGACACAAGCACGGATCTGCCGTCGGGCGCCCATATCGGATCTGATACGCCCCAAGGAATATCGGCCGCCTGTTCCGCCTCTCCGCCGGCAGCGTCGATGATGTACAGCTGAGGGACGCCGTTCTCCCTGTCAGAAACAAAGGCGAGGCGCCGTCCATCAGGCGACCACCGCGGACTTGTATTTCTATTGTCCCCGAAAGTCCACGGGTTTGAGATGCCGGATTCTGTGTCATATACCATAATGGCTGAGGAATAGGAATCACGCTTATGATTGACTGTTGTCCGGACGTAAGCGGCTCTTCTGCCGTCAGGGGCATATTGCGGGTCTGTCACGGATACGAGTGACGCAATGTCCTCCTCGGTTATGAGTTTTTTCAATCGTATCTCCTCCTTTTCTTTTTTATTTCGCTTCCCTAAATAAAAATCCTTCTCCAGAAAAAGAAAGCGTCCTTCTCTGATGGGAAGAACGCTTTTTTATCATTATACACTTTTCACCTGCTCTAAAGGATTCCGTTCAATTACGCTTCCTTCTGACGGGACGGTAAGCGCCGCAATCTCACAGTGAGGGAAATGCTCAGAAAGCTGTTTTCTCAGCTCTTCTCCCTTTCCTTTTTCAATCAGAACAAGAATCGTCGGTCCCGCTCCGCTCAGCGCCGTTCCGTAAGCGCCTTTCATTTCGGCCGCATGTTCCACCTTTGAAAGCTCAGGAACAAGCATGGCGCGGTACGGCTGATGGAGCATGTCTTTTCTCATCATTTTCCCGGCGAGCGCCCAGTCATTTGACATGATCGCAGCAACGAGAAGGTTGCTGACGGCGCTTGCTTTAACGGCGTGCCGGTACGGCAGCTCTTTCGGGAGCACGTCTCTTGCGTCCCTGGTCAGAACTTCGTAAAACGGAATCACTGCCACAACGTCGATATCCGCTTCGGCAACACGCACGATATGTGTTTCATCTTCTTCGTGAAGGCCGATCACAAGCCCTCCTGCAAGGGAAGCAGCGGCATTATCAGGGTGCCCCTCTTCAAGACTGGCTAAGTGCAGCTTGTCACTTTCCGACAGCTGCAGGCCGCATAACTCATCCGCAAGCTCAATGGCGGCGACGATAGCGGCCGCGCTGCTTCCGAGACCCCGCGCAAGGGGGATGTCACTCCACACTTTGACATGGGCGGGCGGCAGCTCTTTCTGATAGCGGTCAGCCGTCCGTTTGGCGACTTGGTAGATGAGGTTGTCCGTTCCTTGAGGGATGCCCGCGACAGTTTCGGTTTCCGCCGAGAACTGCCATTCATCGTTTCGGAAAACCGAAAGCTTCAAATATCTGCTGAGCGCCATCCCGACGGAATCAAACCCAGGCCCTAAGTTGGCGGTGCTTCCCGGAACCGTAATGGAAAACAGCATCTCCGCCTCATTCATACACGCGCCGCTCCATTTAAGTATTCCAGAATACTGTCCTCATCTGTCGGCAGCGTAATCGGTTTTATGTCAGAAACGTCCACAGCCGTGTTCGGATCTTTCAGGCCGTTTCCGGTCAAAACTGCGACAACCTTGCTGCCTTTTGGAATTTCACCGGATTTCACCTGTTTCAAAACGCCGGCGATGGATGCACAGGAGCCTGGTTCGGCAAACACGCCTTCTTCACGGGCAATCAGCTGATAAGCGTGAAGAATTTCTTCATCTGTGACTTCATCAATTTTTCCGGCTGATTCTTCCGCAGCGAGCACCGCTTTGTCCCAGCTGGCAGGATTCCCGATTCGGATTGCCGTCGCAACGGTCTCTGGATTTTTAATGACTTCGCCGCGGACGATAGCCGCAGAACCTTCCGCCTCAAAACCGCGCATCTTCGGAAGTCCGGTGCCGTTTTTCTCATGGTATTCTTTGAACCCTTTCCAGTAGGCCGTGATATTCCCGGCGTTTCCTACCGGGATCGCCAGAATGTCCGGCGCTCCGCCGAGCTGTTCGCATACTTCAAAGGCCGCTGTTTTTTGCCCTTCAATCCGGTAAGGGTTTACTGAATTCACTAATGCAATCGGTGATTTTTCGCAAATTGACCGGACGATGGCCAGCGCGTCGTCAAAGTTTCCGTCAATCGCAATGATTTCCGCACCGTACATGACGGCCTGCGCAAGTTTTCCGAAGGCGATTTTTCCGTCCGGGATGATGACGATGCATTTCATGCCGGCTCTCGCCGCGTATGCCGCAGCCGCCGCGGATGTGTTGCCTGTAGAGGCGCACATGATGGTATCATTGCCTTCTTCTTTCGCTTTGGCGACCGCCATGACCATGCCGCGGTCCTTAAAGGACCCCGTCGGATTAACGCCCTCTGTTTTCACATGCAGTTCAATTCCGAGCTTTTCAGAAAGCTTCGGCAGGTGAATCAGCGGCGTGTTGCCTTCATGCAATGTCAGGGCCGGCGTCCGATCCGTCACCGGCAGAAATTCTTTATATTGATGGATGAGTCCTTTCCACATTAGCTCCAACCGTTCCCTTCTACGCGATATGTGCTTTTTACTTCTTGTACGACTTCGAGGTCATTTAAGTTTTGCAGAATGTCGCTGAAATCTTCTTCCGATGTGTGATGCGTGACGATGACGATTTCCGCGAGGTCGTCGTGGCCTTTGATCGGCAGCTGCAGAATTTTTTCAAAGCTTACGCCGCGCTCTGAGAAGGCCGATGTGATTTTTGAAAAAGAGCCGACCTGGTCTTTGACGTGAATTCTTAAAAACTGCTGGGCATAGATATCAGACGGCTGCTTCAGATTTCTTTCAAACTGCGGGGCGACAAAGCTGTTTCCGTTTACGCCGAGACGCATGTTTTTCATGACCGCGACCAGATCGGAAACGACCGATGTCGCAGTCGGCATGCTTCCGGCTCCGGGGCCGTAAAACATCGTTTCGCCGACGGCTTCTCCGTACACGTAAACGGCATTAAACTCGTTATGCACCGCAGAGAGCGGATGATGATCCGGCAGCAGTGTCGGCTGAACGCTGACTTCGATTTTATTGTCATCACGCTGGGCGATGCCGATCAGCTTCATCGTATAGCCGAGCCGTTTGCTGAAGCTGATGTCTTCATCCGTGATCCGGGAAATTCCTTTTACTTTGACATCGTCCAGATCAACGTCCATAGAGAAGCCGAGACGGGCTAAAATCGCCATCTTGCGCGCGGCATCGAGCCCTTCTACATCGGCGGTCGGGTCCGCTTCCGCGAATCCGAGATCCTGCGCTTCTTTCAGCACTTCCTCATACGGGCTTTTTTCTTTAATCATTTTCGTTAAGATGAAGTTCGTCGTTCCGTTGACGATTCCCATCATTTTTGTGATCCGGTCAGAGGAAAGGCCTTCTTCGAGCGTGCGTAAAATCGGGATTCCGCCGGCGACACTCGCTTCATAATACAAGTCACAGCCATTTTCCTTTGCGGCGGCTAAAAGCTCTGAGCCATATACGGCGATCAGATCTTTATTTGCGGTCACAACATGTTTTTTCGCTTTCAAGGCATCAAGAAGATATTGCTTCGTCTGTTCGACACCGCCGATGACTTCAATAATCACGTCGACCTCAGGGTCATCGATTACATCATAGACTTCTGTCGTCAGCACTTCTTTCGGCAGGTCTGCGTCTCGTTTTTTATCAATATCTTTAACTAGCACTTTTTTGATCGTCACCGGACAGCCGACCTGGTGCATAAGCTTATCCTGATGATCTTGTATAATTTTGACGACTCCGCTTCCCACGGTTCCCAGTCCTAACAGTCCAATACGAATCGCTTCCAAAGAGAAACTCCACCTTTCTTCCTTTTGTCCACTAGAAAAGGACAATTGTTAACCCTTCACAGACATTTAAGTTACAAATATTATATAAGCCCGCATTTGTTTTGACAAGCGGCTGAATATTGTTTCTTCGGCTATGAAAACGCTTAACACACTGATATGACAAGATTCCCTATTTTCTAAATATTTTTACGTCATATTTTCTTACGAACTGATTCCTTTTCCGAGCCACGCCACAGGCGGGACAAAAACCTGCGCCGACCTGACATTCATCATGTCGTGACATGTCTGTAAAAACTGTTCATAGCGGGTGCAGTCGGCAAGAATGTAGTCAAGCTGCTGTTCGTAAAACTGTTTTTCAGAATCATGAGAAATGTAATAGCTCTCCACCGTCTCGAAGAAATGGAGCGGAAACAGCAGGCGGCTGTAAAACAGGCGCTTGGAAAAGGAGGATAACGGCGTAACTTGCTCATATTCCTGCAGAAACAAAAACCCATTTTTGAGCAGGTCGTCACGATGATACAAATATGTGCTGCGCATATATTCCGCAATATCACGGGCGGCATGGTCGAATACCCAATCGCCCGGAATGCGGATCAATGATTCCTCCGACCAGGTATCCCGTTCCATCCGCTGATGGCAGATTGTCCCCGAGTCCTCTGCGCCGGGATTGTCATCCAGCTCCGTATCCACTAAATATTGAATGGCGTTTTCCGCTAAGCCTGAATAATAAGGAAATGCTTCGATCATTTTCTTTTCGAACGGTTCAAGCGGAGACATATGAATTTTCTGCATCCAGAATGATTCCAGCTGATCCACCCGTTTTCCCCATAAGTCCTTCCATTGGCCGATCCTGCCCGCTTCTTTCACTTCGTACGGAAAACCCCGCCCTTTTCTGTGAAATTCGGCAAGCTCCCCTCCGACAGAAAACGACCGGTTTGAGACGGGAATCGGCGCTTTTAAGAGCGCATACGTTTTGCCTTCGTCCTCAAAGGTCAGTTCTCCTTCCTTCGTAAAGATAAACACTGAAACGTATGGGTCACTTTGTTCTTGTAAATACTGACTCATGTAGTAAAGCTCCGTCAGCTCTGATTGCGAAAACCCGGAGACGGGAATAATAAGAAAGAAGGAATTGGGCGTCTGGAAGCATTGGTATTTCTGATAAACGGAGAGCTGTCTGACGTGGATGCCGTACTTTTCTTTAATGATGCTTTTCATCATAATCACCTGCCTGAAAAATTAGAGCTATTCACATCGTAGTCATACGCCGGCGGAATTATGAATACATATTGTAATCCTTTGAATAAGTGGAGAAACATCGTACACATCGGAAGGATGTTGTATAAACTAGTAAAAAAAGATTGGGTGAAGCAAATGTCAGAAAAGGAACAACTGAATCAGGTGGAAGCTGTCGCCAGGGCGCGTTTAAAAGAACGGGGGGTTGAGACGGACGATATTGCCGAGCTGGTGTATTTCCTTCAAAAAAAATATCATCCTGATTTGACGATGGAGGTATGCAGGCTCAATGTGGACCGTGTCATCGCAAAACGCGAGGTGCAAAACGCCATTTTAACGGGAATAGAATTAGATGTGCTCGCCGAACAAAAAAAGCTGTCTGAACCGCTTCAGACCATTCTGGCGATTGATGAAAGCCTGTATGGGGTTGACGAGGTGCTCGCCTTCTCTATCGTGAATATATACGGCTCAATCGGCTTTACGAATTACGGCTACATTGACAAAGAAAAACCCGGCATTCTCGGGCGGTTAAATGATAAATCTACGGGCGAATGCCATACGTTTCTTGATGATATCGTCGGCGCAATCGCAGCAGCGGCTTCAAGCCGGCTTGCTCACAGCGCCAGAAATACAGAATAAGGACGGCCGTCATGGCCGTCCCTTTTTTTATAGATGTTCAATCCATTCGGTTAAAGAGTCAATCGCATATGTCGGCTTCTGGTCGTAATCTTCCATATGCTCACGCTTTGTCACTCCGGTATGAACCAGCAGCGTATCCATGCCCGCATTGATGCCGGCCATAATATCCGTGGCATAGTTATCGCCGACCATGAGTGTTTCGGAAATATCCGTTCCGAGCACACGCATCGCCTGTTCCATAATAATGGATTCAGGCTTGCCGATAAAGACAGGCTCAACGCCCGTTGACACCGTCAAAACGGATGTGAGCGAACCGTTCCCTGGTAAAAGCCCTCTTTCAGTCGGAATGGCGACGTCGCCGTTTGTTGAAATGAACCGGGCGCCGTTTCTGATCGCAAGGCATCCCGTTGCCAACTTTTCATATGTAATGCCGCGGTCGATTCCCACAACGACAAAGTCCGCGTTTTCTTCTCCCAAGCTCAGCCCGTTTTCTTCAATGGCCTGACGGATGCCTTCTTCGCCGATCACATATACCGACGCGTCTTTTTTCTGCTGGGCGATATGCTGCGCAGTCGCCATGCTCGTCGTGAAGACCTGCTCTTCAGATGCCGGAATGTCAAAGCTCATCAGCTTGTCCGCCACCTGCTTCGGCGTCCGGGAAGAATTGTTCGTCACGAATAAATACGGAATGCCGCGCGCTTTAAGCGTTCTCACGAATTCACACGCTTCTTCGATTTTTTCCGTCCCGTTGTACATTGTGCCGTCCAAATCTATCAAATATCCTTTATAATCCTTCATACTCAACACTCCTGTGGATTTTCTCACTCGTTGTTATTTAAATGCGGAAACAGGCCCTAATTCTGTTTCCAGGTAGGTTCTTACACGGGCCGGAAAGGCTTTCAGCACGTCCCTGTTTGACGTGATCAGCGTTAACAGCTCCTGATGGTCGGCATGCTGATATTCCTGGACAAGCTGCTTTCTGGAAGAGATCAGTTGCTTCAGCTTATTTCCTTCATCCTCAGCTACCACCTTTTCATCCGTCAGAATATCCATGATGTCGTCATAACTCCCCGGATCGCGCATGATAAAGCCGTCAATCATATCATTTCCGACATCGAGAATGCATTCGATCATAAGATGGCTGATCCGCTCAAGCGCCCTTTTTTCGATTTCGCTCTGCCATGCAGGCGTGCTGTCAAACAGCGCCAGCTGGGTCTCAAAAAAACGGAGTGTTTGTTCGATATTATTTCTGTCAACAAAATACACGTGACAGCATCCCCTTCTGCATCAATTATTTTCTGATTCGTTTTAAAACAAAATACGCGCAGCCGAAATTGCAGTATTCGTAAATGTATTCGTCCAATGTGCTGATTTTCGTTTCAAAGGTTGCTTTTTGATTCTGGTCATCAAAGAAGCCTTTGAGCCGCAGCTGACTGTATCCCCAGTCTCCCACAATGTAATCATATTTATTTAATATGTCCGAATAGCGGGCTTTGAACGCTTCTTCATTAAAGCCGTTTTTAAAATCGTGTACGAGTTCAAACTCGGCATTTTGAATAAGAATCATGTCTTCACCTCTTTTATCACTCTTTACTATCATAATTCATTGACTTCTGTCCATCAATTGCAAAATGAGACGGTTCGGACGGACGGAGAATTTTTCCTCTTTATATCCAGTGTAGCGGTTCAGACGATCCTTATTCAAGAATGACTTTTTCCCTGCACAAAAAGCTCCATCACAAAAAACCCAAAACCTGCGGCGTTTTGGGTTTTTTCGGCTTATCTTATGCTTGGGCCTGGCGTTTTTTAGACGCTTCGTTCACTTGTTCATCCGCATGGTAGGAAGAACGGACAAGCGGGCCTGCTTCACAGTGGCTGAAGCCTTTTTGCATTGCGATTTCTTTCAGTTCGGCAAATTCGTCGGGATGATAATATTTTTGGACTTTTAAATGTTTTTTCGACGGCTGCAGGTATTGGCCGATCGCCATGATGTCGACATTGTTCGCAAGCAGGTCGTCCATCACTTCAATAATTTCTTCCTTCGTTTCGCCGAGACCGATCATAATGCTTGATTTCGTCGGGATGTCAGGCTGCATTTCTTTCGCACGGCGCAAGAATTCCAAAGAACGGTCATATGTTGCGCGGGCCCGGACTCTCGGTGTCAGGCGGCGGACGGTTTCAATGTTGTGGTTCAGAATATCAGGACGGGTATCCATTAATGTTTTCAGGTTGTCGTAATTTCCGCCCATATCGGATGGCAGCACTTCAATTGTCGTGAACGGGCTTTTTCTGCGGATCGCCCGGACCGTTTCCGCAAAGACGCCTGCTCCGCCGTCTTTCTGATCATCGCGCGCGACGGCCGTGATGACGGCGTGTTTTAAATTCATCAGCGCGACGGAATCAGCTACGCGTTCCGGTTCCTGCAGATCCAGCTCAGTCGGCAGACCCGTTTTTACAGCGCAGAAGCGGCATGCTCTCGTACAGACGGAACCGAGAATCATGAACGTCGCCGTACGTCTGACAGCCCAGCATTCATGGATGTTCGGGCATTTTGCTTCTTCACATACGGTATGCAGATTATTTTCACGCATTAATTTTTTCAGACCCGTATAGTTTTCATTCGTGTTCAGCTTTATTTTGAGCCATTCCGGCTTTCTCAGATGCTCGTCTTTCTTTGCCATTTCCCCATCATCTCCATTATCCCTTTATTCATGTTCGTGTGCGAAAAATTTCTATTTCACGATGGATATAAAACTTGCGGATTTCTATTCAATAGTCACTTTAACATAGGAAAAATTTCTCGACAAGGGAAGAGAATTACTTACATTTTCTCGGATTGTTGCCGCAAACTATTTGTATTCAATCCTGAAAGGAGATCATGTTGTGAAAGTTCTGTTATCTGCTCTTCTCCTTTTATCAGTTTTCTGTCCGGCTGCAAGCGGGAAAGAACAATCGGCTCCTGTTTACGGCGAACGGATGCAGTTGTACCGCAAAGCCGAAGCAGTCACGCAGATTCCTTGGTATGTGCTTGCGGCGGTTGACCAATATGAAGAAAATGTCCGCTCGAACCGAAAGGATCTGCCGGAAAAAGCGGGAATCATCAGCATTTATATTCCGGATCATTTGTGGAGCGGCCCTGAAAATCCAAATCCTAAGGACGATGCGCCCCTCAGCATTAAAGTATTTGACGGGATCGGCCTGGACGGCGACGGCGACGGAAAAGCCGAGGTAAGCAATGATGAGGATATCCTTTATACATTTGCTCAGTATTTAGCGGGATTCGGAACGGATCTTGACCATATCCGCATCGGCCTCTGGAATTATTACCGCCGTGATCAGACGGTCGGCATTATCACCGAATTCATGACACTGTTTAAAACGTTCGGCCGCCTTGATCTCGGAGAGCACGCTTTTCCGCTTCCCGTGAAGACGGACTACAGCTACCGCAGCACATGGGGCGCCGCACGGGGTTTCGGCGGGCGCCGGATTCACGAAGGAACGGATCTGTTCGCTCATTACGGGCTCCCCGTCAGATCGACCTGCTACGGTATTGTTGAAATGAAGGGCTGGAACCGTTTCGGCGGCTGGAGAATCGGCATCAGGGATATCAATAACACGTATCACTACTTCGCTCACCTGAACGGCTTTGCAAAAGGTGTGCATAAAGGCCAGATCGTCAAACCCGGAGAGGTGATCGGCTCTGTCGGCAGTTCCGGATACGGACCGCCGGGCACCGCGGGAAAATTTCCGCCGCATCTTCACTACGGGATGTATAAAGATAACGGCAGATCGGAATGGTCTTTTGACCCGTATCCTCATTTAAGGGCATGGGAACGAAAAGAAATCCGCAGGAAAAAGTAAACACACAGCCGCCAGGAAAGATTGCGGCTGTGTGTTTTTATTTATCTTTCTTCTGTTTTTCATTCGGCAGCTGGACGGAAGGCGTCACACCTGACCCGCCGCTTCCGTTATAAAACTGCGGCACCTCTCCTTGAATCGCTTTAATGGAGACCGGAATATTATTTGTCACGACTGATGTCTTACTGGCAAACGGAATAATGACCTTCACTTTTATTTCCACAAAGATGCTGATATCGATCAGGGCATTGTTAATGCCGTACGGCTTTATTTTTGTTTTCACATCAGTTAACGCATCGCCGATCAGGTTAAAGCGCACGGGGATTTTCGGCCCCAGATTTCCGAGAATGCTGTTTCCCGTGACCTGCCCTAAAGGGATGCTAATCATAATTTCATCGGCCGTTTTCGCGTCTTTTTCCGTTTCATGCTGCTTATTGTTCGACTCCGCTTCCTTCAGATGAGCCTGAAGCTGCTTTGTCACTTTCGCCTTCATGCTGTTGACCATTTGTGTATTAAAATCCATCGTTGTGACTTTTCCGTTTTCATCCGTTTTCATATCGACCATATCTTTCACATTGTCGCTGTGAGACATGTATTCTTCAATGGATTCCGTAATGACCTCTGTCGCCACCCGTTTGGTTTCCATTTCTCCTATGTTCATCAGCACCGGTTTGATTGAGGAGTTGATCATCCAAAGGCTGATGACCGTCGATATGATAAAAAAAGCAAACGACAGAAGAAGCACATATCGAAAAGGCAAAGGCCCTCTCTTGCGAAGAGCGCTCCGGTATCTAGGCAAGAAAAATCCCCCCTTACATATCACAATGTATGCTTGTAAGAGGGGACATAGTATTTTATTTTTACTCTTAAAAAGTCCCGCTTACCTTTACTCGAATGAGATGGAACGGCGGGCAGCTATACGACATTACGGCTGCCGCGCGAGCTTCCAGGCGAGCAGATCCCTTAAAAACTCAGGCATAAAGTATTGTTTTTCTTTTGAATCGCGGATGTAAGGGAACAGCTTTCCGAGTGTAAACATATCGAGAACGGCAACCGAGTATATCCGCTCCGGATCAATCTCTTCTCCGTTCACTTTCACATTGAGGAGATGCGTCACACCGTCTTCAAGAATGCCGGCCTCTGCCTCCGCTCCGGCATATACCATCCTGCCCATCACTTCCCCGCGGAAGCCGAGACCTTTTATCCGCAGCTGCTCCATTTGTTCCGAGGCGGCCTGGCTGATTGTTTCCTGGAGTTCCCTGCCTGAAAGACGAACGGCCACCGGATTGATCGGATGAGGGCAGATGCGGTGCAGGTCAAGCTTTGTGACAGGCCCCTTCTGTAAAGGCCCCAAAATGACGCCTGAATTCACCATGCTGACTTCACAGCCGCACCAGCTTTTCAGCGCTTCGGCTAATAGAAGCGGGAGCGGCGATTCCTCGAACCACTTCACGCCGGCTTCTTCATTCAGATTGGCGACTTGTTCGGAGAGCAGGTTTTCCGCTTCCCGTTCTTTCTCTTTCAGAAAAGCCGCCGTATCTTCAGATTCCCCGTGCCAATCAGCCATTTTCTGTACAGATGCCTGTTTGCTGACAATGGTTCGTGATTCACTTTCTATCGTCAGCTCGACACAGCCGACATAGTTCCCGTATTTCTCCGCACATGCAAGCAATACACCGTTTATGTCCTGTCCGTCCTCAAGAAGGTGGTGCGTATGTGATTCAAGAATGACATCGATGTCGGGAAATTTTTCCGCTGCGGCCCGGTCATCGATCAAGCCTAAATGAGAAAGCAGAATGATGATATCCGCTTTGCCCTTGATATCGTCAAGTGATTCTTGAATGCTTTTTTCCGCATCCGTCACCGTCCAGCCGAGTTTTTGATAGACGGGATAATACGGCACCGTGACGCCGAGTATGCCGGCGGTCATCCCGTTTTTCAGCGTTTTAATCACGTAGGGCTCGGCCCATTCCGGCCGCTGTCCGTCTGCGTCAAACAGGTTGGACACAATGACGGGAAACGCGGCATGGGTATATAAATCCGCCAGCTCATCGTGAGGCAGCGTAATTCCTTCATTATTCCCGACGGCAGCCGCATCGATCTCAAGCCGATTTAACAAGTCGACATTCGCTTTGCCGAAGGTCGCTTCCGTTATCATTTGAAATCGGTCCATATGATCGCCGATGTCGAATACGAGTGTTTCCTCCCCGTCTTTTTCATGTTCATTTCTCTTCTGCTCAATATAATGTACGATTTTCGGCCAATTTTCGAAATGGCTGTGCAAATCATTCGTATGATATAAACGGAGCTTCTCTAACATACCATCTCTCCTACCTTTTAGCTGAATATCCCTTGATAAATCAATTCACAGCCGATCAAAATCAAGACGACCCGCATGAAAAGCACGATCGTTTTCGTCTGCACCCGCTTATTGACCCACGCGCCCATTTTGCCGCCGAACCACGCGCCCGGAACGAGGCACAGCGCATACAGCCAATTGACATGGCCCTCTGCGATATGTGACACGGAACCCGTCACGGAGGATAAGAAAATAATGAGCATTGACGTCGCCACAGCCACTTTCGGCGGGAACAAAAATAACAGCATCATGGCCGGAACCATAAGAGAGCCGCCGCCAATGCCGAAAAGACCGCCCAATAAACCGACGAAAAAGGCAATCACGATACCGGTGAAAATACGGTACGAATATGTATAAAGCTCACCCGATTCATCCTCATATGTCCGGATCATGCCTTTATGCGCTTTATTGACCGGTTTTGCTTTCGCCTTCAGCATTAATGTAATGGAAATCAAAATCATAAAAAGTCCGAACCAGACGGAAAACGTATGCGCATTAAAAAGTTTAGACAAATACGCGCCGATGATGCTTCCCGGGCCGGAGCCGATAAAAAAGATCAGTCCGCTTTTGTAGTCAACGGTTTTATATTTCATATAGGCCAGAGTTGATGACAGGCCCGTAAAAATAATCACCAAAAGGGACGTGCCGATGGCAGTCTGCGGTGTTACGTCATGAAAAAACGGAGTCATCGTGCTTAAATAGAGCATCGCCGGCACGATGATAATTCCTCCCCCAAGCCCGATCAGGCTGCCGACCGTTCCCGCGATAAATCCTAATATGATCAAAATAAGATAAGACATGTGTCTTGAAACCTCTTTTCTAGCTGAATAGGTCGAGCTGCTTCGGAGCAAGCCCGGTATATGAGATATCTAACATTTCAAGCATCTCAAGCCCGTTATCGGCGGCGTCTCCGCCTGAGTTATTGTTGAAGAGCACATACAGATTGCGCGACTGCTTTTTCAGCTCCTGAAGATTGTTTTTCCAATCTTTGAGCTCCTGTTTGTTATAGCGGTATAAATATCTGACTTCACGCCAGTTTTGTCCGCCGTCTGGTTTGATCCAGCCCTGCTTGTTCCGTCCGTGAAAACGGACAAGCGTTTTTTCTTCATCCGTTGCTTTCAGGACGGTCGGAATGCTGCCCTCGCCGATTTGCGGCTCGTCACATATGCTGTGAATCCAGCCTTCCTCCTTCATAAAGGAAAGCGTCTGCTCGTAAAATGGCGGGGAAAACCAAGACCGGTTGCGGAATTCAAGCGCGCACGGAATATCGCCCATCTGCTGCCTGCACCATCTTAAATATGCGACGTTTTCTTTCTTGCAGTCAAACCACGGCGGGAATTGGAACAGCACCATGGCAAGCTTTCCATGCTCTATATACGGCGATAATGACAGCTTAAACGCCTCAAACATTTCTTCCTTCGATTCAAAGGGAATATCGCCGCGCTGATGGCCCGTCATTCCTTGATATGCCTTAATGACAAATTGAAAAGATTCCGGCGTCTCTTTGACCCATCTTTCGTTATTGCGGGCGGGCTGTATCGCGTAAAAGCTCGCGTCCAGTTCAACGATGGGAAAATGGGAGGAATACGCCTGCAGTTTTTGCGGGCCCGCCGTTTTAGGCGGATAGATGCTGTCATGATCCCCCCACCCCGTCAGTCCGATATAAATCACAATCCTTCACCTCTCACTCTAGTTTATCACAGGTGTTTTTCTCTTTCCGTTTCCATGTTTTTTCTGAATGCACTTTTCAGGAACCGGTATTGATGTTCATTGGTGTCCGAAAATGCCTCATCTCTGGAAGAAAGAATGTGCTGATAGACGATCGGCTCTGAAAACTGACCGCTCGTGAAATCATATATCTCCCCGTCTATTCGGTTATAAAAATGCCAGCTTGTGCCGGTTTTTGTTTTGAGAATGTCACCGCCGTAAACATCTTGGATGACTAAAGCCGTCACGCCGCACTGGCCTTTGGCCGGGCAATCTTCCGTCCATTTTGTACTAGTCTTGCGCGACCACGATGCCGTTAATATGTTCAAGATTTGATCATACAATGTGTTTACTCCTTTTTATAAAAAGATACCACGAGACCCGCTTTCCAAACGACAAAAAAAGCCGATTCTCATCAGAGAATCGGCTCTTTTATTTCAGAAGGCTTCAGGAATGTTCCGAAAGCCCCGCTCTGCTTACGACCGCCATCCTGGTACACACAGCGCCCCTTGCTGTAGGTCGCAGCAATTCGGTATGGAAAGGTGCGGCCTTCATACAGGCTTTGCTTATGTTTGGAAAACATCGTTTCTTTTGTGACGGTAAAAGGTTCCGGCCGAACAATGGCAAAATCAGCGTCAAATCCTTCTTCAAGCCGTCCTTTATTCGTTAAACCGAAGCGCTCGGCCGGTGCTTCGGCCGTCCATCGGGCCACATGTTCAAACGGAATCCCATGATCGATCGCTAATTGAATCATGCCGAGAAGCGTAAATTGGCCTCCGCTGATCCCGCCCCACGACAGAAACATATTATCCTCGCGTTTCAAAGACGGATGACAGGGAGAATGATCCGAAGACACCATATCAATCAGGCCCTCAGCCAAAACCCCGATCAATTCCTCTTTATCAGCCTCTGAGCGGAGCGGCGGAGCGCATTTGGCAGCCGCCCCTTTTTTGAGGAAGTCTTCAAAGCTGAATAATAAGTAGTGCGGACACGTTTCAACGGTGACATCCAATCCGTCTTTTTTCGCCTGCTGAATGGAGAGCACGGCCCGTTTCGTGCTGATATGTACAAAATGAAGCGCGCATCCCGTCGCTCTTGCATACTCAATCGCCCGCTGCACAGCCTCGCATTCGGCCTCTTCCGGACGTGAGGAAGCGTAAGCGCGGGCATCAATTTTCCCTTGGAGCGCGTACTCGGCTTCAAGGAATCGGGTGAGGGCGTCGCTTTCTGCGTGCAGAGCCAAAACCTTGCCGCACGCCGCGATTTCCTTCATTCCCTTTAAAAGAGTCCGTTCATCGGCTGATTGAAATTCATCCGTTCCCGATTTAGACAGAAACGCTTTAAACCCGATTGCCCCCGCTTCTGCCATCGGCCGGATATGTTCGGTATATCCGGGCATCAAACCGCCCCAAAGCGCAAAATCAACCGCTGACTTTCGTTCGGCGATTTCCGCCTTTGCCAGCAGGTTTTCAGCAGTTACCGTCGAAGGGATGCAGTTAAGCGGCATATCAAAATAAGACGTACAGCCGCCGGCAGCCAGCATGTTTGAGCCGGTTTCAATGCCTTCCCATTCTTCGCGGCCGGGTTCATTGAAATGCACGTGACAATCGACCGCTCCCGGAAACACATACATGCCGTCCGCCTGCACCACTTGTTCCGCCTTTTCGTCAATGCCGGGCCCGATTAAGGCAATTTTCCCGTCCTTGACGGCGATATCAACCCGCTCTGTTCCGCCTTTTCGCACAGCTTTCGCACCCTTTACAATTACGTCATAGGCCATTTTATCTTCCTCCCTGTAAGGATGACGATTTTCTGTCAGTTTTTATCACAACATGCGTCTATGATTGCCAGTTTACTGCTACTATGATCGTAATACATCAGCAAAACCGCTATAATTTTTGATGATTTTTATTCATATTAACCAATGGTTGTCTTTAGAACCTGAAAGGAGATTGACTGATGAATATTTATGATGTGATGAAGATTCCCGCTTATGAGCGGGCCGCATTAATCGCAGGCAAATCCGGCGGCTGGAGGGAGGTGCAGCACGTCAACATGATGGATGCGCCGGACATCGCTGATTTTTTACATAAAAACGAATTGCTCGTCACCACGGCTTACCACTTGAAGGACCGCCCGCAGCTGTTGAAAGATTTGATCCGCCTCATGGCAAAACGGGGCTGCGCGGGACTGGGGATCAAAACGAAACGTTATCTTAATGTCATTCCGAAAGATGTTGCGGAGCTTGCCGACCGGTATGAATTTCCGATTATTGAGCTGCCGGAAGACATCAGGCTCGGAGATATCGTCAACGCCACACTGAGCCATATTCTTGATATGCGTTCAAATGAGCTGCAGCAGGCCATTTACGCCCATAAAAAATTCACAAACCACATCATGAGCGGCAAGGGGCTTCAATCCCTGCTTAAGAAGCTCTCAGACATTCTCCGGCTTCCCGTGCTGCTTTTGGATCAGCATACAAAACTCTTATCATCGTCCCACCGCATACCCATTGACACGTCTGTATTGAAAAACATCTGTTATTCCCTTTCCGGGCCTTATTTCACCTGCTTTTCCATGCTGTCTGACAGAAAGGCGTATTCTGTCCTTCCGATTCTGAATGTTGAAAAAAACTGCGGTTATCTGGTGATTCCGGAGCTGGTGCAGACCGCTGATAAAGGCATGATTTTGACAATTGAACAGGCGGCCAACGTCATTTCCTTTGAACTGCTGAAAGAAAATGCCGTCAAACAATTCGGCAGACGGGCGCGCAATGAATTTTTCAGCAATTTCATCGACCGCTCGTTTACCGGCCATGAAGAAATCAAAAGCCGCGCCAAAGAATTCCGGCTCCGCTGGGATCAGAAATACATGTGCATTTGCGGAAAACTTGACCGAAATGAGAATACGATCAGCTTTACCGAAAATCAGCTCGTTTCCGATCATGTATTTGATCTGCTTGAAGGAGAGCTGTCATCCTTTCCGTTTCCCCCTCATCTCTTTATTAAAGGAAATGTCGGTATTCTTTTAATTGAAGCGACAGACAGCTGGAATGAAATGCACGCGTCTGTCATCAGCTTTTTGGAGCAGTTTCAAAAGCAGGTCCGGACGCAGTTTAAACGGACTGTCTCCTTCGGCATCTCAAACATATGCCAAAAGCTGATCGACGTCCCTGACGCTTTTACCGAGGCTTCAGACGCCATTTCATCCGGGCATTTGTCCAGAAGCGCGGAGTTTATTCAAATCTATCATGCCAAAGACGTGCCGGAGCTGCTCCGCCTGCTTCCGGCGGAAGATGTGAAAAAGTTTTACGAAGCCACCCTCCAAAGCCTGGCCGACCGGCAAAAGGAGGACCAGAGCCTGCTTCATACGCTGTCTGTTTATCTGGAGACCCACTGCCAGATTTCAGAAACGGCTAAGCGCCTGTACGTCCATCGAAATACGGTGATCTATCGTTTAGAAAAATGCGAGGAACTGCTCGGCAAAAGCTTAAAAGATCCGGAAACGACGATGCGCCTGCGGCTCGCGCTGAGAATGCAGCGGCTGATCGGTTAAGAAATAGTTAGAGACACGGATGCGGGTGTTCTCCCGCATCCTATTTAAGGGGGATTCATTCAGCTACATTCTCAAAATGCTGCCATCAAAATCTGTTTCCGTTGATATCATCAGCCGTTAGTTATGATTTTCAGCAGACTCTAATCTAAACTAAAAAAGCCTTTCCCGAAGAAAAGGCTTTTGCTGTTCAAGTCTGAAAACGATCCGAAGCAGTTTGAAAGGTATCATGTGTTTTTTCCACTGTGTTCACACCCAATCCGCATATCAAAGATAACGACAGACCCATAATAATGAAGATGCTTTTTTTCATACTGGCACTCTCCTTCTTAGGTTTGATTACGATCAGACGAAACTTGATATGATCCATCAAATGAAACAGCCGATGTTGCTAGACCGACCCCTGACATTAAAACGACAGCCGACACAATGATAAATACGCCTTTTCTAAAATTCATACAGGCATTCTCCCCTCTGAATTTGTTTTTGCGTTTGAATCATTTTTTGATGATAAAAATAAGATTTGTCATATTGCTTTGACTCTGCATAAACAGCAGCCGTATCAAGAGCAATATCTTCTACATACGAATAGTTTTTATTTTTCTCAAGGTAATCAATTGTTTTTTTAATTCCCATTTGGTCTATTGCATTAATATATAAAGCCTCCAAATATTTTTGCAGAGATTCAAACAGCTTATCTCCTTGAAATATCGCTGATGAAAGTCCCTTTTTGCTGATTTGAATCGCCTCGGTTGTTTTCCCTTGTTTAAATAGAAGCTTTGCGTATGTAAACAAGGAATGCGGAAGGTTACCCAATTTATACTTCTCAGATATCTCCGCTGCTTTTTTTAAGTAGATTTCAGCTTTATTGTATTCTTCTAAGTCTCCGTAATTCTTTCCTATGTTGTAATAAGCAGAACTGAGCAGCCTTTCATTATTGTTTACTTGTTTCGACAACTCTAAAGCTTTCTCTAAATGCGGCAAGCTTTTTTCATAACGTTTAAAGTCTACATAGTTCCCTGATATGACAAATAGACATTGAATTTTCCGGACCTTATACAACTCATACTGATCGTAAATATCGAGCGCTTGCTTTACGTGATGCATGGAGACGTGGCTTTGTTTCATACCGTAATATGCTTCAGCCAGTTTAAAATGAAACTCCGCTCTCTCAATTTCATCATG
>NZ_JAANHO010000008.1:0-168393 GCF_011800725.1 Bacillus sp. EKM208B | reverse complement strand
TGGAGCTGACAGATACTAATCGATCGAGGACTTAACCAATTTGAATGTATGCTTACTGTTATCTAGTTTTGAGAGAACACTCTCAATGGTTTGGTGGCGATAGCGAAGAGGTCACACCCGTTCCCATGCCGAACACGGAAGTTAAGCTCTTCAGCGCCGATGGTAGTCGGGGGTTTCCCCCTGTGAGAGTAGGACGCCGCCAAGCTATCTTAACCCAGTTTATGATGAACTGGGTTTTTTATATGGAAGATCACATAGATATATAAAGCTAATGCCTTTGAAAGGCATTAGCTTTTTTGTTTACATTGATTTTGCTTTGCTGTTATGATTTTGAAGATTGTTTGATTTTATTGTCTCGAGCATTCTTAAACTGAACACAATCAGCAGCATAAGGAGCATCAGTGCAGTAAACAGCCAGAATGCAGTTTGTGCGGGATATTCATCTAAGCTCCAGCCGACGGCGATCGGAAGGAGTGAACCTCCTAATCCGTTTGAAGCGAGCAGAATACTGGTAGTTGTTTCTGTCTTTCCGGGATAAAAATGATTCGTGATGATTAGGGCTATTGCAAACATGCCTGCCATGAACAGTCCTAAAAAGAAGCAAAGGGCAAAACCGAACCATACGTTTTTACTTAATGCTAATACGGTAAGTGCTGCCAGACCGCCAATGCTTATGAGACGGAGATAACGGTGATATGTCAGCTTTTCTGATACCGGGCCTGTTAATAACCTTCCGATGATCATACCCGTCCAATACACTGTAACTGTTATTGTTGCCAAAGAGTTGGGGATATCCCATTTCTCAGCGAAGATGGAGGGGATAAAATGTACAATGGAAACTTCACTGCCGCCGTAAAAGAAGAAGTAAGCACCCGCCAAGGCAATAAACAGCAATCCTTGTGACCGATAACCGGTGCTTTCTTTTTGAGTGTCAGCAGAAGAGACCTCTTTGCGGATGAGAAGCTGATCAATACTGCCGAAACTCATCTGCTTCCATGCGATTAAAAGTGCAAAACTGGATAACCCTAATACTAAAAAAGCAATTGTCCACATGTGGTTGTTGATAAGAAAGCCTGAGAGCAGAGGCATGAAAAGCGCACCTAATCCGTAGGCCACTTCCATCTTGCTCATGGCCACAGCCTGTCTTTCTTTAATAGCGGTGAGGATGATCGTGCCTACGCAGGATTCCACCAGTCCGGCGCCAAGCCCTGCGATGCTGACGAGAAGAAAGAGCAGCGGCCAGGGCGGCAGGAAGGTGATGAACATTTCACAGCTGATGAGTGCCAGGCCAAAGATAACGACGTTTTTGCGCCCAAGCTTTTTCACCATGTATGGCATTCCGATGACACCGATGAGAAAGCCCATGAACTGAGAGAATACCAATACTCCGCCATTACTGTAGCTTTGTGAATAATGTGTGAGTAACTCAGGCAGTACGGCTCCCAGAATAACAAGTGTAAAAGCAATCGATCCATAAGAAAAACAGCTTATCCACAGCAGACGAGTTTTCATCATTTTATCTCCTTATTGGTAAAATAATATTTCTCTCTACTCGTATGACCATGATGTTTTTACAAAAAATCCAAGTATTGTTACTATATCACATAACTTTTTCTCTTACATCCCTTATGGTAACGTTAACAAATTGTTAACATTTTTTACAAGAAAGATCGTTGACATTATTTTCAATAATTTATACGATAAAAAGCGAAATTCTAATAATTTCATAGGGGTGGTATTTGTGGGAACGAAGGAAATCACGAATCCAGACAGCTTGTATTACAGTGTTGACGATGTAGTAATGGAGCGCGGAGAAGGGATTTACCTGTACGATCAAGAGGGAAATGAGTACATTGATTGCGCTTCTGCCACATTTAACTTGAATTTAGGATACGGTAACAAAGAAGTCATTGATACGGTTAAAGAACAAGCCGAGAAGCTGATCCATGTGACATCATCCTTTCAAACAGACGCCGTAAATAAACTGGCAGAAAAACTAGTAGAAATCGCCCCCGATAATCTCACAAAAGTACACCCTAAAGTCAGCAGCGGTTCCGGTGCAAATGAAGGAGCTATTAAAATGGCTCAGTATTACTCCGGAAAAACCGATGTCATCTCCTTATTTCGAAGCCACCTCGGACAAACGTATATGACTTCCGCTTTGTCCGGCAACTCATTCAGAAAAGAACCTTTCCCGCCGCAAATTTCTTTTGGCCTGCAAGTCCCCGATCCGTATTGCAGCCGCTGTTTTTATAATCAGAAACCTGATTCATGCGGTATGCTGTGCGTAGAAAGAATTAATGATTTTATTGAGTATGCGAGCAATGGAAAAATTGCCGCCATGATTATTGAACCGATATCCGGAAACGGTGGAAACGTCGTTCCGCCTAAAGAGTATTTTAAACAGCTGAGAAAGCTTTGTGATGAACATGATATCGCCCTGATTTTTGATGAAATTCAGACCGGGTTCGGACGGACGGGCAAAATGTTTGCCGCGGACCACTTCGATGTGAAACCTAATATGATGACGGTAGCAAAAGGGCTCGGGGGCACAGGCTTCCAAGTCGCCGCCACTCTGACGGAGGACAAGTATACCGGGCTTCCGGGGTATACGCACTCCTTCACGTACGGCTCAAATGTGATGGCCGCCGCTGCCGCGTGTAAAACCATAGATATTATGCAGCGCCCGGGATTTTTGGAAAATGTAACGACGGTCGGTCATTATATTATGGATCGCTTAGAAACAATGAAAGAGGATTTCGCTTTTATTTCTGAGGTAAGAGGCGTCGGTCTTATGATCGGTGTGGAGATTGTTAAAGAGAACAATGAACCGGATGTGGAGCTGACCAATTATATTGCTAAACGGGCAATGGATTACGGGCTGATTCTCCGGACATCCCGTTACGGATTCGGAAATGTATTTAAAATCCGTCCGCCTTTAACCATTACACTTAGTGAAGCCGAAGTGCTCTGCTACAGACTTCGCAAGCTATTGGAGGAAATCAAGTGAGAGATTATATCATTGGGCTTGGACAATTTGTTTATCAAAAGGTGAAAAATCAAAAAGGCACGCTGAAAAACCGGCTCGTAAACGGCTATTCTCCGGGAGGCGACGCCCAATTTAACATAGACGCCGCTGCTGAGGAGGCGGTGCTGGATTATATTCAAGAAAAGGGCCATCCGGTTGCTTTTTACACGGAGGATGGCGGACTGAAGCTGATTGGAGAAGATCCGCAATATATTTTAATTGTAGATCCGATAGACGGAACGCGCCCGGCCGCCGCGGGGCTTGAAATGTCGTGTATTTCGATTGCGCTTGCTTCGTATAAGCCAAACGCAAAGATTAAGGATATCGAATTTGCTTTTTTACTTGAATTGAAATCAGGCGCTTATATGTACGGTGATATATACAGCGATGCGATTCATTTTGAAGGGTATCATGGAGAATTGCCGAATTTGAGCGGAGTGCGGGATATTAAAAATATGTTTTGGAGCCTTGAATTTAACGGGCATCCGGCGCAGCTGATGACGGACGCATACGGCCATCTGATTGACCAGTCGGCCAATAATGGCGGGGTTTTTGTTTTCAACAGCGCTTCTTATTCGATTTCGCGAATTATCACGGGGCAGATGGATGCTTATGTGGATATCGGCAATCGTCTGCTGAAAGATGATCCGAAGCTGCTTTCAGATTTTCAGCAGGTCGGGAACGGGCAGGTGCTGCATTTGTTTCCTTATGATATTGCCGCAAGCGTCTTTTTGGCGAAGAAGGCGGGAGTGGTCATTACGGATGCATACGGCCGGTCTTTGGACGAAACGCTTCTGACAGATTTAAGTTATCAGAATCAGCAATCATGTATTGCGGCATCAACGAAGGAGCTTCATCAAACATTGTTAGACCAAATCCGCTGGGGCAGAAAGGAAGAGAAATATGAAGGCGTTGGTCTGGACTCCTAATGATAAGCTTGAATATCAAGAGGTGGACGAGCCTCAAATTCGGAAATCCAATGATGTGAAAGTGAAAATTTTCGGAACCGGTATCTGCGGAACGGACTTAAATGTGCTGAAAGGAAAAATGAATGCAACCCATCATATGATTATGGGGCATGAATCGGTGGGAGCGGTCGTGGAAATCGGACCGGACGTGACAAATGTAAAAGTCGGAGACCGCGTCGTGATAGATCCTACGCAGTTTTGCGGGAAATGTCATTATTGCCGGAGAGGGCTGACGTGTTATTGCGAAACCTTCGAGGATTGGCAGCTCGGAATCGGGGCGCACGGAACGTTTGCGGAATATTACGTGGGGGAAGACAGGTTCATGTACAGAATTCCGGATTCAATGGAATGGGAGCGGGCCACATTGGTTGAGCCTCTCTCCTGTGTGCTGAATGTTGTGGACAAGGCTTCGATTCAGCCGGAGGACTCGGTCTTGGTTTTGGGGTCGGGACCGATCGGACTGCTTGTGCAAATGATGGTGAAAAAACTGGCACGATTGACGGTTGCGACTGAAATAGGCAGTTTCCGAAGCGAGGCGGCGAGCCGGATATCGGATTATGTCTACCACCCTGAAGCATTAACCGTGGATGAAGTGAAACGGATTAATCAAGGAAGAAAATTTGATGTGATTTTTGACGCGATCGGCAACCAGCTTGATTGGGCTTATCCTTTTATTGAAAAGGGAGGCAGAATCGTGCCGATGGGCTTTGATGATACGTATGAGATGACGGTCAGGCCGTACCAGCTGCTGTCAAATGGCGTAACGATTGTGGGCACAGGTGAAGCCCGCCAGATCATGGAGGCCGCGTTAGCATGCGCGTCCGACCTTCCGCAGCTCTATGATTTTATTACGGAAAAGACGGAACTGAAGAATTATGAAGAAGCCATTGATCATCTCATGGGCATCGACCCGGTGACAAAAGAAAGAAAAGATATCAGCGCAATAAAAACGATTCTTGTGTCTGATCCGGAACTTTTATAAAAGCGGAAACGGCTCCAGTGAGAGCCGTTTTCTTTTCTTATTTATACGGTCTTGCACATTTCTTTAAAGTTTAATATGATACTCTTTGTTAACAATTCCTTTCCTCAATGACATCATACTCTGAGCGTGTCCTCTTTTTCCCCGTAAGCCTGCCTCATATTCCCCAGATGAAAATCAATGTTTCCAACTGATAAGGTGCGGATATTTACAGTGAAAAGGAGTCGTTATCATTTGAAAGATTATACGTTACAGCAGCAATGGTTCGGGAATGTCCGTAAAGACATTCTGGCCGGTATTCTGGTTGCTCTCGCTCTGATCCCTGAGGCGATCGGATTTTCAATTATTGCAGGTGTCGATCCGATGGTCGGCCTTTATGCATCATTTTGTATCGCGATTATTATTTCTATCTTCGGCGGCAGACCGGGAATGATTTCAGCCGCTACGGGTTCAATGGCGGTTGTCATGGTGACATTGGTGGCTGATTACGGGCTGCAGTATTTGTTTGCGGCAACCATTTTGACAGGTATTATTCAATTTATTCTTGGTGTCAGTAAGATAGCGAAATTGATGAAATTTATTCCGCGTTCGGTCATGATCGGATTTGTGAATGCTTTGGCGATCTTGATTTTTTCTGCGCAGCTGCCGCAGTTCAAAGGAGCTTCATGGGTCATGTACGCCATGCTTGCCGGATCACTGGCTATCATATATCTATTGCCGAAGGTTACGACGGCTGTGCCGTCTCCGCTGGTGGCGATTATTGTCATGACGATCATTGCGGTGGTCTCCCATGCGGATGTCCGCACGGTCGGTGATATGGGCGGGATTACAAGTTCACTTCCGCATTTCTTGATACCGGATGTTCCGTGGACGTTTGAGACATTGCGGATTATTTTCCCGTATTCACTGGCGCTTGCATTCGTCGGATTGCTCGAGTCATTGCTGACAGCCCAGATCATTGATGAAATGACGGATACGGATAGTGATAAGAACAAAGAAAGCCGCGGACAAGGCATCGCCAATATTGTGAACGGATTTTTCGGAGGCATGGCCGGATGCGCCATGATCGGCCAGTCTGTCATTAATACGAAAGCCGGCGGACGCGGCCGGTTATCGGCTTTTACGGCCGGCGCGTTTTTAATGTTTTTAATTGCCGTATTAAGCGGTATCGTCATGAAAATTCCGATGGCTGCGCTGGTGGCCGTGATGGTTATGGTGTCCATCGGCACGTTCGACTGGTCATCGATTAAAGGTTTACGGAAAGCGCCCCTTACTGATTCGATCGTTATGGTTATTACCGTCGTGACGGTCGTCCTGACAAATGATTTATCAAAGGGTGTCTTCGCGGGTGTGCTGCTAAGCGCGATCTTTTTTACGGCTAAAATTTCTAAGCTGAAGATTGTGTCACATTCCGAACAGAAAGATGTCAGAACATATAAGGTAACGGGACAAATCTTTTTTGCTTCCGTGTCTGAACTGATGAATGCCATCGTTTATGATGAAGACGTGAAACGAATTGTCATTGATTTGACCGATGCCCACGTGTGGGATGATTCGGGAGCGGCGGCTCTTGAGAAAATTGTCGCCAAATGTAAAGAATACGGAATTGAGGCTGAATTAAAGGGATTGAATCAAAAAAGCCGAGATTTAATGAAACAAATGGCATAGAATTTGTGAAGTCCGGATGAATATATCCGGGCTTTTTTTCGGTTAAATTTGTGGGTTTGCATTGTTATAATGAATGAGATTTGAAAACCGTATATAGGAGACTTGCATATGATGTGGCTTCAGAAGTTGAACCAAGTGTTGGGAAGAATCATGCCGCTTTTGACTCCGTCAAGTGTGGCGGCGGGTGTGCTGTTATCTCAGCATATCAGCTGGATGGCCGGCGCTGTGCCGTGGATATTTGCATTTATTACATTTACGGGCAGTCTGAGTGCCAATTTTCAATCGCTGAAGCGCAGTATCGAGAAGCCGCTCCCGATGATCATGGCATTGTTTGTTCTGCATATTTTCATGCCTGTTTTTGCATGGGGAAGCGGCCATCTGATTTTCAGCGGTGACCCTTTAACTGTGACGGGGCTGATTATGGGTGTGGTGATTCCGACCGGAATTACGAGTTTGATTTGGGCTGCGATGTATAAGGGAAATGTCGGATTGACGCTGTCTATTATCCTGGTTGATACCGTGCTTTCTCCTTTTATCGTACCGTTAAGCCTGTCTGTCCTGGCCGGGGCGAATGTTCAGATGGATGTGTGGGGAATGATGAAAGGGCTGGCGGAGATGGTGGTGATTCCGTCCATCGCAGGGATGATGGTCAACCAGTTTTCCCCGCCGGTAAGGACTCAGGCGATAAGCCGGTCGCTGTCTCCTTTTTCAAAAATCTGTCTGATGATTGTCATTGCCATTAACAGTTCGGAAATCGCGCCGTATGTCACGCACGTGGATATCAAATTTGCGGGCATCGCAGGCATGGTATTTTTTATTGCCATGACGGGTTATGCCGTGGCTTGGCTGATCGGAAGACTGATGAAGCGGAGCCAGGATGAAATCGTGTCTCTGATTTATACAGGGGGCATGCGCAATATCAGCGCCGGAGCCGTTCTCGCCGTGTCTTTCTTTCCGTCTCAAGTGGCGGTTCCGGTCGTCATCGGGATGCTCTTTCAGCAAATCCTTGCCGCTTTGTTCGGCTATTTGCTGAGACGCTTTGAACTTAAGCCGGTCGTGATGAAGTATGAAAAAAACCGCTCAGCTACGTGAGCGGTTTTTTCCGTACAGCCAGCTTAGTGCTGCATTGAATTGTCGTTTGAATGCTTCTTGATGGTGCACGGCGCCCTCTTCGATCGTGAATGAGAGCTGAGATTGAGAAAAGCCTTTTTGCCTCAGGCTTTCATGCACGTCTTTATTTTGTCGGATCATGGTGTTTTGGATGTTGTTTTTATGCTCAGCTTCGCGGCTGCCGACAGACATATAGATACGCCGCCGTGCCGGATGCAAAGATGCGGAGCGGACATAATCTGCTGATTTTTCATACCAGAAGGAACCGGAAATACAGCCGATTCTGCCGAATATTTCAGGCTTTTGTAGCATCGCGTATATCGAAAACAGTCCGCCTAATGACGCGCCGATCAGGCCTCTTGTTTCCGGATGTGCAGAAATGTGATGCATATCTTCTACAGTTGGAATGATGGCATCTGTCAGCTCCTCGAGAAAGAGCCTCCCTTTGCCGCCGAAATCATGAAATGCAGGGCTCAGGGAAGGCGCGGGCCACGGTGTGTACTCATCGAGCCTGTCAGCCGGTTTGATGCCGGCAAAAATCAATTCGGGAAGTGTTCCGTTCACAAATTGGGATTCAAGCTTATCCATCTGTTCTAAAAACAAAGACCCCCCGTCAAGTACGTACACACAGGGTAAAGCCCCTGTTTGAACCGAATAGGAGGGAGGAAGATACACAGTGCATTCCTTTCCGTTTATCCGGTGTTCTGTAAGGGTGCCTCTCATGCATCCAGCCCCTTCTTTTGCTTAAACAGAAGAAAAAAGAAATAAGGAACGCCGAGAATCGCAAGAATAATTCCCGCCGGCACTTCTGAAGGCTGAAAGAACAATTTGCCCGCAAAGTCGGCGGATATGACGAGGAGCATACCGACCAATCCGCTGACCGGTAAAGAGTATCTGTGCTCAATCCCGGCGAGCCTGCGGGAAATATGAGGCGCGATCAGCCCGACAAATGCCATGCTGCCCGCTGCGGTTACACATGCGCTGATCAAAGCGATGCAGGCAATGAGTAAAATCGTTTTTTCTTTATTGGTTGAAACACCGAGGCTTTTCACCGTGTCCTCATCGAAACGAATGGTATCCAGCAATGACGTTTTCGCCATAAGAAGAGGAATGAACAAGATCAGCCACGGAAGGATCGCCGTAATGGTCATCCAGTTTGCCGACCAGATGCTGCCGTTTTTCCAAACCATCGCCATCTCATAATCCTGCGGGTCCATTTTTAATGAAAGAAATAAAGACAGCGCGCTGAATCCGGAATTCATGGCGATCCCGACGAGAATAATTCTCCCCGATTCCAGATGCCCCCGGTGCCAGGCGAAAATATAGATCAGCACGGCCGCCATCAATCCTCCGATGAGGCCGAAGACAGGCATACCCATCGCAGAGGCAAGTGCCGTCGCTTCAGATTGTCCCTGAAACAGAAGCATAAACGCGACGATTCCGGCTCCGGCTCCGGCATTAATGCCCAGAATACCGGGATCGGCAAGCCCGTTTTTGGTAATGGCCTGAATAACAGCTCCGGCTATCCCCAATCCGAGCCCGATGGCAGCAGCCATGACAATGCGAGGCAGCCTCAGCTGAAACAGCAAAATGTCATATTGCGGATTCGGATGGATGCGGAAAAGCGTACTGAGCAGTTCACCCGGCTTTGCGGAAAAAGAACCGCTTGTCATGCTGAAATAGCTTACGAGCAATATGAGAGCAATCAGAATGATATAAATTCCGGCCATTTTACGCACCACGCTGATCCCCTCCTTTTCTTTTAATCAAATAAAGAAAGAAAGGAACACCGATGATAGAAGTGACAACTTCAATAGGCGTCTCAAACGGATAATTGATGAATCGGCTGGCAAGGTCGCAAAGGGTCAGGAAGACGCCGCCGATGATGCACGCGCATGGGATCAGCCTGCTGTAGTCCGATCCGACGAGAAAACGTGTGATGTGCGGAACGACCAAACCGACAAAGGCAATTTTTCCGGCGAGTGCCACCGAGCTTCCGGTCAATATGACAACGGCCGCCATCGCCATGAGTTTGATGGTTCTTTTCTGCTGTCCCAGACTTTTTGAAATGTCGTCTCCTAATGATACGGCAGTGACCTTTTTGCTGAGAATCATGGCCGTGATGATTCCGGTCGCAAAAAACGGGACGGCCAGTTTCAAAAAATCAGGGTTCATTTGATGCAGTCTCGCACTGTACCAAAAACTGAGATCCTGCGAAATTTGAAAATAAATCGAAAGCGCAGCCGACAGACTGCTGAGAAGCATACTGGTCACCGTTCCGATAATGGCAAGCTGCACCGGGGTAAAACCGCCGGGAAGAATGGAGGCCAGCCCGAAAACAAGAGCGGCGCCGAATGCGGAACCGATAAACGAGTATATGATCATTTCAATGGATGTCGATTGAGGGAGCAATACCATGCAAAGGGTGATGATAAAAGCGGAGCCGTCCGACACACCCATGATCGAAGGCGAGGCCAGATAGTTCCGTGTGATTCCCTGCATGAGCGCTCCGGAAACAGCAAGGGCGGCGCCGATAAACATAGCGCCGGCAGCCCTCGGGATTCTTGAATGCCATATGATCTGATGGTCGGTATTCTCCGGATTAAAGTGCAGCAATGCGGAGAACACGGTATGGAAGTCAAGCTGCTTTGCGCCGTATAAAACGGAAAGCAGCAGTGACAGAACAATGGCAATCGGTGAAGCAATGATAATAATGTGTGTCCGCCGTTTTGCATACATGTGAAAAACCTACTCTTTATTAGTCTTGAGTCAATTTGTCAGCCGCAACCTGTAAGAAGCTGATTTTACTCCATGCGGTTCCGCCTTGGGCTAATGGATCAATCGTATTGACGTATACATGGTCTTTTTTGACTGCCTTCAGGCTCTTCCAGATCGGATTTTTCTCTAAGTCTTTCAAAGCGTCCGGCTTATCTGCGTTTTCGTCATCAGAGAATTGTACGAAGATATGGTCAGGGTTCATTTCGCTTAATTTTTCAAGAGAAATCAGTTCCTGCGCTTTCGCCGCTTTGACTTCGTCCGGCGCCTTCAGGCCTAAATCACCGTAAAGCGTGGAATTGAAATAAACTTGTTCAGGATAAATATAAATATTGCCTTGTCTGATTCTGATGACCAGCGCGTTTGACTGTTTCGCTTTGCTGTTGATCTTTGTTTTTGTCTTTTTCAGGTCCTGTTCGTAATCTGCGATGATTTTTTTCGCTTTTTTCTCTTTATCTGTAAGCTGGGCGAGCAGCATCATGTTTTCTTTCCAGTTTGATGAGATATGAGAGACAGGGATCGTTTCAGCGGTGCCGCTCAATTTTTTCAACGTTTTTTCCGGGAATTTGGTTGATGCCAGAATGACGTCCGGCTGCAGCTCAAGAATTTTTTCCATATTCGGCTGCATTTTTTCTCCCGTTGATACGGATTTATCTGTAATATCTTTAAACAGTTCCGGGAATTTGCCGGAGAAAGAAATTGCTCCTGCCGGATGAACGTCAAGCAATTTGGCGTCTTCCATTGATTCTACGCTGCCTGTAATGGCGATTTTGTCAGTCGGCGCTTTGACTTCATATGTTTTTCCTAGATATTCGATTTTCTTTTTATCTGAAGAAGCGTCCTTTCCTTTACTTGCTGTATCAGATGTTTCTGAGCTTCCGCAAGCCGCGGCCGTGAAAGCCAAAAGCAAAATCATGAAAGCGAATGCCAATTTCTTCATCTATTGTTCCTCCTGTTCAATTGATAACTATTATCAATTGGAATTATAGAGAAGGAACAGGGATAAGACCATGGATAATTTCCGGTATTATCATGGACGATCTTCGGAAAAAATGGAAACGCTTTGTTCGATCATCCGCTGATGTCCGCTTGGAGAATATTCAATCCACGGGTCAGATGAAATGGGAAACACGCGTTTATTGCTGACGGCTCTAAGGTTCTGCCATATCCCGGTCTGCTGAATCCGCTGAAAATAACGAAGCGTTTCCGGTTCTTTACAAGTGAAAAGCATGATGCAGTCAGCTTGGCAATCCGCCAGCATTTCCAAGGAAATCTTTTCGTCAGGAGCAAAAGATTCCGGTTTTGCGGAGGCAAAGCCTAAATCACCGAAGAAGACATCCTCAATACTGTTGTTATGGGCGATGTACATATTTTCTTTATATACACGGACAAATAAGAACCGCTGATGCCGCACGTGTTTAAGAGCATCTTTCGCTGAATGGGCGAGACTTTGATAAGCTTTAAGCCAGTGCCGCGCTTCCTGCTCTTCATTCAAATATGCTGCTGTGCGAAGAAACTGGTCTCTCCAATTCTCTTGAGCCGGAAGGTAAAAAACGTCAGTGATGTCATTCAGGCGCTGTTTTTCTTCTTCACTGACAGAATCAAGACTGAAAATGATGTCCGGGGCAGCTTGGGACAGCGTTTGCAGGTTCTCTTCCCAATTTGCATTATAACGGTAAGCACTCAGGTGAACCGGAATATCGGAAGAGAATTGTTTGTAATAATAGGCCGTCCATTTCGGGTGCAGCGCCGCAGCGTAAGGCACGTGATGCAGAGGAATCAGATGCCCCATCGTTTCTTTTCCGTACGCGGCCATTTTTATGCGCCTTTTTTTCATATAGCTTGTAGGTGAGCTGCCGGTATGTTTTTTAAAGATGCGGCTGAAATAAAATTCGTCCTGGTAGCCGATTTGATGAGCGATTTCCCGCAGTTTGCAGTTTGCCTTGGCCATCAGTTTTTTCGCATTGGTTATGCGGATGTCTGTGATATATTCAGTTACGCTCTGCCCGTATAGTTTTTTAAAGGTTTCACTGTAGTGCTTGGGACTGATTCCCGCCATATGAGCGAGCTGGGTGAGCGTGATTTTTGTGTCGGACTGAGCATGTATGAATTGTTTTGTCTGTTCGATCGCCGCTTTCGTATTATTTTGATGGCATACTTTTGCGGCATAAAGGTCGTACATCAGCTGCTGAAAGTCGGCTGTATATTTCATTTTCTGCAATGCATCCGCCGATCGCACGTTTTCAGAAAGTGACTGAAGCCGGCTTGTCAAATGATCAACCGTTTGTATATTCATTTGCTGAAGTCCGTGGAAGATGTCTTCCCCGTTATCCGGAAGCATCGCTTCATCATCTGATGAATAGGAGAAAACACGGAGTCTGACGATATACAAATGGATGCCGCCTGACGATATAGGGGCAATATTGAATGTCTCATCACAAGGACAGATGTAGAGCGTTTCCTTCTGCAGCGGAAAGCTGTCTGTTCCGATATCAATTTGTCCCTCGCCTTTCACATGAAAGATCAATACGGGGGAATCAGTGAGCTGATGCTCTGACAGAAGGTCGGCTGTTTTTTTTACGGAGATGATATCAATGGGCTGAAAGAATAATGTGTTTTTCATAAGAAACCACCTTTTAGGAAACATTCATTTAAATGATAACTGTTATCAATGAAATTGTACCAAATAAATGAATGTTTTCCTATAAAAAGCGGAAATGTGAAATGCGTCAAAATGTTACACGTGTAACACGAATTTTGTCAGTATATGAGGTATTGTTTTCTTAGAGTTTTGAATTGGTCCAGCCGGCGTTGATATGTGCCGGTGATGTCTTCAATGGAAGCGCCTTTTTCTATTTTTTTGCGTACCCAGCCGTTACCGATCAGCTTGTCAAAAGAGCCTGTCGGCAAGAACGAAAAGTCATTCGGATATAAGTCATGCATGGTTTTCAGAATGGAAAGCCCTGTTTTTGCCGCTTCAAATGTGTTTCTGTTTGTTACGTAGACTTGTACGCCGTGGCACAGCTTGCCCTGGTGCTTGGAGAAGCTGGGGATAAATGATGCGGCTCTGAAGGTGACGCCCGGAAGCTTGAGACTGTTCAGGCGTTCTTCGAGCTCGGTGCTTTTCATATAAGGCGCGCCGATCAGTTCAAACGGCTTTGTCGTGCCCCTTCCTTCGGATACGTTTGTGCCTTCGATTAGTCCTGTCGCCGAATATGCGAATATGCTGTCCGGGGTCGGGATATTAGGCGAAGGGAGGACGAACGGCAGGCCGGTATCTTCAATCGTCATCGTCCGCTTCCAGCGCTTCATTTTTACGACGGTGAGGTCGGCGCCAATATGAAACTCTTTATTGAATAAAAGAGCAAGCTCACCGATCGTCATGCCGTGCTTCAGCGGGATCGGATACAGTCCGACAAATGAAGCGTAATCCGGTTCAAGAACCGGGCCGTCCGGATTTCGTCCGCCTTGCGGATTCGGCCGGTCCAAGACATAAAAAGGAATGCCTTTTTCTTTGGCCGCTTCCATGGCATAGGCCATTGTATAAATGTAGGTGTAGTATCGCGTTCCGACATCCTGAATATCGAAAATCAGCACATCTGTATCTTTCAGCATGTCAGGCGTCGGTTTCCTCGTTTCCCCGTACAGGCTGTAGACGGGAAGCCCTGTTTTTTCGTCTATATAGGATGTGACTTTGTCTCCGGCCTGAGCATCGCCGCGGACACCGTGCTCCGGTCCGAATAATGCCGTCAATTGGATGTCTGGTGCCTCATACAGCACGTCAACGCTGCTTTTCAATGAATTGTTCACACCGGTCGGGTTGGTGATCAGCCCGACCCTTTTTCCCTTCAGTTCCTGTTTATAATCTTTCAGCAGGCGGTCGATGCCTGTTTGGATGCTTGGTTTCTTGGCGGTATGAAGGTTTCTGTCAGAAGCCGCCGAGACTGCCGTCATGGCACTGATGACGACTAATCCGGCAAGAAGCGCAGCCGTTTGTTTTTTCATGATCAGTCCTCCTGTTTAAAGCGGTTTTCCGGTCTTCAGATTGATACCGAAACCATAAGGATAGAGTGTCGTTCCCGGATGAGTGACGGAAGGAATGTCAGCGGGCAGCCTGCCTTGCGGTTTTGTCTGTCCGAATATCGCTTCAATGCCTGCCGGAATGTTTGGCTGGAGAAATTGTCCATCTGTATATCCTTTAAAGCCGTAGACTGCGATAAGGGCTTCAGCTTCTTCAAAGTTCGCAGCGTCATATGGATTACGCAGGCTCATCAGCACAAAGGGTTTTTGGTTTGATTGTGCGGCTTTCATGACGGCCCGCGGAAATGCAGTCGTCCACTTGCCGGGATCTGTGACGGAATCATCAATCACGCCGTCGTTTACGACAGGGTCATTTTTCACGACATAGGAGCCTGTAATCACGTAATCCGCGTCGGATACCAGCTTTTTGTGCTCATCATGAAAAGTGCGCTCGGCGAAGTTCATTTTACTGATGGTTACCGGCCGGATTTTTTTCTTCTTGATGAGCTGCCGAAGGGTTTGTTCCATTGACGCTGTTTGATCTTCATAAGGAGCGGCAATGAGAACGCGGCTGTTCTTTTTCGGTTTGAATGGGAGCGTGCGGTTTTTGTTTTGTAAGACGGTGACGGACCTTGCCGCGATTTGTTTTTCAGCTTTCAGGTGATTTTTGCTGCCGACGGTTTTCTTTGCTTTTGCAATCTTCTTTTTCAGATTTGTCTCTTTCGGTGCGGGATATATCCCTCTTTTTATTTTCAGGGAAATGATGCGTTTCACCGATTTGTTAATTTGCTGAAGCGGAATTTCCCCTTTTTGTACCGCCTTTTTTAAAGCGGAATGAACCCGGGCAAAGCGGTTTTCCGTTTGCAGCGAAGTCACTTGGGCCGGCATCAGGGCAATATCGACTCCTGCTTTTACTGCCATGACGACCGCCTCTTCTTGGCCGAAATGATCGGCAATGGCTTTCATATTTAATGCATCCGTAACGATGACGCCGTTAAATCCCATTTCCTCACGGAGAAGATGAGTCATCACTTTTTTCGAGAGTGTGGCGGGTACGAGGATGTCTGAACCGTCCAGCTTGCTTTTATAGGTTGTATCGTCAAAAGCGGGAAATTGCACATGGGCTGTCATGATCATATCAGCTCCGGCCTGAATGGCCTTCCGGAACGGATAAAGTTCAATTTGACGCAGCCTTTCTTGATTGTGGGTGACAAGCGGAAGGCCGTAGTGGCTGTCTACATCCGTGTCGCCGTGTCCCGGGAAATGTTTGACGGCGGCAGCGACATCCTGCTTTTGCTGAGCCTTCATTGAGGCAAGACCGAGTGAAGCTGTCAGATCTCGGTCTGAACTGAACGACCTGACGCCGATGACAGGGTTTCCGGGATTATTATTGATATCGAGAACGGGAGCGAAATTCGTATTAATGCCCAGTGCTTTCAGTTCTTTCCCGATAATGGCGCCGGTTTGGGACGCGGAGGCTGTTTTTCTAGCGGCTCCGAGCGCCATATTGCCTGGGAAATGAGTGCCTTCACCAAGTCTAGTTACGATGCCGCCCTCCTGATCAATGCTTAATAATAGCGGAATGTCAGGGCTCGCCTTTTGAAAGGCATCTGTCAGGCGTACCGTTTGCTCAGTGTTTTTTACATTTTCTGCAAATAAGATAACGCCGCCGAAACGGTACTTTTGAATAAGCCCTGCGACTTCGTCATTCATTTGGGTAAGAGCCTCAGGTGATGGCTGCCCCTTTTTTTGCCAATTGCGAAAATCAGGCATGAGCATCTGCCCTAATTTTTCATCTAATGTCATACGGGATACCGCTTGTTCCGCCTGTGACGGAATGTCCGGTTTTGTCGATGCATGATGCGTGCCGAAAACAATGAACAACAGTAATACAGCTGAGATGACAAGTTTCATGATGGTGCCCTCCTGCCGTCATAGTTTGGACAAAAGACATGGGTTGTCATTCAATGGCTTCATAAATCGTTTTTATGACGCTGCCGTAGCTTCCGGTCGGGAAATGATCCCCTTCAAAAACATTCGGGTTTTCACCGGGACTGACGACGGGGGAATGCTTTTTATTGGTCAAAAGTGCGATCCCCAGCTTATAAGCGGGATCAATAATCGTGACGGTGCCGGTCCATCCCGTATGGCCGTATGCCTGCCTGCTTGCATAAGGGCCGAACATCCACTCCATATCCGGGCTGCCGTTTTTCCGCCAGCCGAGAGCAAAAGTCGGATCAGAGGATGCCGCCGTTGTGAACAAATCGGCCGTTCTTTTATTGAAGAGAGAAACGTGTTTATAACTGCCGCCGTTCAGCATGACTTGAAGAAGGACGGCCATATCATCAGCTCTGGAAAACAGCCCGGCGTGACCGGACACCCCTCCCATGGAGTAAAATGCTTTTTCATCGTGAACTTCCCCCTGCAGCGTATATGTCCTGATGTGAGGGAAATGGATGACTCCGTCACGTGTGTTGCCTAAACGTTCAGTAGCTGCGAATGCTTTTTCTTTAAAGCCTTTTTGCAGCGGGTTGAACAGTGTGTGCGTCAGTTTCAGCGGTTTGTACAGTTCTTGTTCCGCATAGGCATCAAGGGTTTTTCCGGTTATGTTTTCAATGATGCAGCCGAGAAGCATGTAACCGATATCGCTGTATACGTGTTTTGTTCCCGGTTTATATTCAAGCGGGATTTGGGTGAGAAAACGGATCGTTTTATCCCGTTCTTGTGAATACAAAGGGCCTGCGGTGTCCGGCTGATAGAAATAAAAGCTTGCCGGCAGACCGGATTGGTGCTGGAGCACATCGATGACGCGAATGCGGTCTTTTTCTTGAATCGGATCGCTTTTTCTGTCTTTGAAATCAGGAAGGTAAGCCGAGACTTTTTGATACACATCAAGCTTTCCCTGGCTGACGAGTCGCTGTAATGCAAAATTGGCCGCGTACATTTTTGTATTGGAAGCTAGATCAAACATGGTTGATGTTTTCATTTTTTTCGGACGGGATAAAAGGGTGTTCCCGTCATATTTTTTGCTGTAGCCGTATGCTTTCTTTTTGATCACCCGTCCGTCCTTTACGACGACGAGGACGGCTCCGGGGAATCCAGCTGCGATGTCTTTTTCAATCATTTGATCAACCTTTCTGAGCTTTGCTGCGTCGTATAATTTGGATTGGGCTTCGGCTTTGTGCTGCGGCAGAAAAGAGAGGCTGATGACCATTGTGAGTATGGCGGCTGTCAGTGTTTTCATATTCTGATCCCTCCCGGTTTATTCAAATTCAGCAGCCATGTCATCCTTAAATCCGAACGCATAAGTGAAGACAAAGCCCGCCGCGTAAGAGATGAAGAGACCGATGATATACAAAACGATTTGAGCCGGCTGTACGAGAAACGAGAGCGGAAGGCCGGAGACACCGATTGAAAAAGTAGCCACCTGAAAATGGGCTTGAAAGGCGCCGCCGATTCCCGCCCCTAAACACGCCGTCAAAAACGGCCGGCCGAGCGGGAGCGTGACGCCGAAGATGAGCGGCTCTCCGATTCCGAGCAGACCGGATGGAAGTCCGCCGCCGATCGCTCTTTTCAATGAGGCTTTTTTTGTTTTCATAAAGATGGCGAAGGCTGCCCCTACTTGACCCGCGCCTCCCATCGCGAGAATCGGAAGAAGCGGGTCATCTCCGATTGATCGGATTAATTCCAAATGTACGGGAGTCAAGCCTTGATGCAGGCCGGTGACGACAAGCGGCAGGAAGGCGGCTCCCAGTACAAACCCTGAGAGCACTCCCCCGACATTCAGCAGCGACAATAAACCTGATGTAATCAGATCAGAAATAAAACCGCCTGCAGGGATAAAAACGACATATGTCACCAGCCCGGTGATAAGTAAAGACAATGTAGGCGTGACGATAATGTCGATGGATTGATGGACGTACTTTCTGATAAACCGTTCGGTATAAGCGATAAAAACCGCAGCGAAAAGAACGCCGATTAACCCTCCCCTGCCAGGGAGCAGATTCTCTCCGAACAAACTGATATTGGCAATCTCAGGGTTAAGGATCAATATGCCCGCAAGGCCGCCCATCGCGGGAGTCCCGCCGAATTCCTTCGCCGTGTTGATGCCGACAAGGACGCCGAGGTAAGCGAATAAGCCTGAACCGATAACCGTTAAAATAAGTGCGATTTGGGATTCTTTCGGGAGCCAGCCGGCCTGAATGACGGCTTTCGTAATACCGGTGATTAAACCTGATGCAATGAGTGCGGGAATAAGGGGAATGAAGATGCTTGATATTTTTCTCAGAAACAGTGTGATGGGTGTGGTGTTTTTTCTGTTGAGATCGGCTTTTTTCCGTGAGGCGGCTTCTTTTAAATCAATGTTTTTTCCGGATGACATAAGATTTGCGAAAGCGTCGGCGACATGATTGACGACACCCGTGCCGAGAATGATCTGCAGTGTTTCGGCTTCGACGACGCCTATTACCCCGTCAAGCCGTTTCAGCGCTTCAATATCCGTTTTGTCCTGATCTAAAGGTGTAATCCTCAGGCGTGTCATACAGTGGGTAAAGCCTGAAATATTCGATGAACCGCCGCAATTGTCCAGGATATCTTTGGCCAGTGACTGATAAAATGCCTCTTTGCTCATGGAGATCCTCCTTTGTCCGTGCGATTTTTCCCGGGGAGCTGTGCCTGAAACGCGTCCTAAAAGCGCCTGCGCCGATTATGAAAACGGCGCGGGCTCGTAAAAACACATTATTTCCACCAAAGAACGATCAGCGTTCTTTTTCTTTTGAAACGTGCTGTTCAATGGCTTTGTCAATGAAGCCGTCTGATTCTTTGAGCAGTGCCTTCGCGTGTGTTTCGTCCGAATTCGTCTTCAGCATGACGATTGCCGTTTTGACATGGCTGCCTGCGGCCTCAAGCGTTTCTTTTGCCTTGTCGTACGGAACGCCCGTGATGCTTTGGATAATGCCGATTGCGCGTTCTTTCAATTTTTCGTTGCTGACATGAACGTCCACCATTAAATTTTCGTACACTTTGCCGCTTTTGATCATCACGGCCGTGGAAATCATGTTCAGAATCATTTTATGTGCCGTCGCCGCTTTCATTCGTGTTGACCCTGTAATCACTTCGGGGCCGACGACGACTTCGATGCTGTGATCGGCATAAGTGCTGATCAATGAGTGTTTATTGCATGTGAGCGCGACAGTTTTGGCGCCGATTGTTTTTGCGTATTTCAGCGCACCGGCCGCATACGGCGTGCGCCCGCTTGCCGCGATGGCGATCACGGTGTCTTCTGCGGTAAGCCCGATCGTTTTGAGATCGAGAGCGCCGGTTTCCTCGCTGTCTTCTATACCTTCAGCCGCTTGCAAAAAGGCGTCTGCCCCTCCGGCCATCAGACCGATGACGGTGTCGGGACTTACGCTGTATGTAGGCGGGCATTCAACCGCATCCAGTACACCGAGTCTGCCGCTTGTGCCCGCTCCCGCATAAATCAGCCTGCCGTTTCGCCGTAAGGACTGATGGGCGAATTGAACGGCAATCTGAATATCGGGCAGCACCTGCTGAACGGCTTCAGCCACTTTGAAATCCTCTTCGTTAATGATGCGGAGAATTTCCATCGTGTCTGCTTGATGAATTGAAGCGGTCTGCGGATTTCTGGTTTCTGTGGTCAATCTGTGAATGTTAAGCCGGTCTGTCATGATTGTACCCTCCCAAGTCGTTAATACTTGAAGTATATGGGCTTCTGAATAGATGTTTCAAGAAAAATCGGCAGGGATGAGATGAATAATCAAGCGCTTTCACAAAAAATGATGCAGAATGTGCTGTTCACCGATCGGGCCGATCCTGCGCCGCCCTTTATCAATAAAACCGGAAGACCGGTACAGGTTCTTTGCACGATGATTGCGATGGTTTACTGCAAGCACGATTTCATCACACCAAGGAAAGTAATTTGCGACAAAAGCGGGGAGCTGCAGCATCGCTTGTTTGGCATAACCTTTTCCCTGATGCGGTGCATGTAAGGACAGCGCACTCAGCAAAATGGCAGACACATTATTCGAATACGGGGCAATGGTTTCTTTTGAGGTATGTAAAATAAAAAAACCGACGGGGCGGTCTTCTTTTAAAATGACTGTCGGGTAGCGATCCCGGATGACAAGAGCCTGCGGCAGTACATCTATCGGCAGAGCTGTGAACTTTTTATCTTCTTCACTCAGCACAAACCCGTTAAGCCCGTCTGCATGCTCCGGTTTATAAAAGGACAGGGCTACATCCATGATATCTACTCTCCTTTTTTATAATTGATCCAATTCATCTTCTGATAGAACACGGCAGCCTGCCCGTTTTAAAAGAGCGGAAGTGATGCCGTCTCCGAGTATTTTTTTTCCTGAGAATGTGCCGTCATAGATAAAGCTGCTGCCGCAGGACGGGCTGTTTTCTTTAAGGATGACCGTGGCGGCGCCTATTTCTTTTGCGTATGCTAATGTTTTTTCCGCGCCGTCCATATATAAAGCCGTAACGTCTTCGCCTGATGCTGTTACGATTTTTGCCGTTCCGTTCAGCACGTCTTCGCCCGTGCCGCCGATGATTTCCGCCGGTTCGCGGGGAGTGGTGAAGCCGCCCAAAAGTTCGGGGCAGACCATAACAGCTTTCTTTTCTTCTACGAGTCTGCGGATTTTTTCCGAAGCGGCGTGAGAGCCGTTATACCTGCATTCGATACCGCCGAGACAAGAGCTGACTAAGATCATCTGTGTCCATTCCCTTCAATATTTTAATACTTTCATCATAAATGAAATAAGAGAGGAGGGATGAGTTTTTCAGTTAAAAAACGGGTAAAAAAGTTTGAAAATAAAAAAAATAATTTTTCTCTTTACAAATGGGGTACAACCTGTATATAATAACTTTTGTCAGCTCGACGCGGACACAACGGCCCGTTGGTCAAGCGGTTAAGACACCGCCCTTTCACGGCGGTAACACGGGTTCGAATCCCGTACGGGTCATATGGAGGATTAGCTCAGCTGGGAGAGCATCTGCCTTACAAGCAGAGGGTCGGCGGTTCGAGCCCGTCATCCTCCACCATATTTGCCGGCCTAGCTCAATTGGTAGAGCAACTGACTTGTAATCAGTAGGTTGGGGGTTCAAGTCCTCTGGCCGGCACTGTTTTTTAAAAAAATACGGAGGGGTAGCGAAGTGGCTAAACGCGGCGGACTGTAAATCCGCTCCCTCAGGGTTCGGCAGTTCGAATCTGCCCCCCTCCACCATTTTTGGGCTATAGCCAAGCGGTAAGGCAACGGACTTTGACTCCGTCATGCGTTGGTTCGAATCCAGCTAGCCCAGTCTCAGACACCTTTTGCATAAAGGTGTCTTTTTTTATCAGCATTTTGTTTCGATTTCTGATTGTTCATCAGATATACTATTTTTAAGCTGCTGTTAAGGCAGTATATTCTGTATTTTCCATCTACACCCTGCCTGAAATTTGGTAAAATAAATGTAATAAAAAAATGAAACCTTTTAAAACAATCAACGTATAGATACAGACCGGTGAAGGGCAGAGGTAAGATAAAACATGGAAAACCTGATTAAAAAAAGAATCAAGCAAGTCAAAAAAGGCGATCAAAATGCGTTTGCAGAAATCGTTGACCTTTATAAAGATAAGATTTACCAGCTTTGCTACCGCATGCTCGGCAATGTTCACGAAGCGGAAGATATTGCGCAGGAAGCTTTTATCAGAGCGTATGTCAATATCGACAGTTTCGATATCAACAGAAAGTTTTCAACGTGGCTTTACAGAATTGCGACCAACCTGACCATTGACCGCATCCGTAAGAAAAAGCCTGATTACTATCTGGACGCAGAAGTAGCGGGAGCAGAAGGGCTGACGATGTATTCGCAGATCGCCGCGGACGGGGTTCTCCCTGAAGACGCCGTATTGTCATTGGAGCTGTCGGACACAATTCAGAAAAAGATTTTAAAGCTGCCTGACAAGTACAGAACGGTTATTGTATTAAAGTATATTGACGAACTCTCTTTAATTGAAATCGGGGAGATTCTGAATATCCCTGTCGGCACCGTCAAGACAAGGATACACAGAGGCAGAGAGGCTCTTAGAAAACAATTGAGGGATCTTTAAGTGGGGTGATGAAATGAGCTGTCCTGAACAGATCGTGCAGCTTATGCATAAGCATCTTGATGGAGATATCCTTCCTGAAGATGAAAACGTATTAAAACAACATTTGCAGTCATGCGGGAATTGCAAACGGCATTTTCATGAAATGGAGAAATCCGTAGCACTCGTCCGAAGCACATCGCATGTCACGGCCCCTGCTGATTTTACTGCCAAAGTTATGGCGAATCTTCCAAAAGAGAAAAAACGCGCTTCTGTAAAACGATGGATCAAAACTCATCCGATGATTGCAGCCGCAGCGGTTTTTGTGATTTTAATGGGCGGCGGTTTTTTCAACAGCTGGCATAATGACCACAATTTCAGTGTGTCCAAACAGCCGAACCTTGTCGTGCAGAATCACACGGTCACCGTCCCTGAAGGCGAGACCGTAAAGGGCGATGTCACAGTAAAAAACGGCAAGCTGTTCATTGAAGGAAAAGTCGACGGCAATGTGACCGTCGTCAACGGAGAAAAATACATGGCCTCAGCCGGACAAGTCACCGGGCAGATTGAAGAGATTAACCAATTGTTTGACTGGGTCTGGTACGAACTGAAATCGGCGGGCCAGGGCGTCGTGAGCGCTTTGGACCCGAATGAAGATGAGTAAAGCGTATAATCGCTTTACTCTTTTTTGTGCATCGCCGCGCTGGCTCATTTCACTTGAGAAATCAAAATGTGGTATAATGAGCACGCTATATGATGTACATATTGCTCATGCAGCACAATTCATAACAGAAAAACGAAATGACTGAATTCTTGGAGGACGAGGAAATGGCTTTTGAGGACATCCCATTTTTGCAATACCTCGGCAATGCCGTTGATATTCTCCTTGTTTGGTATGTGATATATAAATTAATCATGGTCATACGCGGGACGAAGGCGGTTCAGCTTTTAAAAGGAATCGTCGTCATCGTATTGGTCCGGATGGCCAGTTCATATTTGGGACTCAGCACGCTTCAGTGGCTGATGGACCAAGCGATAACATGGGGATTTTTAGCGATCATCATTATATTCCAGCCTGAGCTGAGACGGGCGCTTGAACAGCTCGGACGGGGCCGGTTCTTTTCCAGGAGCGGGACCCCCGTGGAGGAAGCGCAGCATAAGACAATTGAAGCGATTACAAAATCGATCAGCTACATGGCAAAACGCCGTATCGGCGCACTCATCGCGATTGAGCGCGATACGGGAATGGGCGATTATATTGAGACGGGCATCCCGCTTAATGCGCAGGTCAGCTCGGAGCTTTTGATTAATATCTTCATCCCGAATACACCGCTGCATGATGGAGCGGTCATTATGAAAAATAACGAGATTGCGGCGGCTGCCTGTTATCTGCCGCTTTCTGAAAGCCCGTTTATTTCAAAGGAGCTGGGGACGCGTCACAGAGCGGCTGTCGGCATCAGTGAAGTGACGGACAGCTTAACCATTATTGTATCTGAAGAGACGGGCGCCATCAGTGTGGCCAAAAACGGAGACCTTCACAGAGAATTGACGGAAGAAGCACTGAAAGAAATGCTTGAAGCCGAGTTTAAGAAGAACGCCAGAGATACTTCTTCTAACCGCTGGTACTGGAGGGGCAAGAAAAATGGATAAATTCTTAAACAACCGCTGGGCTGTAAAGATCATTGCATTGCTCTTTGCGCTGCTGCTTTACGTTGCGGTTAACAACAACCAGGCGCCGACTCCGAAAAAGCCGGGGGAATCCTTTTTTCCGACATCAACGACTGACGAGGCTACGCTTACTGATATTCCTGTAAAAGCATACTATGATGAAGCGAACTATGTCGTCACCGGCGTGCCCCAGACCGTAAATGTCACGATTAAAGGCTCGACAAGCGCGGTGAAAAAGGCGAGACAGACGAAGAATTTTGAGATATACGCCGATATGAATAAGCTGAAGACCGGGACTCATAAGGTCGAATTGAAGGCGAAAAACGTATCGGACGGACTGACGATCTCCATTAACCCGTCAGTCACGACGGTTACGATTCAGGAAAAAACGGCTGAGAGTTTTCCCGTGGAAGTTGAATACTACAATAAAAGCAAAATGAAAAAGGGATACACCCCTCAGCAGCCGATTATCAGCCCGAAAAACGTGCAGATTACAGGTTCGAAAAATGTGATTGATAACATTTCACTTGTCAAAGCATCCGTGAACCTTGAAAATGCAAATGAGACCATTGAAAAGGAAGTGAAGGTGACCGTCTATGACAAAGACGGCAACGCACTTCCTGTTGATGTTGAACCGTCAGTCATTAAAGTGACAGTTCCCGTAGCCAGTCCGAGCAAAAAGCTTCCTTTCAAAATCGAAAGGAAGGGAAGTCTTCCGGACGGGGTGAGCGTTGCGAGCATTGACTCGAATCCGAGTGAGGTGACGGTTTACGGCCCGCAGGATGTGCTGGATTCACTGGAATTTATTGACGGCGTATCTCTTGATTTAGGCAAAATTGATAAAGATACCGATATCAATGCCGATATCCCGCTTCCTAAGGGTGTCACCAAGGTATCACCGGAAAAAATCACGCTTCATGTTAAAGTGGACAGTGAAGACAAAAAGGATTTTGACAATGTCGGAATCAAGACGGTCGGACTGGGAGGCTCACAGCAGATTGAGTTTCTCGATCCTGAATCGCAGGCGATAAATATTACGGCCAAAGGCTCTCCCGCCAACATTAAGGCGCTGAAAAAGTCGGACATTGAACTGTATGCCAATGTCTCGGACTTGGATGACGGAGAGCACTCTGTAAAGCTTGAAGTAAACGGCCCGCAAAACGTCACATGGTCCCTGTCAAAAGACACGGTTAAGATCAAGCTGACTTCTAAGAAAAACACAAGTTCAAATAAAAATAACGGCGGTTCCGCTGATTCCGGCAATAAGAACGGCACAAGCGGAGACGCAGACAAAGACAAGAACAAGAACCGGGAAGACGACACTGACAGCGATCAGAATAAAAGTCAAAACCAGGATCAAAATCAAGACCAGGATGAAGACGGATCAAGTGCTGATTCTTCTTCAACAGAATGAAAAAGGAGCGATACAAAATGGGCAAGTATTTTGGAACAGATGGTGTAAGAGGTGTTGCCAACAGCGAGCTTACGCCAGAGCTGGCCTTTAAAGTTGGGCGTTTTGGCGGTTATGTCCTGACCAAAGATAAGCAGCGCCCGAAAGTGCTGATCGGCCGTGATACACGTATCTCCGGACATATGCTGGAGGGAGCCCTTGTCGCCGGACTTTTATCGATCGGAGCTGAAGTGATGCGCCTCGGCGTTATTTCTACGCCAGGGGTATCCTATTTAACGAAAGCCATGGATGCTGAGGCGGGCGTCATGATCTCCGCTTCTCACAACCCCGTACAGGATAACGGGATTAAATTTTTCGGAGGGGACGGCTTTAAGCTTTCTGATGAGCAGGAGGCCGAGATTGAACGTCTTATGGATGAACCGGAAGATAAGCTGCCGAGACCGACAGGCGCGGACCTCGGGCTTGTGAACGATTATTTTGAAGGCGTTCAAAAGTATCTGCAATTTTTAAAGCAGACGGCGGACGAAGATTTCACAGGCATTCATGTAGCGCTTGACTGCGCCCATGGTGCGACATCTTCCATTGCGACGCACCTTTTTGCCGATCTCGATGCTGACGTATCTACAATGGGGACGTCTCCGAACGGATTAAACATTAATGATGGCGTCGGTTCTACTCACCCGGAAGCGCTGAGTGCTTTCGTCAAAGAAAAAAACGCCGATATCGGCCTTGCGTTTGACGGAGACGGCGACCGCCTCATTGCCGTTGATGAAAAAGGAAACATCGTCGACGGTGATCAAATCATGTACATATGCGCGAAGTATTTGAAATCAGAAGGCCGTCTGAAGGATGATACCGTCGTATCGACCGTGATGAGCAACCTCGGTTTCTACAAAGCGCTTGAAAAAGAAGAAATCAAAAGCGTTCAAACGGCAGTCGGCGACCGCTATGTCGTAGAAGCGATGAAAAAAGACGGCTATAATGTCGGCGGCGAGCAGTCAGGGCACCTTATTTTCCTTGATTACAACACTACCGGCGACGGTCTCTTGTCCGCGATCATGCTTGTAAATACGCTGAAGGCGTCCGGCAAAACCCTTTCAGAACTTGCGGATGAAATGAAAAAATTCCCGCAGCTCTTAGTGAATGTGAAAGTGACGGATAAATATAAGGTAGAAGAAAACGCTAAGGTGAAGGCCGTTATTTCTGAAGTGGAAAAAGAAATGAACGGAGACGGCCGGATTTTAGTGCGCCCGTCAGGCACCGAACCGCTCGTCCGCGTGATGGCCGAAGCGAGAACAAAAGAGCTTTGTGACGAATATGTCACAAAAATCGTGGATGTCGTGCGGACAGAAATGGGAGCGGAGTAGCGAAGTTTATAAACAGAGAGCGAACAAAACAAGTGCGATCAGCATAAAATGATAGTAAACATGATGCCGGGGCGGCAAAAAATAATTGACCGTCCTTGGCACATGCTGTAAAATCAAGCTTGTTCAGCCTTTGTTTTTCACTTGCAGGAAAGGCGGGATTGTTTGCATCTTTTATAATTACAGCGCCCGAACTAAGCGCCCGAAAAACGGCTTAGTTGACGAGGATGGAGGTTATCGAATTTTCGGCGGATGCCTCCCGGCTGATTCATTTAGATCACAGCCGTAAGGATTTCTTCAAACCGGAGGGGCGACTCTCCGAACAAAGGGAAATCACATGATCTTCCAAAAAAACATGTGGGAGGGGACGATTGAAAGTCCCCTTGTAATTTGACTTTCTTCGTCTCCTTTTGCACCTTTAGGAGGAAGAAAATATGTGTGGAATTGTAGGTTATATCGGTCAGCTTGATGCGAAAGAGATTTTGTTAAAAGGATTAGAGAAGCTTGAGTACCGCGGCTATGACTCTGCCGGTATCGCTGTGGCGAATGAGCAGGGCGTGCATGTGTACAAAGAAAAAGGCCGCATCGCCGACCTTCGTGAAGTGGTGGATCACACGGTTGAATCTCAAGCGGGAATCGGCCATACACGCTGGGCGACTCACGGCGAACCAAGCTTCCTGAACGCTCACCCGCATCAAAGCGCACTCGGCCGCTTTACACTTGTTCACAACGGTGTGATCGAGAACTATGTTCAGCTGAAGCGCGAATATCTTGAAAACGTTGAACTGAAAAGCGACACGGACACTGAAGTAGTCGTTCAAATGATCGAGCAATTTGTGGCGGGAGGACTTAGTACAGAAGAAGCGTTCCGCAAAACACTGACTCTGTTAAAAGGCTCTTACGCAATTGCATTATTTGACGGTGAAAACACAGACACCATTTACGTTGCAAAAAACAAAAGCCCTCTGTTAATCGGCCTTGGAGATACGTTTAACGTCGTGGCATCTGACGCGATGGCTATGCTTCAAGTAACGAATGAATACGTTGAGCTTTTGGACAAAGAAATGGTGATCGTGACAAAAGACGAAGCCGTGATTAAAAACCTTGACGGTGAAGTCATGACACGTGCATCTTATATCGCTGAGCTTGACGCCAGTGATATCGAAAAAGGCACATACCCTCACTACATGTTAAAAGAAACGGATGAGCAGCCGCTTGTTATGCGCAAAATCATCCAAACGTATCAGGACGAAAACGGCAGACTGGCCGTGGCCGGCGATGTCGCTGACGCCGTGGCGGAAGCGGACCGCATTTATATCGTGGCTTGCGGAACGAGCTACCATGCCGGTCTTGTCGGGAAACAATATATTGAAATGTGGGCAAACGTACCGGTTGAAGTGCATGTAGCGAGTGAATTCTCTTACAACATGCCGCTTCTGTCTAAGAAGCCGCTCTTTATCTTCCTTTCTCAAAGCGGAGAAACAGCGGACAGCCGCGCCGTGCTTGTTCAAGTCAAAGCGCTGGGTCACAAAGCGCTGACGATTACAAACGTTCCGGGATCAACGCTTTCCCGTGAAGCGGATTACACATTGCTTCTGCACGCAGGCCCTGAGATCGCGGTTGCATCAACAAAAGCGTATACGGCTCAGATTGCCGTCCTCGCGATCCTTGCGTCCGTTGCAGCAGAACGCAACGGCGTTGATATCGGTTTTGATTTGGTCAAAGAATTAGGTATCGCGGCAAACGCCATGGAAGCCCTCTGCGACCAGAAGGACGAAATGGAAATGATTGCGCGTGAGTACCTGACTGTTTCAAGAAACGCTTTCTTCATCGGCCGCGGCCTTGACTACTTCGTGTGTGTCGAAGGCGCCCTGAAGCTGAAAGAGATTTCTTACATCCAGGCGGAAGGCTTCGCCGGCGGCGAGCTGAAGCACGGAACAATCGCTCTGATTGAAGAAGGAACACCGGTCTTTGCACTGGCGACACAAGAACACGTCAACCTGAGCATCCGCGGAAATGTGAAGGAAGTCGCAGCCCGCGGCGCCAACACTTGCATCATCTCGCTGAAAGGCTTAGAAGACGCAGACGACAGATTCATCCTGCCGGAAGTCAACCCTGCGCTTGCTCCGCTGGTATCTGTTGTGCCATTGCAGCTGATCGCTTACTACGCTGCACTGCACCGCGGCTGTGACGTTGATAAACCGCGCAACCTTGCGAAGAGTGTTACGGTGGAATAATATATTTAACCCCTTTGGTTATTAGCCAGAGGGGTTTTTTAATGCAGAAATTAGAAATACATACTCTTTGCGATTGTAAAGAAATCCCCTTTTATATATTGAAAAGGATTAACACCTGCCTTATAATACGAGATGCATTCCAGTTAATATCCATAAATGTAATCATTGGTAAATCGTTTTTGTGCATGCCTCATCGGAAAGTAATCACCTCCAGCAATTTTCATCATGAATATTCCATTATATAACCGTGATCAATCGATTACACATCCAAATTATGATTAAAAAAGACCTTAAAATCCCTGTTGTATTTGCCGACTCCTGATCCATTATGAATACCTCGACTAGATATGAAAATAACAACATTTTTTGAATAATCCGGTTCAATTCTTAAAAAAGTCCTGACAACAATGATAGGAGTGGAATGATGTCAAACCTTTTAGAAATCAGAAACATCAGCAAATCTTTTGGTCATAAAGTTGTTTTAAAGGATGTCACATTCAATGTGCCTGCCGGATCCATTGTCGGTTTTATCGGTGATAACGGCGCAGGCAAATCAACAACATTTAAAACGATATTAGGGTTAATCTCTCAGGATAGAGGTAAAGTGAAAATCTTTGGTAAAGAGAATCTGGATAAACATATAAAGTTCAAAGAAGATATAGGGGTCGTATTTGATGCGATGAATTTGCCCGCGCATCTTACGATAAAACAGCTGAATCATGTATTTAAAAAACTATTCGGTGCTTGGGACCAAGACAATTTTTATCGGTTGGTTCATTCTTTCTCTTTACCTATGGACAAAAAAGTGAATACATTCTCGCGCGGCATGTCAATGAAGTTATCAGTAGCTGTTGCTTTGTCGCATAATGCAAAATTATTACTCCTGGATGAAGCAACGGGAGGGCTTGATCCCTCTTCAAGAGATGCTCTGTTAAATGAATTAAAAAGCTTTGTGAGTAAAAGCAACGGCGGTATTTTACTTTCATCGCACATTATGACTGATGTCGAGAAGATAGCCAGCCATATCATTATGATGAAAGATGGCGAAATTTTATTAAATGAAGAGAAAGACAAGGTTCTTGAAAGCTATACTGTTATAGACGTTGATGAAGGCCAATTGGCTGAGCTTGACGAAGATATCGTTCTAGCAAAAAGGAATCATGGATCTTATTGGAGTGTGCTTGTATCGGATCAACAGAAATTGCCGAATGGCGTAACGGCCAACACCATTTCCATAGAAGAAATCAGCGTCTTTTTAACGAGGAGTGAAAACATTGAGAGGTCTGTTACTGACTAACTATTACTTGGTTTATCGGAGTTTCTTTGCATACACAGGGTTGGCCATATTGGTATCAGCAGTCATTTTTTATTTTGGGGATGCTTCAATGCATCGTTTTGTTGCTATGCTGATTATTTTGTTTGTCGTCATGCCCGCACTTGAGGTTATAAAGTATGAGAGCAAGTCTGGCTATGACAGGTATGTCCTGACTTTACCGGTCAGCAGAACAAATATTGTTCAAAGTCACTATGTCTTTTATCTTTTGATTGTTGTGATCGGAGCTGTAATATCTTATGGTATTTTCCTTGTATACAGCCTGGGTTCTGATGAACCAATTGACGGCATATTGAATATTGTCTCTTTTGGAACGTTCATCGTTCTCTTTGCCGGTGCAATCGTTTATCCTCTTCTCTACATGATAGGCCCGGAAAAATCCGATGCTATCGTGATTGGAGGTGCAATGGGGGGACTTTTTGCTACCTTTGGATTGCAAAGTGTCGTTGGGTATGCAGCAGAACAAGTACCGCTGTCATTTTTGCACATAAATCCTTCTTTATATGTTCCGATTATATATCTCATGATCGGCGTTATCTTATATATCATTTCATTTTTCATTGCTGCGGCTATCTATCATAAAAAAGAATTTACAACAGGATAAGGCAAGGAACGGGCTCATAAATTCACTTAAACTTCAAGCAGACAGCCGCCCGCATAATGGGCGGCTGTTCTTCTAATTAAAACTGCGTTGTCACATCGTACTCATAATCAATCTTCAATTTTACATTTTTCATAGTCGATTTTGCTGTTGCGAGTGTGTTGTATTTAAAATTCCAGATGCTTGAGACTGAGAGGTTATCATCCAGTGTGATACCGTAATTTCCTTGAGTGGAGCTGTTTGCGAGTGCGTGGTGCCACACTTTATTTTCTTCAGACATTATGCAGTGTCTTGTGTTTCCTTGGCTTGGTGTTTGAGTCGCGGCGGTACTGATTCTTTTCACTATGGCGTCTTTTGGAATGCTTGTTTGTTTGGTTAAGTCGAGCCTGAGAACAGTTGAATCTGATCCATTCGAACTGAGGCTTGTATTTCCTTTATTTTCAGCCGTGCCGCTGAATGAGAAGGTCTCGCTTCCGGTTTTGATTCGATCGTAAATGGAGAGTGTAAAGTATATATCGTCAGTGTATGAGCCGCGGGACACTTTCACGTAGAACGTCTCGTTGTTTTCTTTCGCATCTGTAATGGCATAGATAAAAGGAAGCGGCGTATCAGGGTTTATCACTTCTGTGCCTTTACTGATCAGCACTTTGTTTTTATTATAAATTTCAATGCTCATTCCCTTGTATTCACTTCTTGTTGAGCTCCTGACATAGAGTCTTTCTCCCTTATTTGCCGTGAAAGTGAAGTACGATTCTTTTTCCCCTTCCGGCAATATGGCAGTATCAATATTTTTATATTTCCAGTAGCCTACTGGATTGGCAGTTTCAAATGAGTGATTTCCTGTAATAGCGCTTATTTGTGATGAGTTCTTTTGAGACGCAGAGGCTGAGGCTGAAGGTGCAATCAATACGCCTGATAATACGATTGCACTGACAAATAGCATAGAAACATACTTTTTCATGGAAAAATCCCCCTTTTTGACTACATCATACATAAAAACCCTCATGATGTAAACATTTGTTATTTTAGGTTAAAATCAACTGGGAAACAGCCGATACAAACACTAGAACATCATCTCAAGCGGAGGTTAAAAACATGCGCCTAAACGCTCGTTATATAAAAAATCAAGTAATGGCTCAGCAAGTGCTTCAGCGGTATTCTTCCAAAACAAATGGGAAAGATGCGGCAAAAGGGCCGGACAGCTTATTGATTCAGGCAAGCGGGACCCGCGATCTGAGCCAGATGAATTATTCAAGGAGCGGTGTCACTGAGAAAGGGAGCAGCCTGTCCCGTTTATATCAATCTGCAAATCAGAAAACGATTACGGATAATGGGAATGAGACGGTAATAGACGCTGATAATCCGTATGAGTCTGAGAGTGATATTGCGAGCAAGATTCTTGATGAGAAATACAGCCGTATCAATGAAATCAATAAACGAAAATCAGATCCTTTGCGTTATATTAAGGACAAATACCAGCGTGCCGATTCACCTTATTTCAGGAGTGATTTATCAGAATCAGAGCGTCAGGCCGCTTATCATAACGAAACGGAATGGCTGTTTAAGGGAAAAGCCCAGAGCTATGATTTCCGTGATGCGGCGTTTCGGGGTGAAACGCTCAACGGAGAGATTCAAGTCGAAAATGAAAGGGTGTTTCAGCGGGCGCAGGTGAATCAGCAGATTGATATGCTTTTTCATCGGAATCATATTCAGATTCCGGAGGGTGCGAATCTTACATTTACGATATCACCGATTGATTATCTGTTAAAAGTGAGCGGGACTGACGATAAAGAGCTCACTCAGCAGATTGAAGCCGTCTTAAACTCCGGGGAAAACAGCAAAGAGCTGTTTGCGCACATCATTCGCAGCCGGAGTGATGACTCCTCGCAGTTTACGCCGGAAACATATGAGAAATATCAAGTCGTTCGGGAAATGTATGAGGTGACCGGCTATCATCTGAAAGACTTGCAGATCGTGGACGGAAAGTATGTCACAGAAGACGGCCGTGACCTTTTAGACGTCTATAAGGAAGCGCTGCAGCTCGATCCTTTGTTGAAGCATACGGCGGCAGAAGCGGCCGCCCATTACGGACAGGGGCTCACGAAGCTTGCGAGAACGGGTTATGATACCATTCCTGATTTGGTGCTGTCCATTGAGTATAAAAACGGATCTCTGCGTGATGTCGGTCAAAGCAGGCAATACGGATCTGGGGATACAGGTTGGCTTTCTGAATGGAAACGGGAGCTGGGTGTGCGTATATAAATTGAGAAAAAAGCTGACGAATGATGCCGTCAGCTTTTCTTTATGTGTTTTCTTAAAACTCCTCATACTCCGCCGGGTCTTGGCCGTTTATGCGTCCGTCGGGGCGGGTAAGCGAGTCGATGATGTTCATGTCGTTTTCATCAAGAGAGAAATCAAAAACGGAGATGTTTTCAAGCTGGCGCTCGGGCGATGCTGATTTTGGAATCGGGATGGCGCCCAGCTGGATATGCCAGCGTAAAATGACTTGAGAAATGGTTTTGCCGTATTTGTCCGCAATCTGTCCGAGTTTTTGATCGTTCAATACTTCACCGGCGCGGGATAACGGACTCCATGATTCTGTCACGATGCCCTGTTCTTCGTGCCATTGGCGCTGCTGCTGCTGATTAAAAGCGGGATGCAGTTCAATTTGGTTGATGCCTGGCTTTACGCCGGTTTCACGTTCGAGCCGTTCGATATGCTCAGGCAGGAAATTGCAGACGCCGATGGATCGGATCAGGCCCCATTTTTTCGCATCAATCAGTGCCTGCCATGCTTCCGTGTAGCGGTCTTGTTTCGGATTCGGCCAATGGACGAGATACAGGTCATAGTAGTCCAGACCGGCGCGGTATAAAGATTCTTGGATGGTTTGTACAGCTTTGTCATAGTCATGGTAGCGTCCGGGCAGCTTGGACGTCACGTATAGCTGTTCTCTCGGAACAGAGCTTCTGCGGATGGCTTCTCCGACCGTCCCTTCATTTTCATAGTTATAAGCGGTGTCAATCAGACGGTAGCCGATATCAATGGCGCTGGTAATGGCATGAACGCCATTGTTTCCATTAAGAGCGTATGTACCGAAGCCGATCGCGGGAATGCTTGTCCCATCCAGCAGTTTCTTTTGCGGAATTGTCCCAGTCATCATTAAATCCCTCCTTGTTTTCTACTTTACCATTATTCTTACAAATGAAACATAATAATGGAAGGAAATGAGATGATCCGCACATGAAAAAAGCTGACGGAGAACCGTCAGCTTTAAATTTGAAACATCCATGCTACGACGGGGCCGAAGACCGACCCTAACACGGCGCAGAGCGTCATGGAAACAGAACTCATGGAGACCGTTAATTCTCCGTACTCCATTGCTTTTGAGGTGCCGAGCGCATGGGAAGCGCTCCCGAATGCAATTCCTTTCCCGAGTGAGCTGCGGATGCGGATCCACTTGAGAAGCAGCGGTCCTAAGATAACGCCGGAAAACCCTGCGATCATGACGAACACGACTGTCATGGAAGGGACACCGCCGATACCGGACGCAATCTGTATGGCGACAGGCGTCGTAATTGATTTTGGGATAATCGACAAAATCAAACTCCGGCTGATGCCGAACAGCTCTGCAAATAGCAGGCCGCTGACCATTCCGGAGAATAAACCGGCCAACACGCCGCCGATGATCGGAAACATATACTTGATTAACACCCGGCGCTGCTTATAAAGCGGGTATGCCAAAGCCACCACGGCGGGGCCGAGCAGTGAATTGATCCATTGTCCGCCGATCATATAGTCTTTATACGAAATATGAAAAACAAGCAGCACGGCGATAATGAAAATCGTAGTCGTCAAAACCGGTATGAGAAAGGGATATGGAAAGCGCACATATAATTTCACCATAGCCAGATAGGCGGCGGCCGTGAACAAAATTATAAGGATTGCGATACATGCTTGCTGCACTTCTTTTTCTCCTTTCTCTGATTGGCTTTGTGCTCTAACAGCTGGCTGGCGTACCCTGCGGCGATCATTGTGACGATGGTGCTCAGCACGATGATCAGAAACAGAGCAGCCCCGCTGGCGGAAAACAGTGACGGGTAATTGATGACGCCCGTCATGGCCGGAATGAATAACAGCGGAAGAAAAGACAGCAAAAATCCGGCTCCGTCTTCAATCATTTTGACGGGAATGATCTTAACCGATAAACATATGATCAGCAGGATCAAACCGATGATACTTCCGGGAATGGGCAGGTGAAAGAACTGCTGAACGGCTCCCCCGATAAAGGAAAATGCGAATAAAATAATGATTTGCAAGATGATGCGTATGACTTTCACGACAATGCTGTTCTTTGGAGAAGAGCAGCTTCCCCCTTTCTTGATGCTTCGATATGTTTCTTTACTTTTTGCGCATATATTTGTACTATACAAATATATGTATGCAAAATCTTTCTATATGTTTTCTGAGTAAATGTGCATATGTTTGTATTATACAACTAATATTGCTGTTGTCAATTGTAAGGAGTGAGGCTGTTGTCAAAACAAGATCCGATTGAATTAATTGAATATGAGCTCACCACTTTTATCAGGAGAGCTGTTTATCTTGATAACTCCGACCGTAAAATCGGACATCTGGAAAGGGCTGCGTATTTGTTATTACGGCAGCTGGATGAATTCGGACCGGCGCGTGTAAAGGAATTAGCCGAATCTTTTAAGCTGGATATTTCCACATTGTCTCGCCAGGCCGCGGCCTTGGAGTCGAAAGAGCTGATCCAGCGTTTTTCCGATCCTTCTGACGGGCGGGTCAGTCTGTTTGCGATTACGAAGCTTGGCAAACAGAGGTTAAAAGCTGATAAAAAGATGCGTCTTGATCGATACCGACATATGCTTGACGATTGGTCAGGCGATGAAAAAGAAATGTTCAGCCGGCTTTTGCTGCGGCTGAATGAGGCATTTATCGATTAATGCATGATTTTTGCCGGGTTAAGCAGGATTATGGCGTATACAAGGGAGAATGGAAGAGAGTAAGACTTTACGCCATTCTGCTTAGCAAAAATAATATTGAATAGGGGGCGGAACATGTTTCTCCAGGGACATCCTGTTTCTCGGAGGCTGCGGCATTTATTATCTCAATATTCATAATTCAATAAAAATGAAAGCGCTTTATTTTTAGTCTGTTGGTTTAGGGTGCAAGGTGTTTACCTGAAAAAAACAATTGTATTTTCCACGAAAATTTATTATGATGGAATAAGGAAATTGGAGATTATATAACAATAGAAAGCTAGAATATTTCTAATATTGCGGGAAATGAAGAGTGAGTTAGGTTCAACAGGTGCACCTTCTGCTTCATTATTTCACATATATCAGAGCTGTTAAGAGGAGGAAGCGAAGTGGCAAACAAAGAATTAAAGAGAGGCTTAGGCGCGCGTCATATACAGATGATTGCGCTGGGCGGCACGATCGGTGTCGGTTTATTCATGGGGTCATCCAGCACGATCGGATGGACCGGGCCGTCTGTCCTGCTGGCTTATGCGATCTCAGGTATCTTTATCTTTTTTATCATGCGTGCGATGGGCGAAATGCTCTATGTAGAGCCGAGTACAGGGTCGTTTGCGACATTCGGCCATAAGTATATACATCCGTTAGCCGGCTATATGACGGCGTGGAGCAACTGGTTTCAATGGGTGATCGTCGGGATGTCTGAAATTATCGCCGTCGGTTCGTATATGAAATATTGGTTTCCTGATCTGCCGGCATGGATTCCCGGCATTATCGCCATGGCCATTCTCGGTGCGGCGAATTTAATTTCGGTAAAATCTTTCGGTGAGTTTGAATTTTGGTTTGCCATGATCAAAATCGTCACCATTATTCTGATGATTGTGGCCGGAATCGGGATTATTTTCTTCGGTTTCGGTAACGGAGGGCATGCGATCGGATTATCTAATTTATGGTCGCACGGCGGTTTCTTTACAAATGGTTTTTCAGGATTTTTCTTTGCTTTGTCTTTGGTCGTTGCGGCCTATCAAGGGGTCGAGCTGATCGGGATTACGGCAGGAGAAGCGAAGGACCCGCAAAAAACGCTGCGAAGCGCGATTCAGAGTATTATTTGGCGGATTTTAATTTTCTACATCGGTGCGATTTTCGTCATCGTTACCGTATATCCGTGGAATGAGCTTCACTCACTCGGCAGTCCGTTTGTTTCGACATTTGCGAAAGTCGGGATTACGGCGGCGGCCGGTTTGATTAACTTTGTTGTGATTACCGCTGCGATGTCCGGATGCAACAGCGGGATATTCAGTGCGGGACGCATGCTTTATACATTGGGCGTGAACGGACAGGCCCCGAAATTCTTTAAGAAAGTTTCTTCGAGCGGTGTGCCGATATTCGGTACGCTTGCGGTATTAATCGGACTTGTGATCGGTGTCGTGCTGAACTACATCGCGCCTCCGAAAGTTTTTGTCTATGTGTACAGCGCGAGTGTGCTACCGGGAATGATTCCGTGGTTCGTCATTTTAATCAGCCATCTCGGTTTCAGAAGAGCGAAGGGCGCTGAGCTTGATAAGCATCCGTTTAAAATGCCTTTTGCGCCGTTTACAAACTATTTGACGATCGCTTTCTTACTCATGGTATTGATCGGCATGTGGTTTAACAAAGATACGCGGATTTCTTTGGTTGTCGGGGTGATTTTCCTGGCGATTGTGACGGTCAGCTATTATGCGTTCGGTATCGGCAAGCGCGTGCCTGGTGAAAAATCGAAAATAGAAGACGCTGTATAATTCAAAAAGACACCTCTCTTACAGGGGTGTCTTTTTCGGCTTGTCCGCGAGTGGTATACTGGTTAAAAAAAGCAGAACCGGGGGAAACATCGATGAGTCATTACCGTACGTTATTATTTGATATAGACAATACGCTGCTGGATTTTACCGCTTCAGAAACCGATGCTCTTCAAAAATTGTTTCAAGGTTCAAAGCTGGAGCTGACGGCAGAGGTGGAAGCCCGTTATAAAGCGTTAAATCAGGGGCTGTGGAAAGCGTTTGAAGAGGGGGAAATGACCCGCGATGAAGTGGTGAATACACGGTTTGCCCTTTTGTTTAAAGAATACGGCCTCGAAGCCGACGGCGTGCTGTTGAATCAGGCGTACCGCCAATACTTAGAAGAAGGGCACCAGATGATAGACGGAGCTTATGAGCTGATTGAACGGCTGAGTCCTTTATTTGATTTATACATCGTGACGAACGGCGTCTCAAGATCACAATATAAGCGGCTGGGCGACTCCGGTCTGTATCCGTTCTTTAAAGATGTGTTTGTATCTGAGGACACGGGTTTTCAAAAGCCGATGAAGGAATACTTTGATTACGTGTTTGCGAGAATTCCCGGTTTTTCTGCCGAGGGCGGACTTATTATCGGCGATTCACTGAGCGCGGACATAAAAGGCGGTCAGATGGCGGGAATTGATACGTGCTGGTTTAATCCCGGAAAGAAAGCAAATGAGTCCGGAATCATCCCGACATACGAGATTCATTCGCTTGATGAGCTGTATGATGTGCTGAACGTGGAGCGGAAAGCCGCCGCTCATTTGTAAGGAGAATACGATGAAGATTGCACATACGAAGTTACTGATCAGGGGTTTTGCATTACTATCAATCTTTCATGCGATTCTTCAGCTTCCTCCCGGCCGGGGGGAGCTGAAGGTTTTTTTGTCTGTGCTCGTGATGATGCTGACGGCTAATGACTGCCTGCGGCCGCTGTATATGAAGAGAAGACCGGCTATATATCAAGGCTCTTTTCTCCTGAGCAGCGTTATCGCGGGAGTTCTTTTGTACAATGTCTATAGTGTGGGGACACAGGCCGTAATGGTGCTTTTATTGGCGGAGGTGCTTATTACTGATAAGCAGATTTCGGCTGTTTTGTTAACGATGAATGCCGCCGCATTTGCCGCAGCTTTATACGCCGGCGGAGCGGGTGTCAGTGATATCGTGCCGCCATACTTCATCATGTTTGCGGTGATTTATTTATATCGGAAAAACCTGCAGGAGAAGTCGAAGGTTGAATTGCTGAACCGAGAGCTGAAGATCGCTAATGATACACTGAAGGAATATTCAGACCGGATTGAGGAACTGGCCGTTACGAAAGAAAGAACAAGAATTGCGCAGGAGCTGCATGATTCTCTCGGTCATTATCTGGCTGCTCTGAAAATGAATTTGGAATTTGCCGGGAAGACAGCCGGGCATCAGCCGGACAAAGTGAAGCAGATCATTCATAAGGCGCATGATCTTACGAAAGAATCCATTTTAAAGCTTCGCCAGGCCGTTATGCTGCTGCAGGGCTCTTTGCCGGGGCGGGGATTTGAGCAAGAGCTTCGTGACATTTTCAGCCATTTTCAAGAGGTGGGAGGCATACGCTTCGAGCTGGAGATGGATGCGGCCATAGAAGCGGAACAGCCGGATGTGAAGCATTGTCTTTATCAATCCGTTCAGGAAACGATTACGAATGCGATAAAGCATGGACATGCTTCATATGTTTCTGTCCGGATTCAAAAAAACCGAAACATGATATTGGCGCATATTCATAATAACGGCTCAGCCTGCGGAACGATCATAAAATCAAATGGTCTGAAAGGAATTGAGAAAAGAGCAGCCGCACTTGGCGGAGAGGCTGTTTTCTCGTCTGGGAAGGAAACAGGTTTTGACGTGAAAATAAGGATTCCATGCAAGGAGGAATAATCAAGTGAATGTCATGATCGCAGACGACCAGTCCATTGTGAGAGAGGGGCTGAAAATGATTCTGAGTCTTCACGAAGGAATTCAAATATCGGGAGAGGCTTCTTGCGGCGAAGAGGTTCTCCGGATGCTTTCTCAATCCGAAACCGATGTGATTTTGATGGATATCAGAATGCCCGGTATGGACGGAATCGAAACGACAAAAGCGGTAAAAGCGCGATATCCGTCCGTAAAAGTCATCATTCTGACAACGTTTGAAGATGATCACTATATTTTTGCCGGGCTGAAAAGCGGAGCCGACGGCTATCTCTTGAAGGATGCTGATTCAGATGAAATTATCGCCTCCCTTCAAGCCGTTTATGAAGGGAAGATGATGCTGAATCCCAAAATCACGGTTTCCGTCGTAAAAGCGCTGAACAATATGGAGATCCCTGCGTTGCAGGAAGAGCCGCAGTCAAAGCTGACGGAGATTCTCACGCCGAGAGAGCTTGATGTGGCGAAACACATTATGGAAGGCAAAAGCAATAAACGCATTGCCGCAGACTTATTTCTGACTGAAGGCACTGTGAAAAACTATGTATCCAGAATCCTCGATAAACTTGAAGTGTCAAACAGAACCGAGCTTACTTTATATTTGCAAAAATTGCTATAACCCCGCTTCACCCTCCTCTCTCCCTTTTTATCACTAAACATATGACGAAAGTAATATCCATATCGAGTACGAAAGTGAATAGAAAACAAGGATTGCCGAGAGTAGAATAAGTGCAGACATGACACAAGGAGTGCTGCACGAATGCTCGAATTAACGGATTTGACAAAGAAGTACGGCGATTTTACCGCTGTCAATCATATATCACTGCGCGTCGAAAAAGGCGAGATATTCGGTCTGCTGGGACCAAACGGCGCCGGTAAATCAACAACGGTGTCGATGATCAGCACCGTGCTCCCGCCGACGGGCGGAACAATCTGCATTGACGGAACCTCATTACACGAACAGTCTGCGGCCATAAAAAAAGTGATGGGAGTCGTCCCGCAGGAAATCGCTTTATATCAAGCGTTAAGCGCAAAGGATAATTTGGCTTTTTTTGGGAGTTTGTACGGACTTTCCGGTAAGGAACTTTGTAAACGGGTTGATGAAGTGCTGGACATCATCGAATTAAAGGAACAGCGAAACCAAAGGGTATCTGAGTTTTCAGGCGGCATGAAAAGACGGGTGAATATCGGAGCCGCGCTAATGAATGAACCGAAACTATTCATTTTAGATGAACCGACCGTCGGAATTGATCCGCAATCCAGACATCATATTCTTCAAACCGTGAAGACGTTAAATCAAGAAAAAGGGATGACCGTCATCTACACGAGTCATTACATGGAAGAGGTCGAATACCTCTGTGAAAAAGCGGCGATCATGGATCACGGCTCAATCATTGCCTGCGGGACGAAAGACGAATTGAAGCAGTCAGCCAAAGCCTCTGATACCTTGATCGTGAATGCAGAGGGGCTGAATGATGATGCCGTTAAAAAAATCCGCCGCATTCCCGGTGTTGCCGAGGCTGCTGTCAGCCAGCAGACCATTACGATGCTCGTCTCTGCGGCAGATCGCAATATCCTTGATATTGCGGATGATATCAGGAAAACCGGTATCACCATTAAGGGCATTCATTTCGAGGAAGCCAATCTGGAAAGCATTTTCCTCCGGCTCACCGGCAAAACGCTGCGGGATTCATAGGGGGCGTCATGAAAATATTATTCAGGCTGATCTTATTAGATTTTCGGTTATTGGCCGGAGCAAAGTCTTTCTATATAAAACTGATTCTGTTTCCGGCACTGATGATTTTTATTTTAGGAACGGTTTTTCACGGCGATTCGAAAGTGAAGCCATTTCAGACCGCGTTTTATAATGCGGATCACGCGGAGAGTTCTTTAGGCGACGTATTAAAAAATGACGTGCTGAAACAAACTGATCTCATCCGTGTAAAAGACATAGGCAGTTACCAAGAAGGGAAACAGCTTGTCGAAAGCGGCAAAGTCTCCGTTTTTGTATACGTGCCGAAAGGCTTTGCAAAAGCGGCAGAACACAATGAAAAAACAAGTATCAAAGTCATCTCGGACCAACAAGGCTCTGTAAACGGAGACATTGTGGAAATGATGGCTGATTCGTTTGTCACCAGAGTAAAAGCGGAGATCAGTGAAGAAAAAGCGGTGCTGAAGAAGTCGGAACATCTGTCAAAGGGAGATGCCAGCAAAATCATCAGCGGCCTTTCGGGTGAACGTGAACAGGCTGTCACCATTCCGAAACAGTCGGCCGGCAATCACGCGGCCCCGATTGATGCGATGCAGTATTATTCAATCGCAATGGTCGTCATGTTCTCCATTATGACCGCGTTTGCGCTCATTCACGGGATAGTGGAAGAGAGACAGCAGCACACGTTATTCAGAATCAAATCAATGCCTGTTTTACGTATCCAGTATGTGGCGGGTAAGCTTTTGGGAATCATGCTTGCCATCCTTATGCAAATGGCTGCCGTCATCATCGCAAGCAGCATCTTGTATCAGGTAAAATGGGGCAATTTGTTTGAAATATTGCTGGTTACGATTGTTTATTCATTTGCGATCGGCAGTATCGTGCTTCTTTGGGGGGTTGCTGCAAAAAACCACGAGACCGTCTCAAGCATGGCGGCTCCCATTTTATACGGATTCAGTTTTTTAGGCGGAAGCTTTATCGCAAAAGACGGCTTGCCTGACAGTTTGAAAATCGTGCAGGAGCTGATACCGAACGGCAAAGCGATCAACAGCTATGTCAGTGTCACGCAGCATGCCGGTCTGAGCGGTATTCTGGCGGATTTGGCAGAGCTTGCCGCCATCGGCGCCGTGTTTTTATGTTTGACCATCTGGGTGTTTAAACGGAAGGAGGCTGTTTCATGACGCAGCTGTTATTCATGATCAGACATCAGCTGAAACTGATGCTGCAAAATCGGGCTGCCATCTTTGCGACGATTTCCGCCCCGCTCCTTCTCACATATTTCTTTTCCTTTTCTGCGGATGGCAGTCAGCAGAAGGAAGTATATGTAGCTGATAAGGATCAGAGCGCCTATTCAGCGCAATTTATGAAAATGATTCAGACAGCCGGCCATATAAAAGTCACGAAGGTCACGGAGGACGTATTAAAAACAAAGGTTAATCATCAGGATATTTCCTTCGGATTGCTGATCGGCTCTCATTTTGAAGAAAAATTATTTTCCGGAGATGAATTGAACGTTTCATTTATTCAGAATGAAGAAAAGGGTGATGCTGTTTTGACAGAGCAGCTGATTGCGCAGCAGGCGGGCGCGCTGAAAAAAATAGTCCACGATGCAAAAGTGATATCCCGCACGCTGCACACCGACGGGAAGCAGGCGGCAGCTGATCTCTTGAAGGATATTCAGGATCATTCCGCCGTCAATGTTGACCGCCATCACGTTTATGAAGGCGGACAGGCAGCCGACAGGCTTATCGGATTTTTAGTGATGTTTATCTGGTTCGTTGCAGTCCAAAGCCTGCGATCATTTATAGATGAACAAGAAAATCATACATATGACAGATTGCTGAGCACGCCCGTTTCCTATACGGCATATGCAATCTCTAAGTTTGCGGCGGCGTATCTTTTCGGACTTCTCCATATTATCGTGATCCTCGCTGCCGGAACATTCATGCTGCATATCCGTTTTGCTGATCATGTTTTTGCTGCGGGAGCGGTGCTTGCGGCCTGCTCGTTTGCGCTGACTGCTGTAACGATGGCCGTGATACCGTTCATGAAGAGCCAAAAGCAATTCACGTCGCTTGCTTCCGTTTTTATAGCTGTCACGGGTTTATTGGGAGGGGCTTTCTTCACTTTAGACGCGGCTCCGGAGTACATGCGGATGCTGTCGTTGTTTACTCCTGAAAAATGGGCGATCGGCTCATTTCAAAACAATGGCGGAGGCAGCATGCAGATCGTGCCGCTGAGCCTGTTTCTTGCTGCCGGTGCAGCGTCATTAGTCTTATCACTTTATATGATAAACCGTCATATGAAAAAAAACGGTTAGAAGGGTGGCTGCTTTGTATATGGCAGAAATGATCGGAATCATAGAATTGCTCGCGGGAGCCGCAATGAACGTATGGATCGGGAGGCTCGGAAAAACCTTTTTCGGTAAAGATGACAGAAGTTCGAGAGTCGTGTTAAGAATCTGCGGCATCTTTCTCATGATCAACGGCGTTTCAAGAGCGTTTCATATCTAGTTCACAAAGTGTTCCGGACTCTTTTATAAAATGTAATCTTTTTCCTTGTAAATCGTGTAAAATAGTATAGGATTCTACGAAAAGAATAAGAGGGGGAAAAAACATGAAAAAGAGACTCATTACGCTATTCGCGGCGGCCGCCGCTGTTTTGTTGCTTGTGAGCGGGTTGTGGGCTCCATCAGCGTCTGCGGCGCCGGCTCCTGCTTTAACACAAATCCGTATTATCGGTGTGACGTCTGACGGTCAGAGTTACCAATGGGAAAATATCGGGCCGAACCAAATCAGCGCATCAAAACCGATGAAGGGTACAACGGGTTATTTAGCCGTATATTTCCAAGGGTATCCGAACAATAACACGATCCAGGCGTTTAACAACGGAACGAATATTACAAATCTTACGTCAAAAGCGCTGGAAGATGAATATACGAAAAACGGCAATATCGTTACAGGCTATATTAAATATTACAGTGTTCCTCTTTCTTATGTCAGTTCAGGAACGTTCTCTTTCTCCGCAACGGGGCTGAACGGGCCGTACACACCGTTAAGCAGCGGATTTTTCTCCATTCAGGTACAGAGTTAAAACAGCCGCCCGGTGCTTTCATGTATAGTTTTTCTCTCTTTCCGGGAAGCTATTCCTAAAGAAAAGGGAGGGCTTACATGATGGACAGGACACTCGGATATTTGCGCGAGTCGCTTTCGAACCACTTGGAGCATGATGTGTGCCGAGGGATTTATAAAAAGCTTCAGGTGAAGCATTATGAAAATGAGGGCGAGTTTGTGAAAGATCTAAATGATTTGGAAATGGATGCGCTGAATCAGGTGCTTGAAAAGGAAATCAAATATGCTGAGAACGAGCAGGATGAGAAGCGCACGATGGAATTGAATGAAGTATATGAGCTCCTGTTTTAAAAAGCCTCCCGGCGGTCGGGAGGCTTTTTATTGTTTCGGAAACAGTTTACAGAATCATCCAACCCTTTGTATAATGGATAGTTGTGAAAAAAACAGACGGAGGAGAAACATGAACGAAATAAAAAAACAGACGGTTCTTGAGTTATCATCGGTTGAAAAAGCTTTGGTTTTTCTGGTGCCGCCATTATTGGGGCTGGTCATCGGATGGTTTCTGCCGGTCATTGCGAAGTGGGCCGTAACATTGGATTGGCTGCCTGTTATCGGGCCGCTGGAAATGATCGCTTCTTTTCACGGATGGAAGGCTGCGGCTGTCATCGCCGTTATCGGCTTAATCGGGGGAATGTGGCTGACGCGGACTGTTTTTAAAGAATGTCTTACGGCGGTCGTGACGGACAGCGAGGTGTCCTTAACCATATATAATGAAGAAAGCGTGTTTTCGAAAGACAGCATTTCCGGTGTGTTTACGGATGAGAAGTATCTTGTCTTATTAGGCACTGAAGGACAGGAGCTTTTTCGGGAGAAGCTTGAGCCGGCGGTTGAAAAAGCGGCTGATGCGTTTCGCGCGCATGGGTATGTCTGGCTGGGGACGGAAGATCCTTTTAAAGAAGAATACAAACGGTGGGTGCCGGACACGCCGGATTTGGAGCCGGGGGCAAATGCTCTTTTAAAAGCGAGAGAAAAGGCGCTGAAAGAGGAGGAAAAGGCTGATGCGAAAGAGCTGAAAGCGGAAATATCCAAACTGGGCATTACTGTGCGGGAGAAAGGATCGCGCCAATATTGGCGGACCTATAAAACGCCGTCTGCATAAAAAAGCTGCCGCCGTTTGATACGGCCGGGCAGCCCGGGAACAGATTATTTCTTCTTGTCATCATAATATTGAACCGGGTACATGGAGCCTTCGGATACCATTTTGTTATCTTCAATATCTTCGGGATGCGGGTTGCCTGCTTTGTTGACGGGGAATGATTCAATATCCTGCTTCCCGGAGAGCGATGTTTTCATATTGCGGATAAAGTTCATCACCTTTTGGCGGTTTGATTTATCTTTGAGCAGGTAGGAAGTCACTCCGACAGTCGACACGGCAAGTCCTGAAATGAGCAGTTTTTGTTTCACGATAAAAACTCCTTTCTATTTCTGGCTTGCAGTAGTTATTCCCGCTTAACGGCTGTTTAAACATCTGAAGGGTAATTTTGGCTTTCCGCTTTAATGCGATAAAGATTGACAAATCTATTTTCAGAATAATATTATAAATATATGATAGCGCTGGAGTCATATTTTAATTGAAAGGTGTTAACTTTATGAATCAATTACATCGCAGAATGGGAACGTTTGCACTCATGATGGTCGGACTTGGGTCGATGATTGGCTCCGGCTGGTTATTCGGGGCGTGGCGGGCGGCTCAGATTGCGGGACCTGCCGCAATTATTTCCTGGATTATCGGTATGATCGTTATTTTGTTTATCGCACTTTCTTACAGTGAATTGGGTTCAATGTTCCCGGAAGCCGGGGGAATGGTAAAATATACTCAATATTCTCACGGATCATTTATTGGATTTATCGCAGGATGGGCAAACTGGATTGCGATTGTTTCCGTTATTCCGGTGGAAGCGGTTGCGTCTGTTCAATATATGAGCTCATGGCCGTGGGAATGGGCAAAATGGACAAGCAATCTCGTTCACAACGGCACTCTTACGGGAGAGGGGCTCGGCTTCGCATCCGTATTACTGATTATTTACTTTTTACTGAATTTTTGGACAGTTAACTTATTTTCAAAAGCGAATTCATTGATTACCATATTTAAAATCATTATTCCGGGGCTGACAATCGGAGCGCTGCTGTTTACCGGTTTTCACGGCGGAAACTTCACATCCGGTTCAAGCATTGCGCCGAACGGCTGGGCAAGCGTGCTGACGGCGGTGGCCACATCAGGTATCGTATTTGCGTTTAACGGGTTTCAAAGCCCGATTAACATGGCCGGCGAAGCAAAAAATCCCGGCAAATCGATTCCGATTGCGGTTGTCGGTTCGCTGCTGGTCGCAACCGTCATTTACGTCCTATTGCAAATCGCATTTATCGGGGCGGTTGAACCTTCCATGATCGTTCACGGCTGGAGTCACCTGAACTTCAACTCTCCATTTGCCGATTTGGCGATCGCATTGAATATCAACTGGCTTGTCATTATTCTTTATGCGGACGCGTTCGTATCTCCGTCAGGAACGGGTATCACTTATACCGCTACGACGTCCCGCATGATTTACGGCATGGAAAAAAATAAATATATGCCGAGCATTTTCGGAAAGCTTCATCCGCTGTACGGCGTGCCGCGCCAAGCGATGATTTTCAATCTGATCGTATCGTTTATCTTTTTGTTTTTATTCAGAGGATGGGGCGTGCTTGCTGAAATCATTTCCGTTGCGACGCTGATTTCTTATATCACGGGTCCCGTGACGGTGATGACGCTGCGGCGGACGGCGGCGGATTTGTACCGGCCTCTCCGTCTGAAAGGCCTGAGCGTGGTTGCACCGCTCGGCTTCGTGTTCGCGTCTCTCGTGCTGTATTGGGCGCGCTGGCCGTTAACAGGGCAGGTGCTGTTTATCATTTTGATCGGCCTTCCGATTTATTTCTACTACCAAGCGAAAGCGAAGTGGAAAGGATTCCGCAGAAACTTTAAAGGCGGCGTCTGGATGGTTGTCTATCTGCTCAGCATGATGGTCATTTCATGGCTCGGAAGTGAAAAATTCGGCGGTCTGAACATCATTCCGTACGGCTGGGATATGGGGCTGATCGCAATCGTTGCCCTTGCCTTCTATGCGTGGGCGCTGAAGAGCGGATTCAAGACTGAGTATTTGAAAGACGCCAAAGCAATCAACGATCAATTAAAAGGCGGACAGGCGGAAGCCGCTGCCGGAAAAGAATAAGTTATAAAAAGTTGAAGTTTTTGAGAGTCTGGGCCTGTAAGCGCAGGACAAAGGCACCTTTAAGTTGAAAAGCAGGTATCATACCTGAAAACGACTTAGAGGTGTTTTTTTATGGGTAAAATTAAAAATCCGCAAAGTATCGTATTTAGGATTAAATGAAGTGAGCTTTCCAAATTCAAAGAGAAATGAATCAAAGCATTTGTTAGGGATCTTATGGAAAATTCGATTTAATTATTGGAAATATTCCATCTTATTATCTAGATTACGGTGGCTAGGTTTAAAAACACATTAAAATTTTTAACCCATATTTATAAAAGAAAGAAATTATGGTAAACTTTTAAAATTGGATTCGAATAATTCTGGACTTGTTTTTATATAGGAAACAATAATTAAGGAGAAAAAAGATGATATTTACTGTAGCTATTCCGGTTTATAATGATCAAAACACAATTAGAGATTGTCTCGATAGCGTAGTGAACCAAACAGTTGGAGAGGACAAACTTGAAATTATCTGTGTAAATGATGGTTCAACTGATAAAAGCGGTAATATTTTAGATGAATACATGAGCAAGTACAAGTTTATTAAAGTAATTCATCAGCAGAATAGCGGCGCACCTGGCAGACCGAGGAACAAAGCTATAGAAGCAGCAACAGGTGATTATATTTATTTTCTAGACGGAGATGATTATTTAGGACCTGAAGCTTTAGAAAAGATGGAAGAAAAAATAGTTCAGTATCAAAGTGATATAATTATCGGCCGTTATGAAGGAATTAATAGAGGTGTTCCTGTGGCTGTATTTAAAAAGAATCCAGATTGTTTTTCCTTCCCTGGTTCCAATGCTCTTTTTACGATGAGTGCTCAAAAGCTATTTAAACGGGAGTTATTAATTAAACATAATATTCGTTTTCCGGAACACTTCTCTCTAGGAGAAGATCAACCGTTTATGATTCAAGCGTATGCATATTCAAATTCCATAGCCCTTGTTAAAGATTACCCATGTTATTATTTGACCAATCATCAAACAATAGGAAGGGTTCAACTTACTAAGAAACCATTATCAGGTAAAAGTTTTATGTTCAGAATCGAAGAAACATTGGCATCTATTGAATTACTGAACCTTGAAACAGATAAAAAACGGCTGATTTTCTTTCATTACTGGGAAAGGATTATGGAAGTGGAGTTAAGCGCTCTGATTTCAAAGTCTTTTCTAATTGAAGATAAAATCTATATTTTTAATACATTAAAGAAAATGCTTGACAAGTACCAATACTTAGATTACTACCAGCAGTTTTCTTCCCGCCATAAACTCTTATTACGTTTAATTGAGAAAGGACAATTGGAGGATTTAATTGCTTTCTGGTACGCTGAAAAACAACCTGGTAACATGGTAGTACAACATGGGAAGGTCTATCCAAAACCAGAATTAGCATACAATTTGGCCTTGCATGAGTCCATTTCCTTTCATCGTAATAATAAATTTGAAGGAGAAATAACAAAAATAGAGAAATTAGAGAATGCCGTTTTGTTAGAGGGTTTTTGTTATCATTCACATGTTGACTCCTCAAATGAGCGTTTATTTATCGAAGTCTCTTTGAGAGAACAAAAAGATAAAACAATTTCATTTCCAGCTTATAGAAGCCTTTTTGAAAAAAAATATCCTTTTGAAATAGATACGCAAATTATAAAAAAAGAAAAAGTTACTTATTTTTATGCATATATTTCTATAGAATCTTTACTCCATTTAAATAGCGAAGATGGTATATTAGATTTAAGATTAATTAGTAAGATAGAAGATTATACGAAATCATTGAGATTAAAATCGAAAGAAAGCGTTTATTTAAAAAATGCTTCTTATATTGCAAAAGGATGTAAAGAACCTATCGTTATAAACTCGTATCTAACTAAATGGGGTAATCTTTCTCTTGTTGTTAAACATCAAATGTTACATTTTAAAAACTTTGTGTTAACCTGCAGCGGTTCTAGGATTAAAGGACATTTTGATTGTGAAACAGATTTAAGTTTTGAAGAACAGAATTCTTTCCAGGTGAATTTTGGAAGGTTTCTTGTGTTTAAACCTGATGTGGTACTTAAAGATTCTACCCGAAAAAAAATGTCATATGACTTTAGTTTTGAAGTAACTAAGCAGGAGTTAAAACAAATTAGGCTAAAAAAGAATGCAGAAGTGATTATTGGTCATTTGCAACAAAGTGTTCCTGTTATTTATAAGGGCAAATCTATTAAAGCAAAAGTTAAGAATATACTAAGACCCTTATTTAAAGGGAGAAATATTTAAAATTAATATTATAAAACTGCACGCGATATACGTGCAGTTTTTGTTTTGAAATCTTTAGATTCGTAAACCTATTGATCCCTATTAGATTTAACAAAATTAAATATATCCGCATAGTTGGTAAACACACCGGTTACGCCCCAATTCAGCAGACGGCGCATGTCCGCTTCGCTGTTTACGGTATAAGGATGAAGCAGAAGGCCGTGGCTGTCAGGAGACAAAAGGTTTCCTTTTCCCGCTGCCGATACAGACGTGACGATGAGTGACAATAAACTGAATGAAAGCAATACTAAAGCAAACAACTTATGTTTCCGCATGTTTCTTCCACCCTATCAATAACTGTCTTCCATACTAAACAATGAATGTAAAGATATGTTGGGCAACTATTAATCCTTTTATGTATTTCCTTCTTCTCCATGCTCATTCTTTTTCCTGTACTTCAAGTCAAAGTTTTAGAGACAAAACAAATAATTAACCATAGAGAAAATACAGTACGTAAGTCGTGTTTGAAATAATTGTATAATAAATTAAAATATAGAAAAATGAACAAATAGTCGATGGTAATAAGTATGAAAAAGCGAAAATTTTTTGTAACATTCTGCATCGTCACTCCCTAAGTTTATTTAGGGAGTCATTATTATTTTAAGGAGTGAGATTATATTTGAACAAAATTAAGTGGTTAATTATAATTGCGGTCATAGTATTAATAGGTATATTTATATGTATCGGAACTTTTAAATATACTAATACAGTTTCTGATGTTAAACAAACTGAAACAGAAAAAGAAAAGAATTTCTTGAATGATAAAATTGCAGCTATATATTATTCAGCTACAATAGATTACCCTAAAGATGGGAGTTATACTGTATATATTGATGAAACAGGAAAAGCAACAGCTGTAAAAGGAGATGCTATTGAAGTTGGAACCATTGCACAAGATGAAAAAAACATAGTTAGACAGGACAAAAAAGAAGTTTATATGATGGGCGATAACTTCAAAAAATTCCCGATGCAACATCAAGTACATACAAGTTATGGGCAGTCATCGGGTCATTTAATAAAAGGGAATATCTTTTATTTTTTGAATAATCAAGAAGTCGGTAAAAACCATTATAATAGCTTAATCAGATGGGGTAACAGCAATGGATTTCATGAAAAAATTATTCCGGGTTTCTATACAAGTACCGGTAATGACGGTGAATATATTTACGTGATAAATGAAGATTCTTCAATCAAAACACCGACTTTCCAGGATGTTAAAATAGATAAAGACAAAGTTACAGTAGGGAAAGGAACAACAATTCCTATATTGAATGAAGAAAATTGGAGTGTTTATTCACAGATAATAGTTAAAAAAAGCTCAGCCTTCTTTATACTATATAACCAAACGGATAAATCAAACAAAGTACAATTCAAAGTAGCAGAAATAGATTTAAAGCATAATAAGTTTAAAGGGGCATATCCTTTAGGCAGTTATAATATCCCTGATGAAATTTCTCAACTGGCAATTCCTCTTTCCACTAATAACTTTTTTGTAAAAAATGACACTTTATATCATTTGGCAGCTAATTCAATACTTTATACTTTTGATCTGAAAAGTATGAAGCCGAAGAAAAAACTCCCATTACATAGATCAACAAAATTTGAAAACCAAGCAAAATTCACTTATTTTGATGAGTCTGAAATTTTCTTGTTAGAAATAAGCAAGGGTGGGAAATATGTGATTAATTCTTACTCTTATAAAAACGGAAAAAAATTAAAATCTACTCCTATCAGAGGACTTGAAAAAATTATTAACAATACCCATGTTTCTGAATATGACTTTTTTATGATTAAGAAAAACAAAGAAGTATGGGGTAATTAATATAATGGCTAGACAGCTGAGTGAGTATACTTAAGGGGAAATTAAATTCACAAAGGAGAATAATAATGGATGAGCTAGATCTTGCTTTTGGTATTTTACCACTTTCTATTATCGTCTTATCGATCATATTCACTTATATTTTCAAAAAAGTGTATATAATGCCGCTTGTCAGTATAGTTGTTTCTGTCATACTAATGTTTACTGTTTTTAATCTATCTTTCTGGGGATGGGTTGTTGTCTATGGTTTAGTATCACTTATATTATCGTCTATTACAAATAGTATAAGAAAGAAAATAGATAATAGAAATAAATAATTATATCCTTTTGTTTGTAAGGTATCATAGGTAATTCACAATTACAGTGATACCTTTAATTAATATAAAGGTGAATGTAAGCTTGAATAATATGCTCCGCCCGCTACATAACCCATGCTGGCGTTTGCATTATCGGGCGAAAAAACATGGGTTCGGCATCATCTCCGAACCCATGCTGGCTTTATGATTTGTATTCTTTTTTAACCTTTTGGAATATATCCGCATAGTTGGTAAACACACCGGTTACGCCCCAATTCAGCAGACGGCGCATGTCCGCCTCGCTGTTCACGGTATAAGGGTGAAGCAGAAGGCCATGGCTGCGAATGTTTCGGACATTTTGAGCGTTCAGCGCTTTGTAATCCGGTCCGATTCCGACGGCATATGTTTTAATGTCCGTTAAATCTGCGTCAGTCATTGACGTCATCTGTTCCGCTTCAAGCAATTGGACGGCGGGAAGTTTCGGATCGAGCTGTTTGATTTTCAGAAGGCTGTCCCTGCTGAAAGACTGAATGATAACTTGTCCAAGTTTCGCATGCTTACCTGCCAATTTGTATTTTTTCAGTGAAGCGATCAGTTTTTCTTCCATACCCGGATATGTTTCGGGCGCCTTTGTTTCAATATAATAGTTTGCATGTCTGCCGAACCGTTTTAACACGTCATCAAGTGTGGGAACGCGAAGTCCGGCGTATTGCGGTTTTGCTTTTTCCGGATAGGCCTTATTGAACCAAGAGCCGGCGTCGAGCTTTTGAATCTCGGCTAATGTATGATCCTTCACCCAGCCTTGTCCGTTTGTGGTGCGGTCCAATTTTTCATCATGCATGACGATCAGCTTGCCGTCTTTTGTCATTTGTAAATCCAGCTCAATATAGTCAGCCTTCATTTTTTGCGCAGTTTCATAAGAAAGGATCGTGTGCTCCGGGACATACCCCGAAGCACCGCGATGGGCAATGGTCAAAATTCTGTCAGGAGACAAGAGGTTTCCTTTTCCCGCCGCCGATACAGGCGTGACGATGAATGACAATAAACCGAATGAAAGCAATACCAAAGCAAACAATTTATGTTTCCGCATGTTTTCTTCCCCCTTAAAAATCAATATCTGTCTCTAGTGTAGAAAATCGTTGTAAATGCTGTACTGCAAAAATATTAATCTTTTATGTTGTTTTCTTACACATGCTCCGCCCGCTTGCCCGTATTCCACGTCATAGCCAAGAAGACGATGGACAGCACGCATGAGGAGATAAGCATGATAAAGCCGCCGTTCCAGTCAAAGCGGTCTACGACATAACCCATGATGGCGTTGGCGAAAGCAGAGCCTCCGATGTAGCCGAAAAACCCGGTTAAGCCGGCTGCCGTTCCCGCCGCTTTTTTAGGCGCAAGGTCAATGGCCTGAAGCCCGATCAGCATGACAGGTCCATAGATTAAGAAGCCGATGCTGATCAGCGCGATATTATCGATGAGCGGATGACCGGCAGGGTTAAGCCAGTAGACCAATACAGCGATAAATACGCCGGCCATGAACAGTACGCCTGCCGGCGCGCGGCGGCTTTTGAAAAACCGGTCGCTGATCCAGCCGCACAAAATCGTTCCCGGAATTCCCGCATATTCATAAAGGAAATAAGACCATCTGGAATCTTCAGGAGAGAATCCTTTCGCTTCCGTCAAATAAGTCGGCGCCCAGTCAACGACACCGTACCGAACGAAATAAACAAAGACATTGGCAAATGCGATATACCACAGAAATTTATTATTCAGCACGTATTTGAAAAGAATTTCTTTGGTCGTCATCTCTTTTTCCTGGTCTTTGAACGCATGTTTCGGATAGTCATTCCGGTATTCTTCAATCGGCGGAAGCCCGCAGGATTGCGGCGTGTCCCGAACGAGAAGAACAATCACAAATGAAATGACGATGGCGATAATCGCCGGAAAGAAAAACACGCTTTTCCAAGTAACAAACATGGCGATGCCGAGAGTCACGAGCGGGGCGAGAATACCTCCGCCTATGTTATGGGCGACATTCCATATCGACATTTTCGTGCCGCGTTCACTGATGGAAAACCAATGAGCCATCGTTCGTCCGCAAGGCGGCCAGCCCATTCCTTGAAACCATCCGTTAATAAACATAAAAATGAACATAATCGTCACGCTTGACGTGACCCATGGCATGGAAACAAATAAAATGTTTACGACACCTGACAAAAACAGACCTGTCGCAAGGAAATACCTCGGGTTGCAGCGGTCAGACACCATCCCCATAATAAATTTACTGAAGCCGTAAGCGATTGATACGGCCGCAAGCACCAAGCCGAGTTCCCCTTTTGAAAACCCTTGTTCCTGAAAATAAGGAATAGCGAAGGCAAAGTTTTTGCGAAGCAAATAATACCCGGCATACCCGATGAAAATCCCCAAAAATACTTGCAGCCTGAGCCGTTTATAGGCCGCATCCGTCTTTGAATCATCCAATCTCTCAATATGCGGAGCCGGCTTAAACAATTGAAACATCATATCCTCCCCTTTGCTGAACGTCTATCATGATGTATGTATGACTCCTTTCCTTGAAAATGACAAAAAGAACCAGAAATCACCCTTGTGAAAGGGCGGGGTTTCCTGGTTCTCCTCATCTCCATCCAAAAATCATTAACTTGTGTATGATAGCGCTTTCTTAAATTATCACAGTCTGACGTGGATGTAAACGCTTTAAGGAAAGTTTTCATTTTTTTGAATAAATAACCGGAGGGAATATCAGCCGGAGCGCGAAAGATTTGAAGTACTCGATTTTGTACTCAGGCATAAGATGTGTTAGGCCGAACTAAGAAAAGCGAAGGGAGTGCATCTGTTGATTGATGAATTGGATTTTGCGTTCGGTGTTCTGCCGCTTTGTATCATCATCTTGTCAGTCGCCGGAACGTATCTGTTTAAAAACGCGTTCATTATGCCGGCTGCCGCTTTAGCCGTTTGCCTTATATGCACATTTACCGTATTGAATTTCTCGTTTATCGGGTGGGCCGTTGTGTATACGCTTGTCTCTTTCGCGTTATCGCATATTACGATGGTGGTGATCAGCCAAAATAAAAAATAGGATCGGCGGCAGCCGATCCAGCTATCAAAAGCAGAGATGCGCTCTCTGCTTTGTTTTATTTATGAATGTGCAGGAATTCCTTGATGACCGCGGTCTGTTCTTCTTTCGGATAGCTTCTGTACAGATGGCTGGTTAAGCGGACGGGGTCACCGAAGAAGTACCGCTCATATTGTGTCTGTCTTGTTCCGAAGGGGCTCATGGTCAAATCCCATGCGAGGCGGAACACTTTTACCCGGTCTTCGGCGTTCAATTCGGCCGCCTGCAAATATTGGTCAAGGTCTCCTCTGATGTCAGAACGGAACGCTTTTTCAGTCGGCAAAGTCACCATTCCGCTTGCCCCGATCAGCTGAATGATTTCCGTGAAGCGCGGGTAGATGTCGGGAAAAATCGCGCTGACCACACGAAGCGGAGTGACACTCGGACGCATATAACCCCATTCATCTGTTTCCGCATCATTCTCCGACTTTTCCAGAAGGGCTTTCATCGTTTCCAGACCGGTGATGATTTCAGCCATCTTAGCCTGAATATGCTGATATTCGCCCACATCTATCGCTTCGACAAGCGTTTGGGCGAGGCCCAGGAGAAACTCCGTCTTTACAATTTGTCTCGTGATAACTTGATGAAATGCGAAGGCGTTAAAAGAACTTTTCATATTAAAATCAAAAGCCGCCTCGTAATTATTATAAAAAAATACGCGTTCCCAAGGGACCAAAACGTGATCAAATACAACGATAGAATCCATTTCTTCATATCTTGAGCTGAGCGGATAATCAAACGATGATTTTCCGAGTACGAAAGATTCCCTGCAGATGAATTTTACTCCCTTTGTATTGGAAGGGATTGAAAAAGCGAACGCTTCATCCGATTCAAAATACATTTTAGGCAGAGAAACCACGAGCACTTCATCCGTCAGGCCGCCTTGTGTGGCTAAAATCCGGGCGCCGTGTATGATGAGGCCTTTTTCATTTTTATCGACGACTTTTGCCGAGATAGGTGTCGGCGATACGTTTACACCCATTTGTGAACGATTCACCTGAGGGGTGATAAACGTGTGCGTAAAAGAAAGATCCTGAGCAGCAGCGCGTTCGTACAGCGCTTGAACATGTTCCGGAAAACAATGCTCGCGGTCTTTCAAAAGCGCGGCAGAGGAGGCGAAGCTCATCAGCACGGTATTCATATAATCCGGGCTTCGTCCCATCATTCCGTGCGTGTGTCTGGCCCAATGTTCGAACATGTTTCTTCTTCTTTTTACGTCTTCTTTCGTTTTCGGCTGCAGGTATGAAAGCCCGGCCCGTTCTTTTTTACCGGGAAGACTGTAAGTCATTTGATCTTTCATGTCCGGTTTCGTTTGCAAATCATAAAGAGAGCGCTTCGTTTCCAGAAGGCCCTTAAATGCGGGATGTTCAGAAATCTGTCCCTCGATCTTTTCACCATCGAGCCAAATCTCATTTCCAAGCTGATTTAATCGGTCAATGAACATTTTGCCATTAATGATACCCATCATGTCGCCCTTCTTTCTTTGCAGATCCACTACCTCATTATATTGAAAACGAAATTGGGTGTTCCGGTTATTTCCAAAGGGGAAGAGCCTTTTTTGATAAGGGGGGTGAAGGAATTGCATAATAAAAAACCCCTTAAGCAGAGGGGTTTTTAACTGATCATGTCTTTGTATCGTTGTTCGAGGACAAAGTCTATCATTCCGGTGATACGGATGTTTTCAGCGTTCTTTGTAAAGTGAGGAATGGAGTGCAAAGGCCCTTTTTGGTACAGTTTCAGCAGTTTTATTAGATATATTAAGCCCCTGGCGAATAAAAAAAGCAGGAGATACGGAAGCAGGCGGGGAACATGAACATAGCTGACTTGACCTGAGAAAAGTGCAGTCAGAAACATAGCAATAACGCTTCCGATAAAAATCCATTTCATAAAATCAAATAATGAGGAGTCAGGTTTGGAAAACTGATTTTTCAGCTTGAATAACTTCTCAGTATCTTGTTCTTCAAGACATTTCATCAGTTCTTCATCATTTTTACAAGAGCTAATCTGCTTCATGCTTTCTTCGAGTGTATCATCACTTTGTTTACCGCCCGCTAAAGAAGCCAGTGTACGATATTTCTTTTCCAGATTTGTATTTATCATATTTATAACCCGGAAGGAGTAAGTGTTTCTTCTTAAGCGGCTGTCAGGTAACCGGTCTTTCTTTTCGCGCGAAAAAAACATATAAAACGCGACAATACATCCGATTGTAAACAGTGAAAACACTGCCGGCAACAGATCAGATAAAATGGGAACAGGTATGAGTGTTTTGACTTGAATAAACAAGAATGAAGTGAAGATCAACGCCATCACTATACAGCAAAAAGCAATCTTCATGAGCATTTGAAAAGGAAGAGCCGGAGCAGAGTAATAGTACTTTAAAAGACTGAGCGTATGTACATCCTGTTCAGCTAAAAAGTCCATCATTTCTTGTTCATTCTTACATTTTAACAATCTTTGTGCAGTTTGCTTTGCTGTGTTAAATGCGGATTGATTTTCATTCAATGAGTGAAACCTCCAAAAAAATAATAGGAATAAAACTGCATGAATAAGATATTCATGCAGTTTTTCTTTGATTAGTAGAGATCAGTCATATAAGCGTAAAGGGCTAGTAAAACTGCGGCGAATTCAGTTACCGCTTCTACTGTTTTATTCTCGGTCGGTTTTTCAACAGTAAGGATCTTAGAGGAGAAATAGAAAGCAGACACCCCTGCAACAATAACGAGGCCTGAAGGGAGAAGATCCCAGTCCTTCGCTAATTCACTTTCTGCAGCTGAAACCGGTACACCTTTATACGTTTTAATTCTAAACGTAAACATGGTCGTAAGTCCAGTTGTGGACCCATCGGCAACTGGAATGTCAGGTGTATAGATTTTAATTGAAACATCTAATGATTGAGCAGATGGGGTCACTGCCATTTCCAGATAACCGTTTCTTACAGATAGGCTCAGATTGTCTAATAAATTTTGATAAGAACGGATGTCTGAAGCCGTAAGTATTGTTTGTGTATCTCCCAGTAAACCAGTAACATAAGCCCCGGGCTTTCCATTCGTTATTGTCATTGTATTAGCAGACCCCTCACTTGGGATCGTATACAGAATTGAAGTAGACAATAAGATATCTAAAGTTGGAGAGGCTAAAATGGTTTCGGTTGTACCGAATTCGAACATCATATTGGCCAGACCAGATGAATTTTCCAATGCTGGAATTGTTGACAGAATATTGGTTAATGTGTTTAGTCTTGCATCATACACAGGATCAGAAGGCGGATGGACGCTGCTTGCACCCGAGTCTTTTCCGGAGTATCCGTCTTTGTCAATGGCGACTTTTCCCGCTCCGCTTCCGATCGTTCCTTCATAAAATTGATCAAAAGCCCAGTTTTTCGGCATCGGGTATCCGAGGTTTCCGCTGAATCCGGTCGACATGTTAGCCGTAAAGCTATATTTGGTCAGACCTGCTTCTGACGTCCGGATACAAATGTTTCTCGGTCCGTATACACCGATTTCATATTTCGGCGCAGTTGAGAACGCCTGCATTTTCATAAAAGCTGACTTGATTTCTTGAAAGTAAGGGATGATTTTATCTGTGACTTCATAATCATACGCATCGAAATCGACGGCAAAGTAAATGGTCGTTCCTGACGGAAAGCCTAATCTTCGGGCGGCTGATGCAGCGCTGTACGCATCTCTCGTTCCTTGGTCTTTTACAAAATAAGAAGATTCATAGCCGCCGTCCTGATAAATCGGAAACACGCTTAAGCCGGCATGGAAAATCGCGGAAAGTTCTTTTGACGTTAACGCTTTCGATGTCAGTCCGCTGCTTGTCCGCACATTCCCGGTCAGATATCTTCCCACGATCTTATAGCCATTCTCACGCAAAGTTTTAGCCGTATCTGCCGTCAAAATGGCAGCGGTGTCACAAGCTGAAGCAGCCCGCGTTGTGTCGCCTGAGCTTGATAATAAAGCTTTAATCGTCGGCATGTCCGCATAACCAGTCTGCGGCAGGCACATAAACTTTTGGAAAGCTTTCACTGCCGATACAACTCCGACGCCGTATTTCCCGTCGAATTCACCGGGATCAAACGCTTCCCCATTACAGTAAAGCGCGTATTGAACAATCAAAACAAAGCCTGTCCGTGAATCGCCGGGAGTCAAGGTAGGGCATAAGCTGGTCGTTCCGTTCCCGAAAAATCCATTGGCGACGCTTGTGCTCATGCCTTCTTCTTTTTGCAGAGCATAAATGAGAGCCTTGTTTGTATCGCGGGCATATAAGCCGTCACAAGGCATCAAGCCGATGTAGTCATTGTAATCCCGGTTCAGGTTCTGCTGGATTTGGCGGATTCTTTTGTCGCCTCCCGCTACTAACCGAAAAGCGCTCATATCCAGCAAGGCTTTCATAATGAGTGCCGTGACGATGCCGTCTTGCTTAGTGAGCCCGGCCGCTTTTTGAAACTCTTTTACAGCGCTTTCGGTATTTTCATAGAAAACGCCTGAAAATCCGCCGGGGTTAAAACCTTTACACCACAGCGCCCCTTGCAGAATGTAATTCATGTTTGTCGGTTTAGAATCGGGAGCCTGCTTTTTCAACGGCTTAAACAATCTTTGTGTCGTCGGTCCGAAGTTATCGGCAGGTTCTGAAATACCAAGCTCAATTTGAAGCGCCCGTGTCAGACCGTAAATGGTATCCCAGCCCGTTTTTCCGTTTTCCGGCACTTTGTTGTACCCGTGTCTGCCTTTGTACGTCTCATTCAGCCATTGTTGTGTTTCCAGGACCATTTCGTCCATTGTAATCCCTCCATTGCGTGTAGTGTGCGTTCATTCATAGGTGGCAAACGTATGACAGCTTGTCATGGGTTTATGAGTTTGTTCAAGCAGGGACAGCCCCATCATACAGCCGCAGCACAAACGCCGAAAGAGGCATTGATAGGAAAAGACCTCGCTATGACAATTGATACAAAAACAACAAAATGAATAGCGGCTTAAAGTAACTTTATCACTTAATCAAAAATAACAAGAATCATAAGTAGTAGTCATATAGTCATTTCAAGGGCTGTTCACATCTCTTCCTGCGGTCAAAATGGTTAGTTGGACGGATTTATGATTGGCTATATTGTCATTAACATAAATAGGGTAAATAGTTACAGGAAGGAAGGATTTTCTCGATGAAAAGCAAAAAGATTTTTAAGTCGCTCATCATTATTTTTACTCTTTTAATCAGCGGAATTGGTTTTATGGGTTTTTCTTCTCCGCAAAAAGCAGAGGCTAAAGACTGGCTTCATACTTATAAAAGCGGGTATTTCACTAACTATGTGATCAATACATATCACCCTAAATTCACTAAAACGACAAAAAAGTACAGCTTGAGAGCCGTGACTTTTAAATCCAACAGTAAAGGGAAGGGCACGTATAAAATATACGTCCAAAAGCAAGTCAACGGCAAAGGTGCCTGGAAAACAATCAAAACCGCCAATGCAAAGAAAAACGGAACGACTTATTTTGAAACACCTTCGTTAAAAAAAGGAGATTCATACAGATTTAAATTGGTCAATCAGGGTTCGAAAAAACGTGTCAATTATAGTGCAAGATGGATTGTATTCGCTTCATAATGCCGATTTTCCGGTCTATAAAGTTTTAGCTGCTGCAGCTGCGGCAGCTTTTTATTTTCTCCGGAGCTCAACCGCCAGGGAGCCCGCACCTGTCTCTTCGGGCGTACGTTTGTATTCACCGCATCATTCTGGATTATGCGGAAAGGTACATCGCTTCAATGATAAGCCAATCCCGGGTTCTTTTGATTCGTTTGAAAATGTTCTGATATAAAAAAGGCGTGCCGCGGTGTAAAATGGCTATATTGATAAATATGGAGGTTGAGATGGATCAAGATTATATGACTGAGCTTGTCTCAGTCCAGCTGAAGAAAATCCGGTCGGAGAGAGGCTACACACAGGAGAAAATGGCGGATGTGATCGGCCTTTCTAAAAAGTCGCTGGTGCAGATTGAGAAAGGGCGGGCGCTTGCGGAATGGCCGCACGTTGTGGCGGTTTGCGCGCTTTTCAGATCAAGTGAAACACTGCAATCCGTATTAGGAGATGATCCGCTGGAGGTCATTGAAACGGTTGCTCACCGCACAATTGACAGGCCGAAGGGGAAGACGATGGGCGGCAAGGTGTGGTGGAAAGCCATCGAGAAAAAAGGCGAGTTCCGCTTGCAGCAGCATTTGATTTCCCACCATTACCGCATCCTTGATTCCTATGATGATCTGTGGTTCAGCAGTTTTGAAAAGGCAGAGGCTTTGGAGCGGCTTGATGAGCTGTTTTTGGAGGCGGAAGAAGCGAAGCGCTGAGCACCTCCGGTTGATGTATTTTCTGACAAGTGGGAAAATATATATAAATTCCAGCCAAAGGAGAGATTCGAATGAAGCCTGAAGATATCGTCCGAAGCGGCCCGAATCAGTACATATGCAAGGAAGGAATCGCAAAAGAGCTTCCGGGGCTGCTGGAGACATTCAGAAAACCCGTTATTGTGGCCGGAATCAAATCCTATCAGGCGTTCTCCGATTACGGCGGCGGTTCTTCCTGGGATGTGATTCAGCATAAAGGATACTGTTCACCTGAGGCGGTGCGTAAGGTCTGTGAGCAGGCGGAAGACGCGGATGTGATCATCGGTATCGGAGGCGGCACGATTTTGGATTTGGCAAAAGCGGCGGCAGACCGGCTTGATATAGAGGCTGTGATGGTTCCTTCCATTGCGGGGACGTGTGCGGCAAGTACGCCGTTAAGTGTCATGTATGATGAGAGCGGCAATTTTATCAGAGTGGATTATCATAAGCGTTCAAGCTATTTGACGCTTGTTGATCCGCTGTTTTTACTTTCCTCTCCCATTGAATATATGAAAAGCGGGATCGGTGATACGCTGGCGAAATGGTATGAGGCTGAGGCGGTCATCAGAAATACGGAGGAGGCGGCGCCGCTGATGGCGCAGGCGGGGCTGAGACAGGCGGAATATATCCGTAATCTGTTATTGCGTTACAGTGAAGCGGCCGTCGGAAGCATGGAGAAAGGCGAGCTGTCCGTGCCGTTCATCCATACGGCGGAAACGATCATTATGCTTGCGGGAACGGTCGGCGGGTATGGCGGCCGTTTGTGCAGGATGGCAGGGGCGCATGCGGTCCACAACGGACTCAGTTTTCTTCAGGAGACACATCAGGTGCTGCATGGCCAGAAGGTTGCTTACGGCATATTGGTGCAGCTCGCGCTTGAGAATCGGAGACCTGAGATTGAAGAGCTGCTTCCGTTTTACAGCCGGCTCGGTTTCCCCGTCAGCCTCTGTGATCTCGGCATCCTTGACAACCATGAGGAAGCCAAGCGCCGCATCGCTTCTCACGCCTGCCGGGCGGAAGAATCGTTATGCTTAATGGGGCAATATCGCGAGAAGGACGTGTCAGCGGCGATTGAATCGCTCGAATCAGAACAAAAGACAGGATAGAGTTTGTTATCTATCTTGTCTTTATTTTTTGAATATTTCCGTTATAATGAGTGGGGTATAGAAAGGGAGGGGCCAAAGGACATGTATCAGGCGAAGAAGATGTTGTTATTAGGATCAGGCGAGCTGGGGAAAGAAGTCGTCATTGAAGCGCAGCGGCTCGGGGTTGTCACTGTAGCCGTTGACAGCTATGAGCATGCTCCCGCCATGCAGGCCGCACACAAAAGCTATGTGATTGATATGCTTGATAAAGCGCAGGTCAGAGAAGTCATTGAGAAAGAAAAACCGGACTTGATCGTGCCGGAAGTGGAAGCCATTGCGACGGATGAGCTGCTGAAGCTTGAGGAAGAAGGTTTTCACGTCATTCCGAATGCGCGTGCGGCAAAGCTGACGATGGACCGTGAAGGCATCAGACGGCTTGCGGCAGAGACGCTTCATCTTCCGACTGCCGGCTATGAATTCGCGAATACATATGAAGAATTTAAAGAAGCGGCGGAAACAATCGGCTTTCCGTGCGTAGTAAAACCGCTGATGAGCTCTTCCGGAAAAGGGCAAAGCGTGTGCCGCTCGGCTTCCGGGCTGAAAAGCTGCTGGGACATGGCGATGGAAGGCGGCCGGGTGAAAAACGGCCGGGTCATCGTTGAGGAATTCATTCCGTTTGAATCAGAAATCACTCTTCTGACAGTGCGCGCGGCGAACGGTACGTCCTTTTGCGCGCCGATCGGACATGAACAAAAAGACGGTGACTATATTGAATCATGGCAGCCTCATCATATGACGGAACAGCAGATCAAAGAGGCGAAACACATTGCGAAAAGCATAACGGACGAGCTCGGCGGATACGGTTTGTTCGGGGTGGAGCTTTTCCTTACTGAAGATAAAGTATATTTCAGCGAGGTGTCTCCCCGTCCGCATGATACGGGGCTCGTTACGCTTGTGACGCAAAATTTGTCGGAGTTTGCGCTGCATGTCCGCGCGGTATTGGGATTCCCGATTCCGGAAATCACTCAGCTGTCGCCGGGGGCAAGCCGTCCGCTGAAGGCGCCAAAAGAGCTTGCTGATTATGCGGTTGAAGGTTTGGAGAAGGCTTTGGCGGTAAAAAGCACTCAGGTCCGCGTATTCGGTAAACCCGTCACGAAAGTCGGACGCCGTATGGCGGTTGCGCTTTCTGCAGCCGGGACCGTTGAAGAGGCCAGAGAAAGAGCGGCCGAAGCACTCAGTCATTTATCAATTACATAAAATGATCTTAAAAGGTGTTTTTACCGTAATGGTAAGGCGCCTTTTTTGTTTGGACAGACTATATACTGGAAAACGGGGTTGTGAGATAATGTATGGGCCGCTTTGTATCAGTCAGACTTTTCAACTCTTGAAACTTTTTATGTCCGCAATCGTTATATGTAATGTTCTCATTTCACAGAGAAGGAAATAACAATACATCATACGGCTTTTCATTCATCAAGAACGGACAATCCGGACCGCGGCATGGAATATTTAAGCAGGGTAATCCGGAATAGAGGAAACCATGATTGCTTACCTTAATATGAACGGCAAAAAACAAAAATCACCAGATTAGATTGTTCAAATAACACCAAATGCTGTATAATAAAAGAATTTGAATGATAGCATTGAAAGAATTCCATTTTATGTTTCCGTAAAATGGAGTCTTTATGCATACGCAGTCCGATTTGATATGGTTTTAATTGGAGGTTTGTGTAAACTGTGAATTATATACCTAGTATGATTACAATTGGAAATTTTATTTGCGGGCTCTTATCGATTCATTCCCTTTTGTATCATAATATACACTCTGCGGTGATCTTTATTTTCACCGGGATGTTTCTTGATTTCTTTGACGGTTTGGCCGCCCGTAAGCTGAACGCGGTATCGGAGATGGGAAGAGAGCTTGACTCCTTTGCTGATCTCGTGACGTTCGGCGTAGCGCCGTCCATGCTCGCTTACAGTGTTTCACTATATACGATTCCGTTCATCGGAATTTTAATCGCGCTTTCCTACAGCATCTGCGGGATGATCCGTCTTTCCAGATTTAATATTGAACAAAGCAAGCTGCCGACGTTTATCGGGATGCCTATTCCGTTTGCGGGTATGTGTCTTGTCATTTTGAGCTTTATCAATAACGCTTTTCTTCTGGGGGCGGGAACGATCGCGCTCGGTTATTTAATGGTCAGCAACATTAAATTTCCGCACTTTAAAAAACAGGCGCCTGAAAACCTGGAGAGCAGAAGATGGAATTAGTTCAGCAATTAATATCCGATTACGGATATATCGCAATTTTTCTTATGCTGACACTCGGAATTATCGGATTGCCTATTCCGGATGAAGTCATGATGACGCTTGTGGGCTACTTCGCTCATTTAAACGTGCTGAATTACGGGCTCTCCATTCTGGTCAGCTTTATCGGAGCGCTCCTTGGGATGATTATCAGCTACTTCATCGGCAGAAAAGCCGGCCGGCCGTTTATTAATAAGTTCGGGAAATGGGTCGGCCTGAAGGAAAAGAGGATGGAGAAAGTAGACAGGTGGATGAAGAAGTACGGGCCGTACACCATTATTTTAGGTTATTTCATCCCCGGCATCAGACACGTGACCTGCTACTTTTCCGGAATCGGCAGAATGGAATTCAAAACCTACTTATGCTTCGCCGCCATCGGAGCGTTTTTATGGTGTTTTATTTTTATTACTATAGGAAAATTCATAGGAGTAATCAATGTTTAATACTGCCGCTAAAGTTCTTTATCGTTCATTGATTGAACTGACTAATAATCGATTGACGTCTTATCTCATTAAAAACTTCTGTGAATCGAAACTGAGCAAGCCGGTGATTCCGCTGTTTTCCAAACACTATCGCATCAACTGGAATGAAACGGAACGCACGGCTTCTGACTTTGATTCACTGGCGTCATTTTTTATTCGTGATATTAATTTGAATCTCCGCCCCGTGGCAAAAGAGAAGAACGCCATCGTCAGCCCGGTGGACGGCGTCGTTCAGACGGTGGGCATGATTAATCCCAATCAAACTTTCATGGTAAAAGGGAAGGATTATTCGTTCGCCGAACTGACGGGGTTTAAAAGCGCCGATCACAAGTATAACGGCGGGTGTTTTGCCGTGCTTTACCTTAGCCCGAGACATTACCACCGCTTCCATTCTCCCGTCAGCTGCACGTATCAGAAGCTGGCCGAGCTGGGGAAACGCTCCTATCCCGTTAATACGATGGGGTTAAAGTACGGGAAAGATGTGCTCTCAAAAAATTACCGTTATGTGTACGAGCTGACCCGTGCTGATCAGCAGATGCTCATGATTCCGGTAGGTGCGATGAATATTAACTCGATCGTTCAGACAAACACCGGAAACAGGCTTGAGACGGGGGAAGAGCTGGGCTATTTTTCATTTGGATCGACCGTTATTTTAGTATTCGAGAAAGATATGTTTACCCCTTCGGATAACCTGACTGAAGGCCGTGAATTACAGGTCGGCCAGATCATCGGTTATGCGGAGTCACAGGAGGAGGCGTCCGCTTTATAAAAGCTGCTCCTCTTTTTTATATGGTGTAAGGAAGTGAACATTATGGAAGAAAAGGATTTGGCAAAGCTGATAGAGCAGTACCAGCATACAGGGGATCAGCAAATTCTTGAAGCCGTGCGGGACGCATGCCGGCCTGTCATTGAGGCGCTCATCTCAGAACTGGCTGAAGACAGCGCCGATCTTCTGCGGACAAAAGGCCGTGAACGTTTTCCGTTTATTATCGGCAAGTATCAGACCGCGGCCGGCCTTTCGCTTGAGACCTTTTTGCGCAATACGTATCGGTTTTATTTTCAGCAGGTTTTAAAAGGCGAAGCGTGACTGGAAGAAAGAGTACGGACGGAAATGTTCATCTTTCGCCCGTTTTCCTGTATGATATAGTAGAGTGTGCGATCATTAATATAATTGAACAGGGTGTATAAATCATGGAAAAACAATATAGAGTTTTACTTTATTATAAATATGTAAAGATTGATGAGCCTGAGGAGTTCACGGCTCAGCATTTGAAGTTTTGTAAGGAGCTCGGTCTGTTAGGCCGTATTTTGATTTCTGAGGAAGGCATTAACGGTACGGTGTCCGGAACGGTTGAACAGACGGAACAATACATGAATGCGCTGAAAGCTGATCCGCGCTTTGCCGACATGCCGATCAAAATTGACGAGGCTGACGGACATGCATTCCGCAAAATGTTTGTGCGCCATAAAAAAGAATTGGTGACGCTTCGTCTCGAAGATGATGTTGATCCGAATGTCACGACGGGCAAGCATTTGAAACCGAAAGACTTTTATGAGCAAATGCAGGACCCTGACACGATCGTGATCGACGCCAGAAACGACTATGAGTATGATCTCGGTCATTTCCGCGGAGCGGTCAGACCTGATATTGAGGCGTTCCGTGAGCTGCCGGACTGGATTGAAGAGCACAAAGACATGCTTGAAGGCAAAAAAATCCTCACGTACTGCACAGGCGGCGTACGCTGTGAGAAATTTTCCGGCTGGCTGCTGAAGAAGGGCTTTGAAGACGTGTCCCAGCTTGACGGCGGTATCGTCACTTACGGTAAAGATCCTGAAGTGCAAGGGCAGCTGTGGGACGGACAGTGCTACGTGTTTGACGAAAGAATCAGCGTACCGGTCAACCGCGTAGAGCACGTTATCATCGGAAAAGATTATTTCACGGGTGAGCCGTGCGAGCGTTATGTGAACTGCGCAAATCCGGCATGTAATAAAAAAATGATCTGCACACCTGAGAATGAATACAAATACATGCGCAGCTGCAGTCACGAATGCCGTACGAACGAACGCAACATGTATGTGAAAGAGCACGAAATGACTCAGGAAGAAATCAATGAACGCCTTGCTTTGATTGAAAAAGAGGATCATGCGGCGATTGATTAATAGAAAAGACCACCAATGAGGTGGTCTTTTTTGTGTTTACATACTTTCTGTCCGGGCGGTCTGGTCTGCCGTGACGGGTCCTTTATATTTGAATGCTTTTTCCCACTTGGACACGACGATGCAGGCGACCGCATGGCCGGGCACGTTGACGCCGGTTCTCGCCATGTCCATGACGCGGTCGACACCGGCAATGATGGCGACGCCTTCCGCGGGGAGACCGACGGCATTCGCTGTCGCCAGAAGCACGACGAGTGAGCCTGACGGGACGGCGGCAATGCCTTTGCTTGTCATCACGAGGACAAGCATCATCAGAAGCTGCTGAGAAAGCGGCATTTCCACATGAAACGCCTGCGCCAGGAAAATACAGGACACCGATAAATAGAGGCTTGAGCCGTCACAGTTCAGCGATAAACCTGACGGAACCACAAAGGAGACGACCCGCTTCGGACAGCCGTATTTTTCCATCCGATCCATCAGCTGAGGCAGAATGGTTTCTGTGCTTGTCGTGGAGAAAGCGATCAAAAACAGATCCCAAATCATTTTCAGCACTTCAAAGTACTTGATTTTAAAGATAAGCCCCACGATCGGAAACAGAACGAAGAGTATCAGGAACAGCCCGAGGAACACAGTGCCGATCAGCTTCAGCATCGGAAGCAAAAGCGCGATTCCGAATTGCCCGACGGAGGCGGCCATCAGGGCGAGAACGCCGATCGGAGCGGTGACCATCACCATCTGCGTCAGTTTGAACATAATATTTGCCGTGGATTCGAAGAAACTCATGACAGGTGCGGAGGCTTTGCCGATGCCGGCTGCGGCAACACCGAATAAAATCGCGAAAAAAATGACGGCGAGAAGATCGTTTTTCGCCATGACGTCAATGATGTTAACGGGGATAATATCAAGAAGCATTTGTTTCAGGTCGACTACTTTTTCCGTATAGCCGGAAAGCTCGTGAATATCTTTTTTAGCAAGATGAGAGAGGTTAAGTCCGACTCCCGGCTTCAGCACGTTCGCCAATAACAGACCGAGCGCCAGAACAAGCGTCGTAATCACTTCGAACCAAATAATCGTTTTGATGCCGAGACTGCCCATTTTTTTCATACTGCCGCTGCCGGCGGCTCCGATAACAATGGTTGAAAACACGATCGGCACGACAATCATTTTAATCAGGCGGATAAATCCGTCTCCGACGGGCCGCAGCGCCATCCCGAAATCCGGGAAGAAATGGCCGATCAATGCTCCGATGGCTAAAGCGATCAAAATCTGGAATGCGATAAATTTTTTCAAGCGAATCCCCCTTTTACTTGCGCATTTCATACGTAATTCGTGAAGCAGGCGGCAACCACCTTCCTATCCGCCATAAATTTGTCACATTATTGACTGTGCGAAAGAAAGGATTGCTTTACATTATGTAAGCGCAATCATTTAATATGACAGAAAGTCCTCATTGGAAAAAATGAAGGAGAATAAAATAAAGTTAGATTTTCGCTTGAAAATATCAAAAATTGTGATAATTATCCTCTTATAAGTGGTATATTTGATATGATACGGTCAACTGCATCCTCATATATCTGTGCATACACGATTCAGGCAGAGAAAACAGGCAGCTTATAAAAGACTGAAAATTTTAATAATTACAAGAAAGGTGTGCTTTTGTTGAATCAACTGATTGAAAGACGTAAGGTCACAGCAAGAAAAGAAAAACCGGACTCCGCTTCATTGGGGTTTGGCAAGTACTTCACAGATTACATGTTTGTCATGGATTACGAAGAGGAGAGAGGGTGGCATGATCCGAGAATCACCCCTTATGAACCGGTCCATCTGGATCCTTCCGCATCGGTTTTCCATTACGGGCAGGCCGTATTTGAAGGGCTGAAGGCTTACAGGTCAGAAGACGGACGGGTGTTGATGTTCCGTCCTGACCAAAATATAAAACGGCTGAATAAATCGTTACGGCGGATGAGCATGCCGCCTCTTGACGAGAAGCTGGCGCTGGAGGCATTGATACAATTGGTGGAGCTGGAGCAGGAATGGATACCGATAGAAAAAGGAACCTCTTTATATATCCGTCCGTTTGTAATTGCGACTGAGCCTTCTTTAGGCGTCCGGCCGTCAAAGCGTTACAAGTTCATGGTTGTTCTGACGCCTGTCGGTTCGTATTACGGCGATCAGCTGAAACCGATCCGGATTTATGTGGAGGATGAGTATGTGCGTGCCGTCACCGGCGGAGTGGGCGACGTCAAAACGTCCGGAAATTATGCGGCCAGCTTACAGGCTCAGCGGAAAGCCGAAGAACTGGGGTATGATCAGGTGCTTTGGCTCGACGGGGTGGAAAAGAAATATGCCGAAGAGGTAGGGAGTATGAATATCTTTTTCATCATAAACGGAGAGGCCGTAACGCCGGCGTTAAACGGAAGCATTCTCGGGGGCATCACACGCGCATCTGTGATAGAGCTGTTAAAAAGCTGGGGCATCCGCGTCAGGGAAGAACAGGTCGCCATTGATGACATCTATGAGGCTGCGATGAGAGGCGAGGTGTCAGAGGTATTCGGTACGGGAACCGCGGCCGTCATCTCGCCGGTCGGCGCGCTGCACATTCACGGAGAAACGATTGAACTGAATAACGGTTTGATCGGTGAAGTGTCAGAAAGGCTCTATGAAACGATTGCCGGCATCCAAGTCGGGAAGGTGCGGGATTCGTTCAGGTGGGTGGTTGAAGTATAAATGAAAAAAGAACCCTTGCGCTGCAGGGTTCTTTTTTTGGTTATTGGGATTTTACGGCTTGCACGCGGGCTCTGCTTTTCCGGTTTTTCAAGTAATAAGCGGTGTAGCAAACGGCCATAAATGCAATTCCGCAATAAAGGGCGATGGCCTGGTTCGGATCAAAAGCGATGCCGATACAGGAGGCGAGGCACAGGAGAAAGGCCGCTATCGGTACGGCCGGATATCCCGGCGTCCTGTATTTCAAGTCTGAAAGCTGGTGCCCTTCTGTAAGAAACCGTCTTCGGAACAAAAATTGCGATGCGGCGATGCTCATCCACACAGCCACTACCGCAAACCCTGAGACGGAGACGAGAACAAGATAGACTGTATCCGCTGCAAATACGCTTGACAACAACGACAGAATGCCGCCGATCATACTGAAGATCAGAGCGTTAAAAGGAATGCCTTTAGAGGTCAGCCTGGCAAAGGCGGGATGAAGCTCCCCTTCTTTAGACAGGGACCACAGCATACGTGATGACGCGTACAGCCCTGAATTGGCCGCAGACAGTAGCGCCGTTAAAATGACGAAATTCATCAGATCGGCCGCATAAGGCACGCCGACTCTGTCAAATACCGTGACGAACGGGCTTTCAATCACACCGGCTTCCTTGATGGAGATCATCCCTGACAGCACAAAAATCGTTCCGATAAAGAAAAGCGCCAGCCGCCAGACTGTGGTCTTAATGGCGCGCGGAACGGTTTTTTCCGGATCGGCGCTTTCCCCTGCGGCGATTCCGATCAACTCCGTCCCTGAAAAAGCAAAGTTTACTGAAAGCATCGTCATCAGTATCGGGAAAAAGCCATTTGGAAAAAGGCTGCCGCCATCCGTAAAGTTCGACAGCATAGGTGCGGCCTCACCGCTTTTCATCGGGACGATGCCGAACATCGCTGCTCCGCCCAATAAAATAAACAGTAAGATGGCTAAGACTTTAATGCTTGAGAACCAAAACTCCGATTCAGCAAAAAATTTCACGGAGAAGGCGTTTAATAAAAAGATGAAAAGAGCGAATACCGCACTCCACATCCAAACCGAAGTATGCGGGAACCAGCGCTGCATGAAAAGCCCGGCCGCCGTGAATTCAGAGCCCAGCGCCACCGCCCACGTCAGCCAGTACAGCCATGCGACCGTAAAGCCCGTCGCGGGCCCGATATAGGTCTTCGCATAGGTGTGGAATGCGCCCGTCACCGGCATGGCCACTGACAGTTCACCAAGGCAAAGCATGACAAGATAGACGATGCCCGCGCCCAAAAGGTAAGCGAAAATGGTGCCCGCCGGACCCGCCTGATGAATGGTATACCCAGAGCTTAAAAACAGCCCCGTTCCGATCACACCTCCGAGTGATAGCATAAAGAGGTGTCTGCTTTTCATACTTCTCTGAAAATTCGTCTCGTTCTTGTTGTTCATTGTTTTCCAACTTTCTGCGAGGGCCGTTCTAATAAAAAATCTCATGCCGGCGAACGGCACGAGATTCCGGCGAACCGGCTTTTTGAATAGAATATACAAACTATTCCGATTAGTCAAGTTGTTTTTAAGGTTTTGGCCCAATCGGCAATGGCCTGAATGTCCGCGGGTTTCGTCCGGCAGCACCCTCCGATCAGGCTCACGCCGTTTTCGTACCAGCTTTGCGCGCTTTTTCCGAAATGGTTTTCGCACGCTGCGCCTTTCCAGGTTTTTGTCACTGGGTCATATTGTTCGCCGGAGTTCGGATAGGCGATAATCGGTTTGGATGCTGACCGTTTGATTTCTTCTATCAGCGGCGGAATATGTTCAATCGTTGTGCAGTTGATGCCGATCGCTGCGATTTGGCTGCAGGAGTCAAGCAGGGCCGCGCATTCGGAAATTGGCGTGCCTTCGCTGATATGCCGTCCGTCTTTGGCGCTGAAGCTGATCCATGCATAAGTGCCGGGGAATTCCTCCAGCAGCCTTGTGATCGCTTTTGCTTCTGACAGGCACGGAATGGTCTCACAGGCCAAAAGATCGGCGCCGGATTCTATAAGGGCTTTCATCCGGGGGCGGTGAAAGCTGATCAGCTCATCCTCCGTCAGTCCGTAATGCCCGCGATATTCTGAGCCGTCAGCGAGGCTCGCGCCGTAAGGCCCGATAGAAGCGGCGACCAAAGGTTTGGGCCGGTGTAAACGGTTTTCTTCATGCGCCCAAAATTCATCGCGTGCTTGTGCGGCAAGTTCAACAGATGTCTGAATGAGACGTATCGCATCGGTTTCCGGGATGCCGCGCGCTGCAAATCCTTCAATTGTCGATTGATAACTGGCGGTGATCGCGCAATCAGCGCCTGCGGCAAAATATTCTGCATGCACCTGTTTGATCAGTTCTGGCCTCTCCAAAAGAATTTTGGCCGACCACAGATCATCATGTAAATCACAGCCCATCCGCTCAAGCTCGGTTGCCATCGCGCCGTCTATGATCATAACCGGGTATTCATTTAATATTTGTGTAATGGGATTCATAGGCCTTCCTTTCTGACTTTACTGAAAATATATAAAAAGGGTAATGGACGCTATTCTCTTTGTCAATGAACCGGCAGAAAAAAGGTGTTCAGGACGCTGCCCGAACACCTTTTGTTTAGGAAATGTGTTTGCCTTTCGCACTTTTCGCGATGTCTGAATACTCCCAGCAGTCGATCCCGTCATCATCAGGGAGCACATCTCTGTAAAAGACGGGGTCTTTTCCGGCTTTCTTTTGCCGGACATAATCGCTCAAAGCGGCAAACGCTTTTTTCGACAGAAGGAAAATCGCGATTAAGTTCACAACCACCATTAAGCCCATGAATAAGTCAGCCATATCCCACACAAGCTGGACTTTGGAAATACAGCCGAACAGTACCATTCCGAGCACGCAGATGCGGTAAATGAACAGCCATTTTTTGTTCTGGCTTAAAAATCCGATATTGGTTTCTCCGTAATAATAGTTGCCCATCAGAGCGCTGAAGCCGAACAAAAGCATTAAGACGGCAAGGAAACCTGACGCCCACGCGCCGACATGGTCGCTCAAGGCGGCCTGAGAAAGCGCGATGCCGCTCAGTCCCGGCTGGTGATAAGCGTCTGAAAATAAAATGATAAGCGCCGTGCTTGTACAAATGACGAGCGTATCCGTCAGGACGCCGAATGCCTGAATGAGCCCCTGTTTCACCGGGTGGCTCGTCGTAGCTGTCGCCGCCGCGTTCGGAGCGCTTCCCATACCCGCTTCATTTGAGAAAATCCCGCGTCTTACACCTTGCATCAAGGCCGCACCTAAAGCGCCGCCCGCTGCTTGATCAATGCCGAACGCATTTTTTACGATTAGGGACAGAACGCCGGGCAATTGGGTGATGTTCGTCAGAATGACAAAGAAAGCGACACCGATATATAAAACGGCCAAAACGACTACGATGTATTCCGCCATTTTCGCAATTCGTTTGACGCCGCCGAAGATTACGCCGCCGAAAACCAAGATTAACATAATGCCCAATGTAAGCCGGCTGGTGCCGAATGCGTTTTGAAAGGCGACGCTGATCGTATTGGATTGAACGGAATTAAAAACAACTCCGAATGACAGTGTGATTAATACGGCGAACAGCGCGCCCATCCAGCGTTTCTTCAGGCCCTTTTCCATGTAATAGGCCGGGCCCCCGCGGAATCCGTTTTGATCTTTTACTTTATAAATTTGGGCCAGCGTGCTTTCAACAAAGCTTGAAGCCGAACCGATGACTGCGATAATCCACATCCAGAAAATAGCGCCCGGACCGCCGAGTGCGATCGCAATGGCGATTCCGGTAATATTCCCGGTTCCGACACGCGCCGCCATACTGATGCAAAATGCCTGAAACGGGGAAATGCTGTTTTTTGTCCGGGCGGCCGCGCCTTCCTTCAAAACCCGGATCATTTCCTTCAGCATGCGGACTTGCAGACCCTTTGATCTGAACGTAAAAAACAGTCCCAGAGAAAGAAGCAGTACGATTAACAGTTTTGACCATAAAAAATCATTTGCCGAGCCGATTACATTTTCAAAGAATTCCTGCATCCAATCACCTCTTGGTTCGTTTGATTAAAAAATACTGAGCTCCCACTCCTGTGCGATATGTTTCAGCAGCATGCCGCCGGTCAGGCTGTTGCCGTATTCATCAATGGCCGGACCGTAAATGCCGATGCCGCAGCCGTTATGAAAAGGCTGTTCTCTTCTGGCGCTTGGGGGAACCAATGCCATAATGCCGCCGGATACCCCGCTTTTGGCGGGGACGCCGACGAAAGCCGCATATTTTCCTGACGCATTGTACATCCCGCATGTCAGCATCAGGGCTTTGGCGAGTTTCGCGACATCTTTCGGAATGACCTGTTCCCGTCGGATCGGATGGTAGCCGTCATGCGCAAGTATCAATCCGATTAAAGCGATGTCCTCGGTTGTACCCTCCATGGCGCACTGCTTTAAATACACTTCAAGCGTTTCTTCCACATCCGCCTCGAGAAAGTTCGTTTCTTTTAAATAGTAGGCGAGCGCTCTGTTCCGATGCGCGGTCTGCCATTCAGAACGGAAGACCTCCTCGTGAATGTGAGGGCGTTTTCCTATTAATTTTTCAAAAACGGAAAATAGATATTCTAATTTATCATGCGCCGTTTCACCCGGAAGCAGCGAGGCGACGGTAATGGCGCCGGCATTGATCATCGGGTTGAAGGGCTTCCCGGGTTTATGGATTTCAAGCCGAATGATAGAATTAAACGCATCACCCGTCGGTTCCACGTCCACACGATCCAGCACGTAAGAAATGCCTCTGTTCATGCAGGCGGCAATAAAGCTGATGACTTTTGAGATGCTCTGCAATGTGAACGGGACATTCCATTCACCGGCATGAATCATTGAGCCATCCGGCTCTAATATGCAAATGCCCAGCTGAGAGTCGTTGATTTCTCCGAGGGCGGGTATATAATTTGCGCTTTTTCCATTGACGGAAAACGGTCGGTAATGCTCGACCCAATCTTGTAAAAGTGAAGCCAGTTCCTCTTTTTCAAGGCGCTCTCTGACCATATCTTTCATAACATTCCTCCTCTATTGCAAGCCTGTCCGAAGCGGAAACCGGTCTTGGAAAACGTTTTCAAAAATAGCGTGTTCCATGTTAATGTATAATGACATCTACAGAATCATACAAAATACGACAAAATCATTCTTAAAATAAGCCGATAGATTTATAAATCAGCCGGAGTGTCCCGCCATTCGGGTCTAAAGAAATTTGCGGACTGTATCGGTCTTGTTCAAAATAGACAGAAGAAGGAAGTGATTATGATCAGGCTCGACTATTTACTGAAAAAAGACGGCTATCTTTTCGCCCTTATGCTGATCACCGTGCCGCTGGCGGGGGAACTGAAATTTTACCCCCTGAATGAGGTATATCGGATCAGCTTCGGCGCCCCGGCTTTTTTCTTTTTTCTGCTGCTGCTTCGGCATGTGCCGGCAGTATTGTCAGGGCTGTTGACAGGTGCAGCCGTTGTGGCATTCCGGATCGGCCTGGCGTGCTGGGGAGGAGAGCATGCCGGCTTTACGGAGGCTTTTTTCAGCCAATATCCCAGTTTCTTTTTTTACTTTACATATGCCTGCTTGTTTTATGTGCTGAAGGTCAGGCTTTTTTGGGATCGGCCGCTGATGATCGGGTTTCTCGGTTTTCTCATTGAAATTGCGTCCGATGCCGTTGAAATGACGGTTCAGTTTTCCGGCGGCCGGCAGATTATGATGCCGGACAAGCTGGCGGATATTGCGGTTATCGCTGTTTCTCACACATTTATTGTGCTGAGTTTTTTCAACGTGATGAAGCTGCACGAATCTCAGGTCAGGGAAAAACAAACGAGAAAGCAGCATGAGCACATGCTGATGATTGTGTCTAACTTATATGAAGAAACGATTCATTTGAAAAAAACGCTGAAAACGACGGAGCATGTGACGAAAGAATCCTATCAGCTATATCGGGAAATGAGCGGGAACGACCGGGAGCTCGGGAGCCGAATGCTGCGCCTTGCGGGAGAAATTCATGAAGTGAAAAAAGACAATCAGCGAATATTCGCCGGCCTGTCGAAGCTGATTTCCAATGAGAGATTCCGGGATTACATGAATGCCGCCGCTCTGGTCGGCATCGTCATCCGAATCAATGAAAAATACGCCGAATCTTTAGGCAAGGACATTCAATTCCGGAGCGTGATTGAAGGAGAGCATCCCGATTATCACGTCTTTACCGTCTTGTCGATCTTAAATAATCTGACCGCCAATGCCGTCGAAGCCATGGGTGACAGGGGTGAGATCCGCCTCGCGCTGCGCAGGGCGGAGGGGGAGATCGCCGAATTTGAGGCGGAAGATGACGGTCCCGGCATTCCGGAAAAAATCGGAGAGGTCGTTTATGATCCCGGATTTACGTCCAAATACGATGAATTCGGCACACCTTCAACGGGCATCGGGCTTACTTACGTGAAGGAAATCGTAACTGAACTTGACGGAGACATTTCCTTTCATAACAAGCCAAAAGGCGTCATATTTACGATTAAACTGCCGGTGAAGCATTTGATTGCAGAAAGGATGAACTCATAATATGCGTTTTTTTATAGCTGATGATGACCGGGCGATCCGTTCCATTTTAAAACAGATGATCGAGGACGAGGACTTAGGCGAAGTCGTCGGTGAGGCAGAGGACGGAAGCCAGATTGAAGGGCATTATCTCCATTTTAAACAAGTCGATATTTTATTAATTGATCTGCTGATGCCGGGGCGGGACGGGATTGAGACGATCCGGCATCTTCAGGGATCGTACAACGGAAAAGCGGTGATGATATCGCAGGTGGAGGCAAAGGAAATGGTGGGAGAAGCTTATTCTCTCGGCATCGAATACTTTATCCACAAACCGATCAACAAAATCGAGATCGTCACCGTATTGCGAAAAGTAAAAGAGCGGATTGAACTGGAAACCTCGATCGGCGACATCCAACACTCGTTAAGCCGTCTTATTCAGCGGAATGAGCCGAAAAAAAGCGGGCCGGGGGGGATGCACGAGAAATCAATCAAAGAAACAGGAAAATTTCTTTTATCGGAATTAGGCATCGTGGGAGAAAGCGGGGCGCATGACCTTATGGCTGTCCTTCACTATTTATTTGAGGATGAACAGGCGGAAAGAAACATCCCGTCTTTAAAGCAGATGTTTACAAACGTCGCCATCCGGAAGCTGGGGCCTGCGGCGGCACAAGCCGAGGTTAACAGAGAAATCAAGGCCTCGGAACAGCGGATCAGAAGGGCCGTCATTCATTCGTTAAACCATTTCGCTTCATTGGGCACAACTGATTTTTCAAACCCCAAATTTGAATATTACGCCTCGAAATTCTTTGATTTCCCCGCTGTCAGCAAGAGAATGAAAGAAATGCAGGCTAAGGAAACCGTGCCGCTTTCTCCGGTTAAAGTGAATATGAAAAAATTCATTCACGTCTTCTTTTTGGAGGCGAAAGATTTACGCGAAGGATCAAAATTTGTCAGCGGAGGCATCCGGTAAGCTGATAAATAGGGTTTACGTATATAAGGTTTTTGTGTAAAATAATGTTAACTAAGAAAGAACGGAGGGGTCCTGATGGCAAGTCAAAATCCGGTTTTCGCACTAATAAAATAGTGTCAATGTCTCTGCCTTGAGCGCGGAGGAAACCGGGATTGTCTGCCTGAATAAAGGAACCTGAAGTAATAATGAGGGGGCGGCGATTATGCCGCCCTCTTTTTGGCGTCTTCACATATCTCTTTCTCCTCCGCCTCAGGCGAAGCTCTGTGTCAGTAAATAAGGGAAATGGGGAAACGAAGTGACAAAACAAAGGGAAATAGAAACCGTTCTGAACATCGCAAAGGAAAATGGCTTACGGTTAAAATATGAAGGGGCGGACATAAATGAAACGGGTATGGACTTCCAAGTCGTATTTGCTGAAGATGACAGCGGCATGACATGGGTGCTCCGAAAGCCGCGCCGTCCCGATGTTATCGAAAGAGCGGCTGCAGAAAGCGGCGTTCTCGCGTTTCTCCGCAGCCATGCCGCGGTAGCAGTGCCCGATTGGCGGATTCATACACCGGAACTGATCGCTTATCCGAAACTGGACGGAATACCAGCTGCCGCAATTGATCTGGATAAGAAACAGTATGTCTGGAATATGGAACACGAGCCGCCTTCAGACGGTTTTGTCGGCTCGCTTGCCGCGGCATTAGCCGAGCTGCACGGGGCAGACCCGGATGCGGCCTCCAGATCCGGAATTGAAATCATAAAACCGGATGACGTCAGGCAAAGGGCGGCGGAATCAATGGATCACATAAAAAAAGAAATCGGGGTCTCAGAGCCGCTTTGGAAAAGATGGCAAACGTGGATAAATGACAGTTCGTACTGGCCTGATTTTTCCGCGCTGATCCATGGCGACTTGCATCCTCCGCATATTTTGATCGGCGAAAATCAGCGTGTGACGGGTCTCCTCGATTGGACAGAGGCAAAGGTTGCCGATCCGGCCAAGGATTTTGTCCTTTATCAAGTGATATTAGGAGAAAAAGAAACAAAACGGCTGATGAAGAGCTACGAAGCTGAAGGCGGGCGCGTCTGGCCGAAAATGCAGGAGCATGTGACAGAATGGCAGGCCGCTTATCCCGTGGAAACGGCGAAATTCGCGCTTCAGACGGGGCAAGAGGAGCATATGCAAATGGCGCGGGACATGCTCGGCCTGTCCGATCCGAAAGGTTATTGACTTCCGCCGGATGACAGCGTATGATACATTTTAAAATAAAAGAACGGATGAACAATGCTGAGGAAGAGTAAGTACGCATCAGCGCGCGGGGTTCAGAGAGTCGGTGGCCGCTGTGAACCGATCCCCGTCCGGTGCCGAATGGGCTTCTGAATTGCTGCGCTGAAATGACAGTAGGCGGTGCCGGGATTCTTTCCCCGTTATCAAGAAAGGAGTATTGAAACCGTTTGTTTCTGTACTTTTTGAGAGAATGGCTTTTCAGCCGTTAATAAAGGTGGCACCGCGAAAACCTCGTCCTTTGATGGACGGGGTTTTTTTGTGTTGTTAAGGAGGTGATGGCCATGGAAAGTGACTGGAGACGGACAGACAATCAAAAAAGGAGGGATATTCATGGTGATCGCAACCGACGATCTCGAGCTCACGTGTCCGCATTGTGAAGGAACCGGCCAGGAGCAGGAAGGGACGCCCTGTCCGAAGTGCGGCGCGAAGGGCGTCATATTGACCGCTCAAGGAAATACGCTGCTGCATTTTATCAGAAAGCATATTGATCAGTGAAATCAAACGAAAAAGGCCGTTATCCGGCCTTTTTTACGTTATTCGGACCGGGGTTCTAAAAAACGGGACCCGCCCAAGTCTTTTCTCATCAGATAGATATGGAAAAAATATTCTCCGACGGCGATGATGACGGCGGAAATAAGAGCGGCAAACGCCAGTCTTCCTCCGGAAATGCCCATGGACAGCGGCATTCCCATCAGCCAGACAACAAGAAACGCGATTCCGAAATCAGCGGACGCCGCCGTGATATTATTCCACCTCGGAAGCACGTACAGGTCGCCCGTAAAGTAGGAAACGGCTCCCAGCACAATGGTCATCAGCAGCACGTCGCCGAATGTAAAGCGAAAACCTAAGCCGAGTATCAGATACAGAATAATGATGGTCATAATGCCTTTAATGGCAAGCGCTTTAATGTGTTCCATGCGAATTCCTCCTTATGGAAATCATGTTAGTATGTTTCCTCATAACGTGAAATATAAACCCTTTTTTCGTGAACATTTGTTTTCTGGCTTTTGGCTGTCATCACTGGGCCGCTGCTGAATATGATGAAAGGAGAAAATACGGGAGGTGTCATGATGGCAGTCGTAAAAGCGTCGAGCGCCGATGTCGATCTAATGGCAAGGCTGCTCAGGGCGGAAGCGGAAGGCGAAGGGAAGCAGGGAATGCTTTTGGTCGGCAATGTGGGAATCAATAGGGTGCGGGCGAATTGTTCTGATTTTAAAGGCCTGCGCACCATCAGGCAGATGGTGTTTCAGCCGCACGCGTTTGAAGCGGTGACTCACGGATACTTTTACCAGAGACCGCGTGAATCTGAGCGGAGGCTTGCCCGCCGGACGATTAACGGAGAACGGTTTTGGCCGGCTAAATTCAGCCTGTGGTATTTTAAGCCGCCGGGCAACTGCCCGCAGACTTGGTATGGCCAGCCGTTTGTCGCCAGATTCAGATCCCACTGCTTCTATCAGCCGACAGGTGAGACGTGCGAAAACGTGTACAATACATTTTAATCCCGGGCGCACCGTTCTTAGAATGAACGGTGTTTTTTTAATTTTTTGTGAAGAAAAATAGGAAAAAAGTGCGCTTGACGGATGACAAGCCAAAAAGAAACAGAGGGGGTTTTCTCCCGGCGGGGCAAGGTTTGTCGAAACAATGTGAAAAATGTCTCCCGCCGTCCATTTTTCAGCCTTACAAACCCTTCACACTTCTTCATAGCGGTTTAACATTTCTTTTTTATAATAAGGGCGATCAATGAGACGAAAGGGGAACTGACATGACACATGACGGCCGTTTAGATGAATGGATCAAGGAATTGGAGAACAAAAGCTTTCAGAACAATACGTTTGACCGCCGCGCATTTATACAAGGCGCCGGGAAAATCGCCGGTCTTTCCCTCGGGTTAGCGATCGCGCAATCCATCGGCGCGTTTGAAGTGAATGCCGCTCCGAAATTTTCAAACTATCCGTTCACCCTCGGCGTAGCCTCCGGCGACCCGCTGTCTGACAGCGTCATTCTCTGGACGCGTCTTGCCCCGGACCCGCTGAATGGGGGCGGCATGCCGAAGCAGGCCGTGCCGGTAAAATGGGAAATCGCTACTGATGAACATTTCCGTCACATCGTCAAACGCGGAACGGAAATGGCCAAGCCGAATCTCGGACACTCCGTCCATGTCGAGGCGGACGGGCTCAAGCCCAATAAAGTGTACTATTACCGGTTTAAAAGCGGGCATGAGCTCAGTCCCGTCGGCCGGACGAAAACGCTGCCCGCTCCCGGCGCTGACGTATCCGCCATGACGTTTGCGTTTGCCTCATGCCAGCAGTATGAACACGGCTATTATACGGCGTATAAACATATGGCGAAGGAAAAGCTTGATCTCGTGTTCCATCTCGGAGATTACATTTATGAATACGGACCGAACGAATATGTGTCAAAAACGGGAAATGTCAGGACGCACAGCAGCGCTGAAGTGTATACACTGTCAGATTACCGCAACCGTCATGCCCAATACCGCTCTGATGCCAATCTGAAAGCCGCCCACGCCGCATTTCCGTGGGTCGTGACGTGGGACGATCATGAGGTGGAAAACAATTATGCCAATGTTATCCCTGAAAAAGGCCAATCCGTTGAAGCGTTTGTGCTCAGGAGGGCCGCAGCTTATCAGGCTTATTATGAACACATGCCGCTCAGGCGCATGTCATTGCCGAACGGTCCTGATATGCGGCTGTACAGGCAATTTTCTTATGGCAATTTGGCATCGTTCAATGTGCTTGATACAAGACAGTATAGAGATGATCAGGCCAACGGCGACGGGAATAAGCCGCCTTCTGATGAGTGGAGAGACCCGAAGCGTACATTGATGGGGACAGAACAGGAGCAATGGCTCTTCGGAAATTTAGCCGCCTCAAAAGCGAAGTGGAATGTGCTGGCGCAGCAAATCTTTTTCGCGCAATGGAATTTCGGAACAACCGCCAATCCGATATACAGCATGGATTCATGGGACGGCTACCCGGCTCAGCGGGAGCGGGTCATCAATTTTATAAAAAGCAAAAATCTGAACAATGTCATCGTGCTGACAGGTGATGTTCACGCAAGCTGGGCGTCAAACCTGCATACCGATTTTAACCAAACGAATTCAAAGATTTTCGGAGCCGAATTCGTCGGGACTTCCATTACATCTGGAGGAAACGGGGCGGATAAACGGGCCGATACGGATCAGATCTTAAAACAAAACCCGCATATTAAGTTTTTCAACGATTACCGCGGCTATGTCCGCTGTACGGTGACCCCTGCCCAATGGAGAGCGGATTACAGAGTGGTGCCGTACGTGACGGAGCCGGGGGCTGAGGTATCCACGCGGGCTTCATTCATTTATCAGAAAGACCAGACGGGGATTCGGAAGGTCTCTCAAGCTGCGGTTGCAGGCGGTTTAAAGCAGTCGAACGAGGTGGAAGAGGATCGTTTCTTCGCCCATAACAATGCGCATGAAAAGCAAATGAGAAAGAAACGGGCCAAAATCTCACAATAAGGAGGCACACTCATGTTTTCAAATATCGGCATTCCCGGGTTGATCCTGATTTTCGTCATCGCTCTCATCATTTTCGGACCTTCAAAGCTTCCGGAAATCGGCCGTGCAGCCGGCCGCACGCTGCTTGAATTTAAAAGCGCCGCAAAAACACTGGTCTCAAATGAAGAGCCGGACAAGCAGACGGCTGAGAAAGACAAAACGGCAGGCTGAATCCTGACATGGGGGCAGACGAATCCGCTTCTGCCTCTTTCTCTATAAGGAGGATGTACGATTGGATAAAAAAGAAACCCACTTGATCGGGCATTTAGAGGAAGTCCGGCAGCGTCTCATTAAAACCGTTATCGCCTTTCTCGTGTGTTTTATCGGCGCCTGCTGGTTTGTGCAGGATATTTATGACTGGCTGATCAAGGATTTGGATGGCAGGCTGGCCGTTTTAGGGCCGAGCGAGATTTTATGGGTGTATATGATGATTGCGGGAATATGCGCCCTTACGGCAACGATTCCGGTTGCGGCCTTTCAGCTCTGGCGTTTTACGGCGCCGGCTTTGACCCCGTTTGAACGCCGCGCCGCTTTGCTTTACATTCCGGGGCTTTCGGTTTTGTTTATCATCGGAATTTCCTTCGGGTATTTTGTGCTGTTTCCGATTGTGCTCGGATTTTTAACACAATTGTCCGCCGGCCATTTTGACATGGTATTTACGGCGGACAAGTATTTTACCTTTATGCTGAATCTTACATTGCCGTTCGGATTTTTATTTGAAATGCCTCTGGCCGTCATGTTTCTGACACGGCTCGGAATCGTGAATCCAACCCGGCTGGCAAAGGCGCGGAAGCTTTCGTATTTTGTGCTGATCGTCGTCTCTGTGCTGATTACGCCTCCGGATTTTATGTCTGACTTTCTCGTCATGATTCCGCTGCTCGTCCTCTATGAAATCAGTGTGACGCTGTCCCGCATCGTTTACCGGAAGAAATGGGCCGAGGCGCCGTCTGCAGCTTAGTGAAGTTCGCCTCCGCCGGTCTCAATATCGTCCTCATGCGCCGCGGCGGTCACCGCGGCGATTTTGAGCGCTTTTGTCACGAGATCCAGGCTGAGGCTCGGCGCAGACTTCTGCAAAGTTTGCTCCGGAATGTACGGGATGTGTATAAACCCGCCGCGGATGTGGGGATGATGGCAGGCGATTTCATCCATCAGGCCGTAAAAGAGGTGATTGCATACAAACGTCCCCGCCGTGTAGGATACAGCCGCGGGAATGCCTTCCTTTTTGATTTCCTCAACGATCCGTTTGATCGGAAGGCCGGTCCAATAGGCCGCGGGACCGTCTTGAGAAATGTTTTCCCCGACAGGCTGGTTTCCTTCGTTATCCGGTATGCGCGCCTCATTGAGATTGATCGCGACCCGTTCCGGCGTGATCTGCATTCTGCCGCCTGCCTGTCCGACACAGATGATAATGTCAGGCTGATGCTTTTTGATCGCCTCGCGCAGCACGGCAAGGGACTTATAAAAAACGGTCGGTACTTGTTCAGATACGATAGAGGCGGGGCCCTCAGCGGCACCGTTCAGCCGTTTGACCGCTTCCCATGAAGGATTGACCGTTTCCCCGCCGAAGGGGTCAAAGCCTGTCAGCAATACTTTTTTCTCCATATAAAACCCTCCTTTTCTTTTTACCATACTCTATAATGGACATATATTCCTGCCGAAGGGGGAAACATGTCTTGAATTCGCCTCTGGTGCAATACCGATCTTTATTTCCGGCGCTCCGCACACATACGATGCTCGCCAGCTGCTCTCAAAGCGCTCTTGCCCTGCCGGTTTCAAAAGCGATCAATGACTACCAGGAAAGCCTGCTTCAGCATGGCGGAAACTGGGAAGAAGCCATTGGACGAACGGAGCAGGCAAGGTGTGAATTTGCGAAATTGATCGGCGCCCATCCTGAAGAAATCGCCGTTTTACCTTCAGTAACGGCTGCTGTCTCGGCCGTCATTTCTGCTTTACCGGATTGCCGAAAGAAACAGGCGGTGTATACGGAATTGGATTTTCCGGCGATCGCCCACATTTTGAAGGCGCAGACTGAGATGGAGCTTTCAGTCGTGCCGTCTGAAGATGGAATGATCCCGTTAGAGCGGTATGAGACGTACATATCGGAACAGACGCTTTTCACCTGTGTGCCCCATGTGTCATATACGTCCGGTTTTGTCCAGGATATGAAGCGCATTGCCGAGATATCCGCAAAGAAGGGATCGCTTCTTTTTGTCGATGCTTATCAATCGGCGGGGCACATCCCGATTGATGTAAAAGAATGGGGAGTTGATATGCTGGCCGCGGGTGCGAGAAAGTATATGCTCGGCATACCGGGAACGGCGTTTCTTTATGTCAGAAAGGAACTTGCCGAACGGCTGAAGCCGAAAGTCACCGGGTGGTTCGGGCAGCAGCGGGCGTCGATGCTGGATTTAACCCGTTTTTCTTATGCGGACGGAGCCAAACGCTTTGAGACCGGAACCCCGGCATTTATCAGCATATATGCGGCACAGGCGGCTTTATCTCTAGTAAACGATGCCGGCACAGACCGCATTCACCAAGAAGTAAAAAAACTCAGCGCATTTGCGTATGAATACGCTTCTGAAAAAGGACTGAATCTCACAGGGCCGCCGTCTGCCGATGACAGACCCGGCATGATTTCCATACGGGATGAAAAAGCGGCGGAAACGGCTGCGCTGTTGAGGCGGAAAAACATCGTATGCGCACCCAGCGGACAAATCATCCGGCTGGCGCCTCATTTCTATAACACGGCCGATGATCTGATCTATGCGATTGATGAACTGGCTGAAGCGCGCGGTATATAAAAAACAGCAGACTCACGGGGAGCCTGCTGTTTTCTTATGAGTGATTCACTTTGACCCGTTTCATAAAGAAGGCGCTGATCAAGCCGATAACAGCGACAATCATCGCGAAGATAAAGGCGTGCTGGACGCCCGCAATCAGCGCGTGAGAGTATGCGGAAGGATCATTCGGGTTTTTCGCGGTGCTCATATAATTCTTCTGGCCGGCAGCCATGATGCTGACCGCCACCGCAGTGCCGATTGCGCCGGCCATCTGCTGGAGCGTATTCATAATGGCCGTTCCGTCCGGATAAAATTCCGGCGGCAGCTGGTTTAAGCCGTTCGTTTGCGCCGGCATCATGATCATGGAAATGCCGATCATCAGGCATGTATGAAGCGCGACAATCAGAAGCGCCGTTGAAGCGCCGTTAATGTTTGAGAAAAACGAAAGCACAGTTGCCGTGATGACAAATCCGGGAATGACAAGCCACTTCGGTCCGTATTTATCAAACAGGCGCCCCGTCACCGGAGACATAAAGCCGTTTAAAATACCGCCCGGCAGCAGGATGAGCCCGGACGTAAACGCCGTCAGCATCAGTCCGCTTTGTAAATACATAGGCAATAGGAGCATTGTCGATAAGATAACCATCATACAGATAAACACAATCACGACACCGAGAACAAACATCGGATAGCGGAAAGCGCGCAGATTCATCATCGGCTGCTTCATTGTCAGCTGCCTGATGGAAAATAAGATGAGCGCGATCGCACCGACAGTGAGTGAACCGATAACCGTCGGGCTTGACCAGCCGTCTGATCCTTCGCCCGCATTGCTGAATCCGAATACGATGCCGCCAAACCCGATCGTAGACAGAATAATGGAAAGCACGTCAATTTTCGGTTTTGTAATGTCAGACACGTTCTGCATGTAGGCGATGCCGAATAAAAGAGCCAACACAAGAAACGGCAGGGAAATCCAGAAAATCCAATGCCAGTTCAAATGCTCTAACACAAGCCCTGAAAACGTCGGACCGATCGCAGGAGCGAACATGATGACAAGCCCGATCGTCCCCATTGCCGCTCCGCGCTTATGCGGCGGGAAGATGACGAGGATTGTATTAAACATCAGCGGCAGCAGCAGCCCGGTTCCTAAAGCCTGCACGATTCTTGCCGCCAAAAGAAACGGAAAGCTCGGCGCAAGCGCTGCAATCAGCGTGCCGATAATGGAAAAAGCGAGTGAAACGATAAACAGCTGTCTCGTCGTAAACCATTGCAAAAGCAGACCCGATACCGGGACAAGAATACCGAGAACGAGCAGATAGCCCGTCGTCAGCCACTGGACGGTCGCAGGAGTGATATGTAACTCCTTCATCAGGTCAGTCAGGGCGATATTCAGCGCCGTTTCACTGAACATGCCGATAAACCCTGCCGTCAGTAAAGAAATCATGATCGGCATGACTTTATATTGTTTGGAAGGCTGAGCGTTTTCCAAAATCATTCTCCTCTCTTTCTATACGTACATGTCTCTCGTATTTTATGTCTTCAGCAGGTTCGGGATTTGTTTAGAAATATGGAGGATCGGCATTTTGTCTTTTTTGGCTAAGGACACAATGATGCCGCCTTCTATCATGGCATTTAAAACAGTGCTGATTTCCGCCGCTTTCTCATCAGAAAAACCGGCTGATCTCAATTTGCCCGCGAACAGATTCTCCCATTCCTGATAAGCGCATTGACAGGCCTGCCGGAGCTTTTCGCTCTTTAAAGCCGTCTCGGCAGCCAGTAAACCGACAGGAAACCCTTCAAAGTTCTCCGGACATGTGAATTGGCTTGATAAGTCCTGTAAAAACGCTTGAATGCTTTCCGCAGGATCAGGATGGGCATCAAGGCTTTCTTTTATTTTCATACGGATATAATGGCTCATTTCATTGACAGCCTCAATGGCGAGCTGCTCTTTGCCGTCCGGAAAATGATAGTAAAGAGAACCTTTCGGCGCACCGCTTTCTTTAATAATCTGATTCAGCCCCGTGCCGTAATACCCCTGAAGCTGAAACAGCCTGGTTGCCGCGGCGAGGATTTTTTCACGAGAATCTCCATAGCTCATAATGTTCCCACCTTACTGATTTTTGACAAATTTAAAATATAGTGACTGGTCTATTATCTTGATTTCGCATGACGGTGTCAAGGTTTTTTAACGGTTATTTTCTTCGGAAGAATGCCTGACAAGCGCGTTGACCGGTGAGAGGAAAAACTTCATAAATAAAGAAAAGGAGAGAAAAGAATGAAAAAACAATTCATGCCCTTCATTACATTTATCACGGCTCTGCTCTTCATCGCGGCCGGCTGCTCCCAATCTCCTCAAGCGAAAGAAACACCGCCCGGGATGCCAGCCGCAGCCCCAGCGAAAAAAGACGGACTTCCGAATATTAAAATTCTTGCCGCCGGCGGCACAATTGCAGGCGCTGCTCCTTCAAAGACGTCCGCTACGGAGTACACGGCGGGGGCAATCGGAGTTGATGCCCTGATTCAGGCCGTTCCGGAGATAAAAGAGGTCGCGCATGTGAGCGGAGAACAGGTTGTGAATATCGGCAGCCAGAATATGAATAACGAGACACTGCTGAAACTTGCAAAACGGGTAAACAAGCTGCTCAAGTCTGATGATACAGACGGCATTGTCATTACACATGGAACAGACACACTTGAGGAAACCGCCTACTTTCTCAATCTGACGGTCAAAAGTGACAAGCCCGTTGTTGTCGCCGGGTCAATGAGGCCGTCCACGGCGCTCGGAGCGGACGGGCCGTCCAACTTATATAACGCTGTAAAAACAGCGGCTGCGCCTGATGCGAAAGGCAAGGGGACGCTTGTCGTATTAAATGACAGAATCGCTTCGGCGCGCTATGTGACAAAAACCAATACAACCGCGGCCGACACATTCAAATCGGAAGAAATGGGTTATATCGGAACAATTGCTGATGCCGTCTATTTTAATAACATCATGACCCGAAAGCATACGAAGGATACAGATTTCAAGATAGATAAACTTGATAAACTGCCGCAGGTCGATATTATATACGGCTATCAAAATGACGGAAGCTATCTCTTTGAAGCCGCCGTAAAATCAGGAGCGCAAGGCATTATTTTTGCAGGCCCGGGAAACGGCTCAATGTCTGATGAGGCCCAAAAAGGCGCCGTAAAGTCGGTCAAAAGCGGGCTGGCGGTCGTCCGCTCCACAAGGACGGGAAACGGAACGGTAACACCTAATCGAGAGTATGAAAAAGACCATTTGACAGCTTCAAACTCTCTCAACCCTCAAAAAGCGCGGATTCTTCTGATGCTTTCGCTGACAAAAACGCATGACCCTAAGCGGATTCAAACCTATTTCAATGAGTACTAGGAGTAGAGAACCGGGTGTTCTCTCCTTTTTTGGTATGCCGTATTAAAGCATAAGCGTGCTTTCGGGAAAGGGGCGTCTTTCTCATTTTTCCGCTCTTTTTTAAATTGTTGAAAACAGTAAAAAATACACTATTTTTTCCTTTTCTCCTCTAATAGAATGAAAACTGCAAAAATATTACATAGCAGGAGGAAAGTTCATGAAACATATAAAAAGCAAAATCCTAGTCATCCTTACAGTTTGTATGCTGTCCGTCATTTCCGTATTTGCCTTCCAGCCGACCGTATCGAAAGCCTCCTCAGGGCATAACCCTGTTGTCATGGTCCACGGAATCGGCGGGGCGTCCTTTAACTTCGCGGGAATCAAAACATACTTGGCATCCCAAGGCTGGTCAAGAAAAGAGATGTACGCCATCGATTTCTTAGACAAAACCGGAAACAACAGACACAATGCGCCGAGACTGTCCAATTACGTGAAAAAAGTGCTCAGCGAAACAGGTGCGAGTAAAGTCGATATCGTCGCGCACAGCATGGGGGGCGCCAACACGCTCTATTACATTAAAAATCTTGACGGCGGAGACAAAATCGCAAACGTCGTCACACTGGGCGGAGCGAACGGCCTTGTGACCAACCGGGCGCTTCCGGGGACTGATCCGAACCAAAAGATTTTATATACATCGATTTACAGCTCAGCGGACTTAATCGTCCTGAACCCGCTGTCACGGCTGATCGGCGGGAAAAACGTGCAGATTCACGGTGTCGGACACATCGGACTTTTGATGAACAGCCAAGTAAACGGGCTGATTAAAGAAGGTCTGAACGGCGGCGGACAAAATACAAATTAACAGTTTCAAAGCCCCGGAGAATGAGAATACCCCGGGGTCTTTTTTTTCTTCCATATTCTTTTTTCGCCGTAAACCAAGCCCTCTGAAGTTATTTTTGTTAAAATAATAAAGTTATATCAGAATTCGGAGGGTTTATTGTGGGAAAAGTGAAAAGAAATGCCCCTTGCCCATGCGGCAGCGGGAAGAAATATAAAAAATGCTGCGGAAGCAAAGAAGCTGCCATTCCGGCAGACATCGCGGCAAAAGAAGCGAAACAGATTCAGGAAAGCCTAATGGAGTACGCCTTTACAGCACATAGAGACGGCATATCATCATTTATTAACCAGCACGCGTTCATTACGGAGCTGGACAGACAGACAAAAGACATCGGAGTCTTCAACCTCGGCATCTGGGGAATTTTCTTCCGTCCGCTGGCAGGCGGCAAGACGATTTTTGAAGAATATCTTCAGAAAAAAGCCGGCGGCATCAACCGCCCGAAAACACGGGAAATCGTTGAATCATGGACAAGCATGACACCTGCCGTTATGGTGCTTGAAGATGTGAAAGAAGGAATGATTCACTTTGAAGATGTGATGACGAAGAAACAATTCAAAGTGGAAATGGACGTCAGCCAGCAGGATCTTCCGCCGGCGGGAAGCCTGATTCTAGGCTATCCGATCCACGAAGCGGAAAAAGCGGAGTTCTTCATGCAATTTACGATCTTCCCTGTGAAGCGGACCGAAGCTCTAATCAGCAAAGTGAAAAAGGCGGCGGCCCCGGCCCTTGCGGAAGGAAAATCGCCTGAGCGCTTTATGCAGGAAAACTTCGACACTGTGCTGGCCGCTCTTTTAACAACGGCGGAAGAGCCTGAGCAGGCTGCTGAAGAAAAACAGACAGAGTGGGCCAACGACATGGAGAAGGAAACGGCAGACGCCATTGAAAAAGGCCTGAGCGGGGATGAATACCCGGCTGAGCTGGTTCCGGCCGTGATTGATCTGTGGAAAACGTTCTGTGTCAAAAAAACACCGACGATCAGAAAGCCTGAAGCTTTCGCAGCGGCGGTCGAATATTACGTGAACAGCATTTCTCTGAACGGCGCGTCCGTTTCTCAAGCCAAGCTGGCGAAGAAGTACGGCGTCAGCGCCTCAACGATTTCCAGCCGCTATAAGGAAATCGAGGGTGCTCTCACGGATGAAGCCGAACGCTTCGCCGCAGCTCTGACATCTTAATACACAGCAAAAAACCTTGAAGGGCAAACGCTTTTCAAGGTTTTTTCTATAGATAGGCTCTCAGGCAGGATAATTCTTACCGTCTATCTAATACTAAACAGAGCGATAAAAGGAAGGGAGCCTGAGCCATGGATGAGACACGTACGCTGGGCAGGACAGATTTACGGGTAAAGCGTATCGGCTTTGGCGCTAATGCGGTCGGAGGACATAATCTGTTTCCGAATCTTAATGATGAAACGGGAAAAGAACTCATCCGCACAGCGCTGGACGGCGGCGTCAATTTTATTGATACGGCGTTTATATACGGTTTGGGGCGTTCCGAAGAGTTAATCGGTGAAGTTGTCGCAGAGCGCGGCGTGCGGGACAGCCTCGTGATTGCGTCAAAAGGCGCGCACAAAGAGGTCAACGGACAGATCGAGCTGGACAACAGCCGTGAATTTCTCCGGAGTGAGGCGGAAAACAGCCTGAAGCGGCTGAAAACAGACGTGATTGATTTGTATTACGTCCACTTCCCTGACGGCAAAACACCGCTCTCCGAAGTGGCGGGCACGTTAAAAGAACTGAAGGACGAAGGGAAAATCAGAGCAATCGGCGCGTCCAATCTCAGCTTCCGGCAATTGCAGGAGTTTAACGCCGACGGCTATTTAGAGGTTTTTCAATCGGAATATTCACTGATTCAGCGTGAGGCGGAGCATGATCTGCTGCCTTATTGTGAAAAGAACGGTATTTCCTTTATTCCTTATTTCCCGCTTGCTTCCGGCTTGCTGACGGGAAAGTTTACAAAAGACACAGTCTTTGAGGACAGCCGAAAGAACAGGCCGCTGTTTCAGGGAGAAGCTTTTCACCAAAACCTGGAGCGAGTGGATAAGCTTCGGGCCGTTGCGGAAGAAAAAGGGGTGCAGACAGCGCATATCGCACTCGCGTGGCTTCTGTCGCAGCCGGCGGTGGATGCGATCATTCCCGGAGCCAAGCGCCCCGACCAGCTGAAACACAATCTGGACGCGCTTCATGTGCAGTTAACCGAAGATGAGGTTCAATTTATCAGTGACATCTTTAAGTGAAAATAAAAAAAGGAAATAGCCTGCGCTATTTCCTTTCTTGTTGTCAGGACGTTTTCAAAAACGCTTCTGTCAATCCTTCCAGATCGGCGTCTGTATCCAGATACCACTGGCCGCGGGCGTTTTTCTTCATCTCGATTTCTCTTGTAACGGAAGAAGAAGCCGGTTTCAGGCGCATAAACTCTTCCGGATAGACAGAAAGAAGGTGGCTGACAATTTCGTTTTCATCAGCATCAGGGTGCTTTCCGGCATAGTCTTGCACGCGGTCTTGCAGCTGGCCCGCAAGCGGAGACATATCAAGCGGCGTCACTTTTGCTTCAAGGACGGCTTTTTTGCCTGACATGGATTTGGTATGCACCTTGAGCTCCGTGTTATCCCGAAGCGCTGATGACATGGCGTCAATAATAGCGGTAATGGCTTTTGAATCCGCCTGTTCTTGTGAAATGCCTGCTGAGGTGATAAAGCTGGCTTTCGCCGATTCCTGATATGCGGCGGCCGTCATTTTTTCATTTACACCGGTCAGGCGGGTGAAATCTTTATTGTGCTTGCCGTACAGCATCACATCAATGTAGGCGGATAATGCGTCCGCCGGGTCAGGTTTTGCGTTTGAGGCTGTGCCTTTGACTTTCAGTTTATAAGATAAAGGCTTCGCGTCTTTTGCCTGCGGCTGATATACCAATTCATAGGATTTGCCTTCGTCAGCCGTGAAGTACAGATTGCCCGTCACTGTCTTACCCGCATGAAGCGTGCCGCTCTGCAACAAGTCTTCCTTATCGGCCTTGGCTGTTTTTGCGTCATCCTGATAAAGCGAGAAGTCGCTGCTTTTGACGGTAAGCGGGTCTTTGCCCGTATTTTTGACGGTGACCGTTACTTTCAGCGCGGCCGAATGTTCAGTATCGTCTGAAGCGGCCCATGCCGTCTCTTTTATTTTCACTTTCGCCGTGCTGCTTTCCTGGCCGCCGCTCGTTTCGCTGCTGCATGCGGCGGTAAATGCCGTGAGAAGCAGAATGAAAAACACGGCGCTCATTTTTTTGATGGACATCTGGTTTACCCCCTGTTGTTATTAATTCGATAGTCATGAAGACAGACAGGTTAATTATACTAGTTTTGTATAAAAGAGTCTTGGTAATCATCAATCTTTTTGGAAGAAAAGGAAGTGTTATGATGAAAAAAGAAGAGTTGAAACAGCTGGCTCTCCAAATCGGAAACGTACCTGCCCGCTATGAGAGTAATGTGGAAGAATACCAGGAAGATGAGGTTCTGTTTTGGTGGGAAGATAAGAATGATCCGGAAGCCGGCATCATGGTCGAATTAGACCGGGACGGAAAACTGAAATACTTATCCCGTCCGGCTTTCCGGACTGATCTGCCGCCTCTTTCGGAATCGGACATAGAAGAACGGATGCGGGCGTTTTTAGAAACCCATCGTCCTGGGGCATTGGCTGAGTTCGAATTGGAAAACAGCGGCTCCGCCAATGATGGTGATGTGAGATATTCCTATGTTCAGATGGCTGACGGTCTGCCGCTCCCGCTGACCGGGTTTTACGTCGATCTGTCTTTGACAGGGGAAGTAACCGGCTTTTCTTACCATGGGAAGGCCGATAATCTTGTAAGACCCGGAACAATTGCGGACAAGCGGGAAGCATTGGCTCACTTTGTCAAACATATTGAAGCAGAGCTGTTGTTCACCGTGCTGCATCAGTCCGTCTATGTGCAGGGGGATGACAAGCCCCATCTCGTCTATGAAATCGTGTCTCCGACGCGGCCGATATCGGCCGATCTGAAGGAAGAGGAAGAGAATGAAGAAATAGACGAATATGAAGAGCTGGAAGACGACACGCTGCCGTATGTCCCGATTTCACGCCCTGCACCTGAAGCGGAAAAGATGAGCATCAATGACATGATCGGGCTGCACGACGGTTTTTATAAAGAGAGGGAAAGCGATCTTGGAGAGGGCTGTATCGGCATTGCCTGGCGTCCTGAAAAAACAAAATCCGTACGGGAAGATAAAAGCTTTGAAAGTCTGTTAAAAGAACGGAATGAACACGTATTGAAAACAAGGTATGATAAAGAATCGGGCCGGCTCACCGGGGTGATGTCATTTATAAAAGTTGAAGGCGAACCGGTGTTTTCCGAGGAAGAATGCCATCACAGGGCCATCCGCTTTTTATTCGCCATGTTTCCGGAAGCGGATCAGTATTTCCGGGTTCAATATGATGAGCCGGATGATGAAGGAGAAAACGTGGGACTTACATATAAGGCTTGTTCGGGCGGCGTTGATTTGCGATTCGGAGAGGGGAGAATCTGTGTCAGCAAAAAGACGGGTCTTGTCACTTTTTATATGCCGCCGGAAATTGATCCGAAAGAGCTCCAGGAAATCGATCCCGTTCCTTCATTGACAATGGAAGAGGCGAAGGATGCGATCCGCCGGGCCATCAAAGCAGAGCTCGCTTGGGACCATTGTTACGATGACGACAGCTGCGGAAAAGTGTACAGGCTCGTATACAAGCCGGTTTTCCCGCGGTTTATTGAGGCTCATACGGGAGAAGCGATCACGAGTTTAATAGGCTGAAGGTCATAGGCGTTCGTCCCGGGTCTTTCACGGGGAATGTGACATTTGTATGAAAAAGAGCCGCTCTGAATACGGCTCTTTTCCCTCTTTGCTAAAAATAGACACATAAAAGGCACTTTCTTCCCTTTAAAAGGATAAGGACGTTTTTATATAATAAAAAACAGTTCTTTTTTATACACTCTTCTGAAAGGATGACCCCATTGCTGAAAGAACATCTGAGAAAAAAAGCGCTGGAAATCGGGAACATATCGCCGCACTATGAGCTTGAAATAGAAGATTATGATGAAAAACAAAAAACGAAAGCCTATTATATATGGAAAGATCGTAACCAGCCGGATAAAACGGTCACGATTGAGCTGGGCGACGACGGATCTTTGCTTACCTATTCACGCAACGACTGTCCGGGTTCAGACATGCAGCTGTCAGACGCCGAATTAAAGCTGACGGCTCTTCGGTTTGCGGCGAGACACCGCCCGCTTACTTTTATGAATTTCATCTTTCAGGCGAAGGAAGAACGCAATGGGTGCATCCGATTTATCTATACAAAAAAAGTGCTCGGCCGGCCGCTTCCCGATTCAGGTTTTTTCGTTGATGTAACCAGGAGCGGCTTCGTCGTGCAGTTTATCTATTACGGGGATAAGGGTGAAGCGCCCGTTCCGGAAACATTCGTCGATCGGGAAAAAGTCGTCTCGCATTATATGAGTGTGCTGACATTCAGTCTCGTCTATGATGTGGTCAATTTTGAGAAAATACCGCGTCTCGTCTATGAACCGATTCTGCCGGCTTACAGCTATCCGGCCGGTGAAGATGATATCGTGCCGGATCAGCAGCTTTGCGAAGACAGGAATGAGCCGGCAAAACCGCTTCCCGCGTTTGAACATAAACGGGAAATCAGCCTGGATGAATTAATGGGGTTTACCGCGGATATGGTTCAGACGCGGCGTCGCGATCTCGGGGATGAGATCGGAACGACATGGCGGAAAGGATCGGTTCCGGAACGGAAAGATTTGAGTATCGAAAGCTATTTTGAAAGCAGCAACAAAAATACAATGAAGATGAAAACGGACAAAAAGACAGGGAAAATGACAGCCTTTAAATCTTTTATTGAGCATCAGGGCCCGGCCTTTTATTCTGCGGAAGAGTGTGAGGCCGTCGCGCTTCAATTTTTATACAAGCTTTATCCGAGAGCGGACGAGTTTTTTAAAATGAACCCGGTGAAAACGGACGGAAGGGGCAGGTTCCGCTTCCATTTTTCCATATGGCATCAGGATATTCCGCTGCGGTTCGGCGCTGCGAGAATACTTGTCAGTCCCGTAACGGGGCTTGTGGAAGCTTACATGGCGCCTGACATTGACCCGGAGCAGCTGGAGAAGATCAATCCGGTGCCGGCCGTTACTCCCGAAGAAGCAAAGGCCGCTTTTTTATCCGATTTCCATCTGCGGCTGGAGTGGCAGCGCGATTTTACGCCGTCCGGCAATGAAGGATATAAGCTTGTGTACAGGCCTGTCTATCCTCCGTACATTGATGCGCAAAAGCGAAAAAAGAAAAGGTTTTATTAGCCAGGGATCATTTGTAAATGAGGATAATCTTTAAAGCCTCTCCAATCGCCTCCCCAATCAAAACCGAGCGTTTTGGCAATCGATACGACCTCAAGCCAATCGGGCGTGCCGTTTCGGTTTCCGTCGTACGTCATATCCCAAATCAGGCTTCCATCCTTTTTTTGCAGGGCGAAGTCGATCGCAAGGCCGTAATTGTGGTAAGATTCCCCGCCTTTTGCGTAGGTGACGATATTTCCTTTTTTTGAACGTCCTTGACGGTACAATTCGTTTTGTTCCTCAATTGATCTGAAACCCTCTGTGATAACGACGGTGATGCCTTTTTTCAGAGCGGCCGTCTGCAATAGCTCCGCATTCTGTTTCACGAGCGGATGAAGAGCGTTTGGAATGGCTCTGTCTTGTAATGCCGTCTGCGGCCTCAATTCTTTCTGCACATAGGAAAAACATAGGTCTGCGGAAAAGAAGAGGATCAAAAGCAGCGCAATTCTGACTGATAGTTTCATGGTGAATTCTCTCTTTCTTTAATTGGTTAAAATCTTTGTTTGCTCACTGCCATAAATTTGCTATGATAAAATATAACATAATTAGTAGCCGGAGGAAGGAGGCAAATCTATGAAATCCAAGATTCCATCTGAAGAAGTGGCCGTAAAGATGAATGAATGGTATAAGCTGATCCGCGCGTTTGAAGCCGATAAAGCTGAAGCGCTGAAGCGGGAGATTCAATTTGAACTCGAAGATATGGAAGAGAACCAGGATTTATTGTTGTATTTTTCATTGATGGAATTTCGGCACCGCATCATGCTGGATAAATTAAAACCCATGAAAGACGGCGACTGCCAGCCTCCGTTCTCTGAAATGCTCACTGAGATTGAGATGAACCAGCAAAAGCTGACCGGCTTACTGGAATATTATTTTTACTATTTCAGGGGAATGTATGAATTTAAGCAGAAAAACTTCATCTCAGCGATTTCTCATTATAAGCGGGCTGAGGAAAAACTTGAATATGTGGAAGATGACATAGAGAAAGCCGAGTTTTTGTATAAAATTTCTGAGGTGTACTATCATATCAAGCAGACTTTCTTTTCGATGAATTACGCAGGACAGGCGCTTGATATTTACAAGAAATATGAATTATACGGAATGAGAAGGGTGCAGTGCAAATTTATCATTGCCGGAAATCTGATGGACGCCCAGCAGCATAAAAAAGCGCTGGAATACCTCGAATGCGCCTTGGAGCACGCGGAGCGGCTTGATGATCAATATATGATTGCTGCAGCCTATTATAATATCGGGCACTGTATGTACAGTCTGGGTGACTTTTGCAAGGCGGCGGAGGATTTTGAACGGGCGGCCGCCGGATTTGAAGCACACAGCTTCCGGCAGGTCATCCAGGCTGTTTTTTCACTCACGCATATCTACTTTAAAACGGAAAAATACAGTGAAGCCGCCGCCAGCTGCGCGCGGGGCATGAGAAGCGCGGCGGAATGGGAAGATGAGATCTATCTGACGAAATTCCGTCTGATTAAAGAGCTTTATCAGGGGGAAGGCGGACAGGATTCGCTCAAAGAGTATTTTGACATTCTGGAATCAAAAGAGCTGTTGGCTGACACAGAGGAACTGCTTCAGGACGCGGCTCATTTCTTTCATCAACGGGAGAACTACAAAGCGGCATCTTATTTTTTCAGCAGGCTTGTCGGCGTGCAAAAAAGGCTGCAAATGAACAACTACGCATAACGAAAAAAAGAACGAGGGAGCTTCGGTTTCATCGTTCTTTTTATGATCCCTTTTGTTTTCAGCCGATCAAAACCGGGTACATGCTCTGTATTAACATCAGGGAGGAAAAGAGACAATGTATCAGGATTTACAGGGAAAAACAGCGATCGTAACAGGTTCTTCGAAAGGAATCGGAAAGGCCATTGCCGAACGCTTCGGCAAGGAGCGGATGAATGTGGTTGTGAACTACCTCGGTGATTCCTCCGGAGCGGAAGAAGCGGCGGACATCATTGAGAAAGCGGGAGGCCGAGCCGTCACCGTAAAAGCCGATGTATCCTCAGAAGAAGGGATTCAGGCGCTGTTTCATGCCGCGCAGGAGCATTTCGGGGGCGTGGACGTGATGGTCAACAATTCCGGCTTTAACGGAGCCGAAGCGATGCCCCATGAAATGAGCCTGGAGGATTGGCAAAGGGTCATCGACGTCAACGTGACCGGCACCTTTTTGGGGGCGAAAGCGGCACTGAAACATATGCTCGAGCGCGGCAAAAAAGGAACGGTCTTAAACATATCGAGCGTTCATCAGCAAATACCCCGCCCTGAAAACGTGCAGTACTCGGCATCCAAAGGCGGAATCAAAATGATGACGGAAACGATGGCGCTCAATTACGCAGACAAAGGCATCCGGGTGAATGCCATCGCTCCCGGCACGATCGCCACGGAGTCCAATAAGGATCTGGAAGATGAAACACATAAACAGGCCCAGCTGAAAAAAATTCCGATGAACGCCTTCGGCAAACCGGAAGAAGTCGCCGCGGCCGCCGCATGGATGGTGTCGGAAGAAGCGAGTTACGTGACCGGAACGACACTTTTCGTCGACGGAGGCATGACGCTTTATCCGTCTCAGCTGGACAGATAAAAGAGGGGGGGAAACCTTCTCTTTTTTGTTTAGGGAAGGATCATAAAGGAAATGGTTCTCTAAAAAACAGGAGGGCCGCAAGATGGCAAGTGACTGGTGGAAAGACGCCGTTGTCTATCAAATCTATCCGCGAAGCTTTCAAGATACGAACGGCGACGGCATAGGCGACCTGCGGGGGATTATCGCGCGTCTCGATTATATAAAAGAACTTGGCGCTGATGTGATATGGATCTGCCCGATTTACCCGTCGCCAAACGTTGATAACGGCTACGATGTGACGGATCATCAAGCGATTATGGAATCCTACGGAACGATGGAGGATTTTCACGATCTGCTTACAGAATGCCGCAGCCGCGGATTAAAGCTTGTGATGGATTTCGTCTTAAATCATACCTCCACGGAGCATCCTTGGTTCAAAGAGGCGGAAATGAATCCGGACAGCAAATACCGCGATTATTATATTTGGCGGCCGGGCACCGCGGACGGCCCGCCGACCGATTGGGTGTCGGATTACGGACAATCCGTCTGGCAGTACGAAGAACATACGGGCGAATATTATCTGCATATGAACGCCGTCAAACAAGCCGATCTGAATTGGGAAAATCCCGAGGTTCGGCAATCAGTATACGAGATGATGAGATTTTGGCTCGATAAAGGCGTGGACGGATTGCGAATAGACCAGCTTCATCTTCTGTCAAAAAAAGAATATTTGCCGCCATATGAAGATTACATCGCCCGCCGGGCCGATCCGAAGCCTTTCCGGCCAAACGGGGCACGGATACATGATTACTTAAAAGAAATGACGAAAGAGGTATTTTCCAAATATGACGTGATGTCAGTCGGCGAGGCCGGATCAGTGACGCCTGAGGAAGGGCTCGTCTACACGGGAACCGATGAGCATGAACTGAATATGATTTTTCATTTTCAGCATATGGAGCTTGATCAAAAGCCGGGCCAAGAGCATTGGGATGTAAAACCGCTTGAGCTGTCCGATTTAAAGAAAGTGCTCACAGACTGGCAGGAAAAACTGGAACATCAAGGCTGGAATACGCTGTATTGGTGCAATCATGACCAGCCCCGGATCGTATCCCGTTTCGGAGACGAAAGCACATACCGCAAAGCATCCGCCAAAATGCTTGCCGCCCTGCTTTATTTCATGAAAGGCACGCCGTACATTTACCAGGGAGAAGAAATCGGCATGACAAACGCTCCGTTTGACAGAATAGAGGATTATCAAGATATTCAGACCGTCAATATGTATCATAAAAGGGTATTTGAAATGGGCCGCAACAGAGAAGAAGTCATGGCGTCCATTATGGCGAAAAGCCGGGACCATGCCCGTACACCGATGCAGTGGGACGGCAGCAAGAATGCCGGATTTACGGAGGGCGAACCGTGGCTGAAGGTCAATCCCAATTACAAAACCGTCAATGCGGCCGAGGCTCAGGATGATCCCGATTCTATATTGAACTTTTACAAAAAACTGATCCGCCTGAGAAAACAGTATGCTGATATCATAAAAGGCAGCTACACCCTGCTGCTTCCTGATGACCCGCAGCTGTTTGTGTATGAAAGACAGGCAAACGGACAAAAACTCATGTCCATCAGCAACGTATCGAAAGAAGAAGCCGCCTTTTATTGGCCGGACGGCTCCGAACCTGAAAGGGCCGAGCTGCTTCTCAGCAACTATGAAAATGACGGCGGCACGGAATCCCGCATCACATTCCGCCCTTATGAAACAAGAGTTTATCTGCTTGCCTGATATGTGATACGACGCCCCCGTCCATACATGGCGGGGGCTTTTTAGGTAAATCGGATATCAATTTAGAAAAAAATATCTTGCAAAACGTAATTACTTCGTTTTATTATGGTATAGGTAACAAATGAAAGAGAAAGTACGCTTTGGAAATCGTCATCATTCTGATTTGCAGAACAGGGGGAAACGGCTTGTTTAAAAAATGGAGCGGAATCATTGTCATTGCGGCATGCTTTTTAATCGCGGCGGGCTGCGGCAATTCATCTTCAAAAGGTTCGTCAGGTTCTTCGAAAAGCGGCAAACTGCACGTCGTGACGACCTTTTATCCTATGTACGAATTCACGAAACAAATTGTCAAAGACAAAGGCGATGTAGACATTCTCATCCCGTCTTCGGTCGAACCCCATGATTGGGAGCCGACGCCGAAAGATATCGCCGGCATTCAAAACGCCGATCTTTTCGTATACAACAGCGAATATATGGAGACATGGGTTCCTTCAGCGGAAAAAAGCATGAGCTCTGATCATGCGAAGTTTGTAAAGGCGTCAAAAGGAATTGACTTACTCGAAGGTTCGGATGAAGAGGAAGAGGAACATGGACACGGCGGTCATGACCACAGCCACAGCATGGACCCTCACGTGTGGCTCAGCCCGGTTCTTGCGCAAAAAGAGGTCAAAACCATTACGGCGCAGATCGTAAAACAGGACCCGAAGAATAAAGCATACTATGAGAAAAATAGTAAAGAATATATTGCAAAACTGCAGGATCTTGATAAACTATACCGTACAACATTAAATAAAGCGGCGAAAAAAGAATTGATCACACAGCACGCGGCATTCAGCTATCTCGCCAAAGAATACGGCTTAAAACAAGTCGCGATTGCAGGCCTTTCTCCTGAAGAAGAGCCGAGTGCGGCCAAACTGGCGGATCTCAAAACGTTTGCCAAAAAGCATGATGTGAAGATCATCTACTTTGAAGAAGTTGCATCGCCTAAAGTTGCAGATACACTTGCCGGTGAAATCGGCGCGAAAACGGAAGTGCTCAATACACTGGAAGGTTTAAGCCAAAAAGAACGGGATAAAGGCATCGGTTATATCGACATTATGGAGAAAAACCTTGATGCACTGAAAGATTCGCTATTGGTTAAATAACATAGTGTGCGCCGCGGGGTGCACACTATTTCTATGCGGGAAAGGAAGGTCAGCATGAATCTCGTTACATTAAAAGATATCGTTTTTGGTTATTCGCATACACCGGTGCTTGACGGCGTGTCGCTGGAAATCAAAAGCGGCGAATTCGTCGGCATTACAGGACCGAACGGCGCGTCAAAATCGACGCTCATGAAAGTCATGCTTGGCATGCTCAGACCTTGGGAAGGAACGGCCGAGATCAGTAAAAAAAATGCAGCCGGAAAACGCCTGACAATCGGCTATGTTCCGCAGCAGATTTCTTCATTTAACGCAGGATTCCCAAGCACGGTTCTGGAGCTTGTGCAATCAGGCCGTTATACGAAAGGAAAATGGTTTAAACGATTGAACGAAACGGATCACCACGAGGTGGAAAACGCGCTGAAGATGGTGGAAATGTGGGATTTCCGCCACCGGAAAATCGGCGATTTATCCGGCGGACAGAAGCAGAAAATCTGCATTGCGAGAATGCTTGCGAGCAATCCGGATCTGCTGATGCTTGATGAGCCGACAACCGCGGTTGATTATGAAAGCAGACAGGGTTTCTACGAATTTATGCACCATCAGGTGAAAAATCACAACCGCACCGTCGTCATGGTGACACACGAACAAAACGAAGTACAGCAGTATCTGGATAAAGTCATACGGCTTGAGAGGGGGGAAAAAGGCGGATGGAAATGTTTGACTTGGAATTCATGCGACGAGCTTTTCTAGCGGGAAGCATGATCGGAATTATGGCGCCGATATTAGGCGTATATCTCGTGCTGAGAAGACAGGCGCTGATGGCGGATACGCTGTCTCATATTTCATTGTCGGGCGTGGCCATCGGTTTTTTTCTCAGTACCAATATTACGGCGGCGAGCATCGTTGTCGTCACGATCGGAGCGATCGGCATTGAATACATGCGGCGGGCGTACCGTACATATTCAGAGGTATCTATCGCAATCTTAATGGCGGCCGGGCTGTCGTTTGCGATGTTTCTGATCAGCCTGTCAAAAGGCGGCGCGTCGATGAGCATCGATCAATATTTATTTGGATCGCTTGTCACGGTCAGCCAGCAGCAGGTCTATATTATCGGAGGCATTACCCTGCTGATTCTGCTTTATTTTATTATACTAAACAGACCGCTCTACCTGCTTACCTTTGACGAGGCGACGGCTAAGACATCAGGCATTAACACAAACCTCCTGTCAATGTCATTCAGCATCGTGACGGGGCTGGCGATTTCGGTCATTATTCCGATTATCGGCGTGCTGCTCGTTTCCGCGCTCCTCGTACTGCCCGCGGCTTTTGCAATCCGTATTGCCAAAGGGTTTAAATGGGTGTTTGCGGCGGCCATTATTATTTCTCTTTTCAGTGTGTTCATGGGGCTGACGTCTTCGTACCAGCTCGGAACGCCTCCGGGGCCGTCAATCACTTTACTGTTAATCATTCTGCTTCTGCTCGGGTTTACGCTGCAGGGGATTTGGAATGCGTTTAAAAAAGGAAAAGAACGAAAAAACCGCCGTTAAGCGGTGCAGCAGTCTCATCTGCTGCTCCGTTTGACGGCTTTTTTTTACAGAAATATATCAGCAAGACGCTCATATGACTCTTTTTTTGCTTCGAAATCAAAGACGTTGCACAGCACCATCATCTCTTTTGTCTGATACCGCTCGGAAAGTTCAAGCAGACGGCGTTTCACTGCGGCAGGAGAGCCGACCACCATCCGCTTCCTGTTTTCTTCTATCTGTTTACGATCCTCCGGCGAATACGGATAAGCCTTCGCTTCTTCCACACTCGGCACGCGGCTGTCGGCGCCTTTTCCGACACGAAGAAGCCATAAATCCTGGCTTAAGGCGAGTTCTTCCGCTTTCTCATCCGTAGCCGCGCATATGACGAAAATGGCACAGAGCGAGGCGGGAGCGGAAAAATGGGCGGAGGCCCGGAAATGGTCCCGATAGATCTGAAAAGCTTTTTCCCCGCGTTCCGGATTAATGAAATGGCCGAAGACATAGCCCGCACCTTGAAGAGCGGCGCGTCTGGCGCTGTTTTCCCCGAGTCCGAGCACCCAAAGCTGCGGAGCTGTTTCAATCAAAGGCGCTGTTTTTATTCCTGCATAAGCATGGTTCGAGGGAATCGAATCTGTCAGAAAGGATGATAAATCCTCAAGCTGCCTGTTGAATTCGGTCATGCTTTTCTTTACCCCGTCTGTGAGGGCGAGCCGGATTTTCGTTGTGCCGCCCGGTGAGCGTCCGACCCCGAGGTCAATCCGGTTCGGATGCAGCGCCTCAAGCTGACGGAAAGTTTCCGCGACTTTATAGGGGCTGTACTGCGGCAGCAGCACGCCGCCTGATCCGACACGGATGGACGTTGTGGCTGCGGCGGTATGAGCGATCATAATTTCCGGCGAAACGCTTGCGAGCCCTCTTGTGCCGTGATGCTCGGCAAACCAGTACCGCTTATAGCCCCATCCTTCACTGAGGCGGGCGAGCTCCGCTGAACGGCGGAGCGTCTCGTGCGGCCCGTTTCCTTTGGATACGGGCGCCTGATCAAGTATGCTTAAATCAATCACTCGTCTGCCCCTTTCCTGACATGTATTGATATAAGGATAGGAAAAATGTTCAGTCCCCGTCAATTTCTTTGTTTTCTCTATTCTCTCCGGAACGAAGGAGAATATAGGAAGTGATTTTTCGCCGTTTTTCGCCAAAAATTCTTATGTTTTATGAAACTTTGATATAATAAAAGACGTATATCTTAATAAACACCGGGATTCTTGTCCTGGAATTTAGTAAAAATGCGCACTTGCGGCGTGCTTAGCGGCACCCTTACAGAATAGGAGTGAATCATATGGCGATCTCTTTACAAAAAGGACAGCGGATTGATTTAACAAAAGGAAAAGCCGGCCTGTCAAAACTGCTGGTCGGACTCGGCTGGGACCCTGTATCATCCGGGGGCTTTTTCGGAAAGCTGTTCGGCGGAGGCGGTGCCAATATCGACTGTGACGCTTCCGTACTGATGCTTGAAAATGATAAAATGACAGACAGCAAAAACGTCATCTATTTCGGCAATCTGAAAAGCCGGTGCGGCGGTGTCGTACATACGGGTGACAACCTGACGGGTGAAGGCGACGGCGATGATGAACAAATTCTCATCGATTTAGCGAAAGTGCCCGCTCAGATTAATAAACTTGTGTTTGTCGTCAATATTTACGACTGCGTCAGACGAAAACAGGACTTCGGCATGATTCAAAACGCGTTCATCCGCGTTGTTGATCAGGCTAATCGCGAAGAACTGGTGACTTACAATTTAAGAGATAACTATTCAGGCAGAACGAGCCTGATCGCGGCTGAAATCTACCGCCAGGACGGCGAGTGGAAATTCGCCGCAGTAGGAGAAGGCACAAACGATACAAAAATCGGCGATATCGTTAACCGATACGCCTAAACGATAAAAAGGAGAGTGCACTCATGGCAATTTCATTGGCAAAAGGACAAAAAGTAGATTTGACTAAAACAAATCCGGGTCTTTCTAAAGTCGTTGTCGGCCTTGGCTGGGATACAAACAAATACGACGGCGGACATGACTTTGATTTAGATTCCAGCGTCTTTCTATTAAATGAAGCAGGAAGATGCGCGTCGCCCGATGATTTCATTTTCTATAATCAGCTTGAAGGCGGAAACGGCTCTGTCGCACATTCAGGCGACAACCTGACAGGCCAGGGCGAAGGCGATGACGAAAGCGTAAGGGTCAACCTGAGCGCGGTGCCTGCCGCTATTGACAAAATTTCATTCGTCATCACGATTCATGAAGCGGAAGCGCGCGGCCAAAACTTCGGACAAGTTTCCAACGCGTTCGTGCGCATTGTCAATGAAGAAACAAATGAAGAGCTGATCCGTTATGATCTGGCTGAAGATTTCTCAATTGAAACAGCCATTATCGCAGGGGAGCTTTACAGACATAACGGCGAATGGAAATTTTCCGCGATCGGCTCAGGCTACCAAGGCGGACTGGCCCGTATTGCGACAGATTACGGCCTGCAAATCGGCTGAACCATATCAAACACAGAAGGGAGAGACAGCACATGGCTATTCAATTGGCGAAAGGACAGCGTGTTGATCTGACAAAAACGAACCCCGGTCTTACAAAAGCGGTGATCGGTTTAGGCTGGGATACGAACAAGTACTCCGGAGGGCATGACTTTGACCTTGACGCGTCGGCTTTTCTTGTCGATGCCCATGACAACTGTGTAAATGATCTTGATTTTGTTTTCTACAATAACCTGGAACACCCGAGCGGGGGCGTCATCCATACGGGAGACAACCGGACGGGCGAGGGCGAGGGAGACGATGAACAAATTATCGTCGACTTCTCAAAAATACCCGCAAATATTGAAAAGATCGGCATCACCGTCACGATTCATGATGCGGAAGCGCGCGGCCAAAATTTCGGACAAGTGTCTAACGCGTTCGTGCGCGTCGTCGATGAAAACAGCCAGAATGAACTGCTTCGTTTCGATTTAGGGGAAGACTTCTCGATTGAAACGGCGGTTGTCGTTTGTGAGCTTTACCGCCATGGGGCTGAGTGGAAGTTTAACGCCATCGGCAGCGGGTTTTCCGGCGGTCTGGCATCACTTTGCCGGAATTACGGCTTGCAGGTGTAAGCAGGAAATTACCGTTTTACTAAATAGGAGGAAAAAACTTGGATTTTCTACATCATATTATGTCGACCTACGCTTCCTTTTTTGATTGGAAAATGTGGGGTGAGGTGCTGACTGACCCTGTATCATGGGGGCTGATCGGTTCCTTGGTTCTGCTGGAAGGGCTGCTGTCGGCCGACAATGCGTTAGTGCTTGCGGTGATGGTAAGGCATCTGCCTGAAAAACAGCGGAAGAAAGCATTAACATACGGATTGTTCGGGGCATATATTTTCCGTTTTATCTTTATCGGGATCGGAATGCTGCTCATTAAGTTCTGGTGGATCAAAGTGCTTGGCGCGCTGTACCTGGCTTGGCTCGTCATTAAGCATTTCTGGATCGGAGAAGGTGATGACGATACGGAAGGCATGAAGAAAAATTCATGGATGGTCCGTACGTTCGGAATTTTCTGGGCCACTGTCGTTTCAGTTGAGTTAATGGATCTGGCCTTCTCTGTTGACAGCATTCTGGCCGCGTTTGCGGTATCGGAAAAAGTGTGGGTGCTCTTGATCGGCGGTATGCTCGGCATTCTCATGATGCGTACAGTCGCAAAAGTATTCCTTGTTTTAATTGATAAAATCCCTGAGCTTGAAAACACGGCTTTTGTGCTGATCGGGATTATCGCCGTGAAAATGGCGGCGAGCGCCTTTGATTATGAAATGCCGCACGTGGTGTTCTTCGGAATCATCATCGCTGCGTTTGTGGTAACGTTTATTATCCACTATTTCAACAAACAAAAGCAGGTTCAGGAGCAAACGGCTGCATCTAAAGAAGAATAAAACAAAAAAGGAGGGAGAGTTTCATTTCCTTCCTTTTTTGTACCGATAATCATGAAGAGAAAGGAGGAAAATGATGAGGCAGGAAGAATTGGTGATCCGAAAGGCCGAGCCGGAAAACGGTGACTGGGAAACGTTTCTGATGCGGCCGCTGCCGGAACGTCCCGGTTATGAGCGGGAAAACGGGCTGGCGTTTACCCGGCTTGCCGTCCGGATTTTGGGCACTCCTTATGATGAGACGGAGTATTACAATAAGCTTTTCGAGCTGTCTTCTCATGAAAACATCCATGTGTTAAGCGAGACGCTGGATAAGACTATCGCGCCTGAAACGTTTCAGGCGCTCCAGCACATTCATTCCGTCAATCAAAAGGAGAAAGGGCTTTCGGTTTCCAGGTTTGTCGCGTTTCTCGATGGAGGCAGGCTGCTTGCCAAACACGCTGATCCGCTTATGCACCGCCGGCTGAGAACCGCGTTTATGACGCTTTTGGAAACCTTTGCGGACCGGCATGAAAACGGGCTGAATCATCCCGATTTCCGGCGTGTGCTCTTGGATGTGTCAAAGTTTTCGCTGAACCACCTGAATCCATGGCTTGAACAAGCCGATATAGAGCGTGAGATGCCGAAGGTGGTGTGGTATGGAGACGCTACCAAAAGCCAGCTCTATTTTCTCTATTATATAATGCTGATCGGCTGTGACGTCCTATTGTTTCATCCGGCTGCGGAAGATCCGTTCAGCTTGATTGATCCGGATGAGGAACTCAGCTTTGTGATAAAGCTCCCCGCAACAGGCGGCCTTGAGCCATTCCCGAAAGAAAAGCCGGACAGAACGTCCACGACGGCCTACCGGTCAACGAAAGAAATTGAGCATGTGCTGAATCATGAGGAATCTATGATGTATAAGCCTTGGCAGTTCAGGGATCATACCCCGCAGTCCGTGACATTAAAAACGACGTATGATGAGTTATTTCTCATTGCGAAGGAGCGGGCGTTTATCCGGCCGCAATTTAAAGCGGACAGGGAGCGGGTGGCCGTTCCGAACCTTTTTGCGAAAGTGATGGGGGTTTCCAAAGATACGAAAGAATATTGGAACAGACTCCATACCGCCGCAGACTATCAGGAGACACACATGATCCGCAGTTTTCCGTTTACGGAAGAGCTGAAAGCCAACTACCAGTATCACTACAGTCAGGTTTTGAACGAAGAAGGAGCGATTGACGCGGACAGGCTGAAAAGAAGCAACATCTGGCAGTACAAGCATCTGCCTTCAGGCGTGCAGAGCGCCATCGCCAATGTGATTTCTGACATGTGCAGAAACCCAGGGCTGAAGGCTTTGCCCGGGGAGCAGGCAAGGGATGCCGCAATCTATTTGTTCCGCCAGGCGACGAACCTGCCCGCTTCGCTGCTGCAATTGATTCAGACGTTTGATTACGCCCAAACCGTTCCGAAACTCGTTTTATATCATACGGAACAAAATGGCGAACTCACACGTTCTGACGCCGCCGCTCTGTTGTTTTTAAATAAATTCGGCGTCGATATCATCTTGTATAATCCGCCGGGGCATCAAGATATTGAGCATTATATTGAAGAAAGCCAATTTGATGTCCATTGGCTGGAGGACATGGTGTTTCGGCAGGAATATAAGGAGCCGTCACTCGTAAGAAAGCTGTTTAGAACCATTACGCAAAAGCAGGGAGAGTAAATAAACATGACAGAAAATCAAAATCCGCTTGTTCTTGATAAAAATGAAGAGATTTCTGAACAAAAAGCAGATGACATCAGGGTGCAGCTGCGCCAAGACCCTGAGGTGCAGCGCATTTCGCAGCAGATTGACGTGAAAAACCAAATGGAGCTGCTTGAGTACGGAAAAGAACCGGCAGTTGAAATCTCGAAGTTCTCAGACCGCATCTTAAATATGATGAAAACAACAAGTGTCACGGATTCAGGCACAATGCTGACGCAGCTCGGAAAAATCATGGACCGTTTCGACAAAAATGATTTCGATGAACCAAAAGGATTTCTCGCTAAAATGTTCAAACGCGGCAACAGCATGATTGAAAAGATTTTTCAAAAGTACCGCACCCTGGGCGGAGAAATTGAAAAAATCCACGTCGAAATTTCAAAATACAAAGATGAAATGGCAAAGACGAACCATACGCTAGAAGAGATGTATGAAAACAACATTAACTACTACATGGAGCTTGAAAAATATGTCGTTGCCGGGCAGATGAAGCTTGAGGAAATGCAGGCGCTCATTCCTTCTTATGAAGAAAAAGCGGCCGGCGGAAACCAGCTTGCGCAAATGCAGCTCGATACGCTTCGTGACGGGCTTCAGGCGCTTGAGGAACGTGTCTATGATTTAGATATGGCGCGGATGGTGGCGCTGCAAACGGCGCCGCAGATCCGCCTCCTTCAGCGCGGAAATACGAAGCTCATCGGGAAAATCAATTCCGCTTTCGTCATTACGATTCCGATTTTCAAAAACGGCATCATTCAGGCTGTCACAGTCAAACGGCAAAAGCTTGTGGCTGATTCAATGAGCGAGCTTGACCGCCGCACGAATGAAATGCTGAAGCGCAACGCTGAAAATATTTCAAACCAAAGCGTGGAGATTGCCCGTATGGCAGGCCGTCCGAGCATTGACATTGAGACGATTGAAACGTCTTGGAATACGATTGTCAGCGGTATGCAGGAAACGAAACAGATCGAAGAAGAGAACAGACGTATCAGAGAAGACGGCGCGAAACGGATTCAACAGCTTCAGGATAATATTAAAAACGCAGTCTTAAAGAATTAACGAACACCCCGCTTGCTTACGGCAAGCGGGATTTTTTTGCGAAAAAAGATAATGACAATGTGTAAAGACAGGTGTAAACTTATACGGTAATCATTTTCGATTTGAGGTGCTGCTTATGAACAAACAACCTGCCGTCACTCCGCGAAAACTTCTGGCGATTGCCGGAATGGGCTGGCTGTTTGATGCGATGGATGTCGGAATTTTGTCGTTTATTATCGCCGCGCTTCACACTGATTGGAATTTAACACCCGATCAAATGAAATGGATCGGAAGCGTCAATTCCATCGGTATGGCAGCGGGCGCCTTTGTATTCGGAATGCTGGCCGACAGGATCGGCCGGAAAAAAGTGTTTATGATCACGCTGTTATTCTTTTCTGTCGGAAGCGGCATATCCGCTTTCGCAACGGGATTGACGGTTTTTCTCATATTGCGTTTTCTGATCGGAATGGGGCTTGGCGGGGAATTGCCTGTCGCCTCGACGCTCGTGTCAGAAGCGTCCGCTCCCGAAAAGCGGGGACGGATCATCGTGCTGCTTGAGAGCTTTTGGGCCGCGGGCTGGCTTCTTGCGGCGGTGATTTCCTACTTTGTCATACCGTCATTCGGCTGGCAGGCCGCGCTGCTCTTAACGGCGCTGGCCGCATTTTATGCGCTGTACTTGCGGAAAAGCCTTCCGGAATCACCGGCGCATCAGGCATTGCCGCAGAAAAAAAGCATACGCGGGCAGGCGGGAAGTGTCTGGACGAAACCGTATATCCGGCCGACGGTGCTGCTGTCTGTCGTTTGGTTCTGCGTCGTCTTTTCATATTACGGCATGTTTTTATGGCTGCCGAGCGTGATGCTGATGAAAGGCTACAGCATGATTGAGAGCTTCGAATACGTCCTTCTGATGACACTTGCCCAGCTTCCCGGATATTTCTCTGCGGCGTGGCTGATCGAAAAAGCGGGGCGGAAGACCATCTTAGTCATCTATTTGCTCGGAACGGCGGGCAGCGCTTATTTCTTCGGTGCCGCGGATTCACTGGCCATGCTGCTCGCGGCCGGCATGCTGCTGTCCTTCTTCAATCTCGGCGCATGGGGCGTGCTTTACGCCTATACACCGGAGCAGTATCCTGCGGCGATCCGTGCGACCGGTTCCGGCACAACGGCGGCGGTCGGCAGAATCGGCGGCATTTTCGGTCCGCTTCTCGTCGGATCGCTTGCAGCCCGGAACGTTTCGTTTACAGCAATTTTCGCCGTCTTTTGTGCGGCCATCCTGGTTGCCGTCATCACCATTATTATTCTCGGAAAAGAAACGAAACAGACAGAGCTTGCGCAATGAGCACCCTTTTGAGGTGCTTTTTTTAGTGAGCTGTCTGTTGGCAGACCTATATTTTTCCTTAATATCCCTTATTTTTAGGAGGGGAAAACTTCTTTTTCCGGGACAATGTCGCAAAAAAATTCTTGTATTTGTAAAAAAAGGATAGGAAATCAGTTTGCAGCACATTCGATGGAAACGTTCTCAAGCCTGATAAAAGCCCGGTTTCCTTTATAATTTATCCTCAATAAGGAGGATTAGAGAGTATTTAGAAGCATACCAGAGGAAAATAAGACACAGGGATGTTTTTAAAGTAATGATACAAAATAAAAGGGATTATGATGTTTGTTTGACTTATTACAAACGTGTTACGGTATTAAAGATTGCTTATTATGGAGGGAAAATATGAATTTGGATGAGAAACCAATTAAGATAAAAGTCGAAAATGTATCTAAGGTTTTCGGAAAACAGACAAAAAAAGCCATTCAGATGCTGTCCAGCGGAAAAAACAAAAAAGAGATCCTGAAAGCGACCGGATCAACCGTTGGTGTCAATCAAGCAAACTTTGATGTATATGATGGGGAGATATTTGTCATCATGGGTCTATCGGGGAGCGGTAAATCAACTTTAGTTCGGCTGTTAAACCGGCTTATTGAACCGACTGCCGGGAATATTTATATTGATGGTGACATGATAACAAATATGTCAAAAGACCAGCTCCGGGAAGTGCGCCGGAAAAAAATCAGCATGGTCTTTCAAAAATTTGCACTGTTTCCGCACAGAACAATTCTTGAAAATACGGAATACGGCCTGGAGCTTCAAGGCGTCGACAAAAAAGAGCGTGAGCAAAAAGCGCTTGATTCGCTTAAACTTGTCGGTCTTGAAGGCTTTGAACACCAATTCCCAGATCAGCTCAGCGGAGGAATGCAGCAGCGTGTCGGACTTGCCCGCGCATTGACGAATGATCCTGACATTCTTCTGATGGATGAAGCTTTCAGTGCGCTTGATCCGCTGATCCGCAAAGACATGCAGGATGAGCTTTTAGACCTTCATGACTCTGTCGGCAAGACGATCATCTTCATCACGCATGATCTTGATGAAGCATTGCGCATCGGCGACAGAATCGTGCTGATGAAAGACGGTAACATCGTTCAGATCGGGACGCCTGAAGAAATTCTGATGAGCCCGTCCAATGAATACGTTGAGAAATTCGTTGAGGACGTTGATTTATCCAAAGTTCTGACAGCGGGCCACATCATGAAGCGCGCTGAAACCGTGCGGATTGACAAAGGGCCTCGTGTAGCGCTGCAGCTCATGAAGAATCTCGGTATTTCTTCTATTTACGCCGTTGATAAACAGAAACAGCTTCTCGGCGTCATTCACGCGGCGGATGCGAAAAAAGCGGTGGAATCCGACTTATCGCTTCAGGATATTTTAAATACTGAATTTACGACTGTGCACGAAAGCACGTACTTGACGGAAATTTTCGATGTCGTGTCTGATGCGAATATTCCGATCGCCGTCACGGACGATAAGGACCGCATGAAAGGCATTGTCGTGAAAGGCGCATTAATCGGCGCGCTTTCAGGAAATAACGATTATATAAATGTTGAAGATTCTGCTGAACAAGCTCAGGATTCTTCTGTTCAGGGGGTGAAGTAAATGGACAGATTGCCTAGAATTCCGTTAGCAGATATCGTTGACCGGTTTGTTGACTGGCTTACCATGACGTTCGGAGGTTTCTTTGACGGAATCTCAAACGGTTTGGCCGCTTTCGTAAACGCGATTGTGAGCGGTTTGGGTTTCATCCCGTCTATTTTATTGACTGTTATTTTTGCAGCTCTCGCTTGGTGGATCAGTACGAGAGGAATTGCACTCTTTACGTTAATCGGATTCCTTGTTATTGATTATTTGGGCTATTGGTCGCCGATGCTGCAAACGTTGGCGCTTGTCGTCACATCTGTTTTGATTTCCATTATTATCGGGGTTCCGATCGGCATATGGGCGTCTCAGAAAGAAACGGTCCGCCGCATTGTCACACCGATTCTGGATTTAATGCAGACCATGCCGGCTTTCGTATATCTGCTGCCTGCAATTTTCTTCTTTAATATCGGGGTTGTGCCAGGCGTCGTAGCATCTGTTATTTTCGCGATGCCTCCGACGATCCGCATGACGGTTCTCGGTATTAAACAAGTTCCGGCTGATTTGATCGAAGCGACGGAAGCATTCGGTTCAACGACGTCTCAGCGTCTGTTCAAGGTCCAGCTTCCGCTTGCCACAAAAACGATTCTTGCCGGTATTAACCAAAGCATCATGCTTGCTTTGTCAATGGTCGTTATCGCGGCCATGGTCGGTGCGCCGGGCCTCGGTTCTGAAGTATACAGCGCCGTGACACAGTTGAAAACCGGTGTCGGAGTGGAAGCGGGTATCGCGATCGTCATCGTAGCGATTACACTCGACCGTATCACGCAAAACATTAAAGTGAAGAAGAAGAGCAGGGGGAATGCCTGATGCTTAAGAAAATCATCGGTGTCGGCGTTACCGCTGCGCTGGCTCTTTCTTTGGCTGCCTGCGGTTCGCAGACTGATGGTAAGGCAACGGCTGCGGACCAGGTGAACAAAACCATTATCGGTATTGATCCGGGATCGGGGATCATGGCCCTGACGGATGAGGCCGTGAACGATTACGGATTGAAAGACTGGAATGTCGTCACGGCGTCAAGTGCTGCCATGACGGCGACATTGAAGAAATCATATGACCGGAAAAAGCCGATCATCGTAACGGGCTGGACGCCGCACTGGATGTTCTCCAGATACAAGCTGAAGTTCCTTGATGATCCGAAAAAAACGTACGGAACTGCCGAGCAGATTCATACGATTACAAGAACCGGCTTCAGTAAGGAACAGCCTAACGCGGCCAAAGTTCTCAGCCAGTTCAAATGGACGCAGGACGATATGGGAGAAGTCATGATTGCCGTTGAGGAAGGCGAAAAGCCGGCCAAAGCCGCTGCTGAATATGTGAAAAAACACAAAGATCAAGTAGCTCAATGGACAAAAGGCGCTCATAAAGTCAAAGGGGATAAAATCAACCTGGCTTATGTGGCGTGGGACAGTGAAATCGCAAGTACGAACGTGGTCGGAAAAGTATTTCAAGACCTCGGCTATGACGTGAAGCTGACGCAAGTGGAGGCAGGACCGATGTGGACTGCGATTGCGACAGGCAGCGCGGATGCGTCATTGTCTGCTTGGCTTCCGAATACCCATAAGGCATATGCGTCTAAATATAAAGGCAAATATGAAGATGTAGGAACGAGTCTGACAGGCGTCAAGATGGGTCTGGTCGTTCCTCAGTATATGAAAAACGTCAATTCAATTGAAGATTTGAAGAAGTAATGAAGAAAAGCAGCCCTGTAACGGGCTGCTTTTTTTTAAGCTTCAAACGATTTGAGGACGGCGGCCGTTAATATCTCAACGCCAGTAAAGATGGCGCTTCGGTCAAATGTCATATGCGGATGGTGAAGTCCCGGCTCCAGACCGCATCCCAGGCCGAGCATCGTCGTTTTCAAGTTCGGCACCTTTAACCCGTAAAAGTGAAAATCCTCTCCTCCGGTTGTCACAAGAGGTTCATCCACATGTTTTTCTCCGAGAATGCCGCTGATCGCAGATGCCATGATGGCTTCCGCCTCCTTGTTTCGCTCGGCTGCCGGGAGGCTGTGTTCTTTTTGCAGTTCAATTTTTGCGCCGAATGCGGCAGCAGCCGCTTCGCAGGCTCTTTCGGTTTCGGCGGTTAATTTCTCCATGGCGGCATTGGTCTGTGCGCGGAGATCAAGGCTGAACGATGCTTTTCCCGGAATGATATTGGAACTCTCTCCGCCTGCCTGAAGCTTTGTCATCTTCACGGAATGCGGGATGCCGGGATCAAGATGAATGAAGCTGAGTTTTTGGACGAGAAGAGCGGCGATTTCGATACTGTTAAGGCCGAGATGCGGTCTCGCGCCGTGGGCTTCTTCTCCGATAATCAGGCCGTCAATATGCTGGCTTGAGCCATGCAGAATGGACGGTGCGCATCGGCCGTTTGCCGTTTCCTGTACGGGGCGCACGTGCACGCCGTATAAGAAGTCAACATCATCCAGTACGCCTTTTTCAATCATTTTCAGCGCTCCGCCGCCTTTTTCTTCCGCCGGCTGAAAAATAAAGCGGATGGTGCCCTTCGGAAGTTTCGGCTGACTCTTTAAAAGCATCATCGTGCCGAGCGCCATCGTCATATGTGAATCATGTCCGCATGAATGGTTCGCCTGAAAGACACCGTCCACTTCCTGCCACAGCGCGTCAATATCCGCCCGGACAGCCACAACGGGCGAGCCTTCTCCGATTTCGCCGACAACACCGGTACAATCATCAAACGTGCGGGTCCGGCAGCCGGCCTCTTTCAGTTTTTCAGTCAGATATTCAGTTGTTTGATATTCTTTCCAGCTTACTTCGGGATTGGCGTGCAGGTGGTCAAAAATATCCATAATGACTTGCTTCTCATGCTCTGTGAGTCTGTTCATGCCGTAAGTCCTCCTTCAAAAGCTGTCTGTTTTTTATTTTTGATATTGAAAACAGGCAATCGGTCTGTATATAATATAGCACACATATCTGTATTTTCTGAATAGTTTATAAATTTAAATCAGGATGGTGATGGTATGGCTGTTCCCAAGGCCGAACCTGTATTGAAAAAGAAGAAATTGTTTGTGATGCCTGATGCTTATGTGCTGCTGTTCATTGCCGCTTTACTATGCGCGATAGCGTCGTACATCGTTCCCGCGGGGGAATTTGACAGGGTGACAAAGGGCAGTGTGACGTCCGCCGTCCCGGGAAGCTATCATTCTTTAGACCAGTCTCCTGTCAGCCCGATCGCTTTTTTTACCGCGATTCAGGAAGGGATGACAAGTTCCGCGCCGATTATTTTTTTAATCCTGTTTACGGGCGGCACCATTGCGATTTTGGAGAAAACGGGCGCCATCAATGGATTGATCAGTAATGTCATCAGTACGTTCCGCACAAAACAGCTGCTGTTTATTGCGATTGTCGGATCTCTATTTTCGATCCTCGGCACAACCGGCATCGTCGTTAATTCCGTGATCGGTTTTATTCCGATCGGCCTGATTGTCGCCCGTTCGCTGAAATGGGACGCCGTGGCCGGAGCGGCCGTCATTTATATCGGCTGTTATGCCGGGTTTAACGCGACGATTTTATCGCCTTCACCGCTCGGGTTATCACAAAGCATCGCGGAGCTGCCGCTGTTTTCCGGTATCGGCCTGCGGATTGCCGTCTACATTTGTTTTCTGTTATCATCTATTTTATATATTTATCGGTATACGAGAAAACTCAGAAAAGCAAAGGACGCCAGTCTGCTGGGGAACGATTGGTTTCCGGCGGCAGGTTCACTCCCGCAGGTTTCTGAGCCGGAGGACAAGCATGTCCCGTTTACCGTCCGCCATAAATTGATTCTGGCTGTCGCGGCTTTGTCGCTTGCCGGCTTTTTATACGGTGCGCTTACTCTTGGCTGGTCTGATTCAGAGATGGCCGCCGTGTTCATTTTTATCTCAATCGTGTCCGGCCTGATTGCGGGAATGGCGGCAAATGATGTCGCAAAAACATTTATTACAGGCTGTCAGGGGCTCGTTTACGGCGCGCTGATCGTCGGAATGGCGAGAAGCATTTCCGTTATCCTGGAACATGGAAAGCTGCTTGATACGGTAGTCAATGGACTTGCGTCACTGCTGCACGGTTTCAGCCCGATGGCAGGCGCAATCGGGATGTATATTTCCAGCGCCCTGCTTCATTTTCTGATTTCATCGGGCTCAGGGGAGGCGGTCGTATTTATTCCGATCTTGGCGCCGCTTGCCGATCTGATGGGCATCACGAGACAGGTCGCGGTTGAAGCGGTCATGCTCGGAGAAGGCGTCGTAAACTGTGTCAATCCGACTTCCGGCGTGCTGATGGCCGTACTGGCTGCCAGCGGCATTCCGTACGTAAAGTGGCTTCGCTTCATGATTCCGCTGGCGCTGATTTGGTTTGTCATCGGCCTCGTGTTTATTTGCATAGGCGTCCTGATCAATTGGGGTCCTTATTAATATTTTTGTCAATGATATTTCGGTTTATCATTATGAATCGGCAAGATATAATGGGAGTTGTAAGCCATTCTTAATAGTACGGGAGGAAGTCATGAATCAGCGTCGGAACGGACTTTCAAACGTGAATGGAAAGAGTGAGAGTGTGAAAGAGAAAGAACGAATGATTTGGTCAGAAGTCGGAATGCTTGTGGGCACACTGTCTTTGCTTGACATCATCGTACGCGGACTTGTTCTGAACTGTCCGTTTAGGGAATGGGCCGGAAGCTTGGCGGTTTTCTTCATTATAATTGTTTATTATTGCATCAGGGCGGGAGCGTCGGGAATGCTCATGCCGAGAATAGACACCAAAGAAGAACTGAAAAAGCGGGTGAAGCAGCAGCGGATAGATTCAATTGCGGTCACTTTTGCGGCAGCGGCGCTTACGATGTACGACAGGGGGTTTCCCCATACATTCTTTGCTTGGCTGAAAATGATCTTTCTTTTTATCGTCTGCGGAGGCATTCTGTTTCTGCTTCGGTATGTCATTGTGAAGCTGTCTTACAGAAGAGCGATAAAAGAAATAAAAAAGAAATCATCTTGATAGGTGGTTTCTTTTTTTGTTTATAAGAGAAAAGTCTTTTAATTTGATAGGAATATAGATTTGAATTCACTCTGCCGCGTTGCTTTGATAGAGAGTGTGTGGTAAGTTCAAATGTAAGCGTTAACATAATTATCCAGTCTTCACAACAATTGAAAGGAGGAAGCTGAAGAAAGAGTAAGAGGAATTTTTGACTCCGCAGTCAGTCTTCAAAAATCAAATAAGGAGTGTCAAAAATGTTTAAAAAACGATTCAAAACCTCTTTACTGCCGTTATTCGCCGGATTTTTATTGCTGTTTCATTTGGTTTTGTCAGGCCCAGCGGGTGCAAACGCTGAAACTGCAAACAAATCGAATGAGGTGACCGATTCATCGGTCAAAAACGGGACCATCCTTCATGCATGGAATTGGTCATTCAATACGTTAACACAAAATATGAAAGAGATTCGTGATGCGGGTTATGCAGCCATTCAGACGTCTCCGATTAACCAAGTAAAGGAAGGGAACCAAGGAGATAAAAGCATGTCGAACTGGTACTGGCTCTATCAGCCGACATCGTACCAAATCGGCAACCGTTACTTAGGCACTGAACAAGAATTTAAGGACATGTGTGCAGCCGCGGAAAAGTATGGCGTAAAAGTCATTGTCGATGCGGTTGTCAATCATACCACCAGCGATTATGGCGCGATTTCTGATGAGATTAAGCGTATTCCAAACTGGACCCATGGAAACACACAAATTAAAAATTGGTCGGACCGATGGGACATCACTCAAAATGCATTGCTTGGGCTGTATGATTGGAATACTCAGAATACTGAGGTGCAAGCCTACCTGAAAGGTTTCTTGGAAAGAGCATTGAATGACGGAGCAGACGGGTTCCGCTATGATGCCGCCAAGCATATAGAGCTTCCGGATGATGGGAATTACGGCAGCCAATTTTGGCCGAATATCACAAATACATCGGCGGAGTTCCAATACGGAGAAATCCTGCAAGACAGCGCGTCCAGAGATACTGCTTATGCGAATTATATGAATGTGACGGCTTCTAACTATGGGCATTCCATCAGATCCGCTTTAAAGAATCGTAATCTGAGTGTGTCGAATATCTCCCATTATGCATCTGATGTGTCTGCGGACAAGTTAGTCACATGGGTGGAATCACATGATACGTATGCCAATGATGATGAAGAGTCCACATGGATGAGTGATGACGATATTCGTTTAGGCTGGGCAGTGATTGGTTCCCGCTCAGGAAGCACGCCTCTTTTCTTTTCCAGGCCTGAGGGCGGAGGAAATGGTGTAAGATTTCCCGGAAAAAGTCAAATAGGAGATCGCGGGAGCGCCTTATTTAAAGACCAGGCGATCACTGCGGTCAATCAATTTCACAATGAAATGGCCGGGCAGCCTGAGGAACTCTCAAATCCGAATGGCAACAATCAAATATTTATGAATCAGCGCGGCTCAAAAGGCGTTGTGCTGGCAAATGCAGGATCGTCTTCTGTCACCATCAATACTTCAACGAAATTACCTGACGGCAGGTATGATAATAGGGCCGGCGCCGGTTCATTTCAAGTAGCGAACGGCAAACTGACAGGTACGATCAATGCCAGATCCGCGGCTGTTCTTTATCCTGATGATATTGGAAATGCGCCTCATGTCTTTCTTGAGAATTACCAAACAGAGGCAGTCCATTCTTTCAATGATCAGCTGACGGTCACCCTGCGTGCAAATGCGAAAACAACAAAAGCCGTTTACCAAATCAATAATGGGCAGGAGACAGCATTTAAGGATGGAGACCGATTAACGATCGGGAAAGAAGATCCAATCGGCACGACATACAACGTCAAGTTAACCGGAACGAACGGCGAGGGTGCATCGAGAACCCAAGAATACACGTTTGTCAAAAAAGACCCGTCCCAAACCAACATCATTGGCTATCAAAATCCGGATCATTGGGGCAATGTAAATGCTTATATCTATAAACATGATGGAGGCGGGGCCATAGAATTAACCGGATCGTGGCCGGGGAAAGCCATGACTAAGAATGCAGATGGAATTTACACGCTGACGCTGCCTGCGAATGCGGATACGGCCAACGCTAAAGTGATTTTTAACAATGGCAGCGCCCAAGTGCCCGGACAGAACCATCCCGGCTTTGATTATGTGCAGAATGGTTTGTATAACAACTCTGGTTTGAATGGTTATCTTCCGCATTAATGAATAGAGACATCATTACATCAAACCCTTGCTTCTGTTAGGAAATCAATCACGCTGAAAAGATGACAACACCCTAAAACGGTTCCGTTTTAGGGTGTTGTCAACAATCTGGAAACCATCACCGGTATTTTTTTGTCCAAAAATAAAACTTTTCTCTTGCAAAAGTTTGTGAAGTGTTGCACAATATATATGTGAAATACTTCACAATATAAAAACAGACACCACGAAACACTGGAGGATGAGCATACATGATGAACGAACGAGTGAACAAAGTAGCATTAATCGGAGCAGGTTTTGTTGGAAGCAGTTATGCATTTGCGTTAATTAACCAAGGGATCACAGATGAACTTGTGATCATTGATGTAAATAGAGAAAAAGCCATGGGAGATGTCATGGATTTAAATCACGGAAAGGCATTTGCGCCTCATCCGGTCAAAACGTCTTACGGCACATATGAGGATTGCAAGGATGCCGATATCGTGTGCATCTGTGCAGGGGCCAATCAAAAACCGGGCGAAACGAGACTTGAGCTGGTCGAAAAAAATCTCGCCATTTTTAAAAGCATTGTCGGTGAAGTAATGGCAAGCGGATTTGACGGCATCTTCCTCGTTGCCACAAACCCGGTCGACATTCTCACTTATGCGACATGGACATTCAGCGGGCTGCCGAAAGAACGCGTCATCGGCAGCGGCACGACACTGGATTCTGCGCGATTCCGTTATATGCTGAGTGAATACTTCGGAGCCGCTCCGCAAAACGTACACGCCCACATTATCGGCGAGCACGGCGATACCGAGCTTCCTGTATGGAGTCACGCCAATATCGGCGGAGTGCCGGTGCAGCAATTGCTGGAGAAAAATGCAGCTTACAAACAGGACGAGCTGGATCAGATCGTTGACGATGTGAAAAACGCGGCCTACCATATTATCGAGAAAAAAGGCGCGACATATTACGGAGTGGCGATGAGCCTCGCCCGCATCACAAAAGCGATTTTGCGTAATGAAAACAGCATTTTAACCGTCAGCACATATCTGGACGGCCAATACGGTGTTAACGACGTCTTTATCGGCGTTCCGGCCGTCGTCAATCGGAACGGCATCGCAGGTGTGACGGAACTTGAGCTGAATGAAACAGAACAGGCTCAATTCAGCCGCAGCGCAAACGTGCTGAAAGATATTCTCGCTCCGCATTTCGCAGAGTAAACAAAAAAGCAGTACATGACAAACGCCATGTACTGCTTTTTTTAATTCGCTTTTTTCGCCATTTCCTGAGAGGTTTTTACTCTCGCTTTTCCCATAAACAAAATGGTAACGGCCGCAATGACGATCGGCGCCAGCGCAAGCGTAAATACATATGTGATGCTTTGCGACATGGCGTCAATAATGCGATCCAGAATGTACGGCGGAATATGAGCGCGCGTGCCGGCCTGGAAGATCTCCTGCGGATTTCCGATGTTCTGCATCGCGCCGCCCGCTCCTTTCATGCCGCTGAATGAATCTGTGAGCTTATTGGTAAACACATTCGTCTGGACGGTTCCGAAAATCGTCACACCGAGTGTCATGCCGAATGATCTCAAAAACGAGTTTGTTGAGTTGGCGCTTCCGCGGTAACGCGGCTCCAGATCGTTCATGGACGCGGCCGGCAGCAGTGAGAAGTTAAAGCCGACGCCGAATCCTGAGATCAGCATGAATACCGTCAGCATCGTACGCGCCGTATCCGGTGTCATATTGGAAAGCAGCAGCATTCCGATAAAGAAAGCGACCACGGAAATCAGCATTAAATTGCGGAACCGCACTTTCGTCTGGAAAATTCCGCCGATCATACTTCCGATAACAGAACCGATCATCATCGGCGTCAAAATAAAGCCCGCGCTTGTCGCGGTGCTTCCGTACACAGCCTGAACGAAGATCGGGATAAACACCGCTAAAATGACGAACGTGGCTCCGTAAAGGAACGCCAGAATCTGTGCCGTAGCAAATAAACGGTTTTTAAACATCCAAAATGAGATAATCGGTTCTTCCGCTTTTCTTTCCACAATAAAAAAGGCGATAAAGAACACGGCGAATACAGCGAACAGACCGATGATCTGCACGGAGTTCCAATCATACGTTTTTCCGCCGAGCTCAAGAGCGAACATCAGACCGACAATGGAAACCACCAGCGTGATTGCGCCGGCCCAGTCGATTTTCTGTTTCTTGTGTTCAAGGGACTCTTTATAATAACGCAGAATGAAAAACAATGATAAAATACCGATCGGCACGTTGATGTAAAACACCCAGTGCCAGCTGATGGAGTCGGTAATGAGCGCGCCTAAAAGCGGCCCGAGAACGCTGGACAGGCCGAAAACGGCACCGAACATGCCCGACATTTTTCCGCGTTTTTCCGGCGGAAATAAATCAAAAATGATCGTGAAGGCGATCGGCATCAGCGCGCCTCCGCCGATTCCCTGAATGACGCGGTAAATAATGAGCTGATCCATTGTTTGGGCGATTCCGCATAATGCAGATCCGATTAAGAAAAGAATAAGACCGAATAAAAAGAAACGTTTGCGTCCGTACATATCGGACAGTTTTCCGTAAATCGGCATACCGGCCATAACGGCTACCATGTATGATGCCGTCACCCACGCGAACTTATCGAAACTTCCGAGGTCCGCCACGATATTTCCCATCGCAGTGGCAACGATTGTATTATCCATAGCCGACATTAAAATGCCCAGCAAAAGACCGATGACGACAAACTTCGTCGAGGCGTCCTTCGCGGCTGTTTGTTCCATGCTTTTTCCTCCCATACTTACTTTTGATCATTAAATTTGCTATGATCATATTAGATTTGCCGAAAATTATCTTGATCGTCAAGATAAATTGATTTTATAGGGAGGCCTGTCAGTTGTCAACAAGAAATACCAGAAGCGAGACGGAGGAAACCGCCATACAGTTATTCCGGAAGATGGCCACAAGGACGATCCTTTTTCATCAGGCGGCCGCTCAATCTCTCGGTCTGTTTCCGACCGATTTGAAATCAGCTGATATCTTAAATGAAGCAGGCCCGATGACCGCAGGCGAGCTTGGGAAAAAAACCGGCCTCAGCACAGGTTCGGTAACGGCGCTCATTGACCGGCTCGAAAAAGCGGGATATGTCATGAGGAAAAAAGACCCCGAAGACAAACGGCGGGTGATCATCGTGCCGCTGACAGCAGGAAAAGCGAATGTGAAACAATTGTTCAGCTCCTTATCCCAGTCTACGATCAGCCTTTGCCGGCAATATAAAGAAGAAGAACTGCAGCTGATATTCGATTTTTTAGGAAAAGCGACGGACATGATGGAAGACGAGCTTGAGAAATTAAAATAATGTATCATAGCACGGCCCATTCATGAATAACTTGTACAAGTTGCATGAATGAGGGGGAAGCCAATGAACATCTTTTTAAGCTACATCGTTCTCGGGCTGTCATTGTCAGCACCTGTCGGACCGGTCAATGCGGCGCAAATTGACAAAGGCATCAAAAACGGCTTTTGGCATGCATGGATTTTCGGTCTTGGCGCCATGGCCGCGGACGGGCTGTATATGATTCTGATCTATTTCGGGCTGTCTCAATTTTTGACGGCACCTTTCGTTAAAACGTTTTTGTGGCTCTTCGGTTTTTTCGTGCTGACCTATACGGGAGTCGAAACGTTAAAAAATATCAGGGAAGCCATGAATGTCAGAAGCGGAAAAGGAAAACCGGCTTTTTACAAAACATTCGGCGCGGGATTTTTTATTTCTCTTTCCAATCCGCTGAGCATTTTATTCTGGCTCGGCATATACGGGAGCATTCTCGCCAAAACCGCTGAATCCTTCGATGCAAATCAGCTTTTGATTTACAGCTCCGGCATTCTTCTCGGCATTTTGATCTGGGATTTCTGCATGGCGGTCGCCGCGAGCACTTTCAGAAATCTCCTTCATGAAAAAGCGCTCCGCTGGCTGACGGGAGCGGCAGGTGTGTCTTTAATCGTTTTCGGGTTTTATTTCGGATGGCAGGGGATTCAAATGCTCATCTCATAAATAGAAGAGTCACCCATCGCCTATCTCCGTCATAACGTATCATGACGATACTGGAGGTGGGCCGATGGCAAGCGGGCTGTACACAAAAAGTTGCCTTGAGGAAAAGTTATTGGATCTGCCAAATTGGCAGAGAATCGCTTTTGAGCTTCTATCAGAAAAAGTAGGCGATAAAGCGGATACGTTTCCGTGCATTCCCGGACGTCAGGGATTTTTGACAGATCAGCTCCGGATATCCTTTGCGGGTGATCCCCGCGAAGAGGGAACCCCGGAGGAAGTGGGGATGCTGCTGTCAGAGTACGGAAAGATCTCAAGGGATACCGGAAGATACGCGTCGCTGCTTGTGATTTTTGATACGCCTGAGGATTTAGCTGAGCATTATTCCATTGAGGCGTATGAAGAGCTGTTCTGGTCTTTTTTAAACCGGCTGAGCGGCTGCGACCCGAATGACTGGCCGGAAGATATGCCGGAAGACCCTGAACATTATAAATGGGAGTTCTGCTTTGCCGGCGAGCCGTATTTTATTCTGTGCGCGACGCCTGCGCATGAAGCGAGACAAAGCAGAAGCTTCCCGTTTTTTATGCTGGCGTTTCAGCCGAGATGGATTTTCGAAGGATTAAATGATTCAACCGCGTTCGGACGAAACATGAGCCGGCTGATCAGAAAACGCTTAGAGGCGTATGATGAAGCCCCTCTTCATCCCCGATTGGGGTGGTACGGAGGAAAAGACAATTTCGAATGGAAGCAATATTTCCTCCGTGATGATGAGACGCAAGTGTCAAAGTGTCCCTTTTCTTATTTGAAAAGACTGTTTAAACCGACGAAATAAGCTATGATCCGGCAGGGCTGTGTCCCTGCTTTTTTTGTACGATCCATGTCACGATCGCAATGACGGCGAGAAAACAAAGGCTGACCAGAAAACCGGGCCGGCTCGATTTCTCAAACAGCGTCCCGGAGACGGCCGCGACAATCAGCACAAGGGCGATAACAATCTGTGCGGTTCCCATCTTTGTCGTTTCGAGCAGTTTCTTGCCCGAGAACAAAATGAACAGCCACGTATAAAGAAGCATGAGGCCCGCCGCGGTTGTCATGTGTTCATATATGTTTTTCGGCAGCACCAGTGACAGGATGATGGAGACGATGAGTCCGGCAAACGTCAATCCGAGCGCAGGCCAGCAGATTTTTTTGTTTTCCTTTAACCTGAAGCATTTCGGCGCATCCCCGTCATCGGCCATTGTACAAAGCAATGTCGTCACGGCAAACAGCGAGGCGACGAGCGTGGAAAATCCCGCAATAATAAAAATCCCGTTAAAAATATCAAGAATGATATCTAAATGAAAACCCTTCAGCGATGTAATAAACGGGCTGTCCTGTTCGGTGAATTTGCCCAGCGGCACTAACAGCAGCGCCAGGCCGAGAGAAATGACGTAAATGACCGCAAGTACGGCAAGCATCAGCCGGCCTGATTTTGAGGCTTCCTCCGGTTTTTTCAAGTGTACGGTCATCAGCCCCAAGACTTCAATTCCTCCGAAGGCGTAAAACGCATAAATCAGTCCCGTCCATAACCCCATCGCTCCGTGCGGGAACAAATCCTTTGATTCGTTCGGCACCTGCACATCCGGTTTATGAGAAAATATACCGCACAGCGCCAATATGGCGATGACGATAAACATAAAAATCGCCGCCGTCTTGACAACAGCGAGCACATTTTCCGTTTTTTGAAAAACGGACAGCCCCGTAAATATAATCAAAAGACCGAGCACCGCATAGATGGAGGCGAAAATCCAAAGCGGCACATTCGGAAACCAATGCTTCGTAAACAGCGAGATCGCTGTCAGCTGGCTTCCCGTGATCAGCATCTCGGACGACCAGTACACCCATCCGTTGCTGAAACCGGCCCAAGTGCCGAAAGCCTTTCTCGCATAAGCGCAAAAAGACCCCTTTTCGGGCTGTTTAGCCGAAAGCTTGGCGAGCTGCTCAAAGACAAAATAGGTGCCAAGCCCGGCAATAAGAAATGAGATCAGCGCGGAATATCCGCTTTTGACAATAGCGATGCTGGACCCGAGAAAAAAGCCCGTCCCGATTGTGCAGCCGACGCCGATTAAGGAGAGCTGCCACCAAGCGAGATTTCCTTTAGGCTGGTCCTGTGATTTACTCATGAAGTTCAACCCCTTTATCAAAGCTTAGATTGCAGCCGTCAGAAGGGGAATATACATCCAATAAATTGCTTTACATGAAACAAACGGCCGGAGTTCATAATAGAAGAAAAAAAGGAGCAGTCTGATGACACAGCAATTTATCGTACCGCCGAAAAAAGGGCTTGGTCTAAAGGTTCACAAAGGGCAGATTATAAAAGTTGTCGATGTGGAAGGACAGCAGGTGGCTGACTTCACGGCGTATCATGCCAAGGACTTTTATGAACATCTTGATCAGGGCGCGACGATTGATGCCAACCAGTCCATTCATGTAAAAACGGGTGATCATATTTATTCGAATTTATACAAGCCGATGCTGACGCTGATTGAGGATACAGTCGGCAAGCATGACCTGCTGCTTCCCGCCTGCCGTCCGGATATGAACAGGCTTTTATACGGAAAGCATAAAGACGAGCTCCAGGATACGTGCTATGACAATATGAGCGGGGCGCTTGAGCCGTTCGGGGTGCCGCGGCCGCATATGCATTACCCATTTGCCATCTTTATGAACACGGTGCTCGATGAGAAGGGGAACTTATCAGTCGAAACGCCTCTTTCTGACGCGGGTGATTATGTACGGCTCCGTGCGGAAATGGATCTCCTCGTCGCGTTTTCATCCTGTCCGATCGAAAAAGGAAAATGCAACGGAGACAGCATCACGGCGCTGCGGGTGGAAATCAGCTGATCCCGGTGTATTTGATTCACTTAAAATCCGCACCTGTGCTATATTTAACAGAGAGTCGTACATAGTGGCATGATTCATTTTGAGCATGAACGGGAAATGAATCATAAAGAAACAATGCAGGAGGAGTGATTGGGATGAGCATCCAGAAACAAATTATGAATGATCTCCATGTAAAGCCCTCAATTGATCCGAAACAAGAAATTGAGGACAGAGTGAACTTTCTGAAACAATATTTGAAAAAAACAGGTGCCAAAGGCTTTGTGCTCGGCATCAGCGGGGGGCAGGATTCCACGCTTGCGGGACGCCTCGCCCAATTGGCGGCTGAAAGCATCAGAGAAGAAGGCGGAAACGCGGAATTTATCGCCGTCCGCCTTCCGCACGGCACACAGCAGGATGAGGATGACGCCCAAATGGCGCTCAAATTCATTAAGCCTGATAAATCTTGGACGTTTGATATTAAGTCCGCTGTCAGCGCGTTCGCCGATCAGTACAAAAAAGACACGGGCGATCAGCTGTCTGACTTTAACAAAGGAAATGTAAAGGCCAGAATGAGAATGATCGCTCAATATGCCATTGGCGGACAAGAGGGGCTGCTTGTCATCGGAACCGACCATGCGGCCGAGGCGGTGACCGGTTTCTTCACGAAATACGGTGACGGCGGAGCTGATCTGCTGCCGCTGACCGGATTAACGAAACGCCAGGGCAGACGTTTATTAGAAGAGCTCGGCGCGCCGGAACGCCTGTATTTGAAATTACCGACGGCCGATCTGCTTGATGAAAAACCGCAGCAGACTGATGAGACCGAACTGGGCATCACATACAATGACATTGATGATTATTTAGAAGGCAAGGACGTTTCTTCCGAAGTGATTGAGGCGCTGGAAAAACGCTACCTCAGTACGGAGCATAAGCGCCAGGTGCCGGCATCAATGTTTGACGATTGGTGGAAATAGAATGAAAAAAACCTCCCTTTTGAAAGGGAGGTTTTTGTTTATCTCATTTTTATTTATCTACACTTTCATAAATCCCTACCCAATACCCTTTGCTGCTGTCATAGTATTTGCTTTTAAAAATCCACTTTGTTCCATCTAAAACGAAAGAAGCAGCGAAGTTGCCGTTAGGGCTTTGAACGAGTTTGATGGCATTAATGCCGGCATCTGCTTTCGTTGAGATTGGGCTATTTTCCACGGATGCTGTTGGTGATGCGGCAAAGGCAGGAGCGGCAGACATCAGTAAGGCAAGAGACAGCGCAGAACCGGTTAACACTTTTTTGAATTTCATTTCGAACACTCCCTTTTCAAATGAAATGTATTACAGTGTTAATAATTAGATGATTATCCATAAAATACCTTCCATGTTTCTGAAATTTTTTTCTTCATTTGAAAAAAACATTCCTTCAGAGGGACTTTTTATTTATTGATCCATTTGCATGGGTCAGGGACATGTTTTCAAAACGTTTTTTTATTTGATGCGGATATGATTCAGCTTCACCATCAATCTGTCGGTGAATCTTCGAAGGCTGCCTCTCGAATCAGGCTCAAGAGGCAGATTTGCTTGGGCAGCGATCGTTTCTGCGACCTGCTGAATAGACATTTGGTCTGTATGGAGATGTTCTGTGAAGAGGCTATGAGACAGGCTGTTGATGCAGCGGTCGATTTGTTTTGCGGCCCAGGAGTTTTTTCCTTCCGCTCTGGTGCGCAGGCGTTTCAGCAATGTTTTCTTTGAAGCCAGCAGGGTAAAGTGGTGAATGGTCCGGCCATCCTGTCTCAGCCTGCTGATCATGTCATGGAAGTATTGATCGTTCGTAATGGTCATGGGCACAATGATGATGCCCTGATATGTATCTGACAAATAGGAAAGCATGCTGTAATTGAATTCCCGCCACAGAGGGTAGCTTTGAAAGTCATCATCAGCGATATCCGGCGGTATCATCGAACGCATCGCAAACCCCATCTTTTCAGGATCATATACGTAAGACGGTTTCAGTCTTCTGTGCAGTTCAAACGCTGTTTGTGTTTTTCCGGAACCGAAAGCCCCATTTATCCAAATGATCATCATGATATCCCCCTTTTTCTATATGATACAAAAAAGACCCTTCGATCGAAGAGTCAGCGGGAAAAAACAGACGTATATTCGCGGAGCGATTCCTTTATATGCGTAAAGGCATGTTCTCCAAAATACTCAAGAGAAACAAAACCGTCATATTGTCTGTTCATCAGCTCTTTTAAAAATGCTTTTTGATCGAGATCTCCTTGAAAAATCGGAGTTGGCTTGCTGAGATACCAGTTGTCAAAATTCCAGTGATAGTTTTTCAGATGAATGTGGCTGACGGTATGATACAGTTTTTCTAAAGCGGGCATTTGGTCAACGTGATTGACGTGTAGGTTGGAGCCGTCAAAAATGGTGCGGACCCGCGGATGTCCGACACCCTCCAAAAATGCCAGCGCCGCCTCCGGTGTATCCGCGTACGTGTCGTAATGAATCTCAAGCCCGATATCGACTTCATAGTCATCTGCGAGCCGTGCCGCCTGCTGAAATTGATCAACCGCACGTTGCCACTTTTCCGGTGACGTCCGATGCGAAGGAAGATTGCCGGCAAAGACTCTGATCAAGGGACTGTGCAGCTGTCGTGCCGCGCTTAATGCCCTTTGAACATCCTTTAACGCCTGCCTTTCATCCTGAGTGGCGAAGTCAGTGTACAAACTGACGGCAGGCACCCCGATGCCTTCCTCCTGAAGCTGCTGATCAAGCCTGTCGAGCGGGCCGATTTCCTCTATATATTGTTTAGCATGTCCGTACCACAGTTCGATTCCCTCAAAGGAGTGCTCCTTCGCGAAAGAAATGATGTCGAGAATATGCTTTTTTTTAAAACCTGTCGTGCAAAAACTCAGTTTCATCGGTAATCCTCCCGTAACTGTCTATCATATGTGTACTTTTTCCCCGGGTGCGATGCGGATAAACAGGTGAAAAGGGCAGACACTTTTTTATAAGCGGGGTGTGTCTGCATCAGGTCAGTGCGGCACACAAATTGTTTAGCGCTTTTTTGCGTCAAAGTATTAAATAATTGACCGAAGTGTTGTACAATTAATTTCATTCGAGTAAGGGGGGAGAAGCCATTGAAAAATGAAACGGAGCTGACGGACTTCAGTCCCGTCCGCAATAAACCGACTCGCGCTCGTTATGTGATACTGATTCTTTTGTTTTTTATCACTGCGATTAATTATATAGACCGTGCCAGTGTATCTATCGCCGCCCCGTCCATTCAGACATCGCTGAACATAAGCCCCGCGCTTTTGGGCGTCGTCTTTTCCGCATTCAGCTGGACTTATACGGGAATGCAGATTCCCGGCGGGCTCATTTTGGACAAATTCGGGTCAAAACGGACGTACGGCGTTTCTTTATTGATCTGGTCTGTTTTCACCGGAGTGCAGGCTTTTGCGGCCAGTTTCGGATTTTTATTCGGCTGCCGCCTGATTATCGGGCTGGCTGAATCGCCTGCGTTTCCGGCAAACAACCGGATTGTCACGACATGGTTTCCAAGGCGGGAACGCGCCTTTGCGACGGGTGCTTATACGGCGGGGGAATATGTGGGGCTGGCGTTCGCCACACCGGTTTTATTCTGGGTGTTAACGGCATTTGACTGGCGCGCCGTCTTTATTTCCTCAGGGGTGCTCGGGCTTGTTTTCTCCATTTTCTGGTTCAAAATGTATCACGAGCCGAATCGGTGCCGGAAAGTGAACCGGGAGGAGCTTGATTATATTAGAGAAGGCGGCGGACTGACAGAGGTGTCAGAATCAGCCGGCAGGATCACGTGGCCGGATTTCGTCCAGCTTCTTAAATACCGCAAGCTTGTCGGCTTGTATATCGGCCAGTTCGCCGTAGCCTCCACGCTGTTCTTCTTTTTGACATGGTTTCCGACTTATCTGGCGGAGGCAAAGCACATGGCTTTCTTAAAAGTCGGCTTCGCCGCATCAATTCCGTATATCGCCGCCTTTTTCGGCGTATTGTTCGGCGGATATTGGTCTGACGGAATGATGAAACGGGGCGTGTCGGTGAACGTTGCCCGGAAAACGCCCGTCATCCTCGGTCTTCTGCTGACAGGCTCCATCGTGCTCGCGAATGTTACGGATTCTGCTCCTGCGGTTTTGACGATCTTATCCATTGCTTCTTTTGCGCAGGGCATGTCCAATATATCCTGGACGATGCTGAGTGAGGTGGCGCCAAGCGAGACAATCGGATTGGCAGGAGGCGTGTTTAACTTTTTCGCCAATATGGCCGGTATTATCACCCCGCTTATCATCGGGTTTATCGTTTCTGCGACCGGTTCATATAACGGAGCGATTCTGTTTGTCGGCGCTGTCGCATTTATCGGGGCATTTTCTTATATTTTCATTGTCGGAAAGGTGGAACGCATTACGCTCCGATAGAAAGAAAAACTCATCTCTTCTTATAAAGGATGGGTTTTCTTTCATTGCATTATCTCTATATTTCAATATTGAGTTATCATATAATAAACATAACTTTTTCATTTCTTAGGAGGATTTCGCCGAAGATGAACGCAAAACGTGCCATTCCCGTAAGAGAAAGAAATATCGTACTGATCGGATTCATGGGTGTCGGAAAGACAACAATCGGCCAGCTGGTCGCTAAGAAATTATACAGAGACTTCATTGATATTGATCTGCAGATTGAGAAAGATTTCAATATGTCCATCCCTGAAATGTTTGAGAAAAAAGGTGAAGCCTTTTTCCGTCAGACCGAAAAGGATTATATATTAGATATTTGCCGCAATACGAAATTCAAGATCGTGTCACTTGGGGGCGGTTCGTTTAAACAAGAGGAAATCAGACAGTGCTGCCTTGAAAACTGTCTCGTGCTCCATCTTGATCTATCATGGGAGAATTGGAAGCAGCGGGCTGATCTGCTGATTGAAAGCCGTCCCGTTCTGCATAACCGTTCCATGGATGAAATGCAGCAGCTCTTTAACGAGCGCCAAAGCATCTATGATAAACATAATTCAAAAGTGGCGACGGATAATCTGGAACCAGAAGAAATAGCCGATTATATCGTAGAAACGTTAAAAATCGGCTGGGACCTGTATCAGCCGATGTAAAAAGAGCCGTGACGCTGTGAGCGCACGGCTTTTTTGTTTTTAAACAAACGTTTATTAAAATGTTTAGAAAATGAGTGTAAAATCGTGTTAAGATAGAGTCAGAAAATTAAATCTTATAAAACAAAGGAGAATAATCGGATATGCAATTATACGACTTGCCGCTCGACCAACTGCAAACCTATAAACCAAATAAAACCGCTCCTCATGACTTTTCAGATTTTTGGGCATCATCATTACATGAGCTTGCAAAGGAAGAGGCAAAGCCTGAATTGAAGGCTGAAAGCTACCCGGCTGATGGAGTGAAAGTATTCCGGCTGACATACCGTAGCTTCGGCAAGGCGGAAATTGAGGGATGGTACGCCGTTCCCGACCGGCAAGGACCGCATCCGGCCATCGTGAAATATCACGGCTATAACGCGAGCTATGACGGGGATATACATGACATCGTAAATTGGGCGCTTCACGGATATGCCGCGTTCGGCATGCTTGTCCGCGGTCAGCACAGCAGCACAGATACAAGCGTCTCACCGCACGGACACGTTCCCGGCTGGATGACGAAAGGGATTTTAGATAAAGATACATATTATTACCGCGGCGTGTACTTAGACGCCGTCCGGGCTTTGGAAGTCATCAGCGGCTTTGATGAAGTGGATGAAACAAGGATCGCCGTCATCGGCGGGAGCCAGGGAGGCGGACTTTCAATCGCCGCGGCGGCACTATCTGATATTCCGAGAGCGGTTGCGGCCGATTATCCTTATTTAAGCAATTTTGAGCGGGCCATTGATGTCGCTCTTGATGAGCCGTATCTTGAGATTAACTCCTTTTTCAGAAAGAACGGCAGCCCTGAAACGGAGAAGGCCGCGATGAATACACTGGCCTATTTTGATATCATGAATCTGGCGGACCGCGTAAAGGTTCCGGTGCTCATGTCCATCGGGCTGATTGACCGCGTGACTCCGCCGTCGACGGTGTTTGCCGCTTACAATCATCTGGAAACGGAAAAACAATTGAAGGTTTACCGGTATTTCGGACATGAATACATACCTTCTTTCCATACGGAAAAGCTGGCCTTTCTGAAAGCGCATCTGAAAGGCTGACGACAGCGAAAAGCCCAAGTACTTGGGCTTTTTTCAGGAATGATCACGGAAAAGGACGGATACAGATGGAACAAAGGATCATCGAAGAATTAAAACGAATTGAAGAACAGCACGGCGTCAAGGTGCTTTACGCCGTAGAATCAGGGAGCCGCGCATGGGGATTTCCGTCAAGCGACAGCGACTACGATGTACGGTTTCTCTATGTGCCGAAAAAAGAATGGTACTTTTCGATCGAACCGCATAGGGATGTCATAGAAGAGCCGATTCATGACATGCTTGACATCAGCGGGTGGGAACTGAGAAAAGCGCTTAGGCTTTTTAAAAAATCAAATCCGCCTCTTTTGGAATGGCTCTCTTCGGAGATGATCTATTATGAAGCTTTCTCAGCGGCTGAAAAGCTTCGAAAACTGAAAATCCGCGCCTTTTCGCCTGAAGCCGGCATCTATCATTATCTCAATATGGCAAAACGGAATGAAAAAACGGAACTGCGGGGCAGTGAAGTGAAGATTAAAAAGTATTTTTACGTTCTGCGTCCTCTCCTTGCCTGCAGATGGATTGAAACATTCGGCTCCGTACCGCCGATGTCATTTCCCGTACTGGCCGATGCCTTATTGACGGATGAAGCGCTCATTTCTGAAATCAATACACTGCTTACAAGGAAAAAAAGCGGTCAGGAGCTGGCTCCGGAACCGAGAAATACGATCATTCATGCATTTATAGAAGAAGAAATAGAACGCATCGGGCACTATGTCAAAACGATCAAAACGCCGAAACCTGACATAACAGAGGAACTGAATCGGCTATTGATTCAGACCGTCGAAGAGGCGTGGGGGGAAAAAGGCGGAAATTGACGATTGCCGTCATTTTCGTCCGCCTTTTTTCGGCATAATCCGCCTGCTATCTAAGAAGCTGATTGTGGTAAAACCACAAAAATTTATCAGAATCTTTGTATTTTTAGAATATTGTGAGAGGATGTTTTGTCCATTTACAATAGACTCATACAAATACTTCTTAGATTGCGGGGTGTTAAGGTTGGAAGTGATTACAAGAGATTTTTTCTTATTTTTATCCAAGAGCAGCTTTCTCAATAAGATGGCGCGAAGCTGGGGAAGCCGTGTGGCAGCCGGCAAAATCATCGGAGGAATGGATTTCCGCAGTTCTATCCCGACAATCCGACATTTGAACAGCCAAGGGCTGTCAGTTACTGTCGATCATTTGGGGGAATTTGTCAACAGCGGTGATGTCGCGAAAGAACGCACCGAGGAGTGCATGCAGACCATCGCCTTAATCGCTGATGAACAGCTGAATTCCCAAGTGTCATTAAAAATGACGTCTTTAGGTCTTGATATAGATCTCGATCTCGTCTATGAAAATATGATGAAAATCCTCCAGACGGCTGAAAAACATAAAGTCATGGTGACGATTGACATGGAAGATGAAACGAGATGCCAGAAGACGCTGGATATCTTTAAAGACTTCCGGAGCCGGTATGAATATGTTAGCACCGTGGTGCAGGCTTATCTGTACAGAACGGAGAAGGATCTTGATGACCTCAGCCCGCTAAATCCGTTTCTGCGGCTTGTCAAAGGGGCCTATAAAGAATCGGAAAAGGTGGCCTATCCTGAAAAAAGCGACGTCGATGAAAATTATAAAAGACTCATCCGCAAACAGCTTTTAAAAGGACATTATACGGCAGTTGCCACGCATGATGACAAAATGATCGAGTTTACAAAACAGCTTGCCAAAGAGCACGGCATTCCAAACGACCGTTTTGAGTTTCAGATGCTGTACGGCATGCGCTCGCAAACCCAGCTCAGCCTGGTGGAAGAAGGATACCGCATGAGAGTCTACCTGCCTTACGGGGATGACTGGTACGGCTATTTCATGAGACGGCTCGCCGAACGCCCCTCAAACATCGCATTCGCCTTTAAAGGAATGACTAAGAAGTAAAAAAGGGAGAGATGACAATGACTACACCTTATAAACACGAACCATTCACGAATTTCCAAGATCAATCGAACGTTGAAGAATTTAAGAAAGCGCTTGCGACGGTAAATGAGTATCTGGGAAAAGATTATCCGCTCGTCATCAACGGTGAAAAGGTAGAGACGGAAGCGAAAATCGTTTCAATCAATCCGGCTGATAAAGAAGAAGTCGTCGGAAAAGTGTCAAAGGCGTCCCAGGAGCACGCTGAGCAAGCGATTGAAGCAGCTGCGAAAGCGTTCGAAGAGTGGAGATACACATCCCCTGAAGAAAGAGCGGCCGTTTTGTTCCGCGCAGCTGCCAAAGTCCGCCGCAGAAAGCACGAATTCTCCGCCCTGCTCGTCAAGGAAGCGGGAAAACCTTGGAACGAAGCTGATGCAGATACGGCTGAAGCGATTGACTTCATGGAGTATTATGCACGCCAAATGATCGAACTGGCAAAAGGCAAACCGGTCAACAGCCGTGAGGGCGAGAAAAACCAATATGTATACACGCCGACCGGCGTAACGGTTGTTATTCCGCCGTGGAACTTCTTGTTTGCGATCATGGCAGGAACAACAGTGGCGCCGATCGTTACTGGAAACACAGTGGTTCTAAAACCTGCGAGTGCTACACCTGTTATTGCAGCAAAATTTGTTGAAGTGCTTGAAGAGTCCGGATTGCCAAAAGGCGTAGTCAACTTTGTGCCGGGAAGCGGAGCGGAAGTGGGAGACTATCTCGTCGATCACCCGAAAACAAGCATCATTACGTTTACGGGATCACGTGAAGTCGGTACGAGAATTTTCGAACGCGCGGCGAAAGTGCAGCCGGGACAGCAGCATCTGAAACGCGTCATTGCAGAAATGGGCGGTAAAGATACGGTTGTCGTTGACGAAGATGCGGACATTGAATTGGCGGCTCAATCCATCTTTACATCAGCATTCGGCTTCGCGGGACAAAAATGTTCTGCAGGTTCACGTGCAGTTGTCCATGAAAAAGTGTATGATCAAGTATTAGAGCGCGTCATCGAAATCACTGAATCAAAAGTGACGGCAAGCCCTGACAGCGCTGACGTGTATATGGGACCTGTCATCGACCAAGGTTCTTACGACAAGATCATGAGCTACATTGAAATCGGAAAAGAAGAAGGCCGTTTAGTAAGCGGCGGCACCGGAGATGATTCAAAAGGCTACTTTATTAAGCCGACGATCTTCGCTGACCTTGATCCGAAAGCCAGACTCATGCAGGAAGAAATTTTCGGGCCTGTCGTGGCATTTTCTAAAGTGTCAAACTTTGATGAAGCTTTAGAAGTGGCAAATAATACTGAATATGGTCTGACAGGCGCGGTCATTACAAACAACCGCAAACATATTGAACGGGCGAAACAGGAATTCCATGTCGGCAACCTGTACTTCAACCGCAATTGTACGGGAGCGATTGTCGGCTACCATCCGTTCGGAGGCTTCAAAATGTCCGGCACTGATTCAAAAGCGGGCGGCCCGGATTATTTGGCCCTCCACATGCAGGCGAAAACAATCAGTGAAACGTTTTAAGAGGGACTGAATGGGCATCCTCCTCGCGGGGGGTGTCCATTTCACCATAAACATATAAAGCGGAGGAGGAAATGCCATAGCAAACATTCAGTTGATTATTTCCATTTGTATTTATATGGCGGGCATGCTGTTTATCGGTTATTTCGCCTACAGACGGACGTCAAATCTGACGGATTACATGCTCGGGGGGCGTTCTTTAGGCCCTGCCGTCACAGCGCTCAGCGCGGGAGCGGCGGATATGAGCGGATGGCTCTTGATGGGGCTTCCGGGCGCTATGTTCTCGACAGGATTAAGCGGCGCTTGGATTGTGCTCGGGCTTGTGCTCGGGGCGTGGGCGAACTGGCTTTTCGTGGCGCCGAGACTGAGAACGTATACCGAAAAAGCGGGGAATTCCATCACCATTCCGGGTTTCCTTGAAAACCGTTTCGGTGATCATACGAAGCTTCTCAGACTGTTTTCGGGTCTTGTCATTCTCGTCTTTTTCACATTTTACGTATCATCCGGCATGGTATCCGGAGGCGTCTTATTCAACAGCATTTTAGCTTTGAATTACCACACGGGACTGTGGGTCGTGACAGGCGTCGTTGTCGCCTACACCTTGTTCGGGGGCTTTTTGGCGGTAAGCTGGACGGACTTTGTCCAAGGGATCATTATGTTTGCGGCGCTTATTCTCGTGCCGATTGTGACGATTTTTCATACGGGCGGACCGGGGGAAACCGTTGCCGATATCCGTTCCGTCAACCCGGAACTGTTTAACATGTTCAAAGGGACGACCGTCCTCGGCATTATTTCTTTATTTGCGTGGGGGCTCGGCTATTTCGGGCAGCCGCATATTATTGTGCGCTTTATGGCGATCACATCTGTGAAAGAAATCAAACGCGCCAGACGGATCGGAATGGGATGGATGATTTTGTCTGCACTAGGCGCGCTGTTTACGGGTCTTGCGGGAATCGCGTATTACCATCAGCACGGACTGAAGCTGGCTGATCCGGAAACCATTTTTATTCAGCTCGGCAACATTCTGTTCCACCCGATTATTACGGGATTTCTCATTTCTGCGATTTTAGCGGCCATTATGAGTACGATTTCGTCTCAGCTGCTCGTTACGTCCAGTTCTTTAGTAGAGGATTTGTATAAGTCCATGTTCAGGCGTTCGGCTTCTGATAAGGAACTCGTATTTCTGGGGAGAATGGCAGTGCTTGCGGTGTCAATCATCGCTTTGGTGCTCGCTTGGGAGAAAAACAACACGATACTTGGTCTTGTCAGCTATGCATGGGCGGGATTCGGCGCTTCATTCGGGCCGGTCGTACTGCTCAGTTTATTTTGGAAACGGATGACGAAATGGGGGGCACTCGCCGGCATGATTGCGGGAGCGATTACCGTAATCATTTGGGCGAATGCCGGTCTTTCAGACTTTTTGTACGAAATCATTCCGGGCTTTGCTGTAAGCCTTGCCGCTGTATTTGTCGTCAGCTTATTGACACAGGCTCCGTCAAAAGATGTCACAGATCAGTTTCATGAGTACCGTGATACACTTTCTCAATAAAAGCAAGGAACGAGAGGAAGAAGGGACCGCCCTTTTTCCTCTTTTCACGATACAGGCTTTCGGATCGTGCCGTTTTGGGAATATGTGAATTTTTTTCTATACAAAAAGTCACCCCGCAGAGTATGATAAAGATAAAAAGAGCATAGGAGAAATAGGTATGGAAGAGCTTTTAGAGAGAGTTTTTTCATTTACGGACATTGATAAATTAATTGATTTCATCAGTTATGAATTGCAGAAGCCCGTTATTCTGGAAAGCGCGGATTTCTTTTTGCTTGCCTATAATTCTTATTACATTAATCACTTCGACTCCGCCAACCAGCAGACGATATTTTCAAAAAAATGCCCCGTGCAGATTTTTGAAAGGTTTCTGAAAGACGGGGTGATCGAAAAGCTGAAAACCGTTCCTGAACCGTTCCGTGTCGAAAAAATAGACAGTATCGGACTGAATCAGAGAGTGGTTGTAAGCGCAAAACATAAAGGGGAAGTGATGGGCTACATCTGGATTCAGGAGCTCGACCGAAACTTGACGGACGAGGAGCTCGATTTTTTATATGAAACTTCATTCCATGTCGGAAAAATCATCTATAAAACGAACCGGCTGAAACAGGAAAAAGAAGAGAGAGCGGAAGACCTGGTGAAACGGGCGATCTTTCAGCAATTCTCCTCTGAAAAGGAGTTCAGGCGGGAAGCGGAAAAGATGAACGCCGTGCTGCCGTCGGTTTTTTCGGTAGTCGTCCTGCACGCCGCAAATGGGGATGGGGAGGCAGTCGAAGATGTGAAGGAAAATATCAAATCGTACTTGAATTTGCGGGATAAAGTCAGTCACGTCTTAACCATTGATTCCAATATTGTCATCGTCGTCGCAAGCTTCTCGCAAAAAAGCTCCGGCACTTCGGCAGCATCTGAATTCATCCACAAACTGCTGACTCATTTTCACTTTCAGAAGATCCCCACTCCCATCTATATCGGAATCGGCAATGAATACAGCAGCATCCTGAAGCTCGGCAAAAGTTATATAGAGGCCCTTGAAGTCATAAAGGCCGCCGAAATTACCGGAAACCAGGAAAATATCCCGTACGAATACAGTAAGCTCGGGATTTACCGCTATCTTGAAAGCATCGAAGAAAAAAACGCCTCACTGGAATATGTAAACAATGATTTAGCGTTATTAAAAGCCAAAGACAGAGAAAGCAGTACAGAACTGCTGAAAACGTTAGAAATCTATCTCCTCAATAACTGCAAAACAAAACCAGCCGCAGAACAGCTTTTTATTCATCAAAACACATTGAACTACCGTATCAAACAGATTCTTGACATGACATCAATTAATTTAAACGACTTCAGGACAAGGTGCCAGCTGTATCTCGATATTATGCTGATGAAAAAGAGATAAAAAAGAAACCAGTCGCCGTACTGGTTTCAGTTTTAATACCTTCCCGCTTATCAATCTCAGAACCTCACTTCTGAATCACTCCTTTCCCGCAAGATGAGAAATGAATAAACACTGATCCTCAATATGTGTTATACTTTCATTGATATTGATTCTCAATTAAAAATTTATGAAGTATAGATATAAACGGGAGGCACAACGATGGCGGAAAATCATGAGGTGTACGACGTCACGATTATAGGCGGAGGCCCGATCGGCCTGTTTGCGGCTTTTTATTGCGGGATGCGCGAGCTGAAAACGAAAGTGATCGAGTTTTTGCCGCGGCTCGGAGGGAAAGTGTCTATGTTTTTCCCTGAAAAAATCATCCGTGATATCGGCGGAATACCCGGGATTGCCGGAGAACAGCTGATTAAGCAGCTGAAGGAACAGGCTGCGACATTTAAGCCGGATATCGTGTTGAATCAGCGGGTGACCGGATTTGAACGGCTGGAAGACGGAACCATTGTGCTGGAAAGTTCCAAAGGGGAAAAGCACTATACGCGCACGGTGATTTTGGCCGTCGGCATGGGAACGCTTGAGGTCAATGAACTTGACAGCGCGGATGCGAGCCGTTATTCGGGAAAGAACCTTCATTATAAGGTAGAGAAGCTTGATGCGTTTCGAGATAAGCATGTCGTGATTTCCGGAGGGGGAGATACCGCGGTTGACTGGGCGAATGAGCTGGAACCGATTGCGGCGTCTGTTACCGTCTTGCACCGCAGGGAGGAGTTCGGCGGTTTGGAAAGCAGCGTGGCGAAAATGAAGCGGTCTTCCGTGCGGGTGCTTGCGCCGTATCGTCTGAAGCTTCTCAACGGCACAGGGGAACGGATCGAGAGCGTCACCGTTTGCCAAACTGAGTCCGGACTTTCTGAAGTCATCAAGCTTGATGAGCTCATTATCAACCACGGGTTTAAAATTGATCTCGGCCCGATGAAGGACTGGGGGCTTGAGATAGAAGAAGGCAGGATTAAAGCTGACAGACATATGCGGACGAATCTTCCGGGCGTGTTTGTCGCCGGTGACGCCGCCCATTATGAAAGCAAGCTCAGATTGATTGCAGGCGGTTTTACGGAGGGGCCGACCGCCGTGAACAGCGCCAAAGCCTATTTGGACCCGCAGGCAGATCAGATGGCGATGTATTCGACTCATCATAAAAAATTGGTGACACAATAAAAAAGGCTGACCCCCGATGTTGAGTCTGGGGGGTCAGAAAAGCATTCCGGCGTATCAGCTGTGAACGAGCATGTCTTTCATTTCATTTCGTATAAACGCAAATAACTGCTCCTGGTTTTTCACAGCGGTAAACCCGCAGCCGGCGGGGACGTCTTCGCCCATGCAGATGACGGGAGGGCGGTTTGCCGACGGATCCGGTGATATGCCGATTTGTTTTCCGGCGCTGATCAAATGCTGAGCGGATTCTTTGCCCGTACAGATAATCATTTGCAGAGGAGACTCACTGATCGTGCGTTCGATCATGGAAGTGAACCGCTCATCCGCGATATGTTCATGGGTGATATAAAAAGGGCATGATTTTGATTCTGACAAGTTTTCTGCCGCTTGACGGCTTCCTACAATGAGTGAATGCGGAGAATCATGTTGACATTCGGATAGGAGAAAGCCCCGTTTTGTCAGTTCCGTCTTTGCGGCCTCAGTTGCTGCATTCAGGCTTGCGGTCACCCGGCGGATGTCGATCTGCTTGAAAGCCAGTGTGTCAAAGAATTCGCATACCGCAAGGCGTGATGTGAAAAATAGTTGTTCAAAGGTGCTGATCTGTTTCAGGATGTTTTCGTTTGCGGGCATTTTTTTAACGATCCGCTTCGGCCATTCGATAACATCGGCGCCATACTCGCGCAGCTTGTCTGTCAATGTATGTTCTTCATCGCCATGAGTGACAACCATGATATGCCGCCCGATGAACGGTTTGCTTTCAAACCAGCTGTGTGTTTGAAAATTGACAATATCACCGATGACGATAATGGCAGGGTTGGTGATGTTTTGGCTTTGAACTTTTTCATGGATATCCTGAAGCGTTCCTTTAACGCTCCGCTGCCGCCCCCACGTCCCCCATTGAATGACGAGTACGGGAACGGAAGGGGATTTTCCGTACTCCGTAAGCTGCCGGCATATAAATGACAGATTTTTAACGCCCATGTAAAACACAAGCGTTTGAACGCTTCGGGCAAGCCCTTCCCAGTCGAGATTCGGCCTGCCTTGCAATGATGTATCATGAGCGGTGATCATCGCGAAGGACGAAGCGAAATCACGATGGGTGACGGGGACTCCCGCATACAGCGGCGCTGCGATACCCGAGGTGATGCCGGGCACCATTTCGTAGCGGATGCCGTGCTGATGAAGCGCCTCTGCTTCTTCGCCGACTCTGCCGAACACACTTGGGTCTCCGCCTTTCAAGCGGACGACGGTGCAGCCCTCCGCCGCTTTTTCAATCAGCAGGGCATTTATCTCAGACTGTTTCATAAAATGGCGGTCGGGCAGCTTTCCGCAATAAATGAACCGGCAGTCCGGTGAGGCATATTCAAGAAACTTTGGGTTTGCGAGCCGGTCATACAAAATAATATCCGCTTTCTCCAGAGCCTGTTTTCCTTTTACGGTGATCAGCCCCGGGTCTCCTGGGCCGGCACCGACAAAATATACGATTCCGTTTTTCATGATGGCGTCATCCCTTCAGCAATTTAAAAAATGAAGGACCACTTGAAAAAGTGATCCGGTCTTTGCTCAATACAGGAGGTATACATTCTCTCCTTCAATCAGTGTTTCGTATGTTTTGACACAGCCATGATCCGGCTCTTGGACTTTTCCGTCTTCTAAGGAGATTTTCCAGTCATGCATCGGGCAGAAGACGTATTCTCCGCTGACGATGCCTTCAGCCAGGACGCCCCCTTTATGGGGACAGCGGTTTTCGACGGCGCGGACGCTCCCGTCAGAAAGCTTAAATACGGCAAGCTCTTTATCTTCTATATATACGGTTTTTCCTAACTCCTCCGGTAATTCGTTTACTTTGCCTATGCAAACCTTTGTCATATCTTTATTAACCATGTCCGTTCCCCCTTACTGTTTTATGAAGTCGTGACGACATTTTCGAATAGATCTTTAGATGCTTTTTTATCTTTAAGGAAGTATTGCCACGGATCTTTGTGGACAGAGAGTGTTTCATTCATTCTGTCGTTGAGCTCCTGCCGTTTTTCCGGATCGTTTAATACGGATTGGACATGAGATAAACCGACGCGCTCAAGCCATGCGGATGTCCGCTCCAGATAGTTTGCCGTTTCTCTGTAGTACTGAAGGTAAGCACCCGCATATTCTAAGACTTCTTCATTCGTTTTTACTTTCATCAGCAAATCACCGGCGCGCAAATGGGTTCCGCCGTTTCCGCCGACATAAAGCTCCCAGCCTCCGTCGATGCCGACAACGCCAAGGTCCTTAATGCCTGATTCCGCACAGTTCCGAGGGCAGGCGGACACGGCCATTTTAACCTTATGAGGCGTATTGAGCCCTTCGAATGTTTTCTCAAGCGCAATGCCCAGTGCCATGGAGTCTTGCGTGCCGAAGCGGCAGAATTGTTCGCCTACGCACGTTTTTACCGTGCGGAGTGTTTTTCCGTACGCGTAGCCTGACGGCATATCAAGCTCGGCCCATACTTTCGGCAGGTCTTCTTTTTTGACGCCGATGAGATCAATTCGCTGGCCGCCGGTCATTTTAACGAGCGGGATCTCATATTTGTCGACGACATCGGCGATCTTGCGGAGATCCTTAGAGTTGGTCACGCCGCCGTACATACGGGGCACGACTGAGTATGTTCCGTCTTTTTGAATATTGGCGTGCATCCGTTCGTTCACAAAACGGGATGTTCTGTCATCCTCGTATGTAGCCGGATTAATCATGCCTAAGTAGTAGTTGAGGGCAGGACGGCATTTGGAGCAGCCCTCCGGCGTTTTCCAGCCGAGCACGTTCATGATTTCTCTTGTATGGGACAGCCCTTTGGCTTTGATTTCTTCTACGACTTCATCTCTCGACAGTGAGGTGCAGCCGCAAATCGCTTCTTTTTGCGCGGACGCGTCAAATTCTGAGCCCAGTGTATATTGAAGAATGTCTTCCACGAGCGGTTTACAGCCTCCGCAGGAACGGGATGCCCCGGTGCATGCTTTGATTTCGTCCGTTGATGTGCAGCCTTTTTCCTGAATGGCTTGAATAATCGCGCCTTTTGAAACGCCGTTGCATCCGCAGATGATTTCATCGTCGCTCATCGCCGCGGTCATGCTTGCGCCTGCTTCCTGATCAAGAGGCTGTAAGATTGATATTTTGGAGGTTTCAGAGATATCGGCTTCTTTTTGAATCATTGAAAACAGGCGGCTGCCCTCGCTGCTGTCTCCGAACAAAACAGCGCCGACAATTTGATTGCCCCTCAGGACGATTTTTTTATAAATGCCGTCCTGCTCATCGAACACTTTAATCGCTTTTTTGTCCTCTGATTCGTTAAAGTCACCGGCAGAGAAGACTTCGACGCCTGATACCTTTAATTGAGTGGAGAGAACGGAGCCTTCATACGGTTTTGTTTCAATGCCGCAAATATGTTTGGCCAGCACTTTCGCCTGTTCATAGAGCGGCGCCACAAGACCGTATGCGATTCCGCGGTGCTCGGCACATTCACCGACCGCGTAAATGTGCGGAATGTCAGTCTGCATATAATCATTAACAATGATTCCGCGGTTTACCGGAATGCCGCTTTCTGTGCCAAGCTGTGTATTCGGGCGGATGCCGACCGCCATGACGACCAGGTCAGCTTCGATGCTTGTGCCGTCTTTGAAGCGTACGCCTTCGACACGGTCAGTACCGAGAATTTCTTCGGTTTGCTTTTCAAGGAAAAAGGTCATGCCTTGTTTTTCTAATTCGTTTTGCAGCAGGCGTCCCGCCGCTGCGTCAAGCTGGCGCTCCATCAGGAATGGGGCGAGGTGGATGACAGACACGTCCATTCCGAGATTCAGCAGTCCGCGTGCGGCTTCCAAACCCAGCAGTCCTCCGCCGATGACGGCTGCTTTTTTATATTGTTTTGACGCGGCGAGCATCGTGTCTGTATCTTTTATGTCCCGGAATGCCGTGACGCCTTGTTTGTCTGCGCCCGGAATCGGAAGGATAAAAGGGACAGAGCCTGTCGCCAGGATGAGTTCATCGTAAGGCTGGATTCTGTCTGCATCGGTGATGAGGGTTTTGTTTTCCGTGTCGACTTTGATGACTGTTTCACCGGTATACAGCTGAATGTTGTTTTCTTTGTACCAGTTCCAATCGTTTAACGTAATGTCTTGAATGTCGGTATCGCCTTGCAGCACTTTTGACAGAAGGATTCGGTTATAGTTGGGATGAGGTTCGGCCCCGAATATTGTAATCTCAAATTCGTCTTTTGAAACACGCAGTATTTCTTCAATCGCTCTTACCCCGGCCATTCCATTTCCAACAAGGACTAGCTGTTTTTTTCCCATCAGATGATCCGCTCCTTATCTTTGTTTTTTTTAGCGTAGCACAGCAAAAACAAATATTTAAGATGCATGTTATGAAATGTAACAAAAAATACTAAAAAATCTAAAAATTTTATGAAAAATTATATAGGGCTGATTCGTACCGCGCACATCTTAAAACCGGGCATTTTACAGTCCGGGTCCAAGGCTTCACCAATTAAATCGTTGACGTTTTGCGTGTCAGACCAATGGATGGGGACAAACAACGTGTCTTTTCGTACGTTCTCCGACCATCTGCTCCGCACCGTGATGCTGCCCCGGGGGGATTCTATCTTCACGAGAACACGGTCTTCGATATGATAGTCGGCCGCCGTTTTTGGGTGGATTTCCACAAAGGATTCGAAATGTCTTGCAGCCAAGGCAGAGCTTTTTCTTGTTTGGACGCCTGTTAAGTAGTGAGACATGACTCTGCCTGTCGTTAAATAAAGCGGATAATCGGCTGTCGGCTTCTCTTTAGGAACAGGTGGTTCGTTTGGAATCACACTTAATGCCGCTTTTTGATCCGGATGAGCAAATGATTCTGTAAACAAGCGCCCGGTTCCGGGATGATCAGATTCCGGACACGGCCAATGAATGCCGCCTTCACGTCTGAGCCTGTCGTATGAGATGCCTGAATAATCGGCAACCCCGCCTCGGCTCGCTTCTCTCAATTCATTAAAAATATCCTCCGCTGACGTATAAGAAAAGTAGCGGCCCTTGCCGAGAGCGGATGCGAGATCACAAATGATCTGCCAATCATGCTTCGCTTCGCCGGGGCAGGTGCGGCTCGCTTCTCTTAATGTCACGCGGCCTTCTGCGTTTGTCATCGTGCCTTCGTCTTCCAAATAAGAGGAGGCGGGTAAAATCACATCTGCGAATGCCGCGGTCTCAGAAATAAATAAGTCAACTGCGACAAAAAATCTCAGTTTCTTGATTGCCTGCTTGACGAAATTCGCATTTGGGCCGGAAACAGCCGGATTGGAACACATGAGAAACAGTCCTTTGATGTCGCCGTTATCTATTTTTTCTATCATTTCATAGGCTGAGACACCTTTTCGCGGCAGCTCATCCTGATGAATCCCCCACACCTTCGCAATATGCGCCCGGTGTTCTTCAATTTCGATAGAACGGTAGCCCGGAAGCTGATCCGCTTTTTGGCCGTGTTCTCTCGCGCCTTGTCCGTTGCCTTGACCGGTAATCGCCCCGTAACCTGAGAAGGGCTTGCCGATTTTTCCGGTGATCAGCACCATATTTAAGAAAGCTTTCACCGCCGCGGTACCGTCAGTCTGCTGTTCGATCCCCCGCGCTGTAAAGAGCATGCCGGATGTTTCCTTGGCAAACTTCACGGCGGCCTTTCGCATAAGCTCCAAAGGAACACTTGTCTGCTCGGAGATCTCTTCCAGATCCAAAGCGTCGGTATGCCGTTTGAGCTTATCGAATCCGTTTGTGCGTGTGCGGATAAAGTCTTTGTCTGTAAGCTGTTCGTCAATGCAGATTTTGACGAGTCCGTTTGCCAGAGCGGCGTCTGTGCCGGGCTTGATTTTCAGGTGAAGATCGGCTATTTTAGTCGTCGCCGTTTCCCGGGGATCAATGGCGATAATGTAAGCCCCGTTTTCTTTCGCTTTATCAAAATACGGCATGATCGTCGGCTGGCATTCCGCGATATTGGTGCCTGCCAGGATGATGACACGTGTATGCGGAATGTCCGATAATGGATTCGTCAGGCCCCTGTCCGCGCCGAATGTCTGGCCGGCCGCCGTTGCTGCGGCAGACATACAGAGCCGCCCGTTGTAATCGATGTATTTCGTCTGTAAGCCGACCCGTGCGAACTTTCCAAGCAGATAGGCTTCTTCATTTGTAATTGAGGCGCTCCCATAGACGGCCATCGCATCATTGCCGTGTTCGGTTTGGATCAGATTGATTTGTTCCTTTATGCGATTCAGTGCCTCAGCCCAAGAGACAGGCACAAATTCACCGTTTTTTTTAAGCAGGGGGCGTGTAATGCGGGAAGAGTGCACGGCATGCTGATGGGCATTCATGCCTTTTGTACATAAACGGCCATGTGTCGTCGGATTATCAATGCCGATTGCAGTGTATTTCTTCCGTGCCGCGAAGGTTTGTTCCGTAAGCTGCATTTTGCATTGCATGCTGCAGAACGGGCATTGCGTCTCATATGTTTTTTCCGATTGGACATCTTGCAGTTTGTCACGGAAATAACGGAGCATCGGTTCAGTCAAAAAGCTTCATCCTTTCGTATGGCGTTTTCCCGGCAGACAGGTTTTGAAGCAGGGATATGTCTGAACGGAGATTTTTCAGAAGCTGTGTCCGCATATCTTCTTCAAACAGCATTTCTCTGATATGGACGAGGCCGAGTCTGTCAACCCATTGATAAATCGCTTCGTTGTAGTGAGCCGTTTCGCGATAATATTGAATAAGGCCTTTCATCATAGCGGCGGTACTGTCTTCGTTATTCGTCACACAAAAAAGGCTGCCGGCGCGGGCTTGTTTTCCGCGGACGCCCCCGATATAAATTTCCCAGCAAGTTTGTGTCTGAAGCGCGCCGATATCCTGAATGTAAACATCGGTGCAATTGTTTTCACATGACAAGCTGACGGATACATAAGCGGGGACGGCAAGTGTGTCGGTATCTCGTTCAATCCTGCTTGCCAGCTCTTGAAAGGAGCGATGCTGTCCGCACGTACATGCTTTGATTTGAATCGTCCAGCGGTGCCGGGGGGAGAAAACCGGCATGTTCAGTGCTTTTCTGATGGTTGCAAGGTCATTTGGCCTGATTCCGGAAAGCTTCAGCCGGTGACTGTCAGTAATTGAAACGCCGGGGATGCCGTATGTTTCAATGACGTTTGCGATGTTTTTGAGCTCTCCCGCACTTGTCAGTCCGCCGTACATTTGCGGAATCAGGGTGCATGTCTCTTCTGCCGATATTTCATTGAACTGCATAAAATCAGGCCGCATCCTTTCCAGGTAGTAGTGAAGCGCCGGAATACAAATGCGGCAGCCGTTTTCTGTTTTCCAGCCGATCACTTCCATCACCTCGGCGGTATCAGTGAATGGACGGCGCCGAAGTTCGGCGATGACTTCTTCTTCCGTCAAATCGGTGCAGCCGCAAAACGAAGGCTGGCGGGAAGGTTTTGTGTAATCATCGCTTACCATATACTTCAGCAAGTCTTCGACGAGCGGCCTGCATCCCCCGCAAGACCCGGACGCTTTTGTCATGTGCTTCACTTCCTCCGCGGTTTTTAAGCCATATTTGTTCACCGCTTCTTCAATGGAGCCCTTGGTCACTGAGCTGCATTGGCAAATGGTTTCATGGGGTGGCATGGATTCAAAGGATATACCGCCTTGATCGGGTTCCATGAGCTGTTTTTTCACGATGGAAATGTCCCTTTGCTTCACAAGACTGTCGAGAAGCCGCTGTTTACCGCGCGTGTCCCCGAATAAAATAAAGCCGGCCGGTTTATCGTCCTCAAAGAGCGCTTTTTTGTAGATGCCTCCATGCTCATCATGGAACAATATGCCGGCTGTGTGCTCATCCTCGTGCACCTTTCCTGCCGACCATACATCAATACCGGCTATTTTTAAGGCCGCAGATTGTGCAAAGCCTTGAAACCCTTCACACGGAACGCCGCATAGATGCTGTGCGAGCACTTTTCCCTGTTCATAAAGCGGTGCAGCCAATCCGTATACAATCCCGTCATGCTCCGCGCATTCACCGACGGCATACACATTCGGTTTGTTCGTCTGCATGAATTGATTGACGATGATTCCTCGGTTCACTGAAAGTCCGGCAGATGCAGCCAATCGGATATTGGGCCTCACACCGGCGGCCATGACAATCAGGTCTGCTTCTATGGAAGAACCGTCTTTGAAACGGATGCCTTCCGCCCGTGAGTTTCCTGTAATGGATGCCGTGTCTTTCTCTAAAAGAAAGACTAAGCCTTTTCGCTCCAGTTCTTTCTGCAGCAGATGGGATGCCGTTTGATCAAGCTGTTTTTGCATAATGGCGGAAGAGTGGTGAATGACGCTGACGTCCATGCCGAGCTGCCGTAAGCCGACGGCCGCTTCAAGACCTAATAAACCGGCGCCGATGACCGCCGCCTTTTGATACCGGCCGGCCGCATTGATAAGGGATTGGCAGTCTTCTATTGTCCGAAAGCCGCAGACGCCTTCTTTCTCTGCTCCGGGTATGGGGAGAATATAAGGAGAGGAGCCAGTTGCCGCGATGAAATGATCGTAAGTCATGCTGCGCTTCCGATCCGTTGTGACAACCTGCCGTTCTGTATCTATGTGTACAACCGTTTCTCCCGTGGAAAGCGTAATTCCGTTTTTTTCGTACCATTCGCGGCTATTCAGCGTAATGTCATCAAGCGAAACCTCACCTTGTAAAACGGAGGATAAGAGAATGCGATTGTAATTGGGATGAGGTTCGGTTCCGAAAATAACAATCTCAAACATGTCACGGTTCATCTTTAAAATGTGTTCAATACAGCGGATTCCGGCCATTCCGTTCCCTGCAACAATTAATCGTTGTTTCTTCATTCGCCAAACCTCCTTTGCAGCTGCCTGTAAGTTTTGCTTCTCTATGAGAAATTATGGCACATTGCCTGATTAACGCATTAAATGTGTCGCATTATCTTACACATGTCTTTTCCAGTGAATGCCGGTCATATATTCTTGATTCAGCAATTTGAAATGATAGAAGACCAGAAAGGAGAATGTTATGAAGCTGTCGGAATTAAAAACAAGCGGCCATCCGCTCACTCTGCTCTGTTCCTTCTTATATTTTGATGTGAGTTTTATGATTTGGGTCATGCTGGGGGCGCTCGGCGTTTATATTTCTCAGGATTTCGGGTTATCTTCTTTTGAAAAAGGGTTTGTCGTGGCTCTGCCGATCTTATCAGGATCTGTGTTTCGGATCATTTTAGGCGTGTTAACGGACAGGATCGGTCCGAAGAAAACAGCCGTGATCGGGATGCTGATTACAATGATCCCGCTGCTTTGGGGGGCATTCGGTGGCCGTTCTTTGACTGAGCTGTATGCGATCGGCATTCTGCTGGGCGTGGCGGGCGCAAGTTTTGCTGTCGCGCTTCCGATGGCGAGCCGGTGGTATCCGCCTCACTTGCAGGGGCTTGCGATGGGGATAGCAGGTGCCGGCAACAGCGGCACTTTGTTTGCGACATTGTTCGGTCCCCGCCTCGCAGAACAGTTTGGGTGGCACAGTGTAATGGGAATTGCGCTTCTTCCGTTGATGATCGTTTTTATACTGTTTATCGTCATGGCGAAGGACTCTCCTGCACAGCCCGCACCGCAGCCGCTTAAAAACTATCTTCACGTTTTCAGGCAGAAGGAGACATGGTGTTTCTGTCTTTTGTACGGCGTCACTTTCGGAGGTTTTGTGGGATTATCAAGTTTTTTGGCGATTTTTTTCGTTGATCAATATCAATTGTCAAAAATCCATGCCGGTGATTTCGTCACAATATGTGTTGCAGCGGGCAGTTTCTTTCGCCCTGCAGGAGGCTGGATTTCAGACCGTGCGGGAGGTGCGAAAGTTCTCGCTGTACTGTTTGTCATCGCGGCTCTGTGTATGGCGGGAGTCAGCAGCCTGCCTCCGCTTTCAACGGTGATCGTTCTGTTGTTTATCGGAATGATGGCGCTCGGTATGGGCAACGGAGCAGTATTTCAGCTTGTCCCTCAGCACTTTGCAAAAGAAATCGGAATGGTGACGGGAATCGTCGGAGCGGCCGGCGGCATAGGAGGTTTTTTCCTTCCCAATATTTTAGGATCATTGAAGCAGATGACGGGAACTTATGCGATCGGTTTTATCTCTTTTTCATGTATCGCATTGCTCGCATTTGTGCTTGTTCTGGCCGCAGGCTATTTTTGGAGAAAAAGCTATGGCACTGAAAACAGTCCTGCGGATGTTTAAGTTTGGGCGGAAGACACGTATGACAGCGTGTCTTTTTTATGATTGATTATTTTTCACTTGATTTTAAACGGAGAATATATCAGAATAAATAGTAACGGTTACGATTTATAACAATGTACATCATGATGAAAAAGGGGCAGGTGCGGGATATAAATCGTAATCATTCTATTTTGTCAGGAGGCTATTTATATGAAAAAAATTCCGGTTACAGTATTGAGCGGCTATCTTGGTGCCGGAAAGACGACCGTTTTGAATCATATTTTACAAAACCGCAACGGTTTAAAAATTGCCGTCATCGTCAATGACATGAGCGAAGTAAATATAGACGCGGGATTGGTGAAGCAGGGAGGCGGCTTGTCAAGGACGGATGAGAAACTCGTAGAATTATCCAACGGCTGTATCTGCTGCACGCTGCGTGAGGATCTATTAGTCGAAGTTGAGAAACTCGCGAAAGACGGCAGATTTGATTATATTGTGATTGAATCAACAGGGATCAGCGAACCGATTCCCGTTGCCCAGACATTTTCTTATATAGATGAAGAAATGGGCATTGATCTGACAACATTCTGCAGGCTGGACACAATGGTGACCGTGGTGGATGCAAACCGCTTCTGGCATGATTTCCAGTCCGGTGACAGCCTTCTTGACCGGAAGGAAGCGGCGGGAGAAGAGGATGAACGGGTGATTGCCGATTTATTAATTGACCAAATCGAGTTTTGTGATGTGCTCATTTTAAATAAATGCGACATGGTGGGCGAAAAAGAGCTTGAACAGCTGGAAACGGTCCTTCGCGCATTACAGCCCCGTGCCAGACTGATCCGGTCCGTCCGCGGAGAAGTGCCCGCCGAATACATATTGAATACCGGTTTATTTGAGTTTGAGGAAGCGAGTTCATCAGCAGGATGGATAAAGGAACTGACGGCAGGTCATGAAGCGCACACTCCGGAAACGGAAGAGTACGGCATCACTTCGTTTGTGTACTCGCGGCGTCTGCCGTTTCATACCGCTCGTTTTGACAGCTGGCTGCATCAATCAATGCCTGACAACATTGTGCGCGCAAAAGGAATTGCTTGGTGCGCAACCCGCAACAGCCTTGCGCTGCTGATGTCTCAGGCGGGTCCGGCGGTTTCGATTGAGCCTGTTTCTTATTGGGTGGCGGCAATGCCGAAACTTGAGCAGGAGCAGATCAAACAGCAGGAACCGGAGATTCTGGAAGATTGGGACGACCAATTCGGAGATCGTCATACGAACCTGGTGTTTATCGGAACAGATTTAGATGAAGCAGCCATTACAAAGGAATTGGATCAGTGCCTGCTCACGCCGTCTGAGTTCGATTCCGACTGGTCGCAGCTTGAAGATCCTTTTCAATGGGATATTCAGCGGGCCGAATAACATACCGGCCAAGTTTAGAAGCAGGTGAAAAGGGAAGGAGTGATGAAAAAGGAGCTGACCAAGTGTGAAAGCACTGACATACCAAGGAAAAGAACATATGGAAGTGAAAGAAGTCCCGGCACCCGCCATTCAAGATGAGAGAGATGTCATCGTTCGAATCACCGCAACCGGGATATGCGGTTCAGACCTTCATTTATATAAAAACGGAATACCCGCCGATCCGGGTTATATCGTCGGGCATGAGCCGATGGGAATCGTTGAAGAAACGGGCAGTCAAGTCAAAAAGCTGAAAAAAGGCGACCGGGTCGTGATTCCTTTTAACATCGGCTGCGGAGAATGTCATTATTGCAAGCACCAGATGGAAAGCCAGTGTGATGAATCAAATCCAAACCCTCATACAGATGCCGGCGGCTTATTCGGTTTCTCGGAGTTTAACGGTAATTATCCCGGCGGGCAGGCTGAATATTTACGTGTTCCTTATGCTGATTTCTCTTCTTTTCTGGTTCCGGCAGACAGTGAGCTTGAAGATGAGCAGGTGCTGCTTCTGTCAGATGTCATGCCGACCGCCTTTTGGAGCGTCCAGCACAGCGGAGTGAAAAAAGGGGATACAGTCGTTATTCTGGGATCAGGCCCGATCGGCTTAATGGCGCAAAAATTCGCGTGGAAAAAAGGAGCTAAACGGGTTATCGCAGTTGATCAAGTCCCGCACCGCCTTGAACATGCGAGACGCATAAACGGAGCAGAGACCTTCAATTTTTCAGAACATGATGAGATCGGGAAACTGCTGCATGAACAAACGTCAGGGGGCGCGGATGTAGTGATTGATTGTGTCGGAATGGACGGCACGCCGCTTTCAAAAGAAAAAACAGAGCAAAAACCGAATCAGTTCGGAACGATCAGTCCGATTCTTACAGCATCAGAAGCCGTTAAGAAGTTCGGAACCGTGCAGCTCACGGGCGCATACATTTCTGAAGCGGACGGCTTTCCGCTCGGCGATTTTTTCACACGCAACGTTTCTTTAAAAATGGGCCAGGCACCCGTTATTCATCTGATGCCGATGCTGTATCAAATGATCGAACAAAATGAAATTGATCCGACGGATATCATTACACACAAAATGAGTCTTGCGGAAGCTCCTGCTGCATATGATATATTTGACAAAAAAGAAGATGGCAACATTAAAGTGATTTTGAAGCCATAGCGAGGAGAAACACGATGAATATTTACAGACCGGCGGGATTTTGGATCAGATTGGGAGCCGTGGTACTCGACTATTTAATTACTTCAGTGCCTTTGGCGATTATTTTTATGCTGGCAACAGGAAAAGATCCGAATGAGAGCGCAATGATCAGCATTATTTTGACTCTTTATGGTATTTTGCTCCCTGTATACTGGAACGGTTATGTTATCGGCAAAAAGATCTGCGGTATCCGCATCGTCAAAAAAGACGGAACTCAGGTAGGCTTTCTCACTATGATTTTGAGAGTGCTTGTGGGCGGCCTGATATATGGGGTGACGTTTGGAATCGGTGTGATCGTGAGCGCATTCATGGTCGGTATGAGAGAAGACAAACGGTCAATCCACGATTTTGTAGCGGGAACGTATGTCACATACGCGCTGCCGGACGAATCGATTGAAAAGAGCGAATAATTTCGCTCTTTTTTTGCATAAAAAATGGATGGGGGAGCAACATATAACAAACGTTAAAGGAGGAAAGAGTCATGAAAAAAGCTGCATTGTCTTTAGCTGCGTTTTTCATTACAGCAATGGTTTTCACAATGCCGGCACACGCCGCCGGAACAAAAATGCCTTCAACAATGTCACTCACGGAACAGCAGAAAAAAGAAATTGAATCACTTGAAAAAGAAGTGCTCGAAAAACGAAAACATGTCATATCCAAATATGTTGAGTACGGGGTCCTGCCGAAAGAAAAAGCAGAACATATTAAACAGCATATGGACAGGCGCTTTAACATGATGAAACAAAATGGGTTTGTCCCGAAGCCTCCGCCTCATAAATTGGAAAAGCGGCATCATCATTCTTAAGCATCCGGCAAGCCGGATGCTTTTTTGTTTTTATCGGGATTGCTCTGAAACGCGTTTCATAACGTATGATATCAATATCATACGCATCAGGAGGATGAAACACATGATACATAAAAAACAGGGCCTGTTCCCTGATACATTTCTATGGGGGTCAGCCTCGGCTGCCTATCAGGTTGAAGGAGCCTGGAATAAAGACGGTAAAGGACCTTCAGTATGGGACTTATTCACGAAAATACCGGGTAAAACGTTTAAAGGCTCAAATGGTGATACAGCAGTCGGCCATTATGAGCGCTATAAAGAAGATATCGTCTTGATGGCAGAAATGGGTTTGAAAGCTTACCGATTTTCTGTCAGCTGGCCGAGAATTTTTCCGAATGGCAGAGGGGAAATTAACGAATCAGGGGTCGCATTTTACGAAGACCTGATCGATGAATTGATTTCTAACGATATTGAGCCGGTGCTGACTCTTTATCATTGGGACTTGCCTCAGGCGCTGATGGATGAATACGGCGGCTTTGAATCAAGAAAAATTATTGATGATTTCAATGATTACTGCATTGCGTTATACAAAAGATTTGCCGGCAAGGTGAAATACTGGGTCACGTTAAATGAGCAGAATTATAATTTTCATAACGGGTTTATAACAGCTGCACATCCGCCCGGCGTAAAGGACAGAAAACGATTTTATGCAGCGAATCATATCGCATTTTTAGCTAATGCCAAAGCGATTGAATCCTTCAGACAATATGTTCCTGACGGTTTGATCGGCCCGAGCTTCGCTTATTCACCGGCTTATCCGCTTACAAGTCACCCTGAAGACATAACTGCATTTGAAAACGCAGAGGAATTTATGAACCATTGGTGGCTTGATATGTATTGCCGGGGGACTTATCCGCAAATTCCTTTCAATTATTTAAAGGAAAAGGGCTGGGCGCCCGCCATTGAAGCCGGGGATATGGAATTGCTTGCGAAAGGCAAGCCGGATTTTATCGGTGTTAATTATTATCAGACGATTACGTACGAAAGAAATCCTCTTGACGGTGTATCGGAGGGGAAAATGAACACGACTGGTCAGAAAGGGACAAACCAGGATACCGGTATACCGGGGCTGTTTAAAACGAAAAAGAATCCTAATCTCGTGACGAGTAATTGGGATTGGACGATTGACCCGATAGGTCTGCGCATCGGCCTCCGGCGTATAACGAGCCGCTATGATCTGCCGGTTTTTATAACAGAAAACGGGCTGGGGGAATTCGATAAAATAGAAGAAGACGGCTCAATTCAGGATGACTACAGAATTGACTATTTACGCTCCCATCTTGAACAGTGCAGAGAGGCCATTAGTGACGGAGTTCGTCTCATCGGCTACTGCAGCTGGTCATTCACGGATCTGTTAAGCTGGCTGAACGGCTATCAAAAACGCTACGGTTTTGTCTATATCAATCGAGATGAAGAAGATGAAAAGGATTTGAAACGGATCAGGAAAAAAAGTTTTTATTGGTACCGAAATGTAATTGAAACAAACGGTAAAAGTTTATAAAAGTTCCCTGAGAGAAATATGATTCTCTCAGGGCTTTCTTTTACATTGCGGCTGCATCAATAATATACGTATCCGCATGAAGATCGGATATTTCGGCAGGCACTGAATAACAGGTAAGGCTGTATCGGCCTTTCGGAATATTAAAAGAAAGCCGCTTTGACATCACGCTTTCAATCTCAATTCCATCTTTTACAGCCTCAAAGGGAACAGTCGCTTTTTTCTCATAGGATGGTACCGGTTCACTTGTGTTAAGCCTGAGGACGATAAATGCCCTCGTATTTCTCCTTGCCTCAAATGAAACAGCTCCGTCAGCTTCCGCATATCCTTTTTCAATGGCTTCATCGGTCCAATCGATAACAGGCGGTTCTGAATCTTTTTGGAAGATTGTAAATTGATGATAAGAAATGGCCAGTTCTTGCGGTTTCCATGATTTAATCAATGCGCTGTTCCTCCTGTTTTTTACTTGATTTTAAATAATACTCTCGTTCCGTCGGGATCATTGGTAAGCTGGTGTCCGACCCAAGAGCCGGCTCCGCGGTTGTCTGCCGGAGAAATATATTCTACGGAGGCATTATTTCCGCCCTGTTTACAAACCGCCATCGGCCATTCATCCCTATCGTATCCCGTTTTGACAGGCACATGTTTAAGAGATTGCTCACGCCGCTTATGTACTCCGTCTCTGTCAATGGTGCATATGCTGGAATGTCCTTCTTTTATCGCGTCCTTAATATGCTTTGCTGTTTCCGGATATCGATCGGACGGAAATAGGATTACCTTGTCGTAATCACTCTTCTGAACGGTCTGCTCGTTATCTGAGAAAAGATCACCCTTGATCAGGGCCGCGACTGCTCCGGCAATGATGATAAGAACAAGCAGCAGTGCTTTTAATGTTTTCAAGAGTATCAATCACCTCCAGTTATAAATTGCTGTTAAGCTGGTCCAAGAATAAAGCAGAATCGGCCGGCTGTAAAGCTGTTAAAATATATTTCTCAGCCGCAATTCAGCTGAATATCTGTAAAACCATCCGCACAAATCAACTTTATTCATTAAAAATTCGATCAGAAAGTGTTTTTTGCCGTTTCCCTATTCAGAAATGAACGGTTGCGGCCGTATCGTCAATTGACTTATTATAGCGATAAGCTCACCGGCGAGGTATCTTCGTCTGCGAGTGTCGTGCGAAACAGGACGATAAAAAGACGGCCATCTGATAAGAAGGCCGTCAGCAAATCATTCCAGATTCGCATGCTTTGTAAACATGTCTGCTGAATTCAATTCTTTTTTCTCCATGATTTTTAGAATAACCGCATCGTAGAACAGCAGAAGAGTTTGTTCGAATAAAGAACCCATCGGCTGAATCGTCTTTCTGTCTCCGCCGGTCTCTTCCTTAGGAGAGCCGGGAATCGTTATTGTAAGATCCGCAAGTTTGCCGAGACTTGAAGCGGGGTTAATCGTTAATGCAGTGATGATGCCGTTAAGGTTTTTGGCTTTTTCAGCCGTATGAAGCAGACTTTTTGTTTCGCCTGAGCCTGAGCCGATGATGACGAGACCGCCTTCTTGGAGGGGAGGGGTAAGCGTCTCACCGACGATGTAAGCGTTCAGGCCGATGTGCATCATCCTCATGGCGAACGCTTTAGCCATAAAGCCGGAACGGCCCGCTCCGGACGTGAAGATTTGATCTGCCGATAAAATCTGATCCGCAAGCTTGTCAGCTTCACTGTCGGATATTAATGCTGCGGTGCGGGATATTTCATTTAGTATTTCATGTAAGTATTCAGTCGTTTTCATGATCCTTGTGTGATCAGCTGTTTCATTTTAGCAGCAGCATCCGCTTTATTGTCAGCTCCCGTAATGCCTCCGCCGACAATGATTAAATCTGGGTTTTGTTTGATGGCTTCAGGAAGCGTATCAAGTTTAATGCCTCCGGCAATTGCGGTTTTAGCGCTCTTGACCGCTTTTTTAATCGCCGTCAGTTCCTCGAATGAATTTTTTCCTTCTGCTTGAAGATCATAACCTGTGTGAACACAAATATAATCAACACCGAGTTGGTCAATTTCTTTTGCCCGTGTTTCAAGGTTTTTTACGTTAATCATGTCGACAAGGATTTTTTTCTGCTGTTTTTTTGCTTCGGCAACCGCCCCTTTGATCGTTGAGTCGTCTGTCGCTCCTAAAACGGTGATGATGTCGGCTCCCGCTTCTGCCGCTTTCATGATCTCGTAACCGCCTGCATCCATGATTTTAAGATCGGCAAGCACTTTCAAGTGAGGAAAGGCTGTTTTCATTTCCTGCACGGCTTTCAGTCCTTCATTAATGACAACGGGAGTGCCGATTTCTACAACATCTATATATTGTTCGACCTCTTTCACAAGTTCAATTGCTTCCGGGATATTTACTAAGTCTAATGCCAGCTGTAATTCCACTTTATATCCACTCCTCTTTTTCATGTATTTCCATTCTATAGAGTGCCCCGCATGTTGAGAAGTACGCACTTTGAAGTCTAATAGTTACTTTGAGGATACTGTCCCCGCAGGCAATGCGCTTTGTTTCAGCAAAACTGCGTGGTAGTATAAACTGACGAAAGTTGTGTGAAAAAGTAAGCGTGTATGAATAGATGATGACCGTACAAAAAGTAAGAGGAAGGAGAATTGTCCGTGAGCCGAATGGATGAGAAAACGTTTAATTGCGAAAAGGAATTGACGCTTGCCGTGATAGGCGGGAAGTGGAAAATGCTGATTATGTGGCACTTGGGAAAAGGAGGGACGAAGCGGTTTAATGAGCTGAAAGCTTTAATTCCGGATATTACGCACAAAATTCTTGTGAATCAGCTCAGGGAGCTGGAGCAGGATCTGATCGTTCACAGGGAAGTTTACCCTGTCGTCCCTCCGAAAGTGGAGTATTCTTTAACGGCGCAAGGAGAAAGCCTTATGCCGATTCTGGACGCCATGTATAAGTGGGGAAAAGATTATATGGAATTAATCAACATTGATAAAACTGCAATAAAGGAATCTTTTTGAAGTGCTCTATGTAAAATAGAGTGCTTTTTTTGCGGTTTAATGAAATCATATTGCGAACATTCGGGCCGTCTGTTTCGGTTCTTGCGCTGTTTTTTCCGGGTCAGCTTACGTACGTAAATTTTTTTCATTCTGCCATAACTGGATATTCGACAGATTTTCATTATAGTTTAAAGATTTTTAATTTTACGTAAATAATATTTTTGAAAATAAATTGCGGGATGCCGCAAAATACCCTCTGGATTCGTCGGATTTTTTTTCGGTGTGCCGCATGAAACTTTTCACCCATTTTTCGGTGATAAAAACAATATTTTCATATAAAGTGAACGTAAGTAGATATATAGAAATACATGCAGAAATAGGTAAACCTTTCGTGCTTACAATCAATGGCTTTTTGTCTTGATTTCTCATAAATTTGATGCCGCATTTCGGACTGCGCGGGTGAACGGATGACGGATTTCGGCGGTGATTGAATCGGGATCGTTTTTGGAGGTAAGTGGTTCTTTTGGCTTGAGAATGAGTTAGGGACATAGAGGGAGGCTGTTTCTAAGGGAGAATTGACAACTTTATCTTAAAAAGGGGAGGCGCACACATATGGAAATAACTTTTTATCCTTTAACAAATGCTCAAAAACGTATCTGGTATACAGAAAAATTCTATCCGAACACAAGCATTTCAAATCTAGCCGGTTTCGGGAAACTCATTTCTGAAGACGGCGTACAGGCTCATTACGTTGAGAAAGCGATACAGGAATTCGTCCGGCGGTATGAGTCGATGAGAATCCGTCTGCGGCTTGATGATGAGGGGGAGCCCGTTCAATATGTGAGCGAATACCGTCCGCTCTCTATCGGGCACACGGATATCAGACAAGCCGGCTGCTCTGCGGACGAGCTGTCCAAATGGGGGCGTGAAGAAGCCGGCAAGCCTCTGGCGTTATATGATCAGGATTTATTCCGTTTTTCCGTGCACACGATCAGTGAAAATGAGGTCTGGTTTTACGCTAATGTGCATCACATTATTTCAGACGGGATTTCCATGACGATTCTGGGCAATGCGATTACTGATATTTATTTGGAGCTTTCAGGCGGGACAAGTGAGGAACAGACGGAGATTCCTTCTTTTATTGAGCATGTGCTGACAGAGCAGGAATATGTGCAGTCGAAGCGGTTTAAAAAGGATCGGGATTTTTGGAACGGGCAGTTTGAGACCGTGCCGGAGCTTGTGTCCCTGAAACGGAGCCAGGCAGATGCGGGTCTTAATGCGAAACGGTTTTCTCAAGAAATTCCTCACGACTTATATGGCCGCATTCATTCATTCTGCGAGGAGCATAAAGTCAGCGTACTGTCTCTGTTCCAGTCAGCTCTGATCACTTATCTCTACAAAGTGACCGGCCGGGATGACGTTGTCACGGGTACGTTTATGGGAAACCGGACGAATGCGAAAGAAAAGCAGATGCTCGGGATGTTCGTATCTACGGTGCCTGTGCGGACAAGCGTTGACGGAGGACAGTCGTTCTTGGAATTCGTTAAAGGCCGGATGAAGGATCTGATGAAAATTCTCCGCCACCAAAAGTATCCGTATAACCTGCTTGTCAATGATTTGCGCGCTTCGAAAAGTTCGCTGAGCAGATTGTTTACGGTGGCTCTGGAGTACCAGGTGATGCAGTGGCAGAAAAAAGAGAATCTGTCCTTCCTGACAGACCCTATTTTCAGCGGAAGCGGTACAAATGATATTTCAATTCATGTGAAGGAACGATGGGACACCGGGAAATTGACAATTGATTTTGACTATCGCAGCGACATTTTCAAGGGGGAAGAGATTGAATCTGTTTCTGAACGTTTGATCACGCTGATTGAAGATGCGATTTCATCTCCTGATCGCATAATTGATGAACTTACTCTTCTTTCTGAATCCGAGAAAGAGCGGCTGCTGAAACGGGCCTCCGGCAATCCGGTGAATTACCGCAAGGAGATGACGATTCCGGGGCTGTTTGAAGAGAAAGTGAAGTCACTGTCTGACAAACCCGCGGTTGTGTATGAAGGCCGAACATTGTCCTATCGCACATTGCATGAACAGTCAGGACGTATTGCCGGACGTCTTCTTCAAGCCGGGATATCAGCCGATTCTCCTGTCGCGGTGCTGCTTGGCCGTTCTGAGCGTGTCATTGCGGCAATATTGGGAATTTTGAAAGCGGGCGGCGCCTATGTGCCGATAGATCCTGACTTTCCAGCGGATCGGATTCAGTACATTTTGGAGGACAGCGGAGCGAAGGCTGTTCTGACGGAAGCCGGAATACAGGCGCCTGCAGCGGATGCCGAACGGATTGATTTTGACGAGGCTGTTCAGTATGAGACGGCTGCGGACGGTGTCAGCACACAATCAGACCGGCTGGCTTACATCATCTACACGTCAGGTACAACGGGGCGGCCGAAAGGCGTGATGATTGAGCACCGGCAAGTTCATCATCTGGTGCAATCACTGCAGCAGGAGATTTATCAATGCGGTGAGCAGACATTAAGAATGGCGCTTTTGGCTCCGTTTCATTTTGATGCGTCCGTCAAACAGATATTCGCCTCGCTTCTTTTGGGACAGACGCTTTATATCGTGCCGAAAACGACTGTAACGAATGGCTCGGCACTGCTGGACTATTATCGTCAAAACCGGATTGAAGCCACTGACGGAACGCCTGCGCATCTGCAGATGATGGTTGCGGCGGGAGATGTCAGCGGAATTGAACTCAGCCACATGCTCATTGGGGGAGAGGGCCTGTCCGCGGCTGTTGCTGAACAGCTGATGACGCTCTTTCATCAATCGGGCAGGACGCCGCGTCTGACGAATGTCTACGGGCCGACAGAAACGTGCGTAGATGCGTCCGTGCATCAGATGTCAGCCGATAACGGAATGAATCAACAGGCGGCGTACGTTCCGATCGGAAAACCGCTCGGCAACGCCCGTCTGTATATATTGGATAAGCACCAGCGGCTTCAGCCCGACGGCACGGCCGGTGAGCTGTATATCGCGGGTGATGGTGTAGGCCGCGGCTATTTAAATCTTCCGGATTTGACCGCAGAGAAGTTTTTGCAGGACCCGTTTAACGGAAGCGGCCGCATGTACCGCACGGGTGATATGGCGCGCTGGCTGCCGGACGGGACGATCGAATATATCGGCCGTGAAGATGATCAGGTGAAAGTCCGCGGCTACCGTATTGAGCTGGGAGAAATTGAAACGGTGCTCAGAAAAGCTCCGGGCGCGGCGCAGGCCGTCGTGCTGGCACGGCCGGATCAGCAGGGCAGCTTAGATGTCTGCGCATATATCGTTCAGGAAAAAGGAACCGAGTTTCACCCTGCCGAGTACAGGGAGTATGTGTCCAAGCACCTTCCTGATTACATGGTGCCCGCTTACTTTACAAAAACGGACGAAATTCCGCTCACGCCGAGCGGGAAGGCGGACCGCAAAAAGCTGTTTGCGCTTGATGTGCAGGCTGTCAGCTCATCCGAATATGCCGCGCCGAGAAATGAAACGGAGGAAATGCTCACCGTCATCTGGCAGGAAGTCCTCGGAATGGACAAGGCGGGCATTTATGATCATTTCTTCGAGTCAGGCGGTCATTCATTAAAGGCAATGACGCTTCTGACGAAAATTCATAAGCAAATGGGCGTTGAAATTCCGCTGCAATACTTGTTTGAGCATCCGACGATTGCGGCGCTTGCCGATTATGCGGAAAACCGAAACGAAGGACCGGCATTCAATGCAATTGAGCCGGCTGAGAAGCAGGCGAGCTATCCGCTTTCGCTCGCTCAGCAGCGGACTTATATCGCAAGCCAATTTGAAGACGCGGGAGTCGGATATAACATGCCGGCTGCGGCCATGATTGAGGGCGCTTTAGACCGTGAAAAGCTTGAGCGTGCATTTTCTGCCTTAATCAGCAGGCATGAAGCGCTCAGAACATCGTTTCAATCAGAGGACGGCACGCCGAGACAAGTGATTGGCGAGCATGTTCCGTTTCATATTGAAATGATCGAAGCGCGCGGAAGAACGAATGAACAGGTCATGAAGGACTTTGTGCGCCGTTTTGATTTATCTGAGGCGCCGCTGTTCAGAATCGGCCTGCAAACGCTCGGTCACAATAGCCATCTGCTGCTGTTTGATATGCATCACCTGATTTCTGACGGGGTGTCTATTTCCATCATGCTGAAGGAACTGGCTGACATCTACGGGGGAAATCAGCTGCCTGAATTGCGCATTCAATATAAAGATTATGCCGTATGGCAGGCGGAACGGGCGAAAGAAGGCTACAAGAAGGAGCGGGCGTACTGGAAAGAAGTCTTCAGCGGGGAACTGCCGGTGCTTCAGCTGCTCCCTGATTATCCGCGGCCGCAGGTGCAAAGCTTTGAAGGTGACCGCGTGTCCGTCAAGCTGCCGAAAATGCTGCGGGAACGGCTGCAGAAGCTTGCCGAGAAAAACGGAGCCACCCTTTACATGGTGCTGTTATCGGCATACTATACGCTGCTTTCTAAGTATTCAGGACAGGAAGACATCATCGTGGGAACACCATCAGCGGGAAGAAACCACTCTGATACCGAGGGGCTTATCGGGATGTTTGTCAACACGCTTGCGCTGCGAAGCTCCGTGAAGCAGGGTCAGACATTTGCCGGCTTGTTAGGTCATGTGCGCAAGCAGGTGCTGGATGCGTTTTCCCACCAGGATTATCCGTTTGAGTGGCTGACCGAGGAGCTGAACGTACCCCGGGACATGAGCAGGCATCCGATATTTGACACGATGTTCAGTCTGCAAAATGCTTCGGACGGAATTCCGGAGATCGGTAATCTGACGCTGGCTCTTTATGAAACAAACTTCAATATCGCCAAATTCGACCTGACCATGCAGGCCCGGGAAACAGCGGAAGGCATTGCGCTTGATTTGGATTATTGCACGAAGCTGTTTAAGCGCTCAACTGCGGATCGCATGCTTGCGCACTATGTCCGTCTGCTGGAGAGAGCGGCAGCTCAGCCGGATGCGAAAATCAGCGAATATGATCTGCTTTCTGAACGGGAGGCTTTGACTCAATTACAGCGGTTCAACCCGGAACGCACGGCATACCCGAAAGAGCAAACGATCGTGCAGATCTTTGAAGAACAAGCCCGAAAGAACCCTGACCGGACGGCTCTTCAGTTCGAAGGGGAAACCCTGTCGTATCAGCAGCTGAATGAACGCGCCAACAGGCTTGCGCGGCATATTCTTTCGGTCGGAGGCGGCGGAAAAACCGCGGCTGTTCTGTGTGAACGGTCAATGGATATGATTGTTTCCATTATGGCTGTGTTAAAAGCGGGGTCCGCCTATGTGCCGATTGATCCTGAGCATCCGGTTCAGCGGATTCAGCATTTCTTCCGCGACAGCGGGGCGAATGTGCTCATGACTCAGCAAAGCCTCAAGCCGCTTGCGGAAAAGGCCGGTTTTCAAGGCGTCATTGTGCTTGCTGATGATGAGGCGAGCTATGAAAAGGACTCTCGCAATCCAGCATTGCCGTTTGATTCCAAAACGATTGCCAATCTCACTTATACATCAGGCACGACGGGAACGCCGAAAGGAAACATCGTCACACATGCCAACATTTTGCGGACGGTAAAAAACACGAACTATTTGACTGTTTCTGAAGAGGACACAGTGCTCGGTCTGTCAAACTACGTCTTTGACGCTTTTATGTTTGATATGTTCGGTTCGCTGTTAAACGGTGCAAAGCTTGTGATCGTCCCGAAAGATACGGTGCTGGATATGTCACGCCTGTCCCGTGTGATCAAACGGGAGAACGTCAGCATTCTGATGATTACGACGGCCCTGTTCCACCTGCTTGTTGATATGGAGCCGTCCTGTCTGACGACGCTTCGGAAAATCATGTTCGGGGGCGAAAGAGCGTCTGTAGAACATGTCAAAAAAGCGCTGGCGGCAGTCGGAAAAGGAAGACTGCTTCATATGTACGGCCCGTCGGAAAGCACGGTGTTTGCGACATACCATCCGGTGGATGTCATTGAAGAGGATACGCTCTCCGTTCCGATCGGGAAACCGGTCAGCAATACGGAAGTCTTTATTATGAACTCAGCCGGACGCATTCAGCCGGCGGGTATCGCGGGAGAGCTGTGCGTCAGCGGGGAAGGTCTCGTAGAAGGGTACTACAACCGTCCTGAACTGACGGAAGAAAAATTTGTAGAGCATCCGTTTAAGGAAGGTGAACGGATGTATAAAACGGGCGACTTGGCCAGATGGCTTCCGAATGGCGATATCGAGTTTATCGGACGTATCGATCATCAGGTGAAAATCCGCGGTCAGCGGATTGAGCTTGGCGAAATTGAGCATCAGCTCCAAAGCCATGACCAGATTCAGGAATGCATTGTGCTCGCTGTGGATCAGGGCGCGGGTGACAAACTTCTTTGCGCGTATGTTGTCGGCCTCCGAGAAATCTCTTCCCGGGAGCTGAGGGAGCATACGGCGAAGGATCTTCCGGCTTATATGATTCCGTCCGTCTTTATTCAATTGGATGAACTGCCTCTTACAGGGAACGGAAAAATCGACAGACGGGCGCTGCCGATGCCGGATGTGACCGCAGCGAATGCCGTGGCATATACGGCGCCGCGCAATGAAACAGAACAAAAACTGGCGGATATTTGGGCTGAGGTGCTGCAAATGGAACGTGTCGGCGTCCATGATCAGTTCTTTGAGATCGGGGGCCACTCGTTAGCGGGGATGAAACTGCTGGCCCTTATCCAGAAGACATTCGGCGTGCAGCTTACCTTAAAGGATCTGTTCACTTCTCCGACGGCTGCGGGGCTGGCGCAGCTGATTGAAGGGGCTGAGCGGAAGGCGGCTGAGAGCATCACACCGGCGGCCGAGCGGGAAACGTATCCGGTTTCTTCACCGCAGAAGCGGATGTTCGTGCTTCAGCAGCTGGAAGGCGCTGAAACAAGCTATAACATGCCGTCTGTGCTCCGCTTAAAAGGAAAGCTTGATGCAGAAAAGCTGAAATCCGTCATGAAACAGCTGACAGAACGCCATGAAGCCTTCAGAACGACATTTGACATAAAGGATGGAGAAACGGTTCAGCGCATATGGGCGGAAGCTGATATCGACATGGAATATTATGAAGCCTCTGAAGAAGATGCTGAACGGATTATTCAGAGCTTTATCCGGCCGTTCCGCCTGGATCAGCTTCCTCTCGTCAGAACGGGACTGGTCAAGCTGGCTGAACATGACCACCTGCTGCTGTTTGATATGCACCATATCATTTCGGACGGCGCTTCAGTCGGCGTGCTGATAGATGAACTGTCCCGATTGTATGGCGGCGAAACGCTTGAGCCGCTGCGGATTCATTATAAAGACTATGCGGTATGGCAGCAGAAATTTATTCAATCAGAGCAGTACCGCAAGCAGGAGAAGCATTGGCTTCGGGAGCTTGACGGCGAGCTTCCGGTATTGACGCTGCCGGCTGATTACAGCCGTCCGGCCGTGCAAACCTTTGAAGGAGACAAGCTGGTCTTTTCTCTGACTGAGGAACAGACGTCGGCTCTTCGCAGTCTTGCGAAACAAACGGATTCTACCATGTACATGGTGCTGCTGGCGTCATACAGCGCCTTTCTCTCAAAACTGAGCGGACAGCATGACATCATTGTCGGCTCGCCGGTTGCGGGACGGTCACATGCGGATCTCGCAAACGTCATCGGTGTTTTTGTGAATACACTCGCGCTTCGTACGTATCCGGAGGCGGACAAAACGTTCACGGACTATCTTAAAGAAGTGAAACAAACCGCTTTACATGCATTTGACGCGCAGGATTATCCGCTTGAAGACCTTCTGCAAAAGGTTGAGGTGCAGCGTGATACGAGCAGAAATCCGCTGTTTGATGCGGTATTCTCAATGCAAAATGCAAATGCGGAAGATCTGGTCATGGAAGGAATTGAGCTGAAGCACCATCCGTTTGACAGAAAAACAGCCAAGTTTGACCTGACAATGACGGCTGAGGACACAGACGAAGGCTTAACGTTTGTGCTTGAATATAACACCGCGCTGTTTAAACCGGAAACGGCAGAGACATGGAAGCATTACTGGCTTCATCTGTTAGAAGCCGCAGCGGAAAATCCGGCTGCGAAGCTTTCTGAGCTTTCATTGGTGAATGAAACAGAAAAACAAGCCCTCCTTAATGCATGGAAAGGAAAAACACTCTCTGTGCCGCGGGACAAAACGGTTCACCGTCTCTTTGAAGAAACGGCCGCCCGCTACGCGAACCGGCCGGCCGCGGCATACAACGGCACGAAATGGACGTACGGCGAGCTGAACGCAAGGGCGAATCGCATCGCGCGCATTCTCATGGACTGCGGCGTCACGGCTGACGAACGTGTCGGCATTTTGACGAAACCGTCCTTGGAAATGGCCGCGGGCGTACTCGGCGTCCTGAAAGCGGGCGCGGCATTTGTGCCGATTGATCCGGACTATCCGGAAGAGCGGATCAGCTACATTCTGCAGGACAGCGGCGCGAAGCTTCTTCTCACACAGGAAGCGCTGGACGTGCCGGACAGCTACAACGGAGAAACGATTCTGCTTGACGGCAGCCGCTCCATTCTGAGCCTGCCGCTTGATGAAAATGATGAAGCGAACCCGCAGACGGAAACAACGGCGGATCATCTCGCTTATATGATTTACACGTCAGGAACGACCGGACAGCCGAAAGGTGTCATGGTCGAACACCATGCGCTGGTGAACCTGTGCTTCTGGCATCACGA
>NZ_JAANHO010000070.1:0-203 GCF_011800725.1 Bacillus sp. EKM208B | reverse complement strand
CGCCCGGCAATCGGCGAGCCGACGATGATGTCTTCCTGCCCGCTCAATCTCGCGAGTAACGTATTGTACGCGGCGAGAAGCACCATATACAAAGTGGAGCCGTGATCCCGGGCGATGCGGTGAAGACCGGATGCCGTTTCAGCGTCAAGCGTGCACGATACGCTGCCGCCCGCAAAGCTTCTGACAGCCGGACGGGGCTTGTC
>NZ_JAANHO010000007.1:124156-283863 GCF_011800725.1 Bacillus sp. EKM208B | reverse complement strand
CGGTAGTTCAGTTGGTTAGAATGCCTGCCTGTCACGCAGGAGGTCGCGGGTTCGAGTCCCGTCCGGACCGCCATTTTTATTGTAAACGAAACGATCATGTTTTCGTTTTTTTTTGTGTTTTCTTTTAAATGCTGGCAGCTTGGTATCTAACCAAGCTTTCTTTTATATCGTTAAAGTCTTGGATATTGAAACATAATCCGATACACTAGAAAGAGCTGTATTTCACAAGAGCGTCAGAAAGGGAGACGGGAGATATATGGATGAGTTTGATTTGATTCACAGTATTACGCCGCATTCGCATTATCATCCTTCCGTCGATGTAGGGATCGGTGATGATGGTGCGGTTTATACAGCGTCATCTCATATGCAGCAAATTGTCTGCCTTGATACAATGGTGGAGAATGTCCATTTTAAATTAGAGTATTCCTCTCCTCATGATATCGGTTATAAGGCGCTTGCTGTTAACATTAGTGACGTGGCGGCGATGGGAGGCATTCCGAAGTTTTATTTGGTGTCTCTAGCGGTTCCTTCTTGCTGGCAGAAAGCTGACGTCCAGGCAATGTATGAAGGAATGGCGGAACTGGCGAAACTATATCAAATGGATTTGATCGGGGGAGATACCGTCTCCGCTTCCGGTCAAGCCGTAATTACCGTTACTGTCATCGGAGAAGTTGAGAAGGATCGCGCTTGTCTGCGAAGCTCGGCAAGACCCGGGGATGTTGTGTTTGTTACGGGGGATATCGGCTCGTCCGCAGCAGGACTGTCTCTTTTATTGGGAGAAACACTCCCTTCTGCTTTTCATACGAGTGATTATTTTATCCGAAAACATAAACGGCCCGTTCCGAGAGTTCAGGTCGGCCGCTTCTGCTCTCAGCTTCAGCGCGCGGCTCTGAATGATATCAGTGACGGATTGGCCAGTGAGCTGCATGAAATAGCTGAGGCAAGTTCAGTTACGATAGAAATTGAAGAACAACTTCTGCCGGTGCATCCGGATTTGCCTGAGGCAGATTCTGAGTGGAAGAAATGGGTGTTATTCGGCGGTGAAGATTTTGAATTGGTTGGAACGGTTTCTCAGCAAGAGTGGATTTCTTTGCTTGATTACTGCACTCAATCGGGCATTCCGATTGCGAAGATAGGAGCGGTGTCTGAACGGAAGGAAGCATGTGTTCTTTTGACAGCCAATGATCACAGACAAATCGTCCTTGAGAAAAAAGGATACAATCATTTTAAATAAGACGGGTGACTCACTTTGAAGACATTACAATGGAGAACGAAAAACCCCGAAGAAACGAAAGCCGTAGCCAAGCTTGCCGCTTCTTTGGCAAAGCCGGGAGACATTTTGACACTGGAAGGCGACTTAGGCTCGGGAAAAACGACTTTTACAAAGGGTTTTGCCGAAGGACTGGGAATCACGAGAGTGGTAAACAGCCCGACTTTTACAATTATAAAAGAATACCATGACGGTTCGCTTCCTCTATATCATATGGATGTGTATCGTATGGAGGATGAAAGCGAAGACTTAGGGCTTGAAGAATATTTTGAGGGACAAGGCGTCTGTTTAATTGAATGGGCTCATTTAATTCAGGATCAGCTGCCTGCTGAACGGCTGCAGATCGTCATCAAGAGAGCCGGTGATGAGGCAAGGGACATTACCTTTACGGCTTGCGGAACACGGTATGAAACGCTTTGTGAGGAGATAAATAAACATGACAATACTGGCAATTGATACGTCAAATTACACGCTGGGTGCCGCGCTCGTTCGTGACAAAACGGTGATGGCGGAGTATATTACATATTTAAAAAAGAATCATTCCGTGCGGGCCATGCCTGCTGTCAATTCATTGCTGAAGGATTGCGGCCTAACACCGCAGGATCTTACAAAAATAGCGGTGGCAAAAGGACCGGGATCGTATACAGGTGTCAGAATCGGTGTGACGCTGGCAAAAACATTGGCATGGTCGCTGAAGCTTCCGGTTTCCGCTGTCTCGAGTCTGGAGGTGCTGGCGGCTAACGGACGGCACTTTCAAGGACTGATCTGCCCGTTATTTGATGCCCGGCGCGGACAGGTATATACGGGACTTTATGAATATCAGGACGGCCGATTACAATCCGTTCTTCCAGATCAGAATGTCCTTTTGACTGATTGGCTCGGCATGCTGAAAGAAAAAGCGTCTCCGGTTTTATTTTTAGGGCACGATACAGCGATTCATGAAGAAACCATTCTGCATGAGCTGACATCTCAAGCAGTGATAGGAACGGCTGCACAGCATAATCCGCGGCCGTCAGAGCTGGCGTTTTTAGGCTTGGAAAAAGAAGAAGCGGATGTCCACAGCCTTGTTCCGGATTATTTGCGTCTGGCAGAGGCTGAAGCGAAATGGATGGAATCTCAAAAATAGGGTGATAGGGATGAAAACGAAAACGGCGATTCGAAGCATGCGGCCGGAAGATATTGATCAAATTTATGAAATTGAAACAGCATCCTTTACTTCTCCGTGGACGAAGGATTCATTTTATCATGAGCTTTTGGAAAATCCGTATGCCCACTACCTTGTCATTGAAAAGGACGGCTGTCTGGCGGGGTATTGCGGAATCTGGATTATTATAGATGACGCGCAGATTACGAACATAGCCATTAAGCCGGAATATCGGGGCCAATCATTGGGAGAAGCGCTGTTTCGCTCTGCGATAGAATTGTGCAGAGAAAAAAAGGCAAGAAGGCTCTCTCTCGAAGTCAGGGTCTCAAATCATCCCGCCCAATCCTTATATAAAAAATTCGGTCTTCAGGCCGGTGGAATCAGAAAACAATACTATACAGATAACGGGGAAGATGCGTTATTAATGTGGGTGACATTACATGAGTGAAAAACAAGATATTTATGTATTAGGAATCGAAACAAGCTGTGATGAAACAGCGGCCTCAGTCGTAAAAAACGGGAATGAAATTATTTCAAACGTCGTCGCTTCTCAAATTGAAAGCCATAAACGTTTCGGCGGGGTCGTGCCTGAAATAGCGTCCAGACATCATGTGGAGCAGATCACCCTTGTGATTGAGGAAGCTCTTTCAAAAGCGGAGATGGGCTTTGATGATCTTGATGCGATTGCCGTAACGGAAGGACCCGGACTTGTCGGAGCCCTGTTAATCGGAGTCAATGCGGCAAAGGCGTTAAGCTTTGCCCATCAAATACCGCTAGTCGGTGTCCATCACATTGCGGGTCATATTTATGCAAACAGGCTGATAGGAGAGCTTCAGTTCCCGGCGCTTGCTTTGGTTGTGTCAGGCGGACATACGGAATTGGTTTATATGAAAGAGCACGGTTCATTTGAGGTTATCGGTGAAACGCTGGATGATGCCGCAGGCGAAGCTTACGACAAAGTGGCAAGAACGATGGGGCTTCCTTATCCGGGAGGGCCGCAGATTGATAAGCTGGCTGCTGTGGGAACGGATTCCATTCCGCTTCCGCGTGCGTGGCTGGAAGAAGGGTCTTACAATTTCAGCTTCAGCGGCCTAAAATCAGCCGTGATTAACACGCTTCATAACGCCTCGCAAAAAAATGAGGTGATTCCTCCGGAGGATCTTGCAGCAAGCTTTCAGCAGAGTGTCATTGATGTACTGACGGCAAAAACCTCTAAGGCCGCGAAAGAATACGGGGTTAAACAAGTGCTGCTGGCAGGGGGCGTAGCCGCTAACAAAGGGCTGAGAGCCGCACTTCAGCAGGAATTCAGCCATTCGGGAGATCCCGAGCTTATCATCCCGCCGCTTTCTTTATGCACGGACAATGCAGCGATGATTGCGGCTGCCGGAACCGTTGCTTTTGAAAAGGGGATTCGGGGCTCATATGATATGAACGGACAGCCCGGTTTGGAATTAACATCCTTTGATCGTCTCACGTTGTAAAACGTGAGGCTTTTTTTACTTATTAACAGATAATTCTAACATATCCACAGGATTGTGAGTATATCCAGAAATCCAGGCTGGATAAGGGGCTGTAAGTTGTTAGTAAAGTGGATAAAGTCAGAAAATTTTGTGGATAGTGTGTATAAAACGCTTACTTACATGGCTGACAAGGAGGATAGCTGTGGATAAAAAAGCACCCCTTAAAGAGGTGCTTGACTTTTTCTATTCTTCTGAGGAGAGTTCCTCCCATTCTGCTAATAAGTTCTCGAGCTCTTGATTCAGAGCTTCATTCTCCGCGTGAATGGTCTGTACCTTTTCATGATCCTGATACACGTCAGGATCGCACAGCAGCTCCTCATTGGCGCTGATTTTCTCTTCGGCGGATGAGACGGCTGCTTCGATTTCTTCAATGCGTCTCAGGCGCTGCCGTTCTTTCTTCTTCCATTCTTTTTCTTCCTCGTAAGTTCTTTTCGTATCCTGTTTGACCTTGCCGGCAGGCTGAGCCTGCTCCTTTTCCTGCCGCTTCATTTCTTCCAGTTCCAGCTGCTGGGCTTTTTTCTCGGTGTAATAGTCATAGTCTCCCAAATATTCTTCTGCATGATCAGGTGAGAGCTCCAGCACTCTTGTGGCGATCCTGTTAATAAAGTAGCGGTCATGCGAGACAAATAACAGTGTTCCCGGGTAGTCGATCAGGGCGTTTTCCAGCACCTCTTTACTGTCCAGGTCAAGGTGGTTTGTCGGTTCATCAAGGATGAGAAAGTTTGCTTTTTGAAGCATCAGCTTGGCAAGCGCGACTCTTGCTTTCTCCCCGCCGCTTAACGAACGGACCGGTTTCAGGACATCGTCTCCGCTGAACAGGAAGTTGCCGAGGCATGTCCTGATCTCTTTTTCCGGCATGTCCGGATATTCATCCCACAGCTCGTCCAGCACGCGTTTGGACGAGGTCAGTTCAGCCTGCTCCTGATCATAATAGCCGATTGTGACATTGGAACCGTACGTGATCGATCCGGATTCCGGACTGATTGTATTCATAATGGTTTTCAGCAAGGTTGATTTGCCGATTCCGTTCGGTCCGACGAGGGCGGCGCTTTCGCCTCTTGTCATGCCGAAGGTCAGGTTTTTCAAGAGCGGAGGCTGGCCGTCATAGCTGATGGAAACATCCTGTACGCGCAGGACGTCGTTTCCGCTCTGTTTTGTAATGTCAAAACGGAAGGCGGCTGATTTTTCATCCCCGAGCGGCTTTGCCATGACGTCCATCCGTTCAAGCTGTTTTCGTCTGCTTTGGGCTCTTTTCGTTGTAGAAGCTCTGGCCAGATTGCGGTCGACAAAATCTTGAAGCTTGGCGATTTCGTCCTGCTGTTTTTCATACAGCTTCAGGTCTTTCTCATACTGCTCAGCTTTTTGTTCTAAATAGGCGCTGTAGTTGCCGAGGTATTTTTTGCTTTCTGTCCGTGAGACCTCGTACACTTGGCTGACGACTTTATCAAGAAAGTATCTGTCGTGGGAAACGATCAGAATGGCGCCTGAATATCCCTGTAAATAATGCTCAAGCCATGTAAGCGTATCGATGTCGAGATGGTTCGTCGGTTCATCCAGAATAAGCAGATCAGGCTGGGTCAGCAGCAGCTTTCCGAGCGCAAGTCTTGTTTTCTGACCGCCGCTCAGGCTTTGCACTTTCACGGAATCGTCAAATTTTCCGAAGCCGAGGCCGTGAAGGATAGAGCGGACGTCCGCTTCATATTGATAGCCGCCTTTATCCTTGAAATCCTGCTGAAGCCTGTCATAGGTTTTCATCAGCGTCTCAAGCTCCGCCGGGGCGGCCGTGGCCATCTTTTCTTCAATAGAGCGCATCTCTTTTTCCATTGCTTTCAGGAAATCAAAAACACTCAGCAGTTCTTCTTTTATGGTAAGCTGGGATTCCAAGCCTGTGTGCTGGGCAAGATATCCCATCGTTAATTCTTTCGGTTTGATTAATTCACCCTTTTCATATGAAAGGTGACCTGCGATAATTTTAAGGAGAGTTGATTTGCCGGCTCCGTTTCTGCCTACTATGGCGATGCGATCCCGAGATCTGACTTCAAGCTTTATATTGTTTAAAATAGGATCAGCGCCAAAAGATTTGGATAGCTGATTAATTTGTAAGATCATCATATTATTTCACCTCTGTTATAATAAGTTAAGTGTAGCTTATCAACCTGCTGTCAGCAAACAATACATCAGAATTGGAACATTATAGGATAAGACATCAGGGAGAAAATAGTGTATGATCAGAAGTAAGGAGAGTTTAAATATGAATGGATTTTCTCATTTTAATGAAGAAGGCCGTGCCCGCATGGTGGATATAAGCGATAAATCTTCAACAGTCCGTACTGCCGCTGCGATATCCAGCGTACACATGAAGCATGACGTGTACAGCAGAATCAAAAACCGCGAGATCGGAAAAGGAGACGTGCTGGCTGTCGCACAGGTGGCAGGAATTATGGCCGCAAAGCAGACGTCAGCGATTATCCCGATGTGCCACCCGCTTTCTTTAAGCAGCGTCGACATTTCATTCGGCTGGGAGGAAAAGGATTCAGAAGCCGTTCTTCATATACAGGCAAGCGTAAAAACGAAAGGGAGTACAGGTGTGGAAATGGAAGCGCTAACTTCCGCTTCAGTCTGCGCTTTGACCGTTTATGACATGTGCAAGGCGCTGGATAAAGGAATGGTCATCGGCCCGACCTGCCTCATGGAAAAAACAGGAGGCAAAAACGGTGATTTTAAAAGAGATGCATCTGAGTATAAAGTGGAGGACCAATCATGAACAAGGATCAATCAAAAATTCCACAGGCGACGGCAAAACGGCTGCCGCTTTATTATCGCTTTTTAAAGAATTTACACGCGTCAGGAAAGCAGCGCGTTTCATCAGCTGAACTGAGCGACGCGGTAAAAGTCGATTCGGCCACGATCCGCCGGGATTTTTCCTATTTCGGGGCGCTCGGCAAAAAAGGATACGGCTATAATGTGGATTACCTGCTGTCATTTTTCAGAAAAACACTGGATCAGGATGAAACGACGAATGTCATTTTGATCGGTGTCGGGAATTTAGGGACGGCGTTTCTTCACTATAATTTCACAAAAAATAATAACACCAAAATATCTATGGCTTTTGATGTGAATCAGAGTAAAATAGGAACTGAGGTAGGCGGTGTGCCTGTCTTTGATCTTAATGATTTAGAGCTTCACATTAAGGATGAACCCGTGGCGATTCTTACCGTTCCGGCGGTTGCCGCGCAGTCAATCACCGACCGGCTCGTGTCGCTCGGAATCAAGGGAATCCTTAACTTTACGCCGGCCCGTTTGAATGTGCCGGATCACATTCGAATTCATCATATAGATTTAGCTGTAGAACTTCAATCATTGGTTTATTTCTTAAAGCATTATTCTGTTTTGGAAGAAATTGAATAGCGAAAGGAGGAGCTGCACATGATCGGTCCTGGAAGCCTGGCGGTTATCGGTGTGGTGGCGGTGATTATTTTCGGTCCGAAGAAGCTTCCCGAATTAGGAAAAGCGGCGGGAGACACGCTTCGTGAATTTAAGAATGCTACTAAGGGATTAGCCGGTGAAGAAGAGGAAAAAAAGAAAGAAGAACAGTAAGATAGGATGACGCGTATGAGAGTGAATCAAATGACGCTTGTGGAGCATATTGCCGAACTTCGGAAACGATTGCTGATTGTGGCGTTATCCTTTACGGTTTTCTTTATTGCAGGCTTTTTTCTGGCAAAACCTATCATTGTGTATCTTCAAAAAGCCGATGAAGTAAAAGAGCTCACCCTTAATGCTTTTAACCTGACGGATCCGCTGTTTATCTTTTTGCAGTTCGCGTTTATCATCGGCATCATTTTGACTTCGCCGATTATTCTCTATCAGATTTGGGCGTTTGTCAGCCCGGGTCTGTATGAGAAGGAGCGCAAAGTAACACTCAGCTATATTCCGATTTCGATCGTGCTGTTTGTCGGCGGTGTGTCGTTTTCTTATTATATTTTATTTCCGCTGGTCGTTGATTTTATGAAGCGGGTTTCGAATGACCTGGATGTCAACCAGGTGATCGGGATCACCGAGTACTTTCATTTTCTGCTGCAGCTGACGATTCCGTTCGGACTGCTGTTTCAGATGCCGGTGCTGATCATGTTTTTAACGAGACTCGGTGTTATCACGCCGAGGTTTTTATCGAAGATCAGGAAGTACGCGTATTTTGTGCTGCTTGTGATCGCCGCGATGATTGCGCCGCCTGAGCTGCTGTCTCACTTGATGATTACCATTCCGCTTTGCATTTTATACGAGATCAGCATTCTGATTTCAAAAGCGGCGTACCGGAAAAGACAGACCGGCAGTGAATCTGACCAGGACGTATCAGCATAGAAAAAGCCATTTCTCCATGATGAGAAATGGCTTTTCTTTTATTTTTGATTTTTCTTCACTTTAAATGAGAAGGCGAACATTTTAAACGAGATGCTGATATTATAAGCGGCGAAAACCATCAGCAGTATGGAATAAAAAGACCACATGCTTCCCGGAGAGCTTGCGGCCAAATACGTAAAGATACAGCCGACTGCGAAATAAATCAAGCCCCAAGTCATTGGGTTCCTCATACAAACAATCCTCCAATAATTAATTGCATTTGCTCACTATGCTGTTCAATATATTTTTGGGCGGGGCCGAGCTGCATGACCACGACAATGGTATTCATCATGACATGGGCGAATATCGGCACAATAATCCGTTTCGTCTGCACATACAAGAACGCAAAGGTAAAGCCCATGGCCGTATACAGCAGCAGGTGCGTGAGGTCTTGATGCACAATGCCGAAAATGACGGAACTGATCAGTCCGGCGACAAAGAAATTCGTTTTTTCATATAATACACCGAAGATGATCTTCCGGAAAATGATCTCTTCAAGAATCGGCCCGACGATAGAAGAAACGATAATCATGAGCGGCATGGCTTTAATAATGTTGAGAATGGCTTTCGTGTTTTCGGAACCGCTGCCCACATGAAAGACATACTGCTCAATCATCCCGGCGATTCCCTGAGAAAATAAAGCGAGCCATATTCCCGCGACCGCCCAGAGAACGGACATGCCGGCGGATGCTTTCTTCCCGTTTCTTAATGTCTGCTTCGGCGCGGTTCTCAAAATCAAGAGAACGATAATCAGGCAGATAAAAAAGCTTACGACGGAATAAATCCCCTGAGCCATGGTGAGATTCGCATTCGTAGGGTGCCCGCCCGCATAGCCGAATTTGTACATTAAAGGAATGCCGATCAATGCGGAAAGCTGCATGATAACATATGTCAAAATGATATACCAATACTGTTTTCTCAAATGATATGTACTCCTTTATCCTATAAAATCAACTTATTTGTTCTTATTGTAACACAAGTGAACTTGACGTGAAAAAAGGAGAAAATCAGTGCGAGAGAGAATCATGTAAGCGTGAAAATTTTTTATTCTTATGACTTGAAATTGGAAGTGAGATTCTTTATTATAATAACTGTGTTAGCACTCTTTAGAGCTGAGTGCTAAAATTACATATTCATACTATTGAGGAGGTTATTACATTGTTAAAGCCATTAGGTGATCGCGTTGTCATTGAACTCGTAGAATCTGAAGAAAAAACTGCCAGCGGAATCGTATTACCGGATTCTGCAAAAGAAAAGCCGCAAGAAGGCAAAATCGTGGCAGCCGGTTCAGGTCGCGTGTTGGAAAGCGGAGAGCGCGTTGCTTTAGAAGTAAAAGAGGGCGACCGCATTATCTTCTCAAAATACGCCGGTACTGAAGTGAAATACGAAGGTACTGAATACTTAATCTTACGTGAAAGCGACATTTTAGCTGTTATCGGCTAAGCAAATAAATATTTTTAAAAATTCGAGGAGGTTTCGTTAACATGGCAAAAGATATTAAGTTTAGTGAAGAAGCACGCCGCGCTATGCTTCGCGGTGTCGATGCGCTTGCTGACGCTGTAAAAGTAACTTTAGGGCCAAAAGGACGCAACGTGGTTCTGGAGAAAAAATTCGGTTCTCCGTTAATTACAAATGACGGTGTGACAATCGCAAAAGAAATTGAACTTGAAGATGCGTTTGAAAACATGGGTGCGAAGCTTGTAGCTGAAGTAGCCAGCAAAACAAACGACGTTGCCGGTGACGGTACGACGACTGCGACTGTACTTGCGCAGGCTATGATCCGCGAAGGCCTTAAAAACGTAACTGCGGGGGCTAACCCTGTCGGCGTGCGTAAAGGTATGGAACAAGCCGTGACTGTAGCAATCGAAAACTTAAAAGAAATTTCTAAGCCGATCGAAGGCAAAGAGTCTATCGCTCAGGTTGCTGCGATCTCTGCTGCTGATGAGGAAGTCGGAAGCCTTATCGCTGAAGCAATGGAGCGCGTAGGAAACGACGGCGTCATCACAATCGAAGAGTCTAAAGGTTTCACAACTGAGCTTGAAGTTGTGGAAGGTATGCAATTCGACCGCGGATATGCGTCTCCTTACATGGTGACTGACTCTGATAAGATGGAAGCGGTTCTTGACAATCCTTACATCTTAATCACAGACAAAAAAATCACAAACATTCAAGAAATCCTTCCTGTGCTTGAGCAAGTTGTACAGCAAGGCAAACCATTGCTTCTGATCGCTGAAGATGTTGAAGGGGAAGCTCTTGCTACACTCGTTGTCAACAAACTTCGCGGCACATTCAACGCTGTTGCCGTTAAAGCTCCTGGCTTCGGTGACCGCCGTAAAGCAATGCTTGAAGACATCTCTGTTCTTACAGGCGGAGAAGTAATCACAGAAGACTTAGGCCTTGACCTGAAATCTACTGAAATCGGACAATTGGGACGCGCTTCTAAAGTTGTGGTAACGAAAGAAAACACAACAATCGTAGAAGGCGCAGGCGACACTGAAAAAATCGCTGCACGTGTCAACCAAATCCGCGCTCAAGTGGAAGAAACAACTTCTGAATTCGACAGAGAAAAATTACAAGAGCGTCTTGCGAAACTTGCCGGCGGCGTAGCTGTCATCAAAGTCGGCGCTGCGACTGAAACTGAGCTGAAAGAGCGTAAACTTCGCATCGAAGACGCCCTCAACTCAACTCGCGCAGCTGTTGAAGAAGGTATCGTATCCGGCGGTGGTACAGCGCTTGTCAACGTATACAACAAAGTCGCTGCAGTTGAAGCTGAAGGCGATGCGCAAACAGGTATCAACATCGTGCTTCGCGCGCTTGAAGAACCGATCCGTCAAATCGCGCACAATGCAGGTCTTGAAGGATCTGTCATCGTTGAGCGCCTGAAAAACGAAAAAATCGGCGTAGGCTTCAACGCTGCAACCGGCGAATGGGTAAACATGATCGAAAAGGGTATCGTTGACCCTACAAAAGTGACACGTTCTGCTCTGCAAAACGCAGCTTCTGTAGCAGCAATGCTCTTAACAACTGAAGCTGTTGTCGCTGACAAACCGGAAGAAAACGCCGGCGGCGCAGGAATGCCTGACATGGGCGGCATGGGCGGTATGGGCGGCATGATGTAAACCGACAAAAAACCCTTGATTTACAAGGGTTTGTCGGCAACGGACGTCATTTTTAATGCCCTCTTGATGCCATTTAACTTTTCGAGGCTTCTCATGAGTTCACCGAACTTGTGAGAAGCTTCTTTTTTTCTGTCTTGCGGGCTTTCGATTAAATTATGTAATCGATTAAAGCTTCAAATTCAAAACAAAAAACATAGCATGTTCATCAATGAAATATTAACAGCCGCTTTTTCTATAGCTTAATATTATATTTGTCTATAATTTTTTGCATGTACTCTTCTACGTCTGGTTTATTTTCTGGGTGTCGTTCTAGATATTGATCAACAATTTTATTTAAATATTTATAGAAATTTTCGTAATCTAAAATTACTTCTTCATCTTCTTTGACTGCTGGGTAGTCGAAATAAAAAGCAATACCTTCATCTCCAAAGTAATCATCTTCCCACTCTTCGTAGTCATCAGCAAATACACACCAGACATTCTCTATACCATAACCTTCCCCGTTGGAGAATTTCTCTAAAATTCGTAAAAAACGTTCATCACCCATCACCTGAAAAAAGTAGTTAATTAAATCTTTACTTTTATTATCCATTTCATTTTCACTCCGAATTATTTAATCATTTAAAGTTGGGAAAAAATTTGTTATTTCTCCAGTTGCTTCATCAATATAACCTTCAAACTTGAGACCGTTTTTAGCGTATCCAGTTACTTTTCTCCCGACTACTTCTCCATTTCTCATTGCTTCTTCTCCCCACTGCAACATTTGTTCGTTTGAGATCTTCTCGGGATCATAAACTGTCTTTGGAGTACGAACTTTTTTTAGTTCTCCAGGTTTGATATTTCCCTCTCTATCTAATGCAGGTAATCCATATTCAATTTCATAGATACCATCAATTGTGGGGTGTTCCCTTTTTGAAATTATACAACTCTTTAAATCCCAACCTTTATCAATAAATGCCTTCTCAAAACTCTGTAGATTGTGACCGCCGACAATACCTTTATTTTTCTTTCTGACTATATCTTCTACCTCAACTAAATGGGTATCATATCCTTGCCTAAAAGTAACATTTATTTTGGAAAAAGCATTATTTTTTTCTTCTTCAATTATACTTTTTAACAATGGTGTGTTTTTAACATTGTGAGTATTCTCAATATCTTGTGCAATTCCTACAAGTGCAGGTTCATATCTGTTTTTAAAAAAGGGATTAAAAAAATTGTTGCCTTTTGTAATTCCTTTATTTACATGAGCAGCAGCTGTTCCGCTCTCAACCACTTTACCTACTTTAGAAAGCTTGGCAGTGGTTTGCACTGCGGCACCTGCACCTTTTGGACCAACGATATTACCGACCGCATAACTGATATAATGTGCTCTTGTGTATGCATCGCCATTTATCATTTTATCATTCCATGAATCGACGATGTTTTTCCAAATTATTTTAGGGTAGGAGGGGACACTTAAGACTGTTGTAATCGTTTTTGTAAGTTTTAGTTCAATAGGGAGTTGTGAAAATTCCCATGCGCCCACAACCAAGTCCTTGATGCCATATATCGTATCATCAATCGCATCGTTAAGCCCATCATTAACCCCATCGATGATATCCAATGCCGTTTTACCTGCGTTGATTACACTTTCACCGACAGCCTTCAGCTGTTTTGCTTGTTCAAGCTGTACCACATACTGAAGCTGTTCAGGGGTAAGACTCTCATACCCGACCTTCTTGGCAATTTCTAAGTAATCATCCGGGTCCGTCACTCCGTCAGCCAGTTTCTTCTTTAATTCTTTGATTTCTCGTTCTTTTGCTTCATCTTTCTTGATCTTCAGATAAGCTTTAGTCTGTTTCTCGATATCTCCTTTCTTCTTATGTATGTCACTTTCTCGATAAGCATTGGCATTGTAGTGAATGGGTGTAGCATTCTTGCCCTTGCCTGTAGATTCCTCAAGCTTTTGGAAGTCTTTCTTGATGAATTGCTCGATTGGCTCTGACTGGGCATATTCAGTAACAAGTGCTTCGTCCACGCTTCCTAATTTATCGACTGTTTTTTTACGTTTGTCCTCTGCATCTGCAAGTTCGTCTTTGAAGTCTTCTGTCGAGAACAAATCAAGCGGAAGAATATCATTGATATCAAGTAGGATATCTTTCATTGCTTTCTTCTGTTCAGACATAATGGATTTTGACTTGGTGTAGGCATTAGCCAGTTCGTGTTCCAGGAAGGATTCTTCTATGTATGCGCCAGACAAGCTGGCGTCCTCTAAAGCGCCTGAAATGCTTGTTAAAAAAGCAATCTTCATATCAATTAGATCAATCCAATTGTCAGCCACACCAGCGTGATCATGATAAAATGCTTTGATGTTGTCAGCGCCCTTTCCGGAAAACTCACTGTCCTCTAAATCAGCTACGGCTTTGAAGGCTTTTTTAAGATTGACCATCTGGCTTCTTAATTCTTTGTATTCTTTTGCACGTTTATCTGCTTCTGAAAGCAGTGTTTTGGCTTCAAATACTTTCATATTCATATCCTTTCATTTAAATAGATCAACAAGATTTTACCATGGGAAAATGAAGAAACAGACGAAATGTGATACAAAAGTGTGAAATGATCAATTTGATCTGTGTTATTTTACCTATATGAATCACTTTTTGGGAGACTGGCAATGTCGTTAGACGGTTCCAGTTGGATGTAAAGCTGACGGCTTTGATGAATCTAAGAAAAAGCGAAAATTGAAGAAGCGCTATTAATGAAAAGGATCCATCTTTTATTAGGATCTCAGAGTCGAGAAAATTTCTATACCCTGTTTGCTTACATTTGGTGGTGTAATTCTTAAAAAGTACATAAAAGATGTTGACGGAGTATTTTTGAAGTGATAAGATTCAATGGCAATGAAAATCAGTAATTTTAAAGAATTACTTTTTGAAGAGGGCGGGATATGCGACTTGAAGAGATTGTGACGGTTAAAATAGGGAGAAATCTTTCTAGAGGACACGAGAAAAATGATCCGACATTAGTTGCTTATACATATGAGGATTTAATAAATGATTTAGATGGCTCGTTTCTAGACTCACAAGTTAGTCTTGGTGCTGAACAATCAAATCATAGAGAAAGCTATTTGAGCAGTGCCGGGGATGTTGTTTTCAGCTTTGTCAGTTCCAAGGCTGGGATCGTGAGTAACTTACATCACGGAAAGGTGATAAACCAAAACTTTGCGAAACTCATGATTGAACACAATGATTTGGATAGTCGATATTTATGTTATGCATTAAATGAGTCGCACACAATGAAAAAGCAAATGGCGATTTCCATGCAAGGAAGTAATGTACCGAAATTGACTCCAGCGATATTAAAAGAATTGGAAATTAAGTTACCAAGTATTGAGAAACAAAAGACGATTGGAAATGCTTATTTCTGTTTGCGAAAGCGTCAAGCTTTGGCGAAGAAACAAGCGGTACTTGAAGAGCAACTTTATTTAGAAGCATTAAAGAGATTAGACCAACAATAGAAAAAGTGAGGAACACAACTATGGCTGAATTACACTCAAAATTATTTAGTGCCGCAGACAACTTGCGAAGCAAAATGGATGCATCAGAGTATAAAAACTACTTATTAGGATTGATCTTTTATAAATACTTATCTGATAAGTTATTAGAAAAAGTCGTTGAAATCGCAGATGAATCGCTAGAAGAATACTACACTCAAGAAAAACAAACGCAGTTGTACCGGGATTTATTAGCGGATGAAGAGATCAAAAATGATTTGATCGAGACGTTAGTCGATACATTAGGTTATGATATTGCGCCGAAGCATTTATTCAATGTATTAGCCAATCAAGCGAAACAAAATACGTTTCAGCTGAATGATTTGAATAAGGCATTTATCGATTTGTCTACGAAATATGACCAATTCAACGGGTTGTTTGACGATGTAGATTTGACATCAAAAAAACTGGGATCAGATGACCAACAGCGAAACATTACGATTACTGAAGTATTGAAGAAACTAAATGATGTCAATGTAATCGGTCATGATGGGGATGTCATTGGGGATGCCTATGAGTACTTAATTGGCCAATTTGCCTCAGAAGCTGGTAAGAAAGCGGGAGAATTTTACACACCTCATCAAGTATCTGACATGATGGCGCGTATTGCCGCAATCGGTCAAGAAGACAAAAAATTGTTTAGCGTATTTGACCCCACGATGGGATCTGGTTCTCTAATGTTGAATATTCGAAACTATATTCATTATCCAGATAGTGTGAAATATCATGGGCAAGAACTAAACACAACAACTTTTAATCTAGCGAAGATGAACTTAATTTTGCATGGTGTGAATAAAGAAGATATGCGTTTACGCAATGGGGATACATTGAACAAAGATTGGCCGACAGATGAGCCATATACCTTTGATTCTGTTCTTATGAATCCGCCTTACTCTGCAAAATGGTCTGCAGATGCTACATTCTTAGATGATTCACGTTTCAATCGTTACGGAAAGTTAGCGCCAAAATCAAAAGCCGACTTTGCTTTTCTTTTACATGGGTTCTACCATTTGAAAGATTCGGGAACGATGGCCATCGTCTTACCCCATGGGGTTCTGTTCCGTGGTGCGGCAGAAGGTGTGATTCGCAAGAAATTATTAGAAGATGGCAGCATTGATGCCGTGATTGGTATGCCAGCAAACTTATTCTTTGGCACATCGATCCCAACAACAGTCATCATCTTGAAGAAAAATCGCAGCACTCGTGATGTGTTATTTATTGATGCAAGTAAAGAGTTTATAAAAGGAAAGAACCAAAATAAACTTTCTAAAGAACATATTGATAGGATTGTCGAAACGTATAAGAAGCGAGAAGACGTTGAGAAATATGCCCACGTTGCAACATTCGAGGAAATCAAAGAGAATGATTTCAATTTGAACATCCCTCGATATGTCGATACGTTTGAAGAAGAAGAACCTGTGGATATGGCTGCAATTGGCTCGAAAATCAAAGATATTCGAAAAGAAAAAGCGGAACTAGAAGCTAGCTTGTATGACATGGTTTCTTCATTGCAATATGATGAAGAAAATGCAGAGTGGATCAAGGGTGCGTTAGAGGTGTTTCATCGTGGAGAATAAACGAGTGCCAGAAGTGAGGTTTGAGGGGTTTAGTGGAAAGTGGGAAAAACATAAGTTATCGGATATTAAAGATGTACGTGATGGAACACATGATTCACCAAAGTACTACAATAAAGGATTCCCATTAGTTACTTCGAAAAATTTAAAAGAAAATGGTTTGGATATGACTGATGTTTCACTTATTTCTGAAGAAGATTTTCAAGCTATCAATAAAAGATCCAAAGTTGACATTGGGGACGTTATTTTTGGGATGATTGGTACAATAGGTAATCCTGTTATAGTTGATAGAACAGGTTTTGCAATTAAAAATGTGGCCCTTATTAAACATGGGGGTGAAATTAGAAATGAGTATCTAATTCAACTATTGAGATCACCAATATTCAAAAAATATATACGAAATGAGAACGCAGGAAATACTCAGAAATTTTTAGGCTTGAGTAAGATTAGAGATTATCAATTTTTATCACCTTCTTATCAAGAACAAACCCAAATCGGCACCTTCTTCAAGCAACTAGACGACACGATCACGCTTCATCAGCAAGAACTAAGCACCCTCAAACAAGCAAAACAGGGATTCTTGCAAAAAATGTTTCCAAAAGAAGGGGAGTCTATGCCGGAGGTTCGTTTCTCAGGTTTTACTGGCGATTGGGAACAGCGTAAACTTCGTGAAATGTTGGCAGAGCCTGTTACTGATGGACCTCATGAAACTCCCAAACTTGAAGAGAGTGGAATCCCATTTATCTCAGTTGATGCAATCGTTGATAATCAGATTGATTTTGACAGAAAACGTGGATATATTTCTGAAGAGATTGATGAGTTGTACTCTAAAAAGTACAGACCTCAATATCATGATGTCTTCTTGGTTAAGTCAGGTTCAACTGTGGGTAAGACGGCAATCGTTGAAACTAAAGAGCGTTTTAATATTTGGTCTCCATTAGCTGCCATGCGCGTTGGTGAAGTGTCTGATCCGTACTTTTTGTATTTCTTATTGCAAACAAGAAAGATGCAAAACCAAGTAAAAGATAAAGCATCTAGCGGTACTCAGCCAAATTTAGGTATGCGAGAACTTGAAAAATTCCATACACAAATCACCCCTAATCTTGAGGAACAAAAGAAAATCGGTGCCTTTTTCCAGCAACTCGACAATCTCATCACCCTTCATCAGCGTGAATTAGAAGCCTTGAAAAAAACGAAAAAAGCATTTCTACAAAAGATGTTTGTGTAACGAATAAAGAGGGGGAGAATCATGGCAACGATCCAGCATAAAGATGAAGCAGAGGTAGAGCGCCGCCTGATTGAAGTGTTAGGTGAAGGGTATAATCAGTGGAATTATCGTCCTGATTTGAAATCTGAAGAAGACCTGTGGGAGAACTTGCGTCAAAAGATTACGCAAAATAACTTATCAGAAATTGGGGAACATCCAATGACTGATAAGGAATTTGACACAATAAAGACAGAGTTATTATCGAAAACACAGACCCCCTTTGATGCTGCTAAATGGCTCAAAGGGGAAAATGGAATTGCTCGAATTACGATTGAACGTGAAGATGTTTCATTGGGTTCCATGTCGTTGGTGCTGTATTCCAATCAAGATATTGGAGGCGGCATCTCTACATACGAAGTCGTTCACCAGATAGCGAAACAAAAAGCAAACGGTGATGGTCGAAATCGGCGATTTGACGTGACACTTCTCATTAATGGATTGCCCATTGTTCAAATTGAGTTAAAACAGGACAGTGCAAAAGACGGCGTATTCCAAGCCTATCATCAAATCAAGAAATACGCAGAAGAAGGAATGTTTCGAAACAATATCTTTTCCACCCTGCAGTTATTTGTCATTTCCAACGAACAAACGACTCGCTATTTTGCCAATGCGCTTCCAAAAGATATGCATAAGAAATTGATCTTTAGCTGGCGGACAACGGATAATCGAAAAGTAGAAAATCTCTATGAGTTTGTGAAACAAGTGTTAAACATTCCAGATGCACACCGCTTGATTGCCAATTATACAATTGTGAGTGAAGACCAAGACAACAAAGCTCTAGTGGTGTTAAAACCGTATCAAATTCATGCCATAGAAGCCTTGTTTACGTCCGCCATGAGGCATCAATCCGGCTTTGTTTGGCATGCGACCGGTTCAGGAAAAACGTTGACAAGTTTTGTGTCTACGAAGTTATTGGCTCGCAAACCAGGTGTAGACCGTACCATTATGCTGATTGACCGAAAAGACTTAGATAATCAAACGACGACAGAATTCACCAAATTTGCTTCCGAATTTAATACTGGTATTTCTTCTGGTGATGCAATATCGAATAGCTTGATTGTCGGAACTGGAAGTGCGAAGGAGTTAAGTGATACTCTACTGTCTGATGCCAATTCCAATACAGTGATTATTACCACTCGTCAAAAACTAGAAGCTGCCTTGCGCTATGCCCAAAGGCAAGAGGAGCAAAAAGGTACTCAGCGCTTTAAGAAACTGCTGGGACAACATATTGTCTTTGTCGTGGATGAATGCCATCGTGCGTTAAGTGCAGAAGGCATGGAAGTCATTAAGGGGTTCTTTCCAAATTCGACTTGGTTTGGATTTACAGGGACACCGATATTTAATGAAAATAAAAAACAAGCTAAAGGCCGATTAGCTCGCACCACCCGTGACCAATATGGAGACGTATTGCACACGTACACCATTAAGAATGCGTTAGACGATGGTGCTGTTTTAGGGTTTCAAGTAGAGCATGAAGATACAATTGACCCCACTTCATTAAATAATCATATTTTCGAACAGCTGCGTCATCAAGAAAAATACGCCAATTGTAGTGATGATGAAATCAACGATATGATTGATCGAATGGATGGAATCGAAAAAGAAGCATACCTTGAACCATCTTCGTTCGAGAATGATGAACATATTCAAAAAGTCATTCATAAGATTTTCAGGCCGGATAATGCCTATATCAAATTTGATTTTCAAAACGGCCGACCGCAAAAATCAGCTATTTTAACAACAAGTTCCATTGATATGGCGAAACGTTACTATCAGGCCATTAAAGAAATGACGAAAGATACAAATTGGCTGACAAAAGAGTTTGCGGGACACCCGATCCGAACAGGGCGTACAATTGAAGATCCTGACTTTCCTCGGATTGCGATTACGTATTCAATGCAAGAAAACGAGGAAGATTCCAAACAAACTCACGATGAAATGAAGGAGATCATCAAGGATTATAACGATTACTATCACACGGCATGGTCGCTAGAAGATATTGAACGATATAACGGCGATATTAATAATCGCTTGGCTCGTAAAAAAGGGGAATTCAAAGAATTTGGGAAACAAATTGATCTTATCATTGTAGTCGATCGGTTATTGACAGGTTTCGATGCACCAACGATTCAAACGTTATTTGTCGATCGAAATTTAAGTTATGCCAATTTGATTCAAGCCTTTTCCAGAACCAATCGTACGTATCCAGGAAAGACAAAAGGATTAATTGTGACATTCCGTAAACCTTTTACAATGGAACAAAACGTAAAGAATGCGACGAAGTTATATTCTCATGCACAGGAGGAATCTAGTCTTGTTTATCCAACGTATGATGAATCGAAGAAACGTTTTAAGAAGGCCCACAAAGTCCTAACTACGTTAATTCCCAATCCAATCGATATTGATGAGCACACATCTCTTGAAACCCGAATTGAGTTCGTAAAAGCATTTCAAGAGCTAAACAATTCTTACGAAGCGTTAGTTACATATGATGACTACAACGATGATATGGAGAAATCAGCAGCACTTCAAGAACAGGTGAAAACACTAGAAGAATATATTGGTATCTATCACACGATTAAAGGTTCACTTATAGATGAAGAGCGCCAAGATGGACCGGAGCTGGACTTTTCGGACATTGAATTCTATGGAGAAAACGCAGTGAAGATCTATGATATTGATTCAACGTATATTGATCGACTATTAGAAACATACTCGGCCAATAACCAGAATATCCGTGATGAGATCGAAAGCGCACTTCAAAAACTGGAGAAATCAGACATTGTTAAAGATGTATACCGTGAGATGTTAAATGCCATTGATACGAAAAACGTAGATGAAGAGGAAGATATTCTTGTAGTGAAAAGACGCTTCTTCACGAAAAAACGCAGCCAAGCAGTTAGGGAATTTGCGAATACTTGGTTTGTGGAAGAGGATGAGCTGCATTTATCTGCAGTTCAATATGTGATAGGGGCAGATCCTATTCCGAATATCGGGGGAATCATCAATAGCAAGCAATTTGATCAGTATAAAGCCGTACATCCAGATGCAAAACCTTTGAAATACGGACCAGAGTTGAAGCGTCAGTGGAGAAAGACGTTAGATGAAGTCATTGTACCTTTGGATGACGAGCTGAGATAAAGTCTATATAGGCCAACTACTGCGAATCTTGAGTTGGCCTATTCTGTTTATTATAAAGAAACATCATGTGGTTGATGACAGAACTACTATGCGTACTAGTCGTTTTCTTTAATCACCTTTTTCAATCTCTCAACCTCACCCCGAATCCCAATCCCAGGCTCCCACGAATCAATCAAACGAATCGCCTTTTGATTCGATTCCATCGCTTTCGTTTTCTCTCCTTTACGATACAACAGCTGTGCCATTCCGTAATAATAGTAGATCAACTCAACTTGATTGGCGTTGTGTTTGTCATAGAGCATTTGTTCAAAGGCTTTTTCCGCTTTTTCGAGTTGATCACACTTTACGTAAGCCATGCCCAGGTTGAAATAGGCTTCTATTGTTTTTTCGCCGCCGTATGCGGCGCTGGTTGTGTTTGCCGCTTCGTATAATGTGATGGCTTCTTCGTAGTGAGAGCGGGCGAAACTCAGGTCACCGCGAACCAGAAGAACCCTGTGCCGGATAATGGGGGAGACGGGCTGATCTTTGATGCCGTCCAGCATTGCTGCCGCTTTTTCCGGTTCTCCGGTTTTTAACAGCAGCCTCGATAGCAGGGCGGTTCCCCATACTTTCAAGTCGTCGTGATCCGGCGCGCCTGATTGTTCGAGTATCTTCAGGCCGGCTTCTATTTGCCTGAGAGCTCCGTCTGAATCGTTGACTTCCATCAGCGCCCAGCCTGCCGTGTCGATCCGAAAGTAAGCTTCCCGCGTGTGTTCGCCTGATTGACGGGAGGCATCGGCGGCTTTTAATCCGTATTCGATTCGCAGGGGCAGGTTGATTCTGCTTAGAAAGTGGCTGATGCGGATGATGAGTTTGATCAGGATGTCATGTTGTCCGGTTTCGCTCGACCATTCGATGACCTTTAGGATGTTCGGCCATTCCTTTTTCATTTGCTCTAAATTCCGTCCCAGCAAGTAGCTCCAATAGACTGAATTGGGCTGTTCCCGCTTTATATGGGTTTCCGCATAATCAATATAATAATGCGCCCAGCGGCTGCGGGCTTCTTTTGCAAATTCGTGATTTTCGGATAAGTGCTGTTCTCCGTAAGCGACAACGGTTTGATGGGCAGCGTATTGAATACTTCCTTCGCTTCGTTCCGGCTGTATTAAAGCATATGACCGCATTTGCTCAATCGCGTAATGAAACCGCCGGACGTCTAATCCAGCCGCTTGAGCCAAGCTTTTTTCATCAGGCGGCTTAGCGAAAAAGCAAAGCGTCTGCCACAGTTTTCGTGTGTCTTCATGACATCTGTCCCATGTGCGGCCAAAGAGAACCTCAAACAATTCCAATAATGAGTAGCCTGCTTGTTTAAGCTCTTGTATGAGCTGGGGAGCGGGGATGTCGTCGTCTGACATGTAAGCGATGCTGAGTGCCATGGCCTTCGGATTGCCGGCGGCTGCCGAGATGAATTCATTCTTAAGGTCAGGCGATAGCTGCAATAGCTGCTCCAGCTTTTCCCGTTTATGCGGGAAGTTGCATGTTTGCAGACAGCGGTGCACTTCTTGATGGAAAAATTCAAGGGCATCCGTTTGTTCAAGGCCGCTCAGCTGGATGGCCGCCAGTTCCCCGAGGCCGTCCCGGTATGTCTGTTTTACGTTTTCCCGTGCCGTAAGAAGGACTTTTACACCTTGCGGAAGGCCGATGATAAATTCGTGAATGTCACGTTCCGCTGTATCAATGCTGTCAACGATCAGCAATACTGGTTTTTCGTTTGAATGAGCGGCTAATGCATTGCGGACGACGAACCGTTTTTCGTTGATTGATTTGTCGATTTGTTCGGTGCGTCCGAGCTGATAGGCGATCGTGTTTAAAAAATCGCTGAAGCTCAATCCTTTCCAATCCGCACTGATCCAGATGATGCTGTTGAATGCCGGCCAATCTGGTGAACTGCCGGCACAAAGGTAGGCTGCTTCAAGAGCGATTGTTGTTTTTCCCATGCCGGCCCAGCCCGTGATTAAACAGACCGGTGACGGAGACAGCATCCATTGCCGGATTGCTTCCATATCAAAGCCGCGTCCGATAAAGTTCCCCGTCCGGCGTGACGGTAAGTTATGCGTGACGGACTTTCTTGTAAGCGCATTCGTTTCGTGGCTTGGTCTGTCATGAAACAACCGCTTTACTGCTTTTTCAACATCTTCATCACTCGGCGCTCCGAATGATCCGTCTTTCCGGAGTATTTTTGCTTTTTTTAGACAAGACGCCGTCCAAACGGGCAATGCGGGTTTGATGACGGGAATGGTGGTGGTTTCCAGAAGGCCGGTCAGCCATTCAGGATCCATGTCAGTCTTTTCTATAATGATCCAGATCATGCCGAACAGCTTTCCGTCGTCAATTCGTCCGGGAATGTAGTTTGCGCCCATCTGTCCGATCCAGCTTTTGATCGTGTTAGAGGAAACGCCTAATCGGAGTGCGATTTGATCTATATAAGACTGTCCTGTTTTTTCGTTCTTGTTCCTTCTGACTTTATAATCAGGATGAAGTTTCAGCGATTTGACGGCAGGTGCCAGCAGTTCTGCAAATTGTGTCCGGTTTTCAAGTTCAGCCATTAGCCTGCACCTCCTATTAGTACTATTTTATCAATTCAGTGTTTTTTGTATATGAAAAAATAAAAAGTACAGTGCGGCTGTCCTTTTATACAGCAGGAAAGGCTGTTGAACGTATGGAAAAGCAGATAAAATAGGGGCAGTAATAGAGAAAACAAAAATGTATGCACTTACATTTTATTTTCTAAAGAAAGGAATTTGCCAAATGACTCACACAGTGCCTCAAAACATGAAAGCGGCGGTTATGCACAACACGAGAGAAATCAAAATCGAAACATTGCCCGTGCCTGAGATCAATCATGATGAAGTGTTGATTAAGGTGATGGCTGTCGGAATTTGCGGATCTGATCTGCATTACTATACAAATGGCAGAATAGGCAATTATGTAGTGGAAAAACCATTTATCCTTGGGCATGAATGTGCGGGAGAAATCGCAGCTGTCGGCTCGTCTGTTGATCAATTCAAAGTCGGTGACCGCGTCGCTGTTGAACCTGGTGTTACGTGCGGACGCTGTGAGGCGTGTAAGGAGGGGCGTTATAACCTTTGCCCGGATGTACAGTTTTTGGCGACACCGCCGGTTGACGGCGCGTTTGTCCAATATATCAAAATGCGCCAGGACTTTGTTTTCTCGATTCCGGATTCACTATCCTATGAAGATGCGGCTTTGATTGAACCGTTTTCTGTCGGCATTCATGCGGCCTCGAGAACGAAGCTTCAGCCCGGTTCAACGGTTGCGATCATGGGAATGGGCCCTGTGGGGCTGATGGCCGTTGCGGCAGCGAAAGCATACGGGGCAGGCACAATTATTGTGACCGACTTGGAGCCGCTGCGGTTAGAAGCTGCGAAAAAAATGGGAGCGACGCATGTCATCAATGTCCGGGAACAGGATGCCGGTGAAGAAATCAAAACGATCACGAATGGCATAGGCGTTGATGCTGCTTGGGAAACAGCGGGGAATCCGGCGGCATTGCAATCCGCACTGGCTTCCGTGCGCCGGGGCGGAAAACTGGCGATTGTCGGTTTGCCTTCTCAGAACGAGATTCCGCTCAATGTGCCGTTTATTGCGGATAACGAGATTGATATTTACGGAATCTTCCGTTATGCGAATACGTATCCGAAGGGAATTGAATTTCTCGCTTCCGGCATAGTGGACACGAAGCACCTTATAACGGACCAATATCCGCTGGAGAAGACGCAAGAGGCGATGGAACGGGCCTTTCAATACAAAAATGAATGCTTAAAAGTGATGGTGTATCCAAATCGCTGAGTGAACGGGGAGGATCTTTGCATTCTCCCTCTTGCTTATCAAAAATGAAAACGGATTCTTGGGGTGGGAAATGATGATTGAAACAGAAAAAGCAGCGGCAGTAAAGACGAAATATCGCGGCCTGTCATGGATGGAACGGATCGGCTACGGATTCGGCGATATGTCGTACAATATTATCTTTCAGTTTGTAAACGCATACTTATTATTCTACTATACAGACGTCGGCGGCATTAAGCCTGCGGTCATCGCAGCTTTGTTTCTTATCGTAAGGGTGCTGGATGCTATTTTTGACCCGATTATGGGCGTGATTTTAGACAAGACGAATACAAGGTGGGGAAAGGCAAGGCCGTATCTTTTGTGGGTGGCGTTTCCTTTTGCGCTATTTACGTTCTTATGCTTCACGACGCCTCATTTCGGCGAGACGGGGAACATGGTTTATGCGTACATCACTTATATTCTGCTTGGGATGTCCTTCAGCATGCAGACGATTCCGGTCAACAGCTTAACGGGGCGGATGACGAATTCCGTGGAGGAACGGACGGTTCTGACGACGACCCGGATGATTTTGGTTTATATCGGAATTCTGTTATCGATTTCCTGTGCGACACCGCTTGCAGATCTGATCGGCGGGAAAGATCAGGCGTTTGGATTCCAGATGACGGCGCTTATCTATGCGGCGGTGAGCATCGCGTTGAATCTGTTCAGTTTCTTTACTGTGCGGGAACGGATTCAGCCTGAAAAAAGAAAAAAACAAGGAATGAAAAAGACGTTGTCTGTTTTGTTCCGAAACAAGCCTTTGCTCATTTTGGTTTCTGCATTTTTGGCGTTTGCGATTGGGTTTAACATTAAGCTCAGCACGATGGTGTACTATTTTACGTATAACGTCAGCCATAAGGAATTTGTGTTTTTAGGAACCGTGTTGTTTTTCGGCGCAGCGCTGATCAGCAATCTGTTTATTCCTTTCTTTTCTGAGAAGCGGGGCCGGAAGCAGGTTATGATCATCACGGCGGCGCTATCGCTGATTTCTTATGCGGGCCTTCAGTTTACATCGTATTCTTCGCTGCCGCTTATCTTCTTTTGGCTTTTCGTTTCGGGATTTTTTACGACGCCTTTAAATACGCTTGCTTGGGGAATGGTTGCCGATTGTGTCGATTATGCAGAATGGAAAACCGGAGTCCGGGCTGATGGCGTGGTGATTTCGAGCATGAGTTTCATCAATAAGCTCGGAGTTGCGTTAGCCGGGTCATTTTCGGCCGTTTATCTCGGAATCGCCGGATATGCCGCGAATACCGATCAGACGGCCTCGTCATTGAATGCGATTAAAAATATGAATGCACTCATCCCGGGATTGTTCATTCTGCTGTCTATTATTCTTATTTCTTTTTATCCTTTAACTGAAAAAAAATATCAGCAGATGATGTCTGATCTGGAGCAAAGAGCTGCAAGATGAGTATATGTAAAATTTAAAATATTCTATGTAAACGGTTGTATTTATGACAGAAAGCACTATACTGAAACTATAATCGAGAATTGATAAATGAGTGTGATAATGTGGGAAGCCAATCTGTTATTTGTATTGGAGAATTGTTAATTGATTTCTTTTGTACCGATGTGGATGTTGATTTGACGGTAGGACGTAATTTCTTAAAAAGTGCCGGCGGGGCACCGGCGAATGTGTCGGCAGCCATTGCTAAGCTGGGCGGAGACGCCGCTTTCAGCGGAAAAACAGGCAAAGATCCGTTCGGGTATTTTCTGAAGCAGACATTGGACGCCGTACACGTCGATACCTCTATGCTCGTCATGGATGAGAAAGCGCCTACAACGCTTGCGTTTGTTTCATTAAAACAAAATGGGGAGCGCGACTTTGTGTTTAACAGAGGAGCGGACGCTTTGTTTACGCTGGATGATATTGATCTGGAAAAGGTAAACGATGCGAAAATCCTTCATTTCGGATCAGCGACAGCATTGTTATCTGATCCGTTTTGCTCAGCCTATTTACGGCTGATGTCGATTGCGAAAGACAATGGACAGTTTATTTCCTTCGATCCTAACTACCGTGAGGATTTATGGAAAGGAAGAGTTTCAGAGTTTATAAACACCGCAAAAAAAGCCGTTGCCGTAAGTGATTTTGTGAAAGTCAGTGACGAAGAGCTTGAGATCATCAGCGGTGCGAAGGATCATAAAGAAGGTGTTGCGGTTCTTCATGAGATCGGAGCCGGCATTGTGGCGGTGACACTCGGGAAAAGCGGAACCCTTCTATCAAATGGGAAGGATATTGACATCATTCCGAGCATTCCGGTGACATCAATAGACTCAACGGGAGCGGGAGATGCGTTTGTCGGCGCGGCGCTGTATCAGCTGGCGCGCACCGATGAGATTCAGACGGCAGCCGATGATTTTGCGAAGTTGCGTGATATTGTCTCATTTGCCAATAAGGTGGGGGCGCTCGTGTGCACCAAAATCGGTGCGATCGATGCTTTGCCGAGCTTAAAAGAGGTTGAAGTATCACTGTAAAGTATGGAGGATGTTTCTTGAAAGTCATCGGACTTCGGGAAGCATCCTCTTTATTTAGGTCTGAAACCCTTTACGATATACGGTATACTTTAGAAAGGCATCCAGTAAATTGAACCGCTGTGAAGTACATACAATCACGTTTTTATCAGTTCTGAGTAAAACCAAGTTTCTGCTGCTGCCGTCATGTATAGTATGACGGCCTATGATATTGAACCGCGGAGGAATGTTTTTCATGAAACATGTTTTTCTTATTGTGCAATGCGCGTTTTCTGTTTTTTGTTTTCTTTGTCTCGCCGCTGTCAATTGGTATCAGGGGAGTGAGCTTGTTTCTGATTTGTTTGATTGGAATTATACGGCTAAATTCTCAAAGCTTTTGAATGGGACGGATACGATTACAAGTCCGGAACAGATTTCGCAGCTGGATTTCTTTGTGTATGCGGCGAAGCATTATCCGTTAGTGAGCGGGTTGATGATCGGGCTGTTTGTTTATTTTTTGTTCTCACTGTATCTGGTCATAAAGAATTTCCGCCGGCACAAATGGGCTGAATGAGACTATTTTCATATAAAAATACATAAATTCAAGAGAAAATGAAACTTTTTTTGAAAAAAACAGTATATATAACTGTGAACTTGTTACTATTTAATTTTGGGAGGAAAATGAAAAATGAGTATTTTAGGAAGATTTAAAGACATCATGTCAAGCAATATCAATGCGTTGCTGGATAAAGCTGAAAACCCTGAAAAAATGGTTGATCAATATTTGCGGAATCTGAACAGTGATTTAGGAAAAGTGAAAGCGGAGACGGCTTCTGTCATGGCTGAGGAACAGCGGGCGAAAAGAGCGTTAACAGAATGCCAGGCTGATGCCGAAAAGATGGAAAATTATGCGATGAAAGCGTTGCAGGCCGGCAATGAAGCTGATGCGCGGGCATTTTTGGAAAGGAAAGCGGCTGTTGAATCAAGACTGACCGAGCTGCAGACGGCTTATCAGCTCGCTTCATCCAACGCGTCTCAAATGCGCAAAATGCATGACAAGCTTGTCGCTGATATCGGAGAGCTTGAGTCGCGCCGAAATGCCATCAAAGCGAAGTGGTCTGTGGCAAAAACGCAGGAGAGAATGAACAAATTGGGGTCCTCTGTGTCAAATGCGGGCCAATCGCTGACAGCTTTCGGCAGAATGGAAGACAAGGTCAACCAAGCGCTTGATCACGCCAATGCGATGGCTGAGCTGAACGCGTCTCCGAAAGACGATATTGACGAGCTGACGGCTAAATATGACAGCAATCAAAGCAGTGTCGATGATGAATTGGCGGCGCTCAAGCAGAAAATGCTTTTCAGTAAAGATCAATAGACAGCGGGCTGCAGCTTTGTCCGATATAAAGAGAAAGTGAGAGAAACAGAATGATCATTTCTTATAAATGCCCGAACTGCGGCGATGATATGGTCTTTGACAGTTCATCCGGCATGCTGACATGTCACAGCTGCGGGCGGCAGGATCAGATTGAGAGCCTGCCAAAAGAGTATATAACGACGAGATTTTCTGAAAATGAGGCGAACGAGTACCGCTGTGAGAATTGCGGCGCGGTATTAATGACTGAGGCGGAAACGACGGCCACGACGTGCGGGTTTTGCGGAGGAGCCGCCGTTCTCGCCGACCGATTATCGGGAAATCTCGCGCCTTCGATGGTGATCCCTTTTACGATCAGTAAAGAAGAGGCCATGAGCGCTTTTAAAAAGTGGTGCCGAAACGGCCGTCTGACACCGAAAGGATTTATGTCTGCCGACCGGGTGAAGAGCATAACCGGCATGTACGTGCCGTTTTGGATGTTTGATTTAAACAGCAAGGTTCAGGTCAATGCCGTTTGTACGAGAGTGCATCACTATGATGATGGAGAATACCGGGTGACGGAGACCGAGTATTACAACGCGTACCGCGATATCAATCTTGATTATCTCAAAATTCCGGTCGACGCTTCAGAAAAAATGAATGATGAATTAATGGACAAATTGGAACCTTACTCATACAGTGAGCTGAAGGAGTTTAATACGGCCTATTTAGCGGGATATATAGCGGAAAAGTACAATTATACCGATGACGATCTCTTTCCTCGGGCGAAGGATAAAATCAGCCATTATATTGATTCTTATATCAGATCCACCTTCTCCGGATATACGACGGCTGACATTACGGATGAGCAGATTCAGACCGATAAAATCAGCAGCTTTTACGTACTGCTTCCGGTCTGGATGGTCAGCTACGACTATGAGCGGGCTGAGCACATTTTTGCGATGAACGGGCAGACGGGCAAGGTTGTCGGCAAACCGCCGATCAGTGCCGGAAAAGTGGCCGTGTGGTTCGGCGGCATAACCGCCGGTGCGTTTGTAGCATTAAGACTCGTCTCACTTATGATAGGAGGCGGTTTTTGATGAAAGTATCGATAAAAAAAGCGTGTCTCTTCTGCTTTGTCCTTTTTCTGATGCTGTCTTTTTCTTTACATACATCGGCGTCTGCCGCGGAACAGAAGCAATATGTTTACGACAATGCTCATTTATTAACGAAGGATGAAACGAAGAAACTTGAGGAATTGGCCGGGAAGCTGGGGGCAAAGCGCCATACCGATTTTATCATTCTTACCGCAAACGGAACGGGCGGTAAGGACATCGAGCAGTACGCCGGTGATTTTTATGACAGTCATTTTAGCGGAAGTACGGCGATATTGACCATTGATATGAAAAATCGGGAAGTATTTATCTCGGGATATAAAAAGGCGGAGACGTATTTGAATAACAGCCGGCTGAATACGATCAGGAATACGATCTCGTCAGATATTTCCGCAGGCCATTATGAAAAGGCGTTTCAGACCTACATCAAGATGGCTTATAAAGATATGGGGAAAAGCCCGGACGACAAGTCTGACAATCTGCTGCTCACATGGTGGTTTCAGCTGATTATTGCCGCAGCCGCGGCCGGAATCGCCGTCACCGTGATGGTGTACAATTCCGGCGGCAAGGTCACCGTCACCGGCAGCACGTATATGGATCACGATACGTCTGAAGTGCTGAGCCAGCACGACACATATATCCGAACCGACGTTACAAGAGAAAAAAAGCCTGATAAAGATAATGACAATGACGGCGGAGTCACGAGGGGCGGCACGAGTTACAGCGGAAGCAAGGGAAGTTTTTAAATTATATGTAAAGGATTTGAGCATACATGGGTTTTTTCAGAAATCAGTTAGCAAATGTGGTGGAGTGGGAAGAATTCAGAGACGACATGGTTTTCTATAAATGGAACAACCGTGAAATTAAAAAAGGCAGCCGTCTGATCATCCGGCCGGGACAGGATGCCATCTTTTTATACAACGGGAAGATTGAAGGGATTTTCCGTGATGACGGCGATTATGATATCGAATCAGAAATCATTCCGTTTCTATCTACACTAAAAGGGTTTAAGTTTGGTTTTAACAGCGGCATGCGGGCTGAAGTGCTGTTTGTGAATACGAAGGAGTTCACCGTGAAGTGGGGCACAAAAAACGCCATCAACATTCCGGCGGCAGGTATGCCGGGCGGTATGCCGATCCGCGCAAACGGCACATTTAACTTCAAGGTCATTGACTACATCGGATTGATTGATAAGATTGCGGGTGTCAAAGACAGCTATTTAGTGGAGGACATTAAAATCCGGATTACGTCTATTCTCGATCAGCTTTTGATGAAATGGATCACCAGAGAAGGAAAAGACATGTTCAATCTGCAGTCGAATTCCTTTGAAATCGGAAAAGGGATTCAAGAAGATCTTGATATGCAGCTGATCGGAGACGGCATGTCGATTACGGGCTTCAATATTATGAGCTTTAACTATCCGCAGGAAGTTCAGGATATGATTACGAAAAACGCTTCTTACGGCATGGTGGGCGATGTGAACCGCTATCAGCAGATTTCCATGACGGACGGAATGTCATCCGGCAAAATGAACGGAAGCGGCGCCGCCTCCGACATGGCGGGCATGATGATGGGAATGAATGTGGCAAATCAAATGATGAACCAAATGAATCAAAATCAGCAGAACCAGCCGCAGCAAGATCAAAGTCAGCAGAATCAGGGGACGGCACCGGCGAACGGCTTGGAAGGAGCGGCTAAGCCGAAATTCTGTCCGAACTGCGGAGCGAAAACGGAAGGCGCGAATTTTTGCCCGAATTGCGGACAGAAGCTTGCCTGACGATATACGAAAAAGAGGCCTTTTTGGGGCCTCTTTTTTTTGTCATGATTTCATTGTTTGAACGATGAGGGATGTCAGCGCTTTAGAACCCTCAGGTATGAGATGGACGCCGTCCGGTGTGAAGTATTCAGGGTGCTGCAATGCTTTTGCGTGCCAATCGACAAGCGTCACATTTTTCCGTGACTCGGCCTGCCGGCGCAATGATTCGTTTACTTTGCTTTCCCACTGCCGCGGCACACGTGTGTTGACAAGATAGATATCGGCTTTTGAAAAGGAGCTGATCAGTGATTCAATTTGGCTGTTTGTGAAATAGCCGTTCGTCCCTAACTCGATGATGACCGCTTTGTTCGGCTGATTAAATGACGCATATTCCGAAGTGAGCCGGAGTGCTTGAGAGACTTGTCTTCCTACCTTTCCGTCGATGGTGACATGAGGGAGGGACTGCCGCAGGTATGACGCAATGTCCAGCATCACCGAGTCACCGATGGCCAGCACGTCTTGCTGAGGCTGTGTTTGTTTTGAATCAGCCGTTTTTTGAGATGACCGTTCCTTTTTCTCTTCGTTTTTCTTTGTATTTGATTTGTCTGTTGGTTCTTTCTTGTTTTTGTCTGACGCGGTGTCCGTTTTTTCGCCGCCGTGTTTTTTCTTGCTGTCTTCTTCTTTTGCAGGCTGATCGTGATCGGCCGTTTTGTGCGAAGAGGCGGCGGTTTCTTGCTGATCATTTTGCGCGTACGTCCATTGCGGCTGTTTTTTCTCTTCGGCTATCCCTGACAGCCCGCCCGCAAATACGAGAATGGCGGCAAGAATGAGGCCGAGCGACATTCTGCTGATGACAGAGGACGTCTTCCATTCCAGAAAGCGGTTCAGAAACACGCGGCGTAAAAATGGCCGGAAGCCCGCAGTGCGGATCGGCTGTTCAATGAAATGGTAAGATAGCTCGGCAAGAATGAAAGTGGCGCCGATTCTGACGGCGCAGTGCCAATAAACCGGATTTCCGATTTCCTGTACGGGTGTGCTCAGCACGATAATCGGGTAATGCCAAAGATAGATTCCGTATGATCTCGTTCCGATCCAGCGAAGCGGCTTCCATGAAAGAACATGTCCCAAAAAGCTGCTCGGATGGCATAAACATGCGACAAGAACCGCTGCGGTGATGCTGATCAAAAGCATGCCGCCCTTGTACAGGAAGGGTTCATATTCATCCGTGTAAAAGACGCAAAGCAGCAGCGCGGCAAAAGCGGCAAGCTCCGTCCCGTGAAGCAGGTGTTTCATGCTGCTCGGCAGCCGTTTGGAAGATAATCGTTTCATCGGCCACACTAAAGCTAAAGCGCAGCCGATCAGCAATTCAAATGAGCGGGTATCCGTTCCGTAATAAACGCGGCTCGGATCTCCGCCGGGCACATACATCATACTCATTACGACTGCCGAACATAACGCGAGGAACATGACCGCGGCCGCAAGCCGGGCCCGTGTTTTACATATGTACATTCCCGCAAGCAGCAGGAAGGGCCATATGATATAAAACTGTTCTTCAATCGCCAGCGACCAAAGGTTTTTTAATGGCGAAGGGGAGCCGAAGCTGTCGAAATAAGAAAGTTTATGAAAGATAAACCACCAATTGCTTATGTAAAAAAGTGAGGAGACCGCATCTCCGCGTACGGTATGCAGGAGCTCGCTGTTAAACAATACGACCCAAATGACTGTCGTGATAATCATGAGATAAGCCGCCGGCAGAAGCCGCCTGATCCGGCGCACCCAAAAATCACGCAAATCAAGGGTGATGGCATTGCCTTGGGCAGGCAATATAATAGATGTAATTAAATACCCCGATAAAACAAAAAAGATATCAACACCGATGAAACCGCCGTCGGCCCAGTTAAAATTCAGATGATATGCGATAACTGCGAGGACGGCAAAGGCGCGAAGTCCATCCAGTCCGGGAATATAGCGGTGATGCAGTGACTTGTCTGACATGGTATTCCTCCAATAATGTGCGCGGAAATTCTCGCTGTTTTGCGGATGGCTATGGCAGATTTCTGTACAGTCTTCCATTTGTTCCGTTAATTAGACGCATTCGGAAGGGGATTTTGTTTCAGAAAAAATGAATGAAATGCTGTGATTTTCTTAAACTTTTCAGCCCCCGTCCGGCGTCTGTTATATGAAAAGGGTCCCTTATGCATCTTGGCTGTTGCAGGACGAAAGAAAAAATCCATGATCTGCGGATATCATGGATTTTTTTCTTTCTTTATCTGATGTAGCGGTCTCCGACAAGCAGCTTGGAGATGACGGAGGTCGGTATTGTAAACTCTGTAACGCCCATATATCCGGGTGCTGCTTCATATTCGTCAAATGAGATGACAAGTTTGTGCTTATCTGTAATATAAAAATTCTGGTCGGCGCGGATGGCTTTAAAAGGCTCCGTCATATCATCATCTTCGACCCAGTATATTTTATTCGGATCTTCTTTCATCTGTTTTTTCATTTGTTCTTTAATATTTTGGCTGATGACTTTAATATAACGGTCATCTTTAAATAAGCTCTTTAACGTAAGCACGGCCTCATTCTTTTTATCGATCGTGATGTAACGGCTTTGTGTATAAGAGGAAGCTTGCGTTTTTTCGATATCACGTCGGATTGAGATCAGATCCGCTGTGTCAGTAACGGTTTCATAATCGCTGTAAATACTGAGGTGGCCTTTTTTGCTTTTGGAGGTCGCCTTCATAAATTCCTGATACAGCTTTTTGCTTTCTTTCATGTAATGCCGGTTGATGCTGTCTTCGAGTTTATGATCGGAAAGGCCGGACAGAGCGGGCGTTTTCACATCAATGCTTGATTGGTTCTTTTCTTCCTTCATCTCCGTGAATGTGATGGCTTGGACGACTTTGCCGATGACGGGGATTTTAGACATGGCTTGTGCGGCATCCGGATTGATATTGACAACGGCGGTAAATAAGACGGCCGCAGCGACTGCCGCGGATGTCGGCCACATCACGATTCGTTTTTTCTTCGGTTTCTGCCGAAGGGCTTTTTCGACAATGCTGTCCAGTTCCTTAGGAATGGGCACACTTTTATACTCTTCTCTTAATTGTTCTAATCTCTTTTCCATTAAGAAAGATCCTCCTTCGTCAGCTGAATGCGCATGAGCTTCAGCCCCCTGTAAAGGCGTGTTTTGACGGTGTTGATGTTTTCCCCCGTGATGTCCGCGATTTCTTCTAATTTCAGGTCTTCAAAGAAACGCAGAATGATAATGGTTTTATATTGATGCGGCAGGTCATCGAGCGCTTCGTGAAGGTCTGTGTCCTTGTAGTGATCTTCCTTTCCGCGGCTTAAAAACTCGATCGTTTCATCGTCCATCACTTTCAGTTTTTTCTGTTTGCGGAGAAAATCAATGGCCGTGCGGACTAAAATTTTATAAAACCAGCTTTTGATCACATCGGGGTTTTTGACGGATTCGACCGATGTCAGCGCTTTTTGAATTGATTCCTGAACAATATCTAACGCGTCATCCTTGTTCTTTACGTAACTGTACGCAAGCCGGTAAAAGTCTTCCTTGCGCTCAGTTATGCACGTCGCAAGCGACGCTTTGGCTGTTTCGTTCTTCATTGCTTCAAAGGGCTCCTTTTTTAAAAATACGTATCATAGGCTGCTGCCTAAGGATAGACGGGACAGGGTAAAAAATAGTTTGCGCAGAGGGGATCATTTTTAAAAGGAAAAGGAAGGAAAGACGATGAGATGAAAAAAAGAGCCGGAACGGCTCTTTTTCGGATGTGTCTGATATTCAGCTGAACGGTTTAGTTCGGTTTGACTAAGATTTTCACTTGGTTTTTCTCTTTGATTAAAGCGCCGAAGCCTTCTTCAATCAGATCGTCGAGCACGATTTTTTTCGTGACGAGCTTATCTGCTGAGAAGTAGCCCTCTTTCATCAGTGCAAGAACGGAAGGGAAGATGTCACGGTATCCGATAATGCCTTTTACGGTCCGTTCTTTGATGACGATATCGTTCGGATGAATTTCCGCTCCTTTTTCCCAGATGCTGACGATAACCGTTTCACCGGCAATGTTTGTTGACTGGATCGCCTGGCGGAGAACGACAGGAACGCCTGTTACTTCATAAGAAACATCAACGCCGCCGTTTGTGCGTTTAGCGATTTCTTCAACGACATCGTCCGTTTTTGACGGATCAATGATGATAGCGCCGAGTTCTTTCGCTTTTTCCTGACGTTCCGGTGAAAGTTCAACCGCGTAAATATCTGTGGCGCCGGCCGCTTTCAGGGCTTCAATCACAAGCAGCCCGATCGGTCCGCAGCCAAAAACTGCCGCCTTGTCGCCCGCTTTTAATTTGCTTTGGCGGACGGCGTAAAGCGCTACCGCTGACGGCTCAACAAGCGCGCCCTGTTCGTAAGAAAGCTCTTCAGGAAGCTTAAACAGCAATTCTTCGTCAACGGATACATATTCAGAAAATCCGCCGCCGCCTCCGGCTAAGCCTAAGAATCCCATTTGTTCATCAAGGTTATAGGCTCCCTGATGTCCGTGTGTGGCAAAAATCGGTTCCACGACGACACGGTCGCCGACGCTGTAATTTTTGACGCCTTCGCCCACTTCAACGACTTCTCCTGAGAATTCGTGACCCATCGTGACGGGCGCCATTTCGTTTGTTAACGGATGAGGTTTGCCGACCGGAATAAAGATCGGGCCTCCCAAATATTCATGAAGGTCGCTTCCGCAAATCCCGCACCATTTGACTTTAATTTTGACTTTACCCGGTTCTGCTTTAGGTTCATCAATGTTTTCGATTCGAATGTCTTTTTGATTGTGCCATCTTGCCGCTTTCATTGATTATCACTCCTAGTCTGATTGAAACGAGTATAGGTACATGATCAATATGAACCACGGTTAAAAGGAATAAAGTGCCTGCTTCCTAAAGCCTGATTTCTCAAAATATATCATATTATGCAACTATCAATAGGCCTTATAAAAAGTCCATATTGAATGCAGAAATACTCTATGAATATTATAACGCTAATGAATTAAATTTTGTAGTATAATTTACCATGGAATTATATAGAACAGGAAATTGTGCCGTCGTTGTGTGCATGTCTCATCACGTTGTAATGAACATGTAAAGTGATTGAAATATTATAATCGTCTTCTTGGTGTATAATTTTGCCTAGAATAAAGAATCAGGAGGACGAAAGCTTGAAGAAGTTATTCTTAGCCTTATTGATTTTAGCAGGAAGCACGCTGGGAGCGATCAGTTACTCTTCTGATGCAAGTGCTAAAAAAGTGAACGGAAATATTACATGGTATAATGGAGTCGGTAAAAAAGGATCTTCCGGTAAAAAACTGGGACACTGGGATTGCGCGACAAAATTAGGATTTGACGTTCCGAGAAACGGAACGAAAATCAGAGCTTATGCCAAAGCAAAACCGAAAAAGGTTATCACCGTATACAAAAATGATGTAGGCCGTATGCCGAATGCCGTATTGGATGTCAGCCCGAAAGCGTTCAAAGCGCTTGGATATCCATTAAGCAAAGGAAGAGTATCCGGACACTACAGCTATTAAAATAGACCATCTTAAAAAGCAAGGACACTGATTCTTGCTTTTTCTGATTGACGGAGAGATTGATAATGAAGAAGAAACGATGGATCTGGATGTTGCTGGCCGCCGTTTTGGCGGCGGCGGTCATCGCGGCCGTTTTACTGATTAAAGGAAAAAGCGACGGCGGCGGGAAAGCCGTTGTCTCCGGCGGTCATGACAAGCTGCTTGTTTCCATTACAGACAAAGATCTGATGACGAAATATTACGAGGACGGCCGCGTGCTGTACGAGGAAAAGCTTTCGGCATATCCGGCGTTTGCGCTGGATGATGCCCATCAGGTGCTCTATTTTGTCGGGAATAATGACCAAAATGAGATGCGTCTGTATAAGCTTGATCTGAAGACGAAAAAGAAGACGGTGCTTTATAAAGGAACGGCAAGCGCTGACAGTCTGTTTTTATCAAAGGATCTGACGCACATTTATTTCCGTCTCGGAAAAGCGGATGAAGATATTTTCCGTCTCGCATCTTTTGATTTGAAAACGAAACGTTATGAAAATCTGTATCCCGCCGCCGATGAGAAAGACGACAGTGTAAGCAGCTTCTTTTATAACCGCAGCCAAAACGATTTTGCGCTTCTGCATTATTCCGTAAAAGAGGATTATCAAAAAACGGATGAGGCAAATGAGAAGGGGATTGACCCTGAACCGACGAATATCCGGTTTGCGGCAGGAGCGGGCGAACACCTTCAGGATCTGACAAACCTTGAACAGTTTATCAGCGACGTGGCGGTGTCACCGGACGGAAAGAACCTTGTCTTTACATCTTATACCCAAAAAGGGACGGAACAAAAAGCGTCCATCCGTCTGATGAATGTCAAAACGAAAAAAGATGAAACGATTATCTCAAACGGGAAGGACTTCGCTCCGCTGATTGATGCCCAGCCTCAGTTTTCTAAAGACGGCAGCATCATTTATTTCATGGCGGAAGCAAAAGGCGCTAAGCGTCTGAAGGATGAAACGGGGCGGAATGCGAAGGTCCGGACCATTTATGCTTATCATTTGGATACGAAAAAATGCGAAAAAGTCTGGGAAAATGACAACGGCATTATCAACAGTTTTTCCGTCATCCAATCATGAAAAAAACACTCAGCGCCCGCTGGGTGTTTTTTAATGAACAAAGCTGGCTGCGGCTGAGGCGAGCCATTTGAAAAAACGGAGAATCGGAACGGCAAAATGAAGCGTTTCGATGAATGACTGTGCGGCAAGGTTCATTTTCCGCCGTTTTGCCAATTCCTTCAGATCTTTCTGCTGCCGATCGTTTTTCATGTTCATTGCTCCTTTGCATCATAAAAGGACATGATAACGCAAAGGCCTCTCATGAGACATGGAGGCCTTCTCTATGTTGAGACTCGTAAAAGGGAGGTCTAACTTGATGCCGTTTGATTATTGTTTTGGAGATTTACCAACGAACGGACGCCGTCGATCATTTTACTGCCGCAAAGGGGGCAAGTCGGGGTATCACTGCCGGCAAAATTCTTTCTGCTCCAGCCAATACAGTCCTCTTTTGTGCATTCCCACGTACTGACATCTTCTTTAGGCAGCGGTTCCTGATTACGTTTGTTGTAGTAAGACATAAAGTCACTTCTTCCCTTATGAATTTTCGTGCACTCCTTCATTGTCTCATACTTTTCCCTAATCTCCTAATTCCTTTTTCTATCCAGATTTCCAATGAGGGTGCACCGTCTTCCTGTTATTACAGTATATGCAAATAAGTGTCTTCTTATTTTTTCTTTTTGGATAAATAAAAAAGCCCCTCTCAGAAAAGGGGGGATGTTTGTTTACTGCTTATCCGTGACGTCCATCGGTCTCATCATGTCGTAATCTTCGTGCTCTAAAATATGACAGTGCCATACGTAGCGTCCGCTGTAAGGAGCGAAAGTCGCCGCGATTCTGATGACCTCTCCCGAGTGCGCCTGCACGGTATCTTTCCAGCCTTTCTCACTTGGAGGAGGCGGGACGGCGGGGCCTGTATACACAATGTCGCCGAATTTGTTATAACGCTCTAAGTCAAAAGGACGCCGGTCAAGGATTTGGAAGGAAACAAGGTGCAGGTGTATCGGATGGGTGCCCCCCATCGGATTGATAATCGACCAGATTTCCGTTGTGCCGAGCTTCGGCGCTTCTGTCACAGGATCATGCCATCGCTTGTTATTCAGCGTCAAAACGGGCCGGCCGTATTTGTCTTGCGTATTTGTGAGTTTAAGCGTCCTGATATTGTGTATTCTCTTTGATGTCACATTAGGCATTGTTGAAAGATATTTAGGCTTACGGCTTGTGTCTTCTCCCTTCAGCGGTTTTGTGACGCGGAATTGCATCACATTGGCGTCTGTATCCGGATCGGCGTCGCCCCCGCAGCCGGTGCCGTTCGTTAAAATGATATGTTCTCCGTCAAAGGCGGAGAAATCGATGAGCACATCATACCGCTCTGCCGGGGCTAAGCTGATAGATTGTGTTTTGACAGAGCGGGGAAGCAGTCCGCCGTCAGAACCGATTTGGATAAACTTCCCGCCGTTATTGAGCGAGAGAGAAAATGTTCTTGTATTGGAGGCATTAAGGATGCGGAAACGATATGTCCGCGGTTCAACTTCCATATACGGCCACGCTTTACCATTGACGAGAATGGTATTTCCGCAAAAAAACGGGACGATGGAAGGGTCGGGCAGCGTTTCGGAAGGGTTAGCAGGTCCGCTCGGATAAGACAAGGAACCGTCGTCATTTAACGTGCGGTCCAAAATCATAAGCGGTACGTCATACTCTCCGGAGGGAAGCTTCAGCTGCTTTTCTTTTCGCTCGCGAATGATATACATCCCGGCAAGCCCGGCGTACACATTGAGCCTCGTAATCGCCATGGCGTGATCGTGATACCATAACAGAGCCCCGCGCTGTTTGTTTGGATAATGGTATACCTCTTTCTCAAAATAAGGACCCGTTTCCTTAAAATCCTTTGTGAACCAGGCTTCCGGGTAGCCGTCGCTGTCCGGCGGCGTTGCTCCTCCGTGTAAATGGACGACGGTTTTGACATCGGGTTCCTGATGGCCGCTTTCTGAATGGTGAATGGTATGATCCACAGGCAGAAAATGCTTATCCGGCAGGTCATTCATCCATTTAATATAGACGTTCTCATCTTGGTTCACGTCGATCGTCGGGCCGGGAAATAAACCGTTATACCCCCACAGCCGGGTCGGCGGGAGATCGCGGTGCAGCTTGTGAAAGCATTCCTTCATGGTGACTTCATAATACGTGCTGCCGTCTGATTTCTTCTGCGGCTGGAGTGTTTCAATAGTCGGCAGTTCATCTGCAAATTTTTCTAGTGCCATTTTTCATCCTGTCCTTATCATTTATTGAAATCCTGTACTACAGTTAATGCTGCCTGGAACAGGTTGGTTAAAAAAACACCCGCCCTTTTTTGAGGGGGGTGTTTGCGGTTATTGCGCAACCCGGCTTTCGGAAGCGCTCTCTTTCGGTTTTTGTTTTTTGCGGAATACATATGAGGCAAGCACCAGCAGAGTAATAAATCCTGTCAGCAGAAATTCAGACCGCATTGAGCTGATAAACAGCATAGATAACAAGATGGCGCAAATGGCGATGATCGTCAGGTAGGTTAAGTACGGATAGAACCACATTTTGATTTTAAGAGATTCAGGGTTTGTCCGTTCGATTTTCTTTCTCATTCTCAGATGTGAGACGGCGATGACGAGATAGACGAGCAGTGCGATCGCCCCTGATGAATTGACCAGAAATAAGAATACGGAGTCGGGAGAAAAGTAGTTCATAACAACGGCAATATAGGAGAAAAAGGTGCCGGCGATAATGGCTTGAACCGGTACGCCTCTTTTACTCAATTTCATAAAACGCCGCGGCGCTTCATTTCGCTCTGCCAGTGAATACAGCATCCGTGACGTCGTATAAAGCCCGGAGTTCAGGCAGGACAGAACGGCTGTCAGGACGATAAAATTCATGATTTGAGCGGCTGCGGGAACCCCGATATGGCTCAAAACGGCAACGAAGGGGCTTTCCAAAATATTGGCTGAATCCCACGGCAGCAGTGTGACCACAACCGCAATGGAGCCGACGTAAAAAATAATGATCCGCCAAACGACTGAGCGGGTCGCCTTTGTGACGGATTCGACCGGATTTGACGTTTCTCCCGCTGCGATTGCGACGATTTCAGATCCCATGAAAGAAAAAATGACAACGACGATGCCGAGCAGAACGGAACTTGGACCTTTAGGGAAAAATCCGCCGCTGCCCGCCAGATTTTCCAGCCCGACCGGCTTGCTGCCGGGGACGATTCCGAAAATGAACGCAAATCCCGCGATTAAGAAGACAACGATCGTCGCTACCTTCACTAAGGAAAGCCAGTATTCAAATTCGCCGAACGATTTAACTGAATAAATATTCGTCAGTGTTAACAGCACGGTCAGAAGCAGACTCGTCAGCCATAACGGAATGCCCGGGAACCAGTACTGTATGATTCCGGCGCCTGCAATGGCTTCAATAGCAATGACGATGACCCAGAAAAACCAATACAGCCATCCGATCGTAAAACCGGCCCAAGGACCGATGGCATCATGCGCGTACTGTGAAAACGAACCGCTTGTCGGGTTGACGGAGGACATTTCCCCCAGCATTCTCATAATAAAAATCACTAATAATCCTGCTAAAGCGTAGGAGACAATCGCTCCGGGTCCGGTGGAATGAATGACGGATCCGCTTCCGACAAATAATCCGGCGCCGATCACGCCGGCAATTGAAATCATAGTCATATGCCGGGTTTTTAATCCCTTTGATAAAGAGTTAGGCTGATTCATTCTTTGCCTCCTTTTGGCTTGTTTATGCTGAATATTCCGACAAGTATTATTCTATCATAAATGCCACAGACAGTTGAAAATGATGTAAGAAAATATGACATTTTTTCTCGTCCGTACAGCAGAAGGTGCCGGAAGGAAAAGAAATAATTTTCTGTTATTTTTGTGTTTTAATGTGTTTGAAAATAATTCCACGAAAACAAGGTGGCAAGAAGCCTTGGTACGATTGGGATGAGAGGGGTTTCGTGAATAAAAATAAGTTTCCTGAGCGCATAAATGTTCTATGCTTACTATTTTTCTGTGGAAAGTGAATCATGTTTCTATAGACCCACTGTGTCTTCGCTTTGTATGATAATGAAGGAAAAATTGAACGGGAAGGAGGATTTTCAGTGGAGAGATATCATGAATTGAAAAAAGGCGAAACCGGAGCGATTGTCAGTATTGGCGCATATGCGGCATTGTCGGCTGTGAAGCTTGTGATCGGTTATTTGTTTCACTCAGAAGCGCTTCAGGCCGACGGTTTAAATAATACGACTGATATCGTGGCATCTGCGGCTGTTTTCATCGGTTTGCGCATCTCTCAGAAACCTCCTGACGAAGATCATCCTTACGGCCATTTTCGGGCGGAGACCGTCGCGTCACTCATCGCTTCCATTATTATGATGCTTGTCGGAATGCAAGTGCTGTTCAGCGCCGCGCAATCTATTTTTTCCGTTAAAGAGGAAACACCGGATATGATAGCCGCCTGGACGGCCGCGGGGAGCGCCGTCGTGATGCTGATGGTCTACCGCTATACGAAAGGGCTTGCCAAAAAGGTAAACAGCCAGGCCCTTTCAGCTGCGGCCGCTGATAATAAATCAGATGCGCTCGTCAGTATCGGCACGTTTATCGGAATTTTTGCTTCACAGTTCCATTTGGCTTGGGTGGATACGGTTACCGCGTTTATCATCGGATTGATCATCTGCAAAACCGCGTGGGATATTTTTAAGGAATCCTCTCATTCGCTGACTGACGGTTTTGATGTCAAACATATTTCTGATTATAAAAAGACGATTGAACAGATTGCGGGCGTCAGCCGTTTAAAAGATATTAAAGCGAGATATCTGGGCAGCTCCGTTCATATTGATGTCGTCATTGAAGTGCCGTCTGATCTGAACATTAAAGAGAGTCATGAGATCGCAAATGAGGTAGAACGCAAGATGAAAGAGGAACATGCCATTGACCATTCACACGTTCATATGGAGCCTCTCCAACTGAAATAAAGCTTCCTTTCTAAAGGGAGCTTTTTCCTTTTTCAGACTGGAAACAATTTGCTGGAAACGTTTTTTTATACTGTTTATATTTTGTGGTAAAGTTAGGTTACGATAATTGAAATTTGAGAGATGACTAGGAGGAGAAGAATGGCTTATAAAGAAGAGCTGCATCCGCTGCTGGAGAAAGCCGTTGAGCATATTGAAAACATCATCATAGGAAAACGGGATATCGCCATACTCAGTCTGGCCGCCATTCTCGCAAAAGGGCATGTGCTGCTGGAAGACGTGCCGGGAGTCGGAAAAACGATGATGGTCCGCGCTTTGGCCAAGCTGATCGGAGCTGACTTTAAGAGGATTCAGTTCACGCCGGATCTTCTGCCGTCAGACGTGACGGGTGTCTCTATTTATAATACGAAAACGATGGAATTTGAATACCGCCCGGGACCGATCATGGGGAATATCGTGCTGGCTGATGAAATTAACAGAACCTCTCCGAAAACGCAGTCTTCCCTGCTTGAGGCGATGGAGGAAGGGAATGTCACGATTGACGGAAAGACAATGCGGCTGGCTGAGCCGTTTTTCGTCATGGCCACACAAAACCCGGTTGAATATGAAGGAACGTATCCGCTTCCCGAAGCCCAGCTTGACCGGTTTTTATTTAAGCTGCGCATGGGCTACCCGACTGCCGAGGAAGAGCTTCAAGTTCTGTCTTTGCAGGAAGGGCGCAATCTGCTTGAAACAATCGAGCCCGTCATTTCTAAAGAACAGTTTATCAGCCTTCAGCAAAAACTGGAGCAGGTGCGGGTGGATGATGGAATTAAAGCATATATCGTCGGCATTACTCAGCATACCCGCCGGCATCCGTCCGTACATCTGGGCGTAAGTCCGCGCGGTTCAATCTCATTAATGAAAGCCGCGCAGGCGTACGCGCTGCTTCATGACCGCGATTACGTCATTCCTGATGACGTCCAGTATTTGGCTCCGTATACGCTGCCGCACAGAATGATCTTGACCGCCGAGGCGAAATTTAACGATGTGACGCCGGAAGCGATTATAGAAGACATCATGCAAACGGAAAAAGTGCCCGTCCAAAGGATGTCGGTCCGCTAATGAGAAAGAAGATGCATTGGCTTCTATATGGCTGGAAGCTGCTTATGTTGGCCGTACTGACGGCGGCTGTCTTTTCTTATGCCATGTTTCAGGGCGGATTTGTGAGCTGGTTTTTATTTTATGCGTTTTTGCCGTTTACCGTTTACGCCGGGCTGGTCGCTGTGTACCCGCTGCGGGCGTTTCAGGTGACGCGTGACGTGTCCTCTGCCCAGTTAACCTCAGGCGACAGGCTGTCTGTCACCATCAGGCTGACGAGGCGCCTGCCGTTTCCGCTGACATATATGGTCATTGAAGATGTGATGCCGGAAACGCTTGGCGAGAGGCGCAGTGCGAAACAGCTCGTGTTTCCGTGGTTTCAAAGGAAGCTGACGTTACAATATGAGCTGCCGCAGGTGCCGCGCGGAGAGCATCATTTACATACGATAAGAGTGCGGACGGGAGATGTTCTCGGGCTTTTGGACAAGACGGCGTCGTTTTCCGTAACGGATACGGTTCTGGTTTTCCCGGCGTACGGGTCTGTTCACTATAAGCCGCAGGCCGTATCCGGAGAAGAGGGTGCGGGTGCCGGCGCTCCGTTTCAGGTACACCGTTCCGCAATGGCTGCGAGCGTCAGAAATTATCAGCCGGGCGACCGGTTTTCCGCACTTGACTGGAAAACATCGGCGCGGCGAAATGAGCTGATGACGAAGGAATTTGACCCGCTGCAGAGTATGAATATGATTCTCCTTTTGGACTGCAGGCCGTCCCCTTCGTTTGAAGCCGCGGTGTCAGCTTCGGCATCCCTGCTTTACACGGCGCTTATGAAGGGCTCTCCCGCAGGGTTTATTTCATTGGGGAGCGACCGGACCGTATTTCCCGTCGGGGAGGGAGACCGGCATTTCAGAAAGATGCTGCGTTACCTGGCATCAGCTTCAGAATCGGAAGAAGCTGATGCAGACGGGCGTTTAGGAAAAGAGCTGGCGGATCCGCGCGTCCGCAAAGCTTCCATTGCCGTCGTGACGGGCAGTCTTACAGAAGACCTTCTCAAACAGGCTGAGCCCGGACGTGCTGACATGACGGTGTTTTTGGCGAAAGAAACGAATGCCGCGCTTTCGGAGAAAGAACGGAAACTCGCTCTCATCTTCGCGCAAAAAAATATTAAGGTGCAAATGATCAGGGACAAACGGGTGTCCCATGTTGTTTAGAAAGAGAGGTGGCGCGCCATGCCGCATGACGAGAACCAGGGAAGCAGGCTGAGTCTGCTGCTGTTTTATTTTCTCGCTTTTTTATTGTTATGGGAATGGCTCAGGCCGCTGCACAATTTTACGGATACAAAACATACCGGTTTTTTCATCGTTTTTATCGGTTTGGCATTTCTGCTGTCATTCTTCCGGATGAGGTGGTACGTCACCGTGCCGTCCTGCATTCTGTTTACGTTGATCAGTATTCACATCCTGTTTTATAAAGGTTCTATTTTTCAGCCGGAATGGCTCGTTTCTTTTTTGCGGGACGTGATGCAAAATGCCCGCCACATCGGGACCGGAAGATGGAATGATATGAATCCGTCATTCCGCACATTGCTGTTTTTTGTGCTTTTATGGCTGCTCGTGTATTTGCTGCATTACTGGGTGATCTATCAGCGGAAAATATTATTCTTTTTTATCATGACGGTGGCGTATATCACCGTGCTTGATACGTTTACTCCTTATGATGCCGCATACGCCGTCATCCGGATCGTCTTTATCGGCTTTCTGATGATGGGGCTTTTGTATATGGAGCGCATCCGGCTTACGGAACACATAGCGTTTAAAAAAAGATTGATACTCAAATGGTTTCTGCCGCTGATGCTGTTTATCTGCGCTTCCGTCGTGTTCGGTCTGGCGGCTCCGAAATCAGACCCGAACTGGCCGGACCCCGTGCCGTTTCTTAAAAAAATAACAAACCACAAAGAAGTGCCCGCCGCCGAAAGCAAAATCGGCTACGGCAATCATGATGAAACATTGGGCGGCCCTTTTCAGGAGGATGATACGCCGGTTTTTACATGGAAGGGAAAAGAACGGGCGTACTTCCGGGTGGAAACGAAGGATACATACACGGGGAAAGGCTGGGTGGAGACCGATCAGGGCATGTCCTATAAACTGAACGGCGGCAACGTGGAAGATATATGGTTTGACCGGAGTGTGCAGACGAGACGATATACGGCACAGGTGTCCATTGATGAGAATTATCTCTATAATCACGTCATGTATCCGATCGGCGTCTCCAATATTAAACCGAAGCACTCGATTCAGCTTGAAATGAACGGAAACACCGAGCAAATTACGCCGGTCAGTGAACAAGTGGGCAACATCCGCAATATGGGACGGTACACGGTGACTTTTCAGGCGCCCGTCTTTAAGCTGAATGATCTCAGAAAAGTGAAAGTAAAACGATACCGTGAGCAGAATCAATTCAATGACCGGTATTTACAGGTCCCCGACAGCCTTCCGAAAAGAGTGAGACAGCTTGCGGACAGACTGACGCGGGATCATCATAATATGTTCGATAAAGCGAAGGCGATCGAGGATTATCTCGGATCTTCCGCATTTTCGTATCATACACAGGATGTCGCGGTTCCGGAGCACAATCAGGATTATGTCGATCAATTTCTGTTTGAAACGAAAAGAGGATATTGTGATAACTTTTCATCGGCAATGGCCGTGCTGCTCCGATCTGCGGGTATTCCCGCCCGTTGGGTGAAGGGTTATACATCCGGCGAGTATAAAGGGGCAGGCGACCATAACGGCCACATTTATGAAGTCACGAACAACAACGCCCATTCGTGGGTAGAAGTGTATTTTCCGGATCAGGGCTGGGTGACGTTTGAGCCGACGAAAGGCTTCACCAATCCGACGGAGTTTACGTCAGAGCAAAATCATACCGCGGCAAAAGACAGCGGAGGCTCAGCGGGGAACTCGGATGAACCGTCTGACAAGCAGCGTCAGGAAACAAAGCCGGAAAAAGAGGAAAAGCCGAAAAAGCGGGATCACAGCGCGGCACCGCAGCCTGTGATCCGCAACAAAACCGCGGCACAGCTATGGCCGTATGCAGCCATCGTCATTGTGATTTCAGCCGCGGCGGCACTCGCCTGGCTGCTCCGGGCGCGCTGGATTCCGCACGTTACAGCAGCCAGATTGAAGCGGCGAACGGATGAAGACGTCTTTTTCGACGCATATGCCGCACTGCTCCGACAGCTGAAACGAAAAGGGTTCAGCAGGGGAGACGGAGAAACGCTCCGTGATTTTGCCGCGAGGGTTGACGAGGCGCACCATACAAACGACATGTCCGAGCTGACGCTGCGCTATGAGCGTGCGTTATACCGCAGCGATAATGCCGCAAAGCTTTGGAATGAATCGGGACAGTTGTGGGAAAATATAATTAAAAGAAGATAGTCTTGACCGCATATCGTCCTGTTGTTAGAATAAATGAATGTTAAATGGGAGCCCGGGAGCGTTAAAAAGCCGGGCTTCCGGACAAGTCTTGCCGACAGAGGGCTGAACGTGTGTCCTCCGTTTTTTCTGTGTCAAAAACTTAGAGGAGATTAGGTGACAACCATGACGAAGTTAGTGAATGAAATGATTCTTGTTCTTGATTTCGGCAGTCAGTATAACCAGCTGATTACCCGCCGGATCCGTGAATTTGGCGTATATAGCGAGCTGCATCCCCATACGTTGACAGCTGAGGAAATCAAAGAAATGAATCCAAAAGGAATTATCCTTTCAGGCGGACCAAACAGTGTATATGATGAAGGATCTTTCCGCTGTGATGAAAAAATCTTTGAACTTGATATTCCTGTATTGGGCATCTGCTACGGCATGCAGCTGATGACTCATTACCTCGGAGGGAAAGTCGAGGCGGCAAGCCAGCGCGAATACGGAAAAGCGAACATTCAGATTCAAGGAACTCCTGACTTGTTCAAAGATCTTCCGGAAGAACAAGTTGTCTGGATGAGCCACGGCGACTTAGTCGTACAAGTGCCGGAAGGGTTTACGGTAGACGCGACAAGCCATCACTGCCCGAACTCGGCGATGAGCAAAAAAGACAAAAAATGGTACGGTGTTCAGTTCCATCCGGAAGTCCGTCATTCAGAATACGGAAATGACCTTCTGAAAAACTTTGTCTTCGGGCCTTGTGAATGTAAAGGCGAATGGTCAATGGAAAACTTTATCGAAATCGAAATGCAAAAAATCCGCGAAACCGTCGGAGACAAACAAGTGCTTTGCGCTTTGAGCGGCGGAGTCGATTCTTCTGTCGTAGCCGTTTTGATTCATAAAGCGATCGGCGACCAGCTGACTTGTATTTTCGTAGATCACGGCCTTCTCCGCAAAGGCGAAGCGGAAGGCGTCATGAAAACGTTCAGCGAAGGCTTTAATATGAATGTCATTAAAGTTGATGCGAAAGACAGATTCTTAAACAAGCTGAAAGGTGTTTCTGATCCTGAGCAAAAACGCAAAATCATCGGCAACGAATTCATTTACGTGTTTGATGATGAAGCGGACAAGCTCAAAGGAATCGACTACCTTGCACAAGGAACGCTTTACACAGACATTATTGAAAGCGGAACGGCAACTGCGCAAACGATCAAATCGCACCACAATGTCGGCGGACTTCCTGAAGATATGCAGTTTGAACTGATCGAACCGCTGAACACTCTTTTCAAAGATGAAGTGCGCGCGCTCGGCACAGAGCTCGGCATCCCGGATGATATCGTATGGCGTCAGCCGTTCCCGGGCCCTGGACTTGGCATCCGCGTACTCGGCGAAGTAACGGAAGAAAAACTTGAGATCGTTCGTGAATCAGACGCGATTCTGCGTGAAGAAGTGGCGAACCACGGCCTTGAGCGCGACATCTGGCAGTACTTCACGGTTCTTCCTGACATCCGCAGCGTCGGCGTCATGGGAGATGCGAGAACGTATGATTACACAATCGGTATCCGTGCCGTAACATCAATTGACGGCATGACATCTGACTGGGCGCGTATCCCTTGGGATGTGCTTGAAGTGATTTCGACACGGATCGTCAATGAAGTGAAACACATCAACCGCGTCGTGTATGACATTACGAGCAAGCCGCCTGCAACGATTGAGTGGGAATAATGAGAAAAGCCTCAAATCTTTTATTTATAAAGATTTGAGGCTTTTTTAATTTACATGGTTCTAGGAATAATGGGCCTTTTATCATTAACACCGGAGAAGATGTGCAGCAGTTTTTTATATATTCGAGTTTTTTAATCAGTTGTATTCCTAATATTCTCCCTATAATTTCATTTTTTCTAATAAAACTGAATTCATAAAATATTCATTTAATAACAAATAATGTATGTTATTATGAATATATACAAATAAAACATATGATGGTTTGAGTTTTCCAAGGGGTTTTTTATCTTCTGCATTCAGTTCTTTAGAAACGCAGAAGGTTTCTAATTTGCAGAAAAAAATGTTGAAAGAGGCTCGGAAGGATGGAAAAACATATTTTATTTTTTAATGCTACTTATATTAAAAAAATTTCTACTTTGGAGACTGCTAAAAATTTGGGCTTGACGGTTTCTGTTGTCGGCCCTGAACTGCCTGAATGGTCGCGGCCATTCGTTGACCATTACATTTCCGCAAATACTTATCAGATTGATGAGACTATAGCTGTTCTGAAGGAAACTGCCAAAGAAAATCCTTTTGATGGAGTCATTACATTCTGGGATAGAGATGTGGTTCCGGTGGCGGTAACTGCCCGAGAACTTAACTTAAAGGGCAGTCCGGTGGAAGCGGCAGAACGGGCTCGAAACAAATGGAAGATGCGTCAATGTTTGAACCGCGCACAAGTTCCTCATCCAAAATATTGCAAATTTACAAATTGGACCGAATTATATCATGCAAGCATTGATATGGAATACCCATTGATCGTTAAACCTGTGGGTGCTTCTGCCAGTAAAGGCGTATTCCGAATATCAAAGCCTGAAGATTTAAATCGCGCATATCAGCAGCTGTTAAACGCCGCGGTGCCGGAAAACGATAAAATGTTTTCTTTTTATCAAAACGAGTATATTGTTGAAGAGTTTATGAACGGACAAGAAGTCAGCATTGAGGGAGTGATTTCCGACGGAGTCATTCACTTTGCAGGTGTTACTGAAAAATGGACGGATCAGTATTTCGAAGAATACCAGCATGCATTTCCCGCCAGGCTGCCGGAGGCTGTGGAACGTGAATTATTCCACATCACCAGTGAAGGGATAAAAGCTTTGGAGCTGAACAATTGTGGTTTTCATGCCGAGGTCATGATCACAGAGAAAGGGTGCAAGATTATCGAGATCAACGGTCGTCTGGGCGGCGATTTTATTACTACCCATTTGGTTCCTCTAGCCAAAGGTATAAATATAACGCGCGCAAACCTATTGGCTGTATTAGGAGAAACAATAAGCTTTGAAGCTTCGAAAAGAAGAGCTGCCTGCGTCAGGTTTTTAATTGCAGACCGTGCTGGTGTGATAGAAAAGTGGGAAGGTGTCGAATCGATCAAAGAAATGCCCGGGGTCGTTGAATTTGTTTTAGAAAAGCAGCCGGGCGATCATGTTGGCCTGCCGCCTGAAAAGTTTCATGATTCCCGGATTGCTTATGTCATCACAGAAGCTGAAGATACAGAAAAAGCGATCGAATATGCTGAAAATGCTTTATCTGAAGTGAGGTGTTTCATCAATGGAGAGGAAAAGACTGTTCCTGATCGGGATTCCTGAAACGCATATTGAGAAGGCCGTTACGAGGGCAAAACAACTTGGTTTTGACGTCTTATTAGGAGATACAGAAGCTTCATTAAAAAAATATGAGCATTTAATAAAGGAAGCTGACCAAAAAATCGCATTAGATTATACCAATCATGAGAATCTATTCTCAGTCGCTAAAGAAATCCATGACAAAGAGCCTTTAGATGCCATATTTACTTTCAAAGAAGCCGGCTTATTCAATGTATCCAAACTTCAGCAGGCATTTCATTTAAAAGGAAATCCTCCGTCTGTGGTGCAAGCATGCCTTGATAAATATACAACGCGCCGGCTTTTAAAAAAGGCAGGACTAAACTCTCCCGATTTTGGATTGTGCAGGAGCGTGGAAGACGTATACGATTTTTGGAATACATCTCAGCATCCTATCATTTTAAAGCCGAGATCTCAGCAAGGCAGTATAGGCGTCATAAAAGTTGAGAAAAAAGAGGACATTGAGGCGTGTTTTAAAGAGTGTTCAAAACATGACGAGGAGAAGTCAGTATTAGCCGAAGAATTTATAGAAGGGCAGGAAATTTCAATAGAAGCCGTTGTCTGCCAAGGCAAGGTCGACATATTTGGTGTGACCGAAAAGTTGCTATACCCCGGGACTTTTGTAGAATCTGGGCATATATCGCCGTATAAACATAAAGAAAAACATCAGGATTTGTATAAGAATCTGGTCAAGGAAGTTGTTCATGCCATGGGGATCGTATTTGGCCCCTTGCATATTGAAGGGTATCACACAAATAAAGGATTTGTGGTTGGCGAGGTACACACCCGCTATGGCGGAGACAACATAGTGACCATTACAGAAATCGCCATGAAATGTGATATGCATACACCTATTTTTGCGGAACTGGCGGGCATCCCATATCAACCGGAAAGGAAACATGCTCAAAGCGAAGTATGCGCCGTTCGTTTTTTAGAAACGAACCAAGGGGTTGTACGCGCAATCAAAGGGATCAGCGATCTCAAAATGATGGGGAATGTAGTAGATTTTCATGTAAATTGCAGTGTCGGTGATAGAATCAGACCGATCAAAAACAGCTACGATAGAGCAGGATGGATGATTGTAAAGGGGAAAAATGAGCGAGAAGTCAATCACGCATTACATGATGCGATTGACAAAATAAAAATAATCATTAGGTGAAGGGGAGAATGATGGTGAAAAACAGAAAATCATCAATTTTTAGAGATGCTTTAAACAGTAAAGGTTTGGTGAAAGTTGCGGGAGCTCATGACGGTTTAAGCGCCAAATTAGCAGAGAAAAACGGATTTAATGCCGTATGGGCAAGCGGTTTGGGAATCTCGGCTGTGCAAACTGTACCTGATGCCAGTATATTAACGATGACTGAATTTCTTGAAGCCGCCGTCATTATGAATGAATCATGCAATTTGCCGGTCATCGCTGACTGTGATTCCGGCTACGGGAACATTCACAATGTCACCCGCATGATCAAAAAATACGAAGCTGCTGGTATTGCCGGAGTTTGTATTGAAGATAAAGTATATCCAAAATTAAACTCATTTGACGACAGACAACAGATCCTTGTCAGTACTGAAGAATTTTGCGCAAAAATTAGAGCCGCAAAGATGGCTCAGCAAAATGACGATTTTGTATTGATTGCCCGTGTCGAAGCTTTAATTGCTAAATTGGGTCAAGAAGAAGCCTATACAAGAGCAAAAGCTTATGTTCATGCTGGAGCAGATGCAATTTTAATTCATTCAAAAGAACAATCGCCTGATGAAATTATTGAGTTTGTTAACAATTGGGACGTGGATGCGCCGTTGGTTGTGGTTCCGACTAAATATCCGACGCTCTCAATGGAACAGCTTGAGAAATTGGGAGTGAAGGTTTCCATCTATGCGAATCAGGCGTTGCGCGCTTCTGTTAAGGCTATAAATGATACATTCGAAAGCATTATAAATAATAAATCGTCTTTGCAGATTGAAAATGACATCGTGAGCGTTAATGAGATATTTGACATTCAAGACGTTCCGGGGATGAAGCAACTGGAGCGTTTGATCCATAGACAGCCGGCTAACTGAGGTTTTTGTATCGTGCTATTTTAAGAATGGCCCATAAAGACATTGGAGGCGTTTGAATTGAATAAAAGATTATCCGATAGAGTCATGAATATAAAACCTTCGGCCACTATGTCATTAAATGCCAAAACGAAGATAATGGTAAAAGAAGGAAAAGACATTATAAATATGAGTGTCGGAGAACCGGATCTTCATCCGCCATTAACAGCCTCATATGCAGGAATTCAGGCAATAGTGAAGGGGAAAACCGGGTATACGCCGGCAGCAGGGCTGATTGAATTAAGAGAATCCATTGTGCGATATCTGCTTAACGAACGAGGTTTAGAATATAAACCAAACCAAATAATTGCATCTGCCGGGGGAAAACAGCCGCTATATAATGTTTTTCAAGCAATTTGTGATCAAGACGACGAAGTTATCCTCCCTTCACCTTACTGGGTATCTTATCCGGAACAAATCAAACTGTCGGGGGCGGTTCCTGTTATTGTAAGCTGTGATGAAACTACAAATTTTAAAATCACACCCGAGAAGCTTGCAGAAGTAATTACCCCTAAGACAAAAGCTGTTGTTATCACATCTCCCAATAATCCGACAGGGTCCGTTTATTCAGAAAATGAACTGAAAGCTTTAGGAAATGTGTTGAAAGATTATTCTGAAATTTTTATCATTTCCGACGAAATTTATGATCAGTTTGTGTATGAGGGCAAGCATATCAGTCTGCCGCTCATTTTTCCCGAATTGCTGAATCGGACCATCATAACGAATGGATTTTCCAAAGTCTTTGCAATGACTGGATGGAGGCTCGGCTATATCGCAGCCCCATCGGATATAGCCGAAGCCATTGCCAGCTTTCAAAGCCATGCTACAGGCAGCCCGTCAACTATTTCTCAATATGCCGGTATTTCTGCTTTAAACGGTTTTGACAAGTCGATGGTCGAAGAATACAAAAAAAGACGCGATATATTAGTCGATGGTTTAAATCAAATTGAGGGCATTCAATGCGCCAAACCAAATGGAGCCTTTTATGCGTTTCCGAATGTTTCACAATTTTTCGGAACAATGTTTGAAGATCAACAAATAATTGATGCGGAGACATTTTGTCATCTTCTGTTGGAAAAACAGCACGTGTCAGCTGTTCCCGGCACAGCATTCGGAGAGCCGAAAAACATTCGTTTGAATTTTGCCATCCCAAAGGGTCTTATCACAGAGGCTTTGAAAAGAATTAATAATTTTACAACTCAGCTGGCAGTTAAGGTATAACAGAGCGCTGAAAGCTTAAACGAGCCTCTTTATATCTGCATCTAATGTTTAGGCAGGTGGTTTTTTGAAAGGCATACGATTAAGAATTCACCCTGTGGGCTGGAATATCATTTTAGGCACCTTGTTTAGCAGAATGTCAGTCTCGATGAGCATTCCCTTCCTTTCTATTTACCTAACACAAGTAAAAGGTGTTTCTCCTGCTTTGACCGGCATCATTGTTTCAGTAAGTTCGCTGGCTGGGATTGTAATGAGCTTTTACGGAGGGTATTTGTCTGATCTTTTTGGCAGGAAAATTGTGATGATAACGTCTGTATTTTGTTGGGCGCTTGTTTTTGTAAGTTTTATGTTTGCAGATAGTGTACTCGCATTTTTTGTCATCAATGCGCTTAACGGGCTGTGTCAATCTATCTTTGAACCGGCGTCAAGAGCATTATTATCCGATATAAGCAAAGAAGAAAATCGTTTGAAGATGTTTAATTTGCGGTATACTGCGATTAATATCGGCGTAGTTTTCGGTCCTCTTTTAGGCCTTAGATTGGGAGCTGCCAAGACGGCTCTCCCATTTCTGTTCGCAGGTTTTACATATTTTCTTTATGGTCTATCTCTCGTATTTTCATTCCGAAAATTTAAATTAGATGAGAACAATCGAAAAGAAAATAAAACGACTATTGCTACGGCTTTTAATGTGACAAGGAAAGACAAGGTTTTTCTTATCACATTACTTGGAGTGATATTATCAATATCCGGATATGCGCACTTTTCTACAACATTGCCCCAATATTTTGCCGCCAAAATAGAGGACGGGGTGACCATATTTTCATGGCTTTTAGCTTTGAATGCAATTGTCGTCTTAATCGTTCAATACCCTATTGTGAATATCATGAAAAAGTTCCCGCCGATTCATTCAATCATTCTGGGAAATGCTTTAATTAGTTTCAGTTTATTATTTTTTTCGCTATCGTCCAACCCATTCATATGGGGCTCTATCGTCGTGTTTTTCACAATAGGGGAAGTTTTGATTTTTTCGATGGTTGATATGCTGGTGGATGAAATTGCAAAACCAGGCTTCAAAGGGACATACTTTGGAGCAGCAGGCTTTAACCGTTTAGGAAATGTAATCGGTCCTTGGCTGGGAGGGATTCTTCTTTCCTTTTTTGGTGTAAACGGGTCCTTCTATATGTTTTTGATCATTTTTATAACGACAGCCTCGGGAATTCCGGTTTTATTTTTGGCAAAAAAACATCTTGATAAGAGCGGACATTCAAAAGTTGATGTAACAGAATCTCATAGGAGTTAAATGTTTTAACACAATGAAGAATTAATGGCAAAGTCTTTGAACCTCAAAGGTTTAAAGGCTTTTTTCTTTTCAGCAGCGCCCCATCAGAATGGGAAACAAGAGTGTTTATATTTTTGGGGAGAGGAATACAGAGTGAACGGCGAACAAAGAAGGTATTAATCTAAGGGACTGACCCCATAAGATGAGACAAATAAAAAACACCTTCAAGTTTGAAAACGGATCGTTGTTATCCGAAATTAGACTTTGAGGCGTTTTTTTTCATCTTTTTGAAACCGTTTTGCCCTGATTCATATCTAACAGCATAGGAGGTGGATAAGGTGAAGGAAGAACGATTGATCAAAAAGGCGAAAAAAGGTGATGCCGCAGCCTTTGAAAAACTGATCACAGCACACCAGGATACTTTATATAAAACAGCTTATCTCTATTTGCATCACAAGGAAGATACGCTGGACGCTGTTCAGGAAACGGCTTACAAGGCTTTTCTTCATATCGCGCAGCTGAAGGAGCCGAAATATTTTAAAACGTGGCTGATCCGGATTTTGCTTCATACGATTTTTGCGATGAGGAAAAAGCACGGTGACGTCATCCCGTTTGAGCCGCAGCATGATACGCGCGCGGAGAATAAGAACATTGAAGAATACATAGATCTTCGGAATGCCCTGGAAACGCTTGACGAACATATACAGCTGACCATTCAGCTTTATTATTTTCAAGATTTCTCGATTGCTATGATCGCTGAACAGACCGGTATGGCGGAAGGCACTGTAAAAACGCATCTGCACAGGGCGAGAAAAGCATTGAAGCAGGAGCTGGAAAAGGAGGATAAACATATATGGAAAAGCATCAAATGAAGCAATTGTATCAGGACATTGACGTGCCGAAAGCTGAATTGAAAAATGTGATACACAGCGCCGCTGTCCGTGTCGGAAAAGAAGGCGCCGTCAGACGGAGATGGGGAAGAAAACTGATAAACGGACTCGCGGTTGCTGCTGCTTTGTTTATTCTGTATCTGTCCTCAGGCTTATTCATGCCCTCCGTTAATACGGCTATGGGAAACATTCCTGTTGCCGGACAAATTTACAGTCTGTTTCAGGATAAGGCAGGTTCTGCGCTGTTTAAAAGCAATTTGGTGACAAAACTGAATGAGAAAGCGGAATCACGCGGAATCACGGTGACAGTGAAAAGTGTGTATTACGACAGCGGACAGCTCGTTTACAATTTTACCGTTGACAATTTGAAATCAGATGAGGAGAGCATCTCTTTTCAAGTTGATTATAAAGATCCATGGAATATGTTAGCAGAGGATTATGACAACAGTGATATGAAAAAAATGAAAGACGGACGGTACGCGGGACAGCTTCGCCTGTTCACGGACGGCTCAAAGCTGAAAGACGGTGATAAGCTTCCGCTTGTCATTACAAAAATCAAGGACATCCCGGGAAACTGGCGCTTTACACTCCCTATTAAAAAACAAAAGTCCGTTTCTCTGGAAGGAACGAAAGCTGTGAATGTAAATCACGGATTATACCGCTTTTTCGATATCCGGGCGGAAAACGGAACGACGGGATCGGCTCTCCTGTATTCTATCGACTTCTATGATGCAGCCAAAAATGATGCCATCTCGATTTACGAGGCAACGGATGATGCCGGAAACCATTATGAAATGACGGCGTCGAATATTGAACTTGGCGGCAGAAAGAATCTTCCCGGCGGCGGGAAAAGAATACGCGGCCAAACTCAATTCAGCAAACCGATAGACCCGAAAGCGAAAACACTTTTCATAACGGGCGATATAAAAACAGAATCAGAGCCGGGAGAAATCGTGCCTCTGAAAACAAAACTGCCCGTCAGTTATAAAACGAAACATCATCATGTCGGCATTACCATCAAAAAGATCAAACAGCAAGGCAGAACGGTAATCGTCGATTATCAATTCACCGGAATCAATTACAGCAAGGCGGATGAAGATCAGCTGATCAATGTCGGTGAGTCAATCGGTCTCGGCAATACGAAAAAAATGAAAACCTGGCCATCGCTTAATGAGTATGAAAAAGGCTATTATCTGAAAGGGAATAAGGCGAAAGTCACGAACCTTAAAACGGGTGAAATGGAATCCGTTTTTGAATTAGATGATTCAACCGATAAAGACTATTCGTTGCGCGATTTCTCATTCGATTCATACGCTTTGTACGTCAATCAAACGGTTATGAACTTGCTGGCGGATGATAAGGGGATCACATTCGCGGTGCCGGTTCGGTCTGCGGACGGAAAATGATGTCTGGAAGGCGGCTTTTGCCGTCTTCCATTTTTGGTCAATTAACGAATAAACCAAATTTTTTTAACGGGATTGTTCGTTTTTTTTATTGAGTTTTCAAAATTGAATTGATACAATAGACTCAGAAATCAAATATGCAGATATCGTATAATGGCGGGGATATGGCCCGCAAGTTTCTACCAAGCTACCGTAAATGGCTTGACTACGGATCAATCTCAATCGTTTGATATAAATAATCCATTCTTATTTATTCAGACTGAACGTATGTAGTCAAGCGTCCCAAATGTATTTGGGGCGTTTTTTATTTGGCGGATAACGGGCAGAATAAATGGGAGAGAATGAAGGAGGCAATTGGCTTGAAGCAATTTTTTCAGTTTGATGAGCTGGGGACAAGCTATCGTAATGAAATCATCGGCGGTTTAACGACCTTTTTGTCAATGGCGTACATTCTGTTCGTCAATCCGCTGACATTGTCTTTAAACGGTGTGAAGGGATTTCCGGAAGCATTAAAAATTGATCAGGGCGCGGTGTTCACCGCTACAGCCTTGGCGTCTGCGGCCGGCTGTATTTTAATGGGGCTCATTGCAAAGTATCCGATCGCGATTGCGCCGGGTATGGGATTAAATGCGTTTTTTGCTTTCTCTGTCGTCCTCGGCATGGGGATTTCATGGCAGGCTGCGCTTTCCGGCGTCTTGATTTCCGGAATTATCTTCGTGGCGCTTTCGCTGACGGGACTGCGGGAAAAAATCATTAATGCGATTCCGCCTGAGCTGAAATTGGCGGTCGGCGCGGGTATCGGTTTGTTTATCACATTTGTCGGTTTGCAGGGTTCGGGCATTATTGAAGCGAACTCATCGACTCTGGTGTCTATCGGCAATATTCACAGCGGCCCTGTGCTGCTGACGGTTTTCGGTGTTATTGTGACGGTCATTCTGATGGTGCTTCGCGTAAACGGCGGCGTATTTATCGGAATGCTTCTGACGGCGGTTGCCGGCATGGTTTGCGGACTGATTCCAGTTCCGACGCACATTGTCGGCAGCGTGCCGAGTCTTGCGCCGACTTTCGGGCAGGCGTGGATGCACCTTCCGGATATCTTCTCCGTACAAATGCTGATTGTCATTTTAACTTTCTTGTTCGTCGGGTTTTTCGATACGGCCGGAACGCTGGTGGCTGTAGCGACACAGGCCGGGCTGATGAAGGAAAACAAACTTCCGCGTGCGGGAAGAGCGCTTCTGGCAGATTCGACATCAATCGTTATCGGAGCCGTACTCGGTACGTCTACAACGACTTCTTATGTTGAATCCAGCTCAGGCGTTGCGGCGGGGGCGCGCTCCGGCTTCGCGGCTGTTGTCACGGGCATTCTCTTTTTGCTGGCGATGTTTTTCTCGCCGCTTCTGTCAGTCGTCACCACGAATGTGACGGCTCCGGCTTTAATTATTGTCGGCGCGCTGATGGTGGCGCCGCTCGGTAAGATCGCCTGGGATAAATTCGAGGTGGCTGTGCCGGCATTCTTAACGATGATTATGATGCCGCTGACGTACAGCATTGCGACGGGGATTGCGATCGGTTTTATATTCTACCCGATTACAATGATCTGCAAAGGAAAAGGAAAAAGCGTTCACCCGATTATGTACGGGCTGTTCGTCATCTTTATCCTGTATTTCATCTTCTTGAAATAACGGAAAAACCGGCTGAGTTAAGCCGGTTTTTTGTTTTTGTCCTATTCCGTAAAACCAATACATACGATAAAACGTCATGTGGGTGTCCGGGTGAAGAAAACCGCTTGACTGTTGAAGGACGCTTCGGTACCTTATATAAGTGTTTTATTTTCTTATTTAACAAATTCCGCCGTATTTTTTTGATAGGAGTTGCTGACATGACGGAAGAAAGAAAAGAAACGTTGGAAGAAGAAAAACAGCATCAGGGGACTGATGAAGAACCGCTGTCGAGAATGTCCAGAAATGCGGGACGTTATCAAAAGCAAAAGAAAAAAGAAAAGGAACGGCGCCCGGCTCCGGCTTTTACGGAAAAACTCGCTTCTGCATGGGCCGCGGCCAAACGTTATTGCCGTTTCGCGCTGCGCATTTTGACATCACCGGTGAAGGTCGTTGGGGAAGACGGCTTTTCCCGCTTTAAATATGCTCTTATTTCAATGCTTGTATTCAGTATCTTTTTCTCAATCGGAAATTGGTTTCAGCTGAGGGCAAGCCAGCAAAGGCCTCTCGGATACGGGGAGCGGCATCATACGTTTTTTGACGGCTTTACTGTCGTTCTCGTGTATACGCTCGTCTTTTTTGCCGCTGCGGCCGGCGCGGTCTGGCTTGTATCACGTTATATGATGAAACAGAAAATTACGATGCGGGATGCGGCCGCGGGGGTCGGATCGCTTTTGGTTCCGGCTGTCGCCTGCTCTATCGTGTGGATGATTTTCGCGATATTGAATCTGCCGGTCGTCACCGTGGTGTTTACGGCGCTGACCTTGTTTCTGGCCGCCTCGGCGATGGTGCAGTTTGTGCAGATTCTATACAAATCGGCTGAAAAGCCTGCGGCTGACGTGATGTACTGTATTTCCGCGGCGGTCATCATCATGCTCGTTTTTACGGCTGTGACATGGCCGCTCATTTCCGAGTACTTTACTGCTTCGCTGATCCCTTTATAAGTCGAAATTTGTCTTTCACAATGTTTACAAATTTTTCTAATAAAGCGTATTGTTTTGAGGACCCGGCCGAGATATGATGAGAGCAACAGCAATTCGAAAGCGGCACTACTCTTTATGATTCGGAAAGGGATGATGAAGATGGCCCCGTTGTTGCGAGAAGCCATTAATCGGAAAAAACAGCACCTGAGGACAAAACTGATCCGCTCAGGGTTTTATCAAGACCATGTTCAGGAACTGTCCGGGTACACGCTGAGTGAACTTGAGAAGGAATATGAAGCCGTCAAACGATTGAAAAAAGCCGAGCTTCACTGATAAGAGCTTAACAGTCTGCCTTGCGGGGCGGGCTTTTTTTTCTTTTGAAAATGATGAAAAGAGGGTAAACTATCCTTAATTGAAGGATTGATGCTTTTCAAAGTATCAGAGGAGGGGAATCAGTGATGCAGACGATTTTATCCAACAGTATAGGTATGGTTCTCATTATTCTCATCATTAACATTATATATGTCTCTTTCTTTACGATCAGGATGATTCTGACATTAAAGGGACAGCGCTATTTCGCCGCAGGCATCAGTACGATTGAAATCCTTGTGTATGTGACCGGCCTGAGTCTCGTGCTCGGCAATCTGAATCAAATTCAAAACGTCATTGCCTATGCGCTCGGCTACGGCCTCGGCGTCATAGTGGGAATGAAAATTGAAGAGAAACTGGCGCTCGGCTATATTACAGTCAACGTCATTACGAAGGAGCTCGATCTGGACCTGCCGAAACAGCTCCGGGAAAAAGGATACGGGGTTACAAGCTGGGTTGCGGGCGGACTTGAAGGAGACCGGACCGCCATGCAGATTCTGACGCCGCGCAAATATGAGCTTCAGCTTTATGATACGATTAAAACGCTTGATGAAAAAGCGTTTATTATCGCCTTTGAGCCGAAAACGATCCACGGCGGATTCTGGGTGAAAGCAGTGAAGAAGAGGAGAATTAAGGAATGACAAAGCCAAAAAAGAAACGGTTTGAAGTAACGGAAGATGAAACGATTGACACCATTCTCACTTTAATGAAGGAAGAGGGTTATATGCCCGTCCGGCGGATGGAAGAGCCGATCTTTACAGAAAAGAAAGAAAATGGATCAATTCAAGTCGTTCCTTGCGGGAAAAAAATCGTATTTGAAGGGAAATTGATCTAAACACGAACATTAAAAGAAAGAATTTTTATATCGTTCGATAATGTCGTTGACATTATCCAAGTCCGTTGTTAAGATAAACATGAAATCAAAACACGACCTCATATAATCTTGGGAATATGGCCCATAAGTTTCTACCCGGCTGCCGTAAACGGCCGGACTATGCAGGAAAGTGATAAACAGCTGACATGGATATCGCAGAAGCGAACGACTGACGATACGCGCGCCATGCCCGGTTTGTATTGCTTCCTCATAGTTGCAATATAAGCCGGGCTTTTTTTTCTGAAAAACAAAGCATGAGAAGGTGGGAACAGAATGCAGCCGCTAGCAGGAATCATCATGGGAAGCACCTCCGATTGGGAGACAATAAAACATGCATGCGACATACTTGACGAACTTCACATTCCTTATGAAAAACAGGTGGTATCCGCGCACCGGACGCCTGATTTGATGTTTGAATATGCAGAAAGCGCAAGAGACAGGGGTTTAAAAGTCATTATTGCCGGAGCCGGGGGAGCGGCGCATCTGCCGGGAATGACGGCGGCCAAAACGACGCTGCCGGTGATCGGCGTACCGGTTCAGACGAAATCGCTTAACGGGCTTGATTCTCTTCTGTCTATCGTACAGATGCCCGGCGGCGTGCCGGTCGCGACGACGGCGATCGGGAAAGCGGGCGCAGTGAACGCGGGTCTGTTAGCCGCGCAAATTTTGTCGGCATTTGACGATGACATTGCGGATAAACTAGAGGCGAGAAGAAATGCGACAAAACAAACGGTGCTGGAAAGCAGTGATCAGCTTGTCTGATAAAAAAACGATTTTTCCCGGCGCCGTCATCGGCATTATCGGAGGCGGACAGCTCGGAAAAATGATGGCTGTCGCCGCAAAACAGATGGGCTATAAAGTCGCTGTCGTCGATCCCGTGAAAGACTCGCCATGCGGACAGATCGCCGATATTGAGATTACCGCCCAGTACAATGACCGTGAAGCGATTCAAAAATTGGCCGGAGTCAGTGACATCATTACCTACGAATTTGAAAATATCGATTACGAGGCGCTCAACTGGCTCAAAGAACATGCATATCTTCCCCAGGGAAGCGAGCTGCTGCTCATCACCCAGAACAGGGAAACGGAAAAAAAGGCGATCCAGTCAGCAGGCTGTCAAGTCGCTCCTTATCGGATCGTAAACAGCGGACGGGAGCTTGAGGAAGCCGTTCAGGCACTGGGACTCCCGGCGGTGCTGAAAACATGCCGCGGCGGATATGACGGCAAAGGCCAATTTGTCATTAAGGAAGAAGGACAGACAGATGAAGCGGCTGCGCTGTTAGAAAACGGCACGTGCATACTTGAAAGCTGGGTATCGTTCCGGATGGAGCTTTCCGTTATCGTGACGAGATCGGTGCACGGTGAGATTTCAACCTTTCCGGCTGCTGAAAATATCCACAAAAATAATATTCTGTTCCAAAGCATCGTGCCCGCGAGAGCGGAGGAAACGGTTCAGAAGCGGGCAGAGGCGCTTGCCGTTCAGCTCGCGGAGAAATTGGAACTTGTCGGGCCGCTTGCGGTGGAAATGTTCGTCACGGAAGACGGAGACCTTTTGATTAATGAACTGGCGCCGCGTCCTCACAATTCAGGGCATTATACGCTCGACCTTTGTGAAACGAGCCAATTCGAACAGCACATCAGAGCGGTCTGCGGACTTCCTCTCGGCAGAACCGATCTTCTCAAACCGGGAATGATGGTGAATCTGCTCGGTGATGAAGTGAAGCTTGCGGAGGAGCATACGGAGCTTTTAAAAGAAGCCAAACTGTACCTGTACGGAAAACATGAGATTAAAAAAGGCCGCAAAATGGGGCATATGACATTTTTGCGGAAGCCTGATGAAACATGGATTCAGGACATCACGAACATATGGATGAAAAGAGACGGAGGACGAGCATAATGATCGAACGTTATTCAAGACCTGAAATGTCCGCGATCTGGACGGACGAAAACAGATACCAGGCATGGCTGGAAGTCGAGATTTTAGCCTGTGAAGCCTGGGCTGAGCTTGGCGTCATTCCGAAAGAAGACGTCAAGGTCATGCGCGAAAACGCGTCTTTTGACATCAACCGGATTTTGGAAATCGAGCAGGATACGCGCCATGACGTCGTTGCATTTACCCGCGCGGTTTCAGAATCATTAGGCGAAGAAAGAAAATGGGTTCACTACGGCCTGACGTCAACAGATGTCGTGGATACCGCTCTTTCCTATCTATTAAAACAGGCGAATGAGATCTTGCTCAAGGACATTGAGAGATTTGTTGACATTATAAAAGAAAAAGCGAAAGAACATAAATACACGGTCATGATGGGCCGCACGCACGGCGTACACGCGGAACCGACGACATTCGGCCTGAAGCTCGCGCTTTGGCACGAAGAAATGAAACGCAACCTTGAACGTTTCAAGCAGGCAAAAGAAGGGATCGAAGTCGGGAAGCTTTCCGGCGCGGTCGGCACATATGCGAATATTGATCCGTTCGTAGAGCAGTATGTCTGTGAAAAACTCGGCCTGAAAGCGGCGCCGATTTCCACTCAGACATTACAGCGCGACCGTCATGCGGATTACATGGCGGCACTGGCTTTGATCGCGACGAGCATTGAAAAATTCGCAGTGGAAATCCGCGGTCTGCAAAAGAGTGAAACACGTGAAGTGGAAGAGTTTTTTGCGAAAGGACAAAAAGGTTCATCGGCTATGCCTCATAAACGGAATCCGATCGGGTCGGAAAATATGACGGGCATGGCGCGCGTGATCCGCGGGTACATGCTGACGGCATACGAAAATGTACCTTTATGGCATGAGCGTGATATTTCTCATTCATCAGCTGAGCGCATCATTCTTCCTGACGCGACAATCGCGCTGAATTACATGCTGAACCGATTCAGCAATATCGTCAAAAACTTAACGGTATTCCCGGAAAATATGAAACGCAACATGGACCGCACACTCGGTTTAATCTACTCTCAGCGCGTGCTGCTCGCTTTAATCGACACGGGTCTGCCTCGTGAAGAAGCATATGACACGGTTCAGCCGAAAGCGATGGAAGCGTGGGAAAAACAAGTGCCTTTCCGCCAGCTTGTCGAAGCTGAGGAAAAAATCACGTCCCGTCTCACAACGGAACAGATTGCCGATTGCTTTGACTACAATTATCATCTGAAAAACGTCGACTTGATCTTTGATCGTTTAGGTTTATAGAAGAAGCCAGCCGGAGGCGGCTTCTTCAGCCGCCATAGATTGAATATTCCCAACATTCGGGTTAGGAGGCCTTCCGTGAATATTGTGAACAATAATCTTCTTTATGAAGGAAAAGCGAAACGGATTTATCAAACTGAAGACGAACAGATTCTCCGCGTGGTCTACAAGGATTCCGCAACAGCCTTTAACGGTGAGAAAAAAGCGGAGATCAGCGGAAAGGGCCGTCTGAACAATGAAATTTCAAGCCTGATTTTCAAACATCTGCACGCCAAAGGAATTGACAACCACTTTGTGGAGCGTGTTTCAGAATCAGAGCAGCTTATCAAAAAAGTGAGCATCATTCCGCTTGAAGTCGTGGTCAGAAACATTGCCGCCGGAAGCATGTCGAAACGTCTCGGCATCCCGGAAGGAACTGAGCTTCCGCAGCCGATTATCGAATTTTACTATAAAGATGATGCACTCGGTGATCCGCTCATCACAGAAGATCATATCTGGCTCTTAAAAGCTGCGGCTCCTGAGCAGGTCAAAACGATCAAATCGATTACAAACCAGGTGAATCAAGAACTTCAGCATATTTTTGAAGACTGCGGCGTCAGATTAATAGATTTTAAGCTGGAATTCGGCTTAGACGCAGAGGGACGGGTGCTTTTAGCGGACGAAATTTCTCCTGACACGTGCCGTCTGTGGGACAAAGACACAAACGAAAAGCTCGATAAAGATTTGTTCAGACGGAACCTGGGAAGCTTAACCGACGCATATGAAGAGATTTTCAAAAGACTGGGAGGCATTTCATAATGTATAAAGTGAAAGTTTATGTCAGCTTAAAAGAAAGTGTGCTCGATCCTCAAGGAAGCGCGGTGCAGCATGCATTGCACAGCATGGCCTACAATGAAGTGCAGGATGTGCGCATCGGAAAATACATGGAGCTGACGATTGAAAAATCTGACCGCGATCTTGACGCGCTCGTGAAAGAAATGTGTGAAAAGCTCCTTGCCAATACAGTCATTGAAGACTACCGATATGAAGTTGAGGAGGTTGTCGCACAGTGAAATTTGCGGTGATTGTGTTACCCGGCTCCAACTGTGATATTGATATGTTCCACGCCGTAAAGGACGAACTCGGCGAAGAAGTCGAGTATGTCTGGCACGAGGAAACAAGCCTTGACGGATTTGACGGCGTGCTCATCCCCGGCGGGTTTTCATACGGCGACTACTTGAGATGCGGCGCCATCGCCAGATTCGCAAACATCATGCCGGCCGTGAAAAAAGCGGCTGCCGAAGGAAAACCGGTTCTCGGCGTCTGCAACGGATTCCAGATTCTGCAGGAGCTCGGACTTCTGCCCGGCGCGATGAGACGCAATAAAGATTTAAAGTTCATCTGCCGCCCGGTTGAACTAATCGTGCAGAACAGCGGCACGTTATTCACATCTTCCTATGAAAAAGGACAATCGATTACGATTCCGGTTGCCCACGGCGAAGGCAATTTCTACTGTGATGACGAAACGCTTGAAAGATTAAAAGAAAACGATCAAATCGCCTTCACATACGGCGGCGATATTAACGGAAGCGTCAGCGGCATTGCCGGCGTCGTGAATGAGAAAGGCAACGTATTAGGCATGATGCCTCACCCTGAGCGCGCAGTCGATGAACTGCTCGGCAGCGCAGACGGTCTTACATTGTTCCGGTCTATCGTGAAAAATTGGAGGGAAACTCATGTCGCTACTGCTTGAACCAAGTAAAGAACAAATAAAAGAAGAGAAACTCTATCAGCAAATGGGTGTCAGTGATGACGAGTTCGCACTCATTGAATCTATTATCGGAAGATTGCCGAACTACACGGAAATCGGGATTTTTTCCGTCATGTGGTCAGAGCACTGCAGCTATAAAAACTCAAAACCGGTTTTACGCAAATTCCCGACTAACGGCGAACGCGTGCTGCAGGGTCCCGGAGAAGGCGCGGGAATCGTTGACATCGGTGACAATCAGGCGGTCGTGTTCAAAATTGAATCTCATAACCATCCGTCAGCGATTGAGCCATACCAAGGTGCTGCGACGGGAGTGGGCGGCATCATCCGTGATGTTTTCTCAATGGGCGCCCGTCCGATAGCTGTATTAAACTCTCTTCGATTTGGTGAGCTCGCTTCACCTCGTGTGAAGTACTTGTTTGAAGAAGTAGTGGCGGGAATCGCGGGATACGGAAACTGTATCGGCATTCCGACGGTCGGCGGAGAAGTGCAGTTTGACGCAAGCTATGAGGGCAATCCGCTTGTCAATGCAATGTGCGTCGGCTTAATTGATCATAAAGATATTAAAAAGGGCCAGGCGAAAGGTGTCGGCAATACGGTCATGTACGTCGGCGCTAAAACGGGCCGCGACGGCATACACGGCGCTACTTTCGCATCAGAAGAAATGTCAGATTCATCTGAAGAAAAACGTTCCGCGGTGCAGGTCGGCGATCCTTTCATGGAAAAACTTCTCCTGGAAGCATGCCTTGAAGTCATCCAATGCGACGCCTTAGTCGGCATTCAGGATATGGGGGCGGCCGGTCTGACAAGTTCGAGTGCTGAAATGGCAAGCAAAGCCGGCTCCGGCATTGAAATGAACCTTGATTTCATTCCGCAGCGGGAAACAGGTATGACCGCTTACGAAATGATGCTTTCCGAGTCTCAGGAACGCATGCTTCTCGTCATTGAACGCGGACGTGAACAGGAAATTGTCGATATTTTTGATAAATATGATCTTGAAGCGGTTTCCGTAGGTCATGTTACGGATGATAAAATGCTCCGCCTCCGCCATAACGGAGAGGTTGTTTGCGAGCTTCCGGTCGACGCGCTGGCGGAAGAAGCGCCTGTATACCACAAGCCGTCAGCAGAACCCGCGTACTACCGCGAGTTTCAGGAAACGGAAGTTCCCGCGCCTGAAGTAAAAGATGCGACAGAGACGCTTTTTGCCCTGCTGCAGCAGCCGACAATCGCCAGCAAAGAGTGGGTGTACGATCAGTATGACTACATGGTGCGCACAAATACGGTGGTCGCTCCGGGCTCTGACGCGGGAGTGCTCAGAATCCGCGGCACGAAAAAAGCGCTGGCGATGACGACGGATTGCAACGCGCGTTATTTATATCTTGATCCAGAAGAAGGCGGGAAAATCGCCGTTGCCGAAGCGGCGCGCAACATCGTATGCTCCGGCGCCGAACCGCTTGCGGTCACGGATAATCTGAATTTCGGAAACCCGGAAAAACCTGAAATTTTCTGGCAGATCGAAAAAGCGGCCGACGGCATCAGCGAGGCGTGTAATGTTCTCAGCACTCCCGTCATCGGCGGTAACGTATCACTTTATAATGAATCGAACGGAACGGCGATCTACCCGACGCCTGTGATCGGCATGGTCGGCTTAATTGAAGATACCGCTCATATTACGACACAGCATTTCAAACAAGCGGGGGATCTTGTATACGTGATCGGCGAAACAAAACCTGAGTTTGCCGGAAGCGAACTGCAAAAAATGACAGAAGGCCGCATTTACGGCAAAGCGCCGCAAATCGATCTTGATGTAGAGCTGTCACGCCAAAAAGCATTGCTTGACGCGATTAAAAAAGGCTTCGTACAATCAGCGCATGATGTGTCTGAAGGCGGCTTAGGCGTAGCGGTTGCAGAAAGCGTCATGACGACGGAAAACCTTGGCGCGCACGTGACTGTAGAAGGGGAAGCGGCATTATTATTCTCTGAATCTCAATCACGCTTCGTCGTTTCGGTGAAAAAAGAACACCAAGCGGCGTTTGAAGCGGCTATGGCCGATGCGGTTCATATCGGCGAGGTAACGGCTGACGGACTTCTGGCGATTCAAAACCAGGACGGACAACAATTGGTTCACGCGCAAACGAAAGAACTTGAGCGCGCGTGGAAAGGAGCTATTCCATGCTTGCTGAAATCAAAGGCCTGAATGAAGAATGCGGTGTGTTTGGCATCTGGGGACATGAAGAAGCCCCGCAGATCACGTATTACGGCCTGCACAGCCTCCAGCACAGAGGACAGGAAGGCGCCGGCATCGTGGCGACTGACGGTGAAAAACTGACTGCGCATAAAGGACAGGGGCTTATTACCGAGGTTTTTCAAAACGGCGAACTGAGCAAAGTGAAGGGAAAAGGCGCGATCGGGCACGTCCGTTATGCGACGGCAGGCGGAGGCGGATATGAAAATGTCCAGCCGCTCCTGTTCCGTTCGCAAAACAACGGCAGCCTCGCGCTTGCCCATAACGGCAACTTGGTCAACGCCACACAGTTGAAGCAGCAGCTTGAAAACCAAGGGAGCATCTTTCAGACTTCCTCCGATACGGAAGTGCTGGCTCATCTGATTAAACGCAGCGGACACTTTTCGCTGAAGGATCAGATCAAAAATTCGCTGTCTATGCTGAAAGGCGCTTATGCCTTTTTAATCATGACTGAAACAGAAATGATCGTAGCGCTTGACCCGAACGGACTCAGACCGCTGTCAATCGGCATGATGGGTGACGCTTACGTCGTGGCATCAGAAACGTGCGCATTCGATGTGGTCGGCGCGACATACCTTCGCGAGGTAGAGCCGGGCGAAATGCTGATCATCAATGATGAAGGCATGAAATCAGAGCGTTTCTCCATGAATATCAACCGTTCCATCTGCAGCATGGAGTACATTTATTTCTCAAGACCTGACAGCAATATCGACGGCATTAACGTGCACAGCGCCCGGAAAAACCTCGGAAAAATGCTTGCCCAGGAGTCCGCGATTGAAGCGGATGTCGTCACAGGCGTGCCTGATTCCAGTATTTCTGCAGCCATCGGCTATGCCGAGGCAACGGGCATTCCGTACGAACTCGGTCTCATTAAAAACCGTTATGTCGGCAGAACGTTTATTCAGCCGTCCCAGGCTCTGCGCGAGCAAGGCGTCAGAATGAAGCTGTCCGCCGTCCGCGGTGTTGTTGAAGGAAAACGGGTCGTCATGGTTGATGATTCCATCGTGCGCGGGACGACAAGCCGCCGGATTGTCACAATGCTCAGAGAAGCGGGAGCGACAGAGGTGCACGTCAAGATCAGTTCACCGCCGATCGCTCATCCGTGCTTCTACGGCATCGACACATCAACCCATGAGGAGCTGATCGCTTCTTCTCATTCGGTGGAAGAAATCCGCCAGATCATCGGTGCTGACACGCTTTCTTTCTTAAGTGTAGACGGATTGTTAAAAGGAGTCGGCCGAAAATTTGAAGACACCAACTGCGGACAATGCCTCGCTTGTTTTACGGGCAAATATCCGACGGAAATTTATCAGGATACAGTGCTTCCTCACGTAAAAGAAGCGGTGCTGACAAAATAAAATCTGAAAATGACATAAAGGCAGCGGGAATTCAGGCTGCCTTTCTCTTTCTGCCTTTTAAGGAGAAACGAATTGACAAGGAGTGATAGGGATGTCTGATGCTTATAAAAATGCCGGAGTTGACATCGAAGCCGGATACGAAGCCGTCAAACGAATGAAAAAACACGTGGAGCGCACGAAAAGGCTCGGCGTTATGGGAAGCCTAGGCGGTTTTGGCGGAATGTTTGATCTGTCAGAGCTTCCGTATCAAAAGCCTGTTTTAATTTCCGGAACAGACGGTGTCGGCACCAAGCTGAAACTCGCATTTTCAATGGATAAGCATGACACGATCGGCGTCGATGCGGTCGCGATGTGTGTAAATGATGTGCTTGCCCAAGGAGCGGAGCCGCTGTTTTTCCTTGATTATTTGGCGGTCGGCAAGGCTGATCCGGTAAAAATTGAGCAGATCGTTCAGGGCGTGGCGGACGGATGCGAGCAGTCAGGATCAGCGCTTATCGGCGGTGAGACGGCGGAAATGCCGGGACTGTATACGGTTGATGAATACGATATTGCGGGCTTTTCAGTCGGCGTCGCGGAAAAAGACGAAATCGTCACCGGTGAACATATCGAAGAGGGGCATCTCTTAATCGGACTTACTTCAAGCGGCCTTCACAGCAACGGATTTTCCCTTGTGAGAAAAGTGCTTCTTGATGACGGCGGACTTGATTTGGATACTGTCTATGAACCGTTTGCGCGTCCTCTCGGAGAAGAATTGCTGGAACCGACGAGAATATATATGAAGCCGGTGCTCAAGGCGGTGAAAAGCGGTAAGGTGGACGGCATGGCGCATGTGACAGGCGGAGGATTCATCGAGAACATCCCGCGGATGCTGCCGGACGGATTGAGTGCGGAAATTGATCACGGATCATGGCCGATCCCGCCGATTTTTCCGTTTCTGCAGGAGCACGGCAAGCTGAAAGAAGAAGAAATGTTCAATGTTTTTAATATGGGCATCGGTTTTGTCCTTGCCGTTAAAGAAGAAAACCTGACAGACGTCATCGACACGCTTGAAGCTCAGGGCGAGAAGGCTTATTTGATCGGCCGGGTCAAGCGGGGCGAAGGCATTTCTTTCGGCGGTGCGGCTCTTTCATGAAAAAGTTTGCGGTATTTGCTTCAGGAAACGGATCGAACTTCGAGGCCATTGCCAAACGCATGAGAGAAGAGAAGTGGGATGCGGAGCTCTCGCTTCTCGTGACGGATAAGCCTCAGGCAAAGGCGGTGGAAAGGGCGGAGGCTTTACACATTCCGTCATTCGCCTTTGAACCGTCATCTTTTGAAAACAAAGCGGCCTTTGAACGGGCCGTTATTGAACAGCTGTGCCTGCACGGGGCGGAATTAATCGTTCTCGCCGGTTATATGAGACTGATTGGAGATACGCTGCTTGAAGCATACGGGGGCCGCATTATTAATATACATCCCTCGCTTCTTCCGGCATTCCCCGGGATTGACGCTGTCGGACAGGCGTATCGGGCCGGTGTGAAAGTGGCGGGCATTACCGTTCATTACGTCGACGAAGGCATGGACACAGGACCGATTATCGCGCAAAAAGCATTCGAAATACAGGAAAACGATACGCTTGAAGACATAGAGCATACAATACACGAGCTTGAGCACAAATGGTATCCGAGCGTTGTGAAACAGCTGCTGGGACTAAATAACAGAGGTGAAAAGGCATGACAATCAAACGCGCACTAATCAGTGTTTCTGATAAAACAAATCTCGTACCTTTCGTAAAGGAACTGACAGAGCTCGGCGTCGAAGTCATTTCGACCGGAGGAACAAAAAAACTACTTCAGGAAAACGGTGTGGATGTCATCGGCATTTCAGAAGTGACCGGATTTCCTGAAATTATGGACGGACGGTTAAAAACGCTCCATCCTAATATTCACGGCGGCCTGCTTGCCGTAAGAGACAATGAAGAGCATATGGCGCAGATCAATGAGCACGGCATTGCACCGATTGACCTTGTGGTTGTCAACCTTTATCCGTTTAAAGAAACGATTTCAAAAGAAGATGTAACATACGATGAAGCGATAGAAAACATTGATATCGGCGGCCCCGGCATGCTGCGCGCCGCATCGAAAAACCATCAGGATGTGACGGTCATCACAGATCCGGCCGATTACAGCTCCGTGCTCAATGAGATGAAAGAACACGGCGGTGTTTCGCTTAAAAGAAAACGCGAGCTTGCGGCCAAAGTATTCCGCCATACCGCGGCATACGACGCATTAATCGCTGATTACTTAACACGCGAGGCCGGTGAGAAAGACCCTGAGCAATTCACCGTTACATTTCAGAAAAAACAATCGCTCCGCTACGGTGAAAACCCTCACCAAGAGGCTGTTTTCTATCAAAGCGCACTTCCTGTCTCCGGTTCCATCGCGGCGGCAAAACAGCTTCACGGCAAAGAGCTTTCTTACAACAATATTAAGGACGCGGATGCGGCCGTTCAAATCGTCCGGGAGTTTACAGAACCCGCAGCTGTCGCCGTTAAACATATGAACCCGTGCGGAGTCGGTACGGGAGCTTCAATTGAGGAAGCATTCAATAAAGCGTATGAAGCTGATAAAACCTCCATTTTCGGCGGCATCATCGCGCTGAACCGTGAAGTTGATCAGGCAACGGCTGAAGCCCTTCACGGCATCTTTTTAGAAATCATTATCGCCCCTTCTTTCAGTGAAGAAGCGCTGAACGTGCTGACGGCGAAGAAAAACCTTCGTCTGCTCACGCTTGACGTGACCGCATCAGGGAAGAAAGAAAAACAGCTGACATCCGTACAGGGCGGCCTTTTGATTCAAGATTTAGACGTCCATGGATTTGATGACGCCGACATCAGCATCCCGACAAAAAGAGAGCCGAACGAGCAGGAATGGGAAGATCTGAAGCTCGCCTGGAAAGTCGTCAAACACGTAAAATCCAACGCGATCGTTCTTGCAAAAGACCATATGACGGTCGGTGTGGGCGCAGGACAGATGAATCGCGTCGGTTCAGCTAAAATCGCCATTGAGCAGGCCGGAGAAAAAGCAAAAGGCAGCGCGCTCGGATCAGACGCGTTTTTCCCGATGCCGGATACAGTCGAAGAAGCCGCAAAAGCCGGTGTCACGGCGATTATCCAGCCAGGCGGATCGGTCCGCGATGAAGATTCGATTAAAAAAGCGGATGAATACGGGATCGCCATGGTATTCACCGGCATCAGACATTTCAAACATTAAGAGGGGGAACGAAGCGTGAATGTATTGATTATCGGAAAAGGCGGCAGAGAGCATACATTGGCTTGGAAAGCGGCGCAAAGCCCGCTTGTTGACACGGTGTACGCCGCGCCCGGAAATGACGGTATGGCAGACTGCGCGACGCTGGCCAACATTGAAGAAAGCGATCATGCCGCACTCATTGCGTTTGCGAAAGAACATCATGTCGGGCTGACGATTATCGGCCCCGAAGTTCCTCTGATTGAAGGGATAGCGGACGAGTTTGAAAAAGCCGGACTGCTTGTTTTCGGACCGTCTGAAAAAGCGGCTATCATTGAAGGAAGCAAACAGTTTGCCAAGGATTTAATGAAAAAATACGGTATTCCGACGGCGGAGTATGAGACGTTTACTTCATTTGAAGAGGCGAAAGCATATGTGCAGCAAAAAGGCGCGCCGATTGTCATTAAAGCGGACGGGCTTGCCGCCGGAAAAGGTGTCACGGTCGCGATGACGGAAGAAGAAGCGATTGAATGCCTGCACGATTTTCTTGAAGATGAGAAATTCGGCGAGGCGAGCGCATCTGTTGTCATTGAAGAGTTCCTCGCCGGCGAAGAATTTTCTTTAATGGCGTTTGTAAAAGGGGAGACCGTCTATCCGATGGTAATCGCTCAAGATCATAAACGCGCCTTCGATGGAGACAAAGGGCCGAATACGGGCGGAATGGGCGCCTACTCACCGGTGCCGCACATTTCCGATGATATCGTCAGAAGCGCAGTCGAAACGATTGTGAAGCCGGCGGCAAAAGCAATGGTGAAAGAGGGACGCTCCTTCACGGGCGTGCTGTACGCGGGGCTGATTTTGACGGAAAACGGATCAAAAGTCATTGAATTCAACGCGCGCTTCGGAGATCCGGAAACACAGGTTGTCGTGCCGAGAATGGAATCTGACCTCATCCAGGTGCTTTTGGATCTGCTGCATGAGAAGGATGTTGACCTAAGGTGGAAAGATACGGCCGCCGTCAGCGTCGTACTGGCTTCTGAAGGCTATCCGGAAGGCTATGCGAAAGGGACGCCGATCGGCAGTTTGGCATCCGCTGAAGACGGGATCGCCATTTTTCATGCCGGAACGAAAAAAGAAGGCGGTCAATTTGTCACAAACGGCGGCCGGGTCGCCAATGTCACCGCATTTGCTGAGACATTTGAAGCGGCGAGAGATAAAGTGTACAGCGCCGTTTCAGGGCTGACAAAACCCGGGCTGTTTTACAGAAGCGACATCGGCGCCCGTGCGCTGAAAGCTTCTCAACGATAGAAAGCAGAACCCCGCAGCACCCGAGCTGCGGGGTTTTTTACGTAAGCTGAGGACGGCCTAGGTTGTCGGCTTGCCAGTCATCGATGAAGGCGTATAGACGGATTCTTCTCAGACTCGCGGGACAGGAGAAATTAAATAACAAGCCGAAACGGCTTGTTATTTTTCTTGCTGATGGCTGTCATCCTGATTCATTCCGGTTTGGAACATATATGTCACCGGGCAGAAGCGGAGGATGCCGGACGCCGCTTTCATCGCGCCCATTATCATACAGAAGAGATGCATCTTGCACCAAGGTTTTCTCGTGTATTTCGCTGAAGCAGCAGACAAAATTGTGAGGCCGCAAGTGATGCGCATAACGGCATTTAATAAACTGATATTCGGTTTCATCATTTCAGCTCCCTTAGAAAAAGTTTTTCATTCATCTTCAATAATTTGTAACGTTTTAGCCGTGCGATAATTGTGCGGATGTGATACGATGGGTCTAATATAAGCGAAGGAGAGTATGTGAATGTCCGAACGTACCTTTAACTGGAAAAATAAAGACATCAGATCACAGGCGGATGTTGTAGACTCAAAGCTGCTTCCAACGCTACTTTTACGGGATGCTCTCGTATTAAATCCTTTTTTAAAACAATGGCTGAAAAAGAACGTCTGGATTTACGGAGACCGAATTGTATATGTTGGTCATGAGCTTCCTGATGCAGCTGAGCACATTCATACCATAAATTGTGAAGGAAAATACATTGTGCCAGGTTACATTGAACCGCATACACATCCTTTTCAAATATATAATCCCCAAACGCTCGCCGAATATGTGTCTCAATTCGGAACAACGACGTTTGTTAATGATAACTTGTTTTTTCTTTTGCACAGCGGTAAAAAGAAAGCGCTTACTATATTGGAAGAACTGAAAAAACAGCCGGTGCAATATTTCTGGTGGTCCAGATATGATCTGCAGACTGAAGTGCTGAATGAGGATCAGCTTCTTTCTTTTGATGTCCGAAAGCAATGGATTGAGCACCCGGATGTCATTCAAGGCGGAGAATTGACCGGATGGCCGCGCCTCATGGACGGCGATGACCTGATGCTTCATTGCATGCAGGCGACAAAGAAACTGCGCAAGCGGATAGAAGGGCATTTTCCCGGAGCCTCTGAAAAAACACTGACGAAGATGAAACTGTTCGGAGCTGATTCCGACCACGAGGCGATGAATGGCGGCGAGGTAATGAGACGGCTTGAATTGGGCTACTATGTTTCGCTCAGACATTCATCCATCCGCCCTGATTTGAGAACGATTTTGCAGGATCTTCATCAAAAAGGCTTCCGGCATTATGATCATTTCTTTTACACGACGGATGGAGCGACGCCGCATTTTTATAAAGGCGGCATGACGAATGAATTGATCAAAATCGCTTTGGAGGAAGGGGTTCCGGCGATCGATGCCTACAATATGGCGTCCTTTAATATCGCGAAGTATTATCAGATGGACGACTTTCTCGGTGTGATCGGTCCGGGCCGGCTTGCTTCATTGAACATTCTCGATGACCCGATGAATCCTGACCCGGTCACGGTGATCTCCAAAGGTATCCTGGTGAGGGAAGACGGCCGAAATATGAATGCGTTTACAGAAACGGATTGGAAAAAGGGCGGTCTTGTCCCTCTTGAGCTTTCATATGATATGACGATGGATGATTTACAGTTTTCAATGCCGATGGGTGTGTCCATGCGCAACGCGGTCATTATGGAGCCGTATATGATTGCGATTGATAATTCTGTTGACCAGCTTTCTTTTGATCATGATGAATGCTATCTCACGCTTCTCGATAAGCATGGAAAATGGCGGGTTAATACAATGCTGAAAGGTTTTGCCGATCGGGTGCAGGGCTTTGTCAGTTCCTACACGACAACAGGAGATATTATCGCTGCCGGAAAAAATAAGGAAGATATCCTGCTCGCTTTCTCACGGATGAAAGAAATCGGCGGCGGAATCGTGCTTGCCGAAAACGGGAAGATTCTGCATGAGATTCCCCTCGCCTTAAACGGTTCTGCATCCGCGGAGAATTATGAAGAAGTGCTTGAGAAAGAGCAAAAACTGAGGACGCTGCTGGAGGAGCGGGGCTACCGATTCTGCGATCCGATCTATACGCTGCTCTTTTTGCAGAGCACACACCTGCCTTATATCCGCATTACGCCGAGAGGAATATTCGACGTGATGAAAAAAACTGTACTCTTTCCATCGATAATGCGTTAAAATATAAAAGCAGGGAGCCGACATATGAAAAGATGGAAAACCGTTTGTATGCTTTGTTTTGCGTTTTTGCTGCTTGCCGCCTGCCGGCAGAACAATGCCGATCAGGTGCAGCCGAAAGAAGCGGAAGCTCCTTTAACGGGGCTGAAAACTGAGCAGAAGCTTGCAGAACGCCGTCCGATTGCAGTCGCAGTGAACAATCATCCGAAGGCGAGGCCCCAATCCGGGCTGTCAAAGGCGGATGTTGTCATCGAGGCGCTTGCGGAGGGCCGGATTACGCGGTTTCTCGCGATTTTTCAAAGTGAGATGCCGGAAACGGTCGGGCCTGTGCGGAGCGCGAGGGAATATTTTGTCACGCTCAGCAGCGGGTTTAACAGCATATTTGTCCATCATGGCTGGAGTCCCGGCGCAAAAAAGCAGCTGGAGTCCGGAGCTTACGATTATATAAACGGTTTGGATTTTGACGGAAGCCTGTTTTGGAGAGCCGATTTCAGCAAGCCGCCCCACAATTCCTACACGTCGTATGACAATATCAGGAAGGCGGCGGAACAAAAAGGATACAAGCTGAACGGAAAAACAGAACCGCTCCCATTTCAGACATCAGATGCAAAACCCGGAAACGAAACCTACAATATTCGGATAGATTATGGAACACAAAACATTACAAATCTTGTCGAATACGATTATGATAAAAAAGCTGATGCTTATACAAGAAGCTCTGATGGTGTGAAAGCGACAGACCGGGAGACCGGAAAGCCTTTAGCCATGCACAACATTTTTATTGTTGAAGCCGGCCATCGCATGACAGACAAAGATGGAAGGCGGGCCATCGATATTCAGTCAGGGGGGAAGGGCCTCCTGCTTCAGCACGGCGATGTTATGGAGTCAGACTGGGAATATAAAGACGGCCGTATTCTGCCCGTAAAAGGCGGTGAGATTCTTCCGTTTGTGCCAGGAAAGACATGGATTAATATCGTGCCTGATCTCGATGCAGCTTCCATTAGTAAAGGAGAAGGTGTTTGACGATGCAAATCGATAAATTACGCGGAAAAGAACTGGACCAGTTATTTTTATCTATTTTATCGCTGAAAGATCTGGAGGAATGCTATCGTTTCTTTGACGATCTTTGTACGATTAATGAAATCCAATCGCTGGCGCAGCGTTTGGAAGTGGCAAGAATGCTCCGCGAAGGAAATACGTATCACAAAATTGAAAGCGAAACGGGTGCTTCCACAGCGACGATTTCCCGGGTGAAGCGCTGCTTAAATTACGGAAACGATGCCTATGAAATGGCGCTTGACCGCGTAAACAAAGGAGAATCCTCCTCAGCTACGTAAAAAACCGCTCTGCCGATGACGGCAGGCGGTTTTTTTATGCGTGCTGATTCAAAAGGCCGGGAAGTTCCCTCAGGCTTCCGTCTTCCTCCCGGTATACGATGTGTTCAGCTGAGAAATGAACCGGCGAGCTGATGCCCGCCGCGGCGGCAAGGTGAAACAGCCCTTCACGCAACGAGAGCACGTAGTTGCAGACGCGGTGCTGTTTATCTTCGATACTGAGCGCGCGCTGAAGTTTTGGATCGGTTGTCGCCACTCCGACAGGACAATGATTGGTGTGGCATACTTGAGCGCGGATACAGCCGACTGAAAACATCATTCCCCGGGCAATATTGACAAAATCCGCGCCTAACGCGAGGGCAACGGCAATCTTATCCGGAGTGAGCAGCTTTCCGGATGCGAAAATTTTCAGCTTATCTCTTATCCCGTATGTCTTCAAAAGGCCGTCAACAAGGGGGAGGCCGGTCAGAATCGGCAGGCCGACGGAATCCGCCAGCTCATGGAAAGAAGCTCCCGTTCCCCCTTCACTGCCGTCAATCGTAATAAAGTCGGGATGTTTGCCTGAGGAACTCATACAGGAAATAAGGTCTTCAAGGTCTTTGCGGCTGCCCGGGACAATTTTGATGCCGACCGGTTTTTCTCCGACAGTCCTTAATTTCTCAATGAAATCAAGCATGTCCGGAACATTTGAGAACTCGTTGAAGCGGTTTGGGCTGTCAATGGATTGTCCGGGCTGCACATTTCTGATGGCGGCAATTTCTTCGGTCACCTTTGAACCGTCAATATGCCCGCCTCTTGCTTTCGCCCCTTGCGCAAGCTTTAATTCAAAGGCTTTAATCTGCTCGAGGCGGCTTTTTTTCTTAAATTCTTCCCACGAAAATTCTCCATCTTCAGTGCGGACGCCGAACAGCCCGGGGCCGATTTGGCAGATAATATCCGCGCCGCCTTTCAGGTGATACTCAGACAGGCCGCCTTCGCCTGTATTCATCCATGTGCCGCCGGCCTGGTGCAGCCCTTTTGACAGGGCGGTAATTGCCCGGTCGCCAAGTGAGCCGTAGCTCATCGCTGATTGTCCGATTAGCCCTTTCACATAAAACGGCTTCTTGCATGTATCGCGGCCGATCACTTGCACATCGTCCGGATGCAGGTAATAAGGGTCCGCCTTTGCTTTTTCGCGGTGTTCGCTGCGTTTCAGCAGGTTGTCTTTGTCAATTTTGTATATCATCGTGTCGATCTTCGGCGTCTGATCTGCGCGCAGCTCCTCCCTTTGTTTTGGGAAGAGGGCGTTACGGATATAATAGCCCGGCTGATCGAAATCCCGTTCTGAGCCGAAGCCCATCATTCTGCTTTTATACTTTCCCGACATGACCGTCTGTTCATATTCTCTCCGGGAAAACGGCTGTTCTTCGTTATCATTGCTGAATAAATACTGCCGCAGCTCTGGTCCGATTTTTTCAAATATATAGCGCAGTTTTCCCGCTACGGGATAATTGCGCAGCACTGAATGTTCTTCCTGCTTTTCGTCTCTTATGTATATCCAGAGAAACAATGCGGCGGGAACTAAAATAATAAAGATCAATATACAAATCAGTACGATAATGGCTTGTTCCATTGAGATCAGACTCCTTGTCTTTTTTCTCTTTGACATTCCACATATTGTCTGTTTTCAAACATAGCCGTTTCCCGTCCGGCGGAGCGCAATCTTTTTTTGTGAATCAGGTGAATGACGTCTTTTTCCGTTTTTCCGGGCCAAACGAATTTGTTATAATGTTTAAATGGCAAGAAACGAATGGAGGAACGAAAACGCATGTACGATGTTAACGAGTGGAAGCATGTTTTTAAACTCGATCCGAATAAAGATTTACCGGATGAACAGCTGGAACGGCTTTGTGAATCAGGGACTGACGCCATTGTGATCGGAGGAAGCGACAATATCACCGAGGACAATGTGCTGAGACTGATGTCAAAGGTGCGGCGGTTTTTAGTGCCGTGCGTACTTGAGGTGTCGACGATTGATTCCATTGTGCCCGGGTTTGATCTTTATTTCATTCCGAGTGTGCTCAACAGCAAAAAGGCGGACTGGATTGTCGGCATGCATCATCAGGCGATGAAAGAATACGGAGAGCTCATGTCAATGGAGGAAATCGTGACGGAGGGCTACTGCATCGTCAATCCTGATTGTAAGGCGGCCGCTTTAACGGAGGCGGATACACATATAGAAACAGAAGATATTCTCGCCTATGCGCGGGTCGCGGAACATTTGCTTCATCTCCCGATTTTTTATCTGGAATACAGCGGGATGCTGGCGGACATAGAAACGGTGGAGAAAACGAAGGCTGTGCTGGACAAGTCCGTCCTGTTTTACGGAGGCGGCATTAAAGACGCGGAAACGGCGGAACGGTTCGGCCGTCATGCCGATGTCATCGTTGTCGGAAATGCCGTATATGAAGATTTTGATCAGGCGCTTAAAACAGTGGCGGCTGTAAAGACAAAGTAGCCAAGCGGACGAAATTGATTTATGATAGAACATATGTTTGATAGGCGGTGAACGGATATGAATTACATTAGCAATCAATTATTAAGCGGATTAAATCCCGTTCAGCAGGAAGCGGTCAAGACGACGGACGGTCCGCTGCTTCTGATGGCGGGCGCGGGAAGCGGAAAAACACGTGTGCTGACGCACAGAATCGCATACTTAATGGCGGAAAAACACGTGGCGCCGTGGAACATTCTGGCGATTACATTTACAAATAAAGCAGCCAGAGAAATGAAGGAGCGGGTGGAGAGCATTCTCGGACCCGGCGCGGATGAAATCTGGATATCCACCTTCCACAGCATGTGCGTGCGGATTCTGCGCAGGGATATTGACAGAATCGGCATCAACCGAAATTTCTCCATTCTTGATACGGCTGATCAGCTTTCCGTTATTAAAGGGATTCTGAAAGAGCGGAATATCGATCCAAAAAAGTTTGATCCGAGAAGTATTTTAGGCTCCATCAGCAGCGCAAAAAACGAGCTGATCGAACCTGAGGAATTCGCAAAAACGGCCGGCGGCTACTACGATCAGGTCACGAGTGACGTGTATACCGATTATCAGAAAAAACTGCTGAAAAACCAATCGCTCGATTTTGATGATTTAATCATGACGACAATTAAGCTTTTCGAGCGTGTGCCGGAAGTGCTTGAGTTTTATCAGCGCAAATTCCAGTACATTCACGTAGACGAGTATCAGGATACGAACAGGGCGCAATACCTGCTTGTGAAGCAGCTTGCGGCCCGTCTTGAAAATATCTGCGTCGTCGGTGACTCCGACCAGTCCATTTACAGATGGCGCGGGGCGGATATCGCGAATATCCTTTCCTTTGAAAAAGATTACCCGAGCGCAAACGTGATTCTGCTCGAGCAAAACTACCGCTCAACAAAGCGTATTCTGCAAGCGGCTAACGAAGTGATCAAAAACAACTCAAACCGCAAGCCGAAAAACCTGTGGACGGAAAATGACGAAGGCATCAAGCTTTCTTATTACAGCGGAGACAATGAATTCGGCGAAGGCCAATTCGTCGCAGGCAAAATTTATGAGCTGCACAGCTCGGGCCGGCGGAAGCTTTCCGATATCGCGATTTTATACCGGACAAACGCCCAGTCGCGCGTCATTGAGGAAACCCTTTTAAAATCCGGTCTGAACTACAATATCGTCGGCGGAACCAAGTTCTACGACAGGAAAGAAATTAAAGACATTCTCGCATACCTGCGCCTTGTGTCAAACCCGGACGACGACATCAGTTTTACGCGGATCGTCAATGTGCCGAAGCGGGGCGTCGGCGCAACTTCACTAGAAAAAATCGCTTCATATGCGGCGATGAACGGAATGTCAATGTTCCAGGCGATCAAACAGGTTGATTTCATCGGCGTCAGCGCGAAAGCGGCAAACGCGCTTGACGGCTTTGGCGCGATGATTGAAAATCTGACGAATATGCAGGATTACCTGTCCATTACGGAACTCACGGAAGAAATTCTCGTGAAAACGGAATACAGAGAAATGCTGAAGGCCGAAAAATCCATCGAAGCCCAAAGCCGCCTTGAAAATATCGACGAGTTTCTTTCCGTGACGAAAAACTTCGAACAAAAAAGCGAAGACAAGTCTCTCGTCGCGTTTCTGACTGATCTGGCGCTGATCGCGGATATTGACCAGCTCGACCAGAAGGAAGAGGAATCAGGCGGAAAGGATGCCGTCACTTTAATGACACTGCACGCCGCTAAGGGGCTTGAATTTCCTGTCGTGTTCTTAATGGGCATGGAAGAAGGCGTGTTCCCGCACAGCCGCTCCCTGATGGAAGAAGCCGAGATGGAAGAAGAACGCAGGCTCGCATATGTAGGCATTACGAGGGCGGAGGAAGAACTGTATTTAACGAATGCCAAAATGCGCACCTTATTCGGCCGCACCAATATGAATCCGGAATCCCGCTTTATCAGGGAAATACCTGGCGATTTATTGGAGAACCTAAATGAGAAGAAAACACCTCGCATGCAGCCGGGAAGAAAAGTGCAGCCAAAACGCGGGCCCGTATCCCGTCCCGTTTCCTATGCGAACAAAACAGGCGGCGACTCGCTCAGCTGGGCGGTCGGCGATAAAGCGGGCCATAAAAAATGGGGCACCGGAACGGTTGTCAGCGTAAAAGGAGAAGGCGAAAGCACCGAGCTTGATATTGCATTCCCGAGCCCAGTCGGCGTGAAGCGTCTTCTTGCCGCTTTTGCGCCGATTGAAAAGCAGTAACCTGAAGAGGAAAGGAAGAACATGATGGACAAAGAAACAGCGAAACACCGGGCAGAAGAATTGCGCCGCACCATCGATCAGTACAGTTATGAATATTACACCTTAGATGAACCGAGCGTGCCGGATTCCGAGTACGACAGACTGATGCAGGAGCTGATTGCCATAGAGGAAGAGCACCCGGAGCTCAGAACGCCTGATTCGCCCACACAGCGGGTCGGGGGAGCGGTGCTTGAATCGTTTCAAAAGGTGCAGCACGGCACGCCGATGCTCAGTCTCGGCAACGCATTTAACGATGATGATCTCCGCGATTTTGACCGCCGCGTCCGTCAGGCTGTCGGTGCCGGCGTCGCTTATAACGTGGAGCTGAAAATAGACGGTCTTGCTGTTTCTCTCCGTTATGAAGACGGCTATTTCGTCAGAGGCGCGACAAGAGGAGACGGAACGACGGGCGAAGATATCACGGAAAACTTAAAAACGATCCGCAACATTCCGCTGAAAATGAAACGGAATCTTTCCATAGAAGTGCGCGGAGAGGCGTACATGCCGAAACAGTCATTTGAAGCGCTCAATGAAGAAAGGCTGAAACATGAAGAGGAGCCGTTCGCCAATCCCCGGAACGCGGCTGCGGGCTCACTCAGACAGCTCGATCCGAAAATTGCAGCGAAACGAAATCTTGACATCTTCGTCTACAGTATAGCGGAGCTTGACGAAATGGGTGTGGAAACACAGAGTCAGGGCCTGGATTTTCTGGATGAGCTCGGTTTTAAAACAAATCAGGAACGGAAAAAATGCGCCACGATAGATGAAGTCATTGAAATGATCGAAGAGCTGCAGGCGAAGCGGGCCGATCTCCCGTATGAAATTGACGGGATCGTCATCAAAGTCGATTCGCTCGATCAACAGGAAGAACTCGGGTATACGGCAAAAAGCCCGCGCTGGGCGATTGCTTATAAATTCCCGGCGGAAGAGGTCGTGACAAAACTGCTCGATATCGAACTGAATGTCGGAAGAACGGGCGTCATTACGCCGACCGCCGTTCTGGAACCGGTAAAAGTCGCGGGAACGACGGTCTCAAGAGCATCCCTTCATAACGAAGATTTAATTAAAGAGAAGGATATCCGCATTCTCGATAAAGTGGTCGTCAAAAAAGCGGGCGACATCATCCCTGAGGTCGTCAATGTCTTAATCGAACAGCGGACCGGGGAAGAAAAAGAATTCAATATGCCTACCAGCTGCCCTGAGTGCGAGAGCGAACTTGTCCGCATTGAAGGGGAAGTCGCGCTGCGCTGCATCAATCCGGAATGTCCGGCGCAGATCAGAGAAGGCCTGATTCACTTTGTCTCACGCAACGCGATGAATATTGACGGACTCGGAGAACGTGTCATCACACAGCTTTTCCGTGAACATCTCGTCCGTAATGTCGCTGATTTGTATAAGCTGACGAAAGAGCAGGTCATCCGGCTTGAGCGGATGGGGGAAAAATCAACTGACAATCTGATCAGCTCCATCCAAAAGTCGAAAGAGAATTCGCTGGAACGCCTGCTGTTCGGTCTCGGCATCCGTTTTATCGGCTCAAAAGCGGCCAAAACACTCGCCATGCATTTTGAAAGCCTGGAAAATCTGAAACAAGCCACGGAAGAAGAGCTGCTTGCGGTAGATGAAATCGGCGAAAAGATGGCCGATGCCGTTGTCACCTATTTCCGTAAAGAAGAAATGGTTGAGCTATTGAATGAACTTGAGGAACTCGGTGTGAACACACTCTACAAAGGCCCGAAAAAAGTAAAAGCGGAGGACAGCGACTCTTATTTTGCCGGCAAAACCATCGTGTTAACCGGAAAGCTTGAAGAGCTGTCCAGAAATGAAGCCAAGGCGCAGATTGAAGCGCTCGGCGGAAAGCTGACGGGATCTGTCAGCAAAAAAACAGACTTGCTGATTGCCGGAGAAGCGGCCGGAAGCAAGCTGACAAAAGCGCAGGAATTAAACATTGAAGTATGGAATGAAGCACAGCTATTGGGAGAGCTAAAGAAATAAGAGGAGTGTTTTCTATTGAAAAAGATGTTGGCATTGGCGGCGACGGCAACGGCGGCAGTACTCATGCTGTCGGCCTGTTCGCCGAGTTTCGGGGGGAACAAAGAGGAAGAGATCACGCAGAAAACGGCAAAGTCTTCTGAAAAAGCGATCATACCGAAATATAATATCTCTGATTCCTACTATAAAATGGTGCTTCCGTTTAAGGCCGGAAAAGCGCGCGGCCTGACCGCGGACCGGCTGAACACGAGGCTGGACATCGATGAATTCGAGACGGGTCTGATGCGGCTCGCTCAAGACACGTTCCCGACGGATGACTATTTGTATCAGGAAGGCCAGTATTTAGATGAGGACACGGTACTCAGCTGGCTTGACCGCAAAAAAGAGGGCAGTGATCTGAAAAAGGCGAAAAAGGCAGATGCCAATTTTCAGAATCTCGGCTTAAACCCGGTGCTGCCAAGCTCGGGATCGGCAAAAGAGAAAAATGAAAACAGCCCGATTTACTTAGCGTCTATGCTTGAACAGGATTACTTAGTAAGAAAAGATAAAAATTCCATCCAGCTTGGCGGTGTCATGATCGGTCTCGCTCTCAACTCTGTTTACTATTACCGCGAAAACACAGGTGATCCGCAGCAGGAAGTGGAGCTCAGCGACAAAACGATCCGCAGCCACGGTGAAGAAATCGCCCAGGAAGTCGTTAACCGCCTCCGGAAAATGGATAACCTGAAAAATGTGCCGATTACCGTCGCCCTTTATAAACAAGCGCCGAAAACATCAATCGTACCGGGGAATTACATTGCGAAAACAGAAGTCAAGGCCGGCTCATCCACCATTTCAAACTGGGATGATGTCAAAGAAAAGTACGTCTTCTATCCGGCGGATACAGACACGGCAAAGAAATACCCTGATGATTCCGAAGTGTTTAAACGCTTCAAAAACGCCATCGACAGCTACTTCCCGAATTACACCGGAGTCGTCGGAACGGCAATGTACGAAAACGATGAAATGAGAAAAATGAAGATTGAAATCCCGATGCAATTTTACGGGAAAAGCGAAGTTATCGCCTTTACCCAATACTTAACAGGTGAGCTGATGGATTATTATTCAAAAAGCTCAGTTGATGTCGAAATTAACATTACCTCGTCTGACGGACAGGAAGCGCTGATCGTCCGCAATGCGGGTGACAAAGAACCGACCGTCCATATTTACGATTAACCAAGATGCCCTTGTTCATTTCTGTATGAGCAAGGGTTTTTTATTGTGAATATCGTTGGAGCGAGGAATGAGGTATGTTAAGATATTTGTATAATTAGGAATTAACAGGAAAACACATTTCATTTCTAAGCGGATGTTACGAATCTGCTGTGAAAAAAGAAGGGCAGGAATGTTGATGAATGACATTTGCTGAGTACACACACCGCCTACAAACGTTATGAAAAGGGTGAATCAGCATGCATAAAGATATTAAAGCGATTTTTGAGGAAGAGAAGGTGCTCGCTGAAGCAGGTGAAATATACGGCTTTACCAAGTTTCAATTTATCGCGGACGCAGAGAACTACGTATATGAAATTGTGAAAGATAACGAACCTTATATCTTAAAAATTACGCATACGATCAGAAGAACACCGGAATATATTCTCGGAGAAATGGAATGGCTTCATCATCTGGCAAAGGGCGGGCTTTCAGCAGCGAAACCGATTCCTTCATTAAATGGCAAAGATGTCGAAGAAGTGCCGGATGGAAAAGGCGGAGCATTTTTAGTAAGAGTCTATGAAAAAGCGCCCGGACGCAAAGTGGAGCAATCAGACTGGAACGGAACTCTGTTTTATGAGCTTGGAAAGTACACGGGGAACATGCACCGGCTGACGAAAAGCTACCGTCTGAGCGACCCGGCATTTAAAAGGCAGGAATGGGATGAAGAGGAGCAGCTGAAGCTGAGAAAATACGTGCCCGCAGATCAGCATCTCGTATTTGAGCGGGCGGATGCTCTAATGGAAAAACTGCGCCGTTTGCCGAAGAACCCTGAAAACTACGGCCTTGTGCACGCCGATCTGCACCACGGCAATTTCAATTGGGACAACGGTAAAATCACTGCATTTGATTTTGATGATACCGGCTACAATTGGTTTGTGAATGATATCAGTATTCTGCTGTACAACATGTTGTGGTATCCGGTCATCCCGTATGAAGACAAGGCCGCGTTTACGGGTGAATTCATGACTCACTTTATGAAAGGCTACAGGGAAGAAAATGACCTTGACCCCGCCTGGCTTGAACACATCCCGGATTTTCTCCGGCTGCGCCATATGCTGATCTACGGATTATTGCATCAGGCGTTTGACCTCAATGCACTCGGGGACGAGGAACGTGAGATGCTGAAAACCTTCAGGCGCGATATCGAAAACGAAACCCCGATTACGGAGTATCACTTTTCTGCATTCGTATAAATAGAAAAACGCCGGCTGAATCCAGCCCGGCGTTTTTTTATAACGTATCACACTTCACTCCGACGACACCTTGAATTTCTTTAATATCATAATAGACGTCAGTGGTGTAGCGGTTTTTGTGAACACTGACTTTCACTTCCATAATCGGAAATTCTTTTTCGCGCAGATCATCAATCCGGACAGAGTGAATGCGGAGCCGTTTGCTTTTCATTTCTTTTAGAATCTCGGTCATTTTGTCTTTATCGGAAAGAGACATTCTCACGCGGATATCCTTTTCCTTCAAGCGGTTGGGACCGATTTTTCTGATCAGCCACGGAAGAAATTCGACACTGATCAGAATAAACAAGAGGCTTGCGAACGCCTCTTTATAAAAGCCGGCGCCTGTCGCCAGACCGAGCCCGGCTGCGCCCCAGATGATGGCCGATGTCGTCAGGCCGGATATGACGTCATTGCTTTTACGCAGGATCACGCCCGCGCCGATAAAACCGACGCCGGAAATGATTTGGGCGGGGAGGCGGAGCGGATCCATCATGATACGGTAATATTTTGGGAAATGATATGCCGCATTAATGCTGACGATCGTCAGCATACAGGAGCTGACGGCGATGACGATACAGGTTTTCAGTCCGAGCGGTTTGTTTTTCAGCTCGCGTTCAAGACCGATGATCATGCCGATCAGCGTGGCAATGCCCAGCTTTAATAAAATGTCTGGTTCGATAGGCCAGCTCAATTTGCACAGCACCTCCGCAATTTTTCTTATAATAAATTGATATGATTTTCTCACAGTATTTATAGCAGGACAAGTGCGGAAGAAAAAAGCCGTCAGGGATAAAATCTGACGGCTTTTTGTCTATTTCTTGTTTTTCAAAAGAGCTTCCATCCGGCTGAACAGCTGATAAGAAGCATCGGCCGGTTTTTTGGTCAGCAGGCTGACGGCAATACCGGCAATCAGACTGAGGAAGAACCCCGGAATGATTTCGTATATGCCGGTTGAAGCGGCAAGCCCTGTCGTGATCCAGATTAAAACGGCCGCGGCCCCGGTAATCATCGCCGCAAGCGCTCCCCATTCATTCATCCGTTTCCAGTACAGACTGAGCAAGAGCGCCGGGCCGATAGCCGAACCGAAGCCTGCCCACGCATATCCGACCAGATCAAGAATGGTGCTGTTCGGATTCATGGAAAGCAGGATGGCGATAACGGCCACGATCAATACCGACAGGCGTCCGGTCATGACCAATTCTTTATCGCTCGCTTCCCGTCTGAAAAAGGCGCGGTATAAATCTTCCGTAATGGCGCTTGCCGTTACGAGAAGCTGTGAGGAAATGGAACTCATGATCGCCGCTAAAATTGCGGACAGCAAGAAGCCCGTAATCAGCGGATGGAACAAGATTTTAGAAAAAATAATGAAAATCGTTTCCGGATCTTTTACGGAGACCCCGAAGTGATGAGAATACGCAACCCCGATAATCCCGGTAAGCAATGAACCGACAACTGAAATAACCATCCAGCTCATCCCGATTCTGCGGGCGGGTTTTAAATCTTTCACTTCTTTAATCGCCATAAATCGTACGATGATATGAGGCTGGCCGTAATAGCCGAGTCCCCATGCCAAATAAGAAATAATGCTAATGACGCTCGCGCCTTTAAAGATATCCAATAGTTTCGGGTTAACGGCGTTGATCGAATCAATCGTCGTTGAAACGCTCCCGAGCTGGGTAAAAGCAACGATCGGCACAAGCACTAATGCCGCAAACATGATCGCTCCCTGTACAAAGTCAGTCAGACTGACAGCGAGGAAACCGCCAAACAGCGTGTAAAGCACAACAACACCGGCCGTTAAAAACAAACCGAATTTGTAGTCGGCGCCGAATGCCGATTCAAATAACCTGCCTCCGGATACCATCCCGGACGATGTGTACAGCGTGAAAAAGATCATAATAATCACGGCGGAAACAATTTTCAGCAATGATGACGAGTGGCGGAACCGTTTATCGAAAAAATCGGGAATCGTAATCGCATCATCCGCAACTTCCGTGTAAGCGCGCAGCCTCGGAGCAAGCAGCAGATAATTTGAATACGCGCCGATCGTCAAACCGAGCGCCAGCCATAAGGTCGATAACCCCGTTGCGAACATTGCGCCGGGAACTCCCATCAGCATCCATGCGCTCATATCGGCCGCACCTGCGGACAGCGCCGTTACGAACGGGCCTAGTCCTCTTCCGCCCAGCATGTAATCATTAATATTCGTTGTCTTCCTGAATGCGTACCAGCCGATTAACAGCATGGCAGCAAAGTAAATGCCAAGAGATATAATTAATTCAATACTCACGTTTTTGGACCCTCTCTTCTTTCATGTAAATGTTGCATCACCTCTGCAGATTAGTAGTGCCGGAATATGCGCCGGCGATCCAGCCTTTAGTCATCATTCCATGCGGATCGCATGATTTAGTGCTGGCTATGGTTACTAAACCTAACAAAGTATCCCCGATCAATCAACTCTCGAAACCTGGCCCGCTCAAGGAAAAAATCCCCGCCAACATAGAACAGCTTAGAGATGAAAACGCTACCAATAAATTATAAAAGTAAAAATTTTCTGACATATAATTCGTTTCTCTTTCTCCCCGATTTAGGATAAAATAGAGAGGGTTTCATCATGCCTCAGAAGGCGGCGTTTTGTTGCTTTAGAGGGCTCATTTTTGATATGATCAGTATTATATGACGAAACGGAGAATTATGCGGAGGTGGATCTTATGTCACGAATTTCTATAGAAGAAGTAAAGCATGTCGCTCATTTGGCGAGACTCGCCATTACGGATGAAGAAGCTGAAATGTTCACAGAACAGCTTGACAGCATCATCTCGTTTGCCGAGGAGCTTAATGAAGTGGACACGGATAACGTGGAACCGACAACACACGTGCTGAAAATGAAAAACGTAATGAGAGAAGATGAAGCGGGTAAAGGCCTTCCGGTCGAGGATGTCATGAAAAATGCTCCCGATCATAAAGACGGCTATGTCCGTGTGCCATCTATTCTGGATTAAAGGAGGGAGACAGTATGTCATTATTTGATCACAAAATCACAGAACTGAAACAAATGATACATAAAAAAGAAATCAAGATTTCCGATCTTGTTGATGAATCTTACAAACGGATCGCATCCGTGGATGATAAGGTGCAGGCGTTTTTACAGCTTGATGAAGAAAGAGCCCGCGCTTACGCGAAAGAACTTGACGAAGCGGTTGACGGACGGTCTGAACACGGTCTTCTCTTCGGAATGCCGATCGGCGTCAAAGACAACATCGTGACCAAAGGGCTTCGCACAACATGCTCAAGCAAAATCCTCGAAAACTTCGATCCGATTTACGATGCGACGGTCGTGGAGCGCCTTCAAGCCGCTGAAGCCGTCACGATCGGAAAGCTGAATATGGACGAGTTCGCGATGGGTTCTTCTACTGAAAACTCCGCGTACAAAGCGACGAAAAACCCTTGGAATCTCGATACGGTTCCCGGCGGATCAAGCGGCGGTTCCGCAGCTGCGGTTGCCGCGGGCGAAGTGCCGTTTTCACTCGGATCTGATACGGGCGGCTCCATCCGCCAGCCGGCTTCTTTCTGCGGCGTCGTCGGATTAAAGCCCACATACGGACGCGTGTCGCGTTACGGTTTGGTCGCTTTTGCGTCTTCACTGGACCAGATCGGGCCGATCACAAGAACCGTAGAAGATAACGCATTCCTGCTTCAGGCGATTTCAGGCCCGGACAAAATGGACTCTACGAGCGCCAATGTCGAAGTGCCGGATTTTCTTTCTTCATTAACTGGCGATATTAAAGGCTTAAAAATCGCCGTACCGAAAGAATATCTCGGAGAAGGCGTCGGCAAAGAAGCGAAAGAATCGGTTTTAGCCGCTTTAAAAGTGCTTGAAGACCTCGGAGCGACATGGGAAGAAGTATCTCTGCCGCACAGCAAATACGCGCTTGCGACGTATTATCTGCTGTCTTCTTCCGAAGCGTCTGCAAACCTTGCGCGCTTTGACGGCATCCGCTACGGCTACCGCTCAGACAATGCGGACAACCTGATCGACCTTTATAAACAGACACGCTCAGAAGGCTTCGGCAATGAAGTGAAGCGCCGCATCATGCTCGGCACCTTCGCGCTCAGCTCCGGCTACTATGACGCGTATTACAAAAAAGCGCAAAAAGTGCGCACGCTTATTAAGAAAGATTTTGAAGACGTATTTGAGAAATACGATGTCATCGTCGGACCGACAACGCCGACACCGGCATTCAAAATCGGCGAAAAAACCAGCGATCCGCTCACAATGTACGCCAACGATATTTTAACGATCCCTGTCAACCTCGCGGGTGTGCCGGGAATCAGCGTGCCGTGCGGATTTGCGGACGGGCTGCCGCTCGGATTGCAAATCATCGGAAAACACTTCGATGAAGGCACTGTATACCGCGTCGCTCATGCTTTTGAGCAGGCAACAGATCATCATAAAGCGAAACCTGAACTGTAAGGGGTGAAATGAAGTGAACTTTGAAACGGTAATCGGACTTGAAGTCCATGTGGAATTAAAAACAAAATCTAAAATTTTCTCAAGCTCACCGACGCCATTCGGCGCGGAAGCGAATACCCAAACGAGCGTCATCGACCTCGGCTATCCCGGCGTGCTGCCCGTTTTGAACAAAGAAGCGGTTGAATTCGCGATGAAAGCCGCAATGGCTTTGAACTGTGAAATCGCAACGGATACGAAGTTTGACCGGAAAAACTATTTCTATCCGGACAACCCGAAGGCATATCAAATTTCTCAATTTGACAAGCCGATCGGCGAAAACGGCTGGATCGAAATCGAAGTCGGCGGAAAAACGAAAAAAATCGGCATTACCCGTCTTCACCTTGAAGAAGATGCGGGAAAACTGACGCATACGGGCGACGGCTATTCCCTCGTTGACTTCAACCGCCAAGGCACGCCGCTTGTCGAGATTGTATCTGAGCCGGATATCCGCACACCGGAGGAAGCTTACGCATATCTCGAAAAGCTGAAATCAATTATCCAATACACAGGCGTTTCCGACTGTAAAATGGAAGAAGGTTCACTGCGTTGTGACGCCAACATTTCCCTTCGTCCGATCGGCCAGGAGAAATTCGGCACAAAAACGGAGCTGAAAAACCTGAACTCCTTCGCATTCGTGCAAAAAGGACTTGAGCATGAAGAAAAACGCCAAGAGCAGGTGCTTCTGTCAGGCGGAGTCATTCAGCAGGAGACGCGCCGCTACGATGAAGCGACGAAAAAAACCATTTTGATGCGTGTCAAAGAAGGTTCGGACGACTATCGTTATTTCCCTGAGCCTGACCTTGTCGAGCTCTACATTGATGACGAATGGAAAGAACGCGTAAGAGCAACCATTCCTGAGCTTCCGGACGAGCGCCGCAAGCGTTATATCGAAGAGCTCGGCCTGCCTGCTTATGACGCAATGGTTCTGACGCTGACGAAAGAAATGGCTGATTTCTTCGAAGAAACGGTCAATAAAGGCGCAGAAGCCAAGCAGGCATCAAACTGGCTGATGGGTGAAGTCTCAGCTTACCTGAACGCCGAACAAAAAGAGCTTGAGGATGTCGCCCTGACTCCTGAAGGCCTTGCCGGCATGATTAAGCTGATTGAAAAAGGAACCATCTCGTCCAAAATCGCGAAGAAAGTCTTTAAAGAATTAATTGAAAAAGGCGGCGACGCAGAAAAAATCGTCAAAGAAAAAGGCCTCGTGCAGATTTCTGACGAAAGCGTGCTTCTGAAGCTGGTAACAGATGCGCTTGACAGCAACCCGCAGTCAATTGAAGACTTCAAAAACGGAAAAGACCGCGCGATCGGCTTCCTTGTCGGGCAGATTATGAAAGCCTCAAAAGGACAGGCCAACCCGCCGATGGTCAACAAGATCTTACTTGAAGAAATCAAAAAACGATAAAAAAAGCAGCCGCCTCTAAGGGCGCTGCTGACACGGAGACCGGTAAGCGCCGGTCTCTTTTTTTTATAAGCTGAAATAGGTTTCAATGGAAGCCCGCAGCGTTTCAATCTGCTCATTTCCGCTGCCTGCCAAGTTGGACAGCATTCCTTTAATAATCGGTTTTCGCGGCTCTTCCTTTGCGCATTCCTCTTCAATGACTTCAAGCGATACGAGGACGTCCTCAGGCAGCCCCTGCTGTGCTTTTATCTTTTGAATATCCGCAAGCAGTCTTTCTCTGTCCGCCGCGGGCTGAGTGAAGATATCCTCAGGCAGCAGCGGATCGGGGTTGTCTTTTATCAGTCCCGTAATCAGATCATCGATTCTGGCAATCAGAAAGGCCGCCACGTTTTCCGTCCGGAATGCCGTATGTTCATTAAAAATCAAGAAATGAATATAGGAGCTCACAATTCCTTGCGCCATAACGGACGCATCCGCTATAAACGGTGTGACGGCATCTCCGTAAACGGAGAGCAACGCATCCCGATACAGCATGTTAAATTGAATATTGGCCTCATGAAAATACTGCTTGACCTTTTGATTTTCAGGAATGACCTTTTCGCTCAGCAAGAGAATGATAAAGTCCTTGTGCTCCATAAATTCCTGGAATTGATAAGCGATTTGTTTTCGAAATACGTCCTTAGGCGGTTTATGCTGATGTTCTGTTTTGATTTTCTTTATTTCTTCCATGGACATGCCGATGTAATACTCACATGCTGACAGCAAAAGGTCTTCTTTTGATTTGAAATGGAGATAGAAGGCTCCTTTTGAAATTCCGCATTCACCGGCGATTTCCTGAATGGTTGTTGAAGAAAACCCTTTTTTGGCAAATAAATGGATGCCTGTTTTTATGATTTTCTCTTTTTTTTCGTTCATGACGTGCTTCCCCTTAATCCTGAAAAATTTAGAAAAATTTACTGCCTTATTAGTTGACGATGTTGAGTTATACCGTTTAGTATTATATAGAATGACCAGTCAGTCAATAAAAATTAACGGAGGACATGATGAACCACATTATTAACTTTGTACTGAAGAACAAATTCGCAGTTTGGCTGATGACGATTATCGTTACTGTAGCAGGGCTGTATGCCGGTATGAATATGAAGCAGGAATCCATACCGGACGTCAACATGCCTTACCTTTCAGTAAATACGACTTATCCCGGAGCTGCTCCGAGTCAAGTTGCGGATGACGTGACAAAACCGATCGAGCAGGCGGTCCAGAATTTAGAAGGAGTGAGCGTCGTAACGTCCACATCTTCTGAAAACGTCTCATCGGTTATGATTGAATATGATTACAGCAAGGATATGGACAAGGCGAAAACCGAAGTCGCTGAAGCGCTGGACAGTGTCAGCCTTCCTGACGACGCGAAAAAACCTGACATTTCCCGTTACAGCCTCAACTCTTTCCCGATTTTGACGCTCAGTGTGACAAGCGGCAAAAGCTCGCTTGAAGACCTGACCAAAAATGTGGAAAACACTCTCGTTCCTAAGCTTGAAGGCATTCAGGGCGTTGCGTCCGTGCAAGTTTCCGGACAGCAGGAAGAGCAGGTGGAGTTCTCTTTCAAAGACAAAAAAATGAAAGAGTACGGACTTGATGAAGATACCGTCAAGAAAGTGATCCAAGGCTCTGACGTCAATACGCCGCTTGGATTGTACACATTCGGCAACAAAGAAAAATCAGTTGTCGTTAACGGAAATATTACGTCAATTAAAGATCTGAAAGATATGAGAATTCCGGTCACATCTTCTTCTGCCGCTCAAGGTCAAGCGGGCGGAGCCGGTGCGGCATCTGCGGCGGACGCTCAGGCTATGCAGCAGGCACAGCAAAGCGCGGCAGCAGGGGTGCCGACAGTCAAGCTTTCTGACATTGCCGACATTAAAGATGTGAAAAAAGCTGAATCCATTTCCCGCACGAACGGAAAGGACAGCATCGGAATTAATATCGTAAAAGCCAATGACGCCAACACGGTAGAAGTGGCCGATGCGATTAAAGATGAACTGAATCAATACAAAAAAGACCACAAAGGGTTCAAGTACAGCTCGACTCTTGATATGGCAGAGCCGATTACAGAGTCGGTGGATACGATGTTAAGCAAAGCGATTTTCGGCGCGATTTTTGCGGTCGTGATCATTCTCTTATTCTTAAGAGATATTAAATCAACGATGATTTCTATCATTTCCATCCCGCTGTCACTGCTGATTGCGCTTCTCGTGCTGAATCAGCTTGATGTCACATTAAACATAATGACGCTCGGTGCGATGACGGTCGCCATCGGACGGGTAGTCGACGACTCGATTGTCGTGATCGAAAACATTTACCGCCGCATGAGGCTGAAAGATGAACCTTTACGCGGGAAGCAATTGGTGCGTGAAGCGACGAAAGAAATGTTTAAACCGATCATGTCATCAACGATCGTAACCATTGCCGTATTCCTGCCGCTTGCCATGGTCGGCGGACAGATCGGCGAACTGTTTATGCCGTTTGCATTAACAATCGTCTTCGCGCTTGCCGCATCACTGTTGATTTCGATCACACTGGTGCCGATGCTTGCGCACAGCTTATTCAAAAAATCGCTCACAGGCGCGCCTGTTAAAGCGAAAGAGCATAAGCCGGGCAGATTGGCCAATTTCTATAAAAAAGTGCTGAATTGGTCATTAAGACATAAATGGATTACATCTATCATCGCGGTTCTGATGCTTGTCGGCAGTTTGTTCCTCGTACCTCTGATCGGCGCGAGCTACCTGCCTGCGCAAGCGGACAAAACGATGCAGCTCACATACACGCCTGAACCGGGCGAAACGAAAAGCGAAGCTGAAAAAGCTGCGCAAAAAGCGGAAGACATGCTGCTTAAACGCAAACATGTCGATACCGTTCAGTATTCATTAGGCTCGCAAAGTCCGCTCGGCGGAAGCTCAAACGGCGCATTGTTCTACGTGAAATACGAGGATGACACGCCTGATTTTGACAAAGAAAAAGACAATGTCTTAAAAGAAATCAAAAAAACATCCAGCCGCGGCGAATGGAAATCACAAAATTTCAGTTCGTCAGGCAACAACAACGAATTAACGTACTATGTGTACGGAGATTCAGAGTCTGATATTAAAGGCACGGTCAAAGACATCGAAAGCATCATGAAAAAGCAGAAAGATCTGAAAGACGTCAACTCAGGCCTTTCCAGCACATATGATGAGTACACGTTCACCGCTGACCAGGAGAAACTCAGCAAGCAGGGCCTGACGGCTTCGCAAATCTCCCAAGCCCTGATGTCCCAAACGTCACAGTCTCCTTTGACAACGGTGAAAAAGGACGGCAAAGAGCTTGACGTCAACATCAAAACAGAAAAAGACCAGTATAAGAGTGTAAAAGAATTAGAGGATAAAACCATCACATCGCCTGCAGGCCAAGAAGTAAAAATCGGCGATGTGGCGAAAGTGAAAAATGGCACGACATCCGATACCATTTCCAAACGCGACGGCAAAGTGTACGCTGACGTAACGGCAACCGTCACTTCTGACAACGTCACGAAGGTGTCATCAGCCGTTCAAAAGAAAGTTGACAAACTGGATAAGCCGGACAATGTATCGATTGATACCGGCGGTGTATCAGCGGATATTGCTGATTCCTTTACGAAACTCGGGTTAGCGATGCTTGCCGCAATCGCCATCGTATACCTCGTTCTTGTGATCACGTTCGGCGGAGCATTAGCGCCGTTTGCGATTCTGTTCTCGCTTCCGTTTACAGTCATCGGCGCATTAGCCGGCCTGTATGTATCCGGAGAGACGATCAGTCTGAATGCCATGATCGGTATGCTGATGCTGATCGGAATCGTCGTCACAAACGCGATTGTCTTAATTGACCGCGTTATCCATAAAGAAGCGGAAGGCTTATCGACGAGAGAAGCGCTCCTGGAAGCCGGCTCTACGAGATTGCGTCCGATTCTGATGACGGCGATCGCGACAATCGGCGCCCTGCTTCCATTGGCATTGGGCTTCGAAGGCGGAAGCCAGGTCATTTCTAAAGGACTCGGTGTCACCGTTATCGGCGGTTTAATCAGTTCAACTCTGCTTACCCTTCTGATTGTGCCGATCGTATATGAAGTATTGGCGAAATTCCGTAAGAAAAAACCTAGAACGGAAGAAGAGTAAGACAGCGGGCCTTGGCTCCTTAAACGGAGCCGGGGCCTTTTTTCTTCTGGGAATTCCTGTACATATTGTTGCGATTTTCTCAAGTCATAGTATAATTAAAGGTTGTTAGTGTTAATAATGGATCGGATACTCTTAAGTAGGATGATGAGATAATGAAACGTGCACGCATAATATACAATCCGACTTCAGGACGGGAGCTTTTTAAGAAAAATCTTGCCCAGGTCCTGCAAAAATTTGAACAAGCCGGTTATGAAACCTCCACCCATGCCACCACATGCGCGGGGGATGCCACCCACGCCGCAAAAGAAGCCGCTTTGCGGGAGTTTGACCTGATTATCGCTGCCGGCGGAGACGGAACGATTAATGAAGTCGTCAACGGCCTTGCGCCGTTAGACACACGCCCGACACTCGGCATCATTCCGGTCGGCACGACAAATGACTTCGCCAGAGCGCTGGGCATTCCGAGAGAGAATATACTGAATGCCGCCGATACCGTCATTAACGGCGTAGCCCGCCCGATCGACATCGGACAGGTGAACGGTCAGTATTTTATCAACATCGCCGGCGGAGGCCGTCTGACGGAGCTGACGTATGATGTGCCAAGCAAACTGAAAACGATGCTCGGCCAGCTTGCTTATTATTTAAAGGGAATGGAAATGCTGCCTTCACTTCGACCGACAGAAGTCGAGATTGAATATGACGGCAAGCTGTTTCAAGGGGAAATTATGCTGTTTTTAGTGACGCTGACCAACTCGGTCGGCGGATTCGAGAAACTGGCCCCTGATTCCAGCCTGAATGACGGCATGTTTGATTTGATTATTTTGAAAAAAGCCAATCTCGCGGAGTTTATCAGAGTCGCGAGCATGGCGCTCAGAGGCGATCATATTAACGATCAGCACATTATTTACACAAAAGCGAACCGCGTGAAAGTTAACGTATCAGAAAAGATGCAGCTGAACCTGGACGGCGAATACGGCGGCATGCTGCCGGGCGAATTCGTGAACCTGTACCGGCATATTCACGTCATCATGCCGAAGGAGAAAGCGGAACAGCTGGATGATTAATACGCGGACAAAATCCTAAAACAGTATTCGTTTTAGGATTTTGTCATCTTTTCAGCGTGATCGGAAACCTTTGAAGGCTGACATTGAATTTGAAGGTTTGCCAGCACGCTGAAACAAGGTTATTGGTAAAACTAGAGGTGATTATAGATGAAAATGAAACCCCCGATAGAAAAAAATGAATACTATGATGTGACATTTGAGGATTTGACGCACGAAGGAGCGGGCGTCGCAAAGGTTCAGGGCTTTCCGATCTTCGTGCCGAACGCCCTGCCTGAGGAAAAAGCGCAAATCAAAGTGACACGCGTCAAAAAAGGCTTCGCTTTCGGCCGTTTGATCGAGCTGAAGGAAGAAAGCCCGCACAGAACGGATGCCCCGTGCCCAATCTACAAACAATGCGGCGGCTGCCAGCTTCAGCACATGACCTATGAAGGCCAGCTTTTGTTTAAACAGAAACAAGTCAAAGACGTCTTAGAACGGATCGGCAAGCTGGACCTCTCAAAAGTCACCGTGCACCCGACGCTCGGCATGGAAGACCCGTGGAACTACAGAAACAAAGCGCAGGTGCCGGTAGGAGAAAGAGAAGGCGGACTCGTCGCCGGATTTTATCAGCAAAGAAGCCATGACATCATCGACATGAGCGCCTGCCTGATCCAGCAATCCAAAAATGACGAAGCCGTCCAAGCCGTCAAAGACATCTGCGCAGCATACGGTGTCAAAGCCTATAACGAAGAACGCCACAAAGGCTGGCTCCGCCACATTATGGTCAGATACGGCGTCGTCACGGGCGAAATGATGATCGTCTTCATCACAAGAACAAGCGATTTTCCGCACAAAGCGAAAATCATCGAAGACATCACAGCGCAATTCCCGCACGTCAAATCCATCGTGCAAAACATCAATCCAAACAAAACAAACGTCATCTTTGGGAACGAAACAAACGTCATCTGGGGCGAAGAATACATCTACGACCTCATCGGAGACGTCAAATTCGCCATCTCCGCCAGATCGTTCTATCAGGTCAACCCGGAACAGACAAAAGTGCTCTACGACAAAGCGCTTGAGTACGCGGAGCTGCAAGGGGAAGAAACCGTCATCGACGCCTACTGCGGCATCGGAACCATTTCTCTCTTCTTAGCGAAGCAGGCGAAGAAAGTATACGGCGTCGAAATCGTGCCGGAAGCCATCGAGGATGCAAAACGCAACGCTGAGCTGAACGGCATCACAAACGCGGAATTCACAGTCGGAGAAGCGGAAACAGTCATTCCAAAATGGTATGAAGAAGGCATCACGGCCGACACCCTCGTCGTGGACCCGCCAAGAAAAGGCTGTGACGAAGCCCTCCTGCGGACAATCATCGACATGAAACCGAAGCGGGTGGTGTACGTATCCTGCAATCCAGGAACGCTTGCAAGAGACCTGCGGGTGCTTGAGGATGGCGGGTATCAGACGCGAGAAGTGCAGCCAGTGGATATGTTCCCGCATACGAATCATGTGGAGTGTGTGGCTGTGCTGGAATTAAGAGAAGGCAACTAACCCTTAGGGATGGTTGCCTTTTTTTAATCCAAATTTTTTTGCATTCAGGACGAACTCTTGACATGAGAAGAGTACCAGAAGATGTTTGGTTAACGCCTATAATATAGCTTTCTATACATTTCTTTATTAATATTCACTCTAGAGGGGCAGCTTTTTTAATACACTTTCATATCTTGTTTTTTCTCCTTACTAATCATTACTTTTTCTAAATAACTCTTAAGAAATACATTATCTATCCTATCTGGAATGTAACCCAGACGTTTATTTAATATATTCTCTATGATATACATTTTCTTTGTGTAATATTGGTAATTCTCCGTTGCGATTTGAACACTTTCTGATTCATTTCCTTTTTCTGATTCAAGTCGAGATTTATATAGCTGATCATACTTCTGTTTGCGTATTTTTCTTGAGAGCCGCAGTAAATGAAATAATTCAATTGTTGGCAGAGTCATTAGTTCTGGTGTAGACTTATCCAAATCTAATTCAAAAGTATGCTCACGATATTTTATGATTTCACGTTTGCCATCTCTCTGAACATTATGTATGTACATTAAGCAAAAACTACAGTAATACTGATTATTCTTTTGAATTGAAGTTGCACAATAAGGGCATGTTTCCATTACGTTCTCCTTTCTGAATGTTCTAAGATAATATGTATTTCGGTTACAAACAGGAATTTTAAATAGTATTAGAGATTCTTAACCAATAAAAACCCTTTTTATGATAAAGGGTTTATTGATTACAGCATGTATAAATTTCATGCAAAATCAATAGTGATCCCCAATATAGAAAATCCACCGATCCTAAACCCAATAACAAAACGCGAGAATAATAAATTATATCGTTATAATAAAGATAATTATTTTTAAAAAGATAATAAAGTTGGATAAAAATGAGGAAAATCCTGGCGGGAATGACGATATAAAGTTAGTGAACAACGGTATAGAATCTTACTTTTCGAGGTGAACAGAATGGGAGAAGAACAAGACATTATTACAGTAACGGATCTTCGTAAAAAATATGGATCATTTGAAGCAGTGAAAGGGGTATCCTTTTCTGTCAAACGCGGCGAGCTGTTTGCATTTCTGGGAACGAACGGTGCAGGGAAATCGACCACTATCGATATTCTCTGTACGCTGATTAAAAAGACATCCGGAAAAGTGGTAATAGACGGTTATACGCTGGGTGAAGGAAAAGAGAATAATCATATCCGCAAAAAGATCGGAGTTGTTTTCCAAGAGAGCATTTTGGATGAACGATTGACCGTTTATGAAAATATCATGAACCGCGGACAATATTATCATTTAAGCAAGGCACAAGTGCAAGAGAACTATCAGTTTGTAACAGACTATTTAAAATTGGATGATATTAAGGAGAAAAAATACAGCGATTTGTCAGGCGGACAAAGAAGAAGAGCGGATATTGCCCGTGCCATCATCCATAAACCGACTATATTATTTTTAGATGAGCCTACTACAGGTCTTGATCCGCAAACGAGAGTATTTGTTTGGAATGCGATTAAAAGGCTGCAGGAAGAAACAAACATGACGATCTTTTTAACGACCCATTACATGGAGGAGGCCGCTGTGGCTGATAACGTTGTGGTCATCAAAGAAGGACGTCTGATCGCAGAGGGTACACCGAGTCAGCTGAAAGATCAATATGCGTTTGACAGTCTGCATATGATGTTTAAGCAAGGCGTTGATCCGACGGCATGGTTTGAAAATAAACAACTGGATTTTACGGTTAAAAACTCTATTTATTCTCTTCGTGTAGAGTCCACTCTCCATGCGCTGGACATTTTGAAAGGTCTTGAAGGAAAAATTGAATCTTTCGAGGTGATTAAAGGGAATATGGATGATGTGTTTATCCATATTATCGAGGAACAAGGAAGCAGTTTGCCAGTAAAGGGGAGCATTGCATAAATGAAGTCTTTATCCAGTTTAATCAGCAGAAATATAAAAATATACTTCCGTGATCGAACGCTTTTGCTTCTTTCTTTGCTGTCAGTATTTATCGTCATTCTGTTATATGCCGTGTTCTTACAGCAGACACAGCTGGACGCCATTAAGGCCTTGGTCGGTTCGACAGATGATTCCAAAGCAATGGTGAACGAATGGATGGTGGCGGGATTGCTGTCCATTACAGCTGTGACAACGACTTTAGGCGCTTTCGGAATTATGGTGAAAGATAAAGAAAGTAAGAGAACGTATGACTTTTTAACAGCTCCTTTATCAAGGGCGACCATCCAATTGAGCTATGTCATTCATTCATTTGTCATCGGCTTGATCTTTTCTTTCATCGCCTTTTTAGGCTGTGAAATTTTTCTCATTTCAACAGGCAGCAAGCTTTTAAGCGGTACAGATATACTTGAAGTATTGGGGATCATTATTCTTTCAGTTGCACTGTCAAGTTCCATAAATTTATTTTTAACGCTGTTTATTCACACACAAAATGCATTTTCGACGTTAAGTACGATTGTCGGAACAGCCATCGGTTTTTTATGCGGAGTATATGTGCCGATCGGCGGCGTACCGGTGTTTGTGCAGAAGATTATTATGTATTTCCCTATCAGCCACACCGCTGTTCTGTTCAGAAAAGCGTTTATGACAGACTCAGTTGATAAAGTATTTAAACATGCTTCCACAACCCAAATACAGGAATATGAAAAGCATTACGGGATCGTCTACAAGTTAAACGGCCATTTTATCAGTACGGCTGCGAGCTTGTGGGTCATTGTCATTACAGCCATCATATTTACCGTCATATCTATTTTCATATTTAAAAAACAAAATAAATGACTTCTTCAGACGATACATAACGATGTAACAGGCAGCATCCGTTTACTGGATGCTGCCTGTTTTGTTTATCATTATTCTTTTTGTTCTCAATTCTTAATTCCTCAAAGAGTTCTCGGATTTCTCTTGAAAAAGTTTTGAAGATATCTTTACTTACACTGTATCGGACTGGTATATTTTGTGAATAAATCAGTTGACATTTGGTGTCTTGAAGTGATAGAGAACCATGGTAGAGTCATCTAATACTTCTGCATAAAGATATATTTTTGTCCATTCACAATGTATGATGTCATTTAATTTTTCACCAATAATGTGGTGCAAATCTTGCATTTGCTTAGTTTCCAACTTTTTCACCTTCAATTGTCGAGAAATCCTAGTTATAAAAAATAGCCCAGCAGGGAACTGCTGAGCCATTATTGATTTATAGACCGAAGTAGCTTATTACAAATTCTTTGTCGTCCTCATCTTCAGGCAAAATCCCCAAGTTTTGATATTCCCATACCACTTGCCGTTGTGTTCCGTTTAAGTCTGAGGCGATGACATCGGTGTAATCGTAGTCAATTGAGAATTTACCGCTTCGTTCGAGATGTAAAGTGAGGTTTGTCCATAAGTCTTCATTGTTTGTTTTAAATTCATCCCGTAACTCTTCAAGGTAATCATGCAACTCATATAGAAGTTCGTCATATATATCTTCATCAACATTAAAATGTTCAGGAATATCGTGTGAATATATATATTCCTGATTTTGTGGAGTAGTAAAGAAGAAGTAAACTTCTGAAGAATCATCTAAAATTTCGGCATAAAGAGCAACCTTCTCCCACTCAGACGGAATGATTTCATTTATTTGCTCAGCGATTTTTTGATATAGTTCGCCCATTTTTTCAGTTTCCACAATATCAGAATCCTTTTTAATTTTTTATATGTTTAGATACTCTTCTATGAATTTTCTATCTTCCTCATCAGCTGGCAGTATGCCGAGATTTTGATATTTCCAAACATCTCGTCTTTGAAGGTCATCAAGTTCAGAGGATAAAACATCATCATAATTATAATCAATTGAAAACTTTCCGGTGTTTTCTAATTTTAAAGTGAGATTTGTCCAAATATCTTGATTGCCTAGTTTAAATTCTTCTTTTAGTTCTTCAAAAAGCTCTTGAAGTTCAATTAGCAGTTGATCGTAAATCTCTTCGCTCACATCAAAATGTTCAGGTATATTATGAGAAAATAAATAATCACTGTTATTTGGTGTTGTAAAATAAAAGTATATATCCGCCGAGTTATCGAGTATTTCAGCATATAAAGCGATCTGTTCCCATTGAGATGGAATCATTTCATTTAGATGTTCAGCAATCTTTTGATATAGTTCACCCATTTTTTGAGTTTCCATTGATGATCCTCTACCTTTGAATTGTTGAAGCCATTATTTAATATTTAGATAATCCTTAACAAATTCTTTGTCCTCTTCATCTTCAGGGTAAATACCCAAGTTATTGTACTCCCAAATCATTTGTCTTTCGTATTCGTCCAAACTAGATTCAATAACATCTTCATAATCATAATCAATTGAGAACGTTCCATTGCTTTCAAGATTCAGTGTCAAATTTGTCCATGCTTCGGGATTATTTTCTTTAAATTCATTGTGTAACTGTTTAAATAACTCTTGAAGATCTAATAATAGTTCTGTATAAATTTTTTTACTAACTTGAAATTGTTCTGGAATGTCGTGAGAGTATATATATTCATCGTTTTCTGGTGTTTGAAAGAAAAAATACACTTCTCTGGAGCCGTCTAATATTTCTGCATAAAGAACAACTTTGCTCCATTCGGAAGGAATTATTTTTCCTATGGCATCAGTTATTTTTAGATAAGCTTTTCCTAACATCATTATCCCAACTTTATTAAATTGGATTTTCAGGATATTCTTCTGAATATTTTTTGTTAATTTTTGTAATGATGGATCCTTAGGTTCTTCTCCTAAATTTTTAAATTTCCAGATGATAAGCTGATCACTGAAACTATAATCTGTCTTAAACCAATCTGTATAATCAAAGTTGACAGTTAATTTTCCTGATTTCTCTAGGCTAAGAGTGAAGGAATAAAATAATTCTTGATCATGATCTCTGAAAACATCTCTCATTTTTCGCTTAGTTTAAATAATTCCATCTCATACTGATCGAATTCATTTTCGTCAATATCAAATTCAAACGGAATTTCAAGACTGTACTTAAAATGATTAGGTTCATTTTGAGAATTATAAAAAAAGTAAGTGCCTCCGCCTGTCTCTGAAACCTGAGCATAGAACAAAAATTTCTCCCATGGTTCAGGTATCATTTCGTTAACGGTTTCAGCTATGCTTCTATATAATGCATTTAATTCATTTTCCAACAGAATCTGCCTCCAGCATTATAATTGGTAATTTGTAAGGATCATTTGTATCAACCAAACCCCCCAATAAAGGAGGGGGAATTTTAATTTTGAGAATTTAGATACTGTTCTAAAAAAGATTTTAAAGGTTTACTCTTAGGATAAATTCCTACATTTTTATAAGTCCAGATTGTTTGTCTTTGAGAGATGGTATATGGAGATTGAATAACGTCTTCATAATTATAATCTATCGAAAATTCTCCGCTTATCCCCAGATTAAGTGTTAAATTAGTCCATATTTTCTTTAAATTCATCTCGTAATTCCTCGAATAAGTCCTGCAAGTCAAATAACAGCTCCTCATAAATCTCCTCACTGACATGATAGTGTTCAGGGATATTATGAGAATATATAAAATCTTCACTATGTGGAGTATTGAAATAAAAGAAAACCTCAGATGAATCGTCAAGTATTTCCGCATAAAGAATAACTCTTTCCCATTCTGCTGGAATCATTTCATTAATTTGTTCTACTATTTTTTGACATAATAAATCCATTTTTTGAGTCTCCATAAAATCATCTCCAGAAACAAAAATAGCCCAGTAGAGAAGAGCTATTTTTGTTTTGTAGATTCCAATACCAATAGACGGTGGGGGTACTATTTAAGTCCATCGGTGTAAATTATATGAGAACTTTAAAATTTCACCATTAGAGTCCTAATTGGACAAAACATCTTGATTGTTATTGAAGGTTACGGGCTATAGTGTGATTACTCTTCTTTATAGTTTAGAGCAATCTCCACAATTTGCTCAGCTGTGTATTCTTCATCGCTCCAAAAAATTAAATCACTTGGTGCAGGATGAGGGACATTTTCTTCTAATAAATCGATGTATTTACCAATAACCTCATCTTCTAATTCAGGATTCATAATTTTTTTCACCAATGAGACTAATTCTTCTTTTGACATTTTATTCAAGACTAATTCTTCCTTTCTACATTTAATTTTTACTTCCTTTTTTTCCGAAATGATAAGCCGGATCTAGTATCTCTTGATGCATTTTGGGAGAAGTAATAATTAGGTTATCTAAATTATACACATCCCCACCTTTATCAATAGGTTGTTTATGGTGTAAAATATATGACTTATGTTTACCGTAATGCTCTTTTTTAGGCGCGATAGGGGAATTCCCGTTTTTCATTCTTGCTATGTTATTTTTATTAAATTCATTTGCATATTCAGTGTTTGCTATTGATTTCCAGAATTCTTTTCTGAACTCATCAAATGATTTGAACTCCTTTCCAAGGAGCTGTTTACGTACTTCTTGAGGGATAACCCCTAATTTACCATTATTGTACATTAGTCTTTCTTGAAGCTGAAGCCCTCTGCTTGGAATTGCTTTACCAGTTGCAACACCTGGAATGTTTCTTTTGGTGAACAGGATGCTAGATTCTTTAGTTTCTTCTATAATTTTCTTTAACAAAGGAGTATTCTTCACATTGTGAGTATTTTCAATATTCTGTGCTATTCCGGCAAGCGCGGGTTCGTACTTGTTTTTCGAAACGGAATTAATATAGTCATTTCCTTTTTCAATCCCGGTTTTTACATGTTTTGCAGCCGCTTTTTCTCCGGCTTCCAAGACGTTATCCACTTTGGCGGCACCTGTTTTGGCGAGCTTGCTTGATACTTTTACAGCTGAGCCGGAACCTTTGAGCCCGACAATGCTCCCGATGGCGTAGGTGATGTAATGTGATCTTGAATACGCATCCCCGTTAACCATTTTATCATTCCATGAATCCGCCAGGTTTGTCCATATGATTTTTGCGTAAGAGGGCGTGTTCAATACGCCGGATATGGTTTTAGCGACTTTTTGTTCATCAGAGAGATGGTAAAAATCCCATGCGCCGACAGCCAGATCTTTGACGCCGGTTATTGTGTCTTTCCCGACATCATAAAGGCCGACGCCTATTCCTTTGACGATATCCCAAGCCGTTTCTCCGACTTCTTCGAGCTGTTTTGCTTGTTCGAGCTGCATCACATATTGCACCTGAGCGGGTTCAAGGTTTTCATAGCCGATTTTCTTCGCGATTTCCAAATACTCATCCGGATCGGTGACACCATCAGCAAGCTTTTTCTTCAGATCCTTGATTTCCCGCTCTTTCGCTTCTTCCTTCTTCATCGTCAAATAAGCATCCGAATGTCTTGCAATCTCGCCTTTCTTCTTATGGATGTCGCTTTCTCGATACGCTTTGGCGTTGTAGTGAAGCGGCGTGGCGCTTTTTCCTTTGCCCGTGGCGTTTTGGAGCTGCTGAAAGTCGGCTTGGAGGAACTGTTCGTTTGCTTCGGTTTCTGCGTATTCTTTCGTTAGATCGTGATCAAGTTTGCCGAGTTTATGTATCGTTTCGCTTCTTTTTTTGTCAGCTGAAGAAAGCTTCTGATCTGTGCTTTCGGTTGAAAACAGATCAAGCGAGATGATGTCTTCGATCTCTCCGAGGATGGAGCGCATGTCCTTTTTCTGCTCTTCCATAATCGCCTTTGATTTACTGAGGGCGTGGGTGAGCTCATGCTCCAGAAATGATTCCTCCACATGCGAATTGGAAAGTCCGGCGTCTTCGACCTTGCCGGGAAGGCTTGTGAGGAATGCGATTTTCATATCGATCAGATCAAGCCAGCTGTCTGTGACGCCGGCGTGGTCCTTGAAAAAAGCTTTGATGTTATTTGCGCCCCGGCCTGAGAAATCATTGTCACCAAGGTCAGCCATACCTTGAAACGCTTTTTTCAGATTAACCATCTGGCCGCGCAGTTTTTTGTATTCACCCGCGCGCTGTTTGGCAGCGGCGAGGAGGCTGTTTGCTTCGAAAACTTTCATGACCATATCCTTTCTTTTGTTCGATATCAAAATTTTACCACGTGAGTCGGGATATACAGTGTAGGAAATAGGTAATAAGAATAAAATGAATCTTTTGGCTTGCGACTTCCTTCCTGTATGAAGGGAGGCTTTTTATGTTTTGTACAATAACCTTCAAATTCGGCTTACTGCGCTCCGGTGATTTTAAGCGTGCCTGTTTTTTCTAATGTCTTACACTCGAAACAACCCAACCGCTGAGGTATAATAGAAGCAGAGTATTTATCATACAGATTCAATTCGTGAAAGAGAGTGGAACAAAATGGGCCGTAAGTGGAACAACATTAAAGAAAAGAAAGCATCAAAGGACGCAAATACGAGCCGGATTTACGCGAAGTTCGGCCGTGAGATTTATGTGGCGGCAAAACAAGGCGAGCCAGATCCGGAATCGAACCAGGCGTTAAAAGTGGTGCTTGAGCGCGCGAAGACGTACAGTGTGCCGAAAAATATTATTGAGCGTGCGATTGAAAAGGCGAAAGGCGGCGCGGAGGAGAACTTTGACGAGCTGCGTTACGAAGGTTTCGGGCCGAACGGTTCAATGATCATCGTTGACGCGTTAACGAATAATGTAAACCGCACGGCGCCTGAAGTGCGCGCTGCATTCGGGAAAAACGGCGGAAATATGGGTGTGAGCGGGTCTGTCGCTTACATGTTTGATGCGACTGCCGTTATCGGCGTTGAAGGCAAGACGGCGGATGAAGCGCTGGAATTGCTGATGGAAGCTGATGTGGACGTGCGCGATATTTTAGAAGAGGATGACAGTGTTATCGTGTATGCCGAGCCTGATCAATTCCATGCCGTACAGGAGGCATTCAAAAATGCCGGCGTTGAAGAGTTCACGGTTGCGGAGCTGACGATGCTTGCGCAAAATGAAGTTGAGCTTCCGGAAGATGCGAAAGCTCAATTTGAAAAGCTGATCGATGTGCTGGAAGATCTCGAAGACGTACAGCAGGTTTATCACAATGTAGATTTAGGCGAATAAAGACAAACAGGCCGGGGCGGCATAAGTTCCGGCCTTTTTATTTTGCTTACGCGGTCGGCCTGTATCGTATGTCTCCGTAAGCAATTATTGATTATTTCGCCAAAACTGGGCGGATGCCCATACGTTTCCTTCCGGATGTCATAAACTGGACTGTAACCTATGTGAAGGAGCGATAAGTCATGAATGAAAGAAGACCGATTTACGGCGGAGGCTTTGGCGGCGGCTATGGAGGCTTCGGAGGCTACCCGGGGTACGGTTTTGGCGGCCACGGAGGCTTCGGAGGATATCCGGGATACGGTTTCGGCGGAGGCTACGGCTACCCGGGATACGGTTTTGGCGGTTACGGCGGTTACGGCGGTTTTGGCGGCTACGGAGGCTTCGGGGGATATCCGGGGTACGGTTTTGGCGGCTATGGCGGAGGCTACGGCGGCTACCCGTTCCATCATCATCATCGGGACAGCCAATATATCTGACCATTCGGGAAAAAGCACTCTTGGAACAGCAGGAGTGCTCTTCTCATGTTCTTGCAGATGTGTTACGATTGGAGCAAAATCATCAAGTACATAAGGCTTTCTGTAAATCATGAGCAAGCTCACAAACCTTTTCTTTCTGTTGTTTATAAACTGAAAAGCATGATCTGTAAAAATCTCTTTATCGGGAGGTTTTACATGTGAGAAGTGAAGACGAAATGATGAAATTGATTCTTGATATTGCGATGAAGGACGAGAGAATCCGTCTTGTCACTTTAGAGGGATCAAGAACCAATAAAAATGTACCGAGAGACAAATTTCAAGACTATGATATTTCTTATTTTGTGACCGATATGGACTCCTTCACATCTGACGACAGCTGGCTGGATCAGTTTGGCGAAAGAATGATGATGCAAAAACCTGAAGATATGGAACTCTTCCCTCCGGAACTCGGAGACTGGTTCTCCTATCTAATGCTATTTAAAGATCATCATAAAATCGACTTAACTTTGATCCCTCTGAGTCAAACAGAGGATTATTTTACACAGAGTGATGGTTTGGCGGAAATAGTATTAGACAAGGATGACCGAATCAATAGTAAGGTTATTGCGAGTGATGAACAATATCATATAAAGAAACCGACCTCCAGAGAGTTTGATGATTGCTGCAATGAATTTTGGATGGTTTCAACCTATGTGATTAAAGGATTAATGCGTAAAGAAATACTGTTTGCGCTGGATCATATGAATGACATTTTAAGGCCTAATGTTTTGCGTATGATTGCGTGGAATATCGGGATAGAGAATCAGTTTTCATTAAGTGTAGGGAAGAATTATAAGTATATTCAACATTACATGAATGCGAAAGATTGGGAAATCCTGCTGAATACTTATGTCGGCAATACTTATGAAAGCGTGTGGAAGGCATTGTTTGACTGCCAAGGTCTCTTTAGAGCATATTCAAAGTCAGTGGCTGATTTATTGAGATATGAATATCCTGAATATGATCAACAAATTACGGAATATACATTGAAACATTATCAGCGCTTTCAATCAGATTTTTCATTATGATTTTTTTACTTCAAATTCCAGATGAGCTGCATTGAGTCCGTTTTTAACGGGCTTTTTTATTTTCTTACAGGGCATAAATGCCGATACGGATTCATACCTATTAAGGTCATGTGTTTAGGAAAGGAGGATCGTAATGAAAGAAAATCAGCCGTTTACACCGGTCAAATCCTATAAACCCTTCCACAGCCGGTTTGATCCCTGCCCGCCGATCGGGAGAAAATACTACAGAACGCCGCCGCATCTTTATATGCGGTTTCAGCCGTATCACTTGGAGCAGTTTTCTCCGATGGAGGCATTGAGAAAAGGGACCCTTTGGAAGGATCTTTATGATTTCTATGATAATCCTTATCGGGGGGGAATCGAATATGGCGAAAAAGATTGATGATGAATACTATCGGCTGCTGGAACAAATCCAGGCGGCGGACTTTGTCTTGGTGGAGCTGACGCTTTATCTGGATACGCATCCCCATGACCGTCTCGCGCTTCAGCAGTTTCATGAATATTCCCGGTACTCAAGACAGCTGAGAAAGCGGTTTGAGCCTGAGTACGGACCGCTTCTGCAATTCGGCGTGAGTCAGGTCGGCGCTCAATGGGACTGGGGCCGCGGTCCTTGGCCATGGCAAGTATAAGGAGGGATCTGTAAATGTGGGTATATGAAAAAAAGCTGCAGTATCCGGTTAAAGTGAGTACATGCAACCCGATGCTGGCTAAGTTTCTCATTGAACAATACGGCGGGGCGGACGGCGAATTGGCCGCAGCGCTCCGGTACTTAAACCAGCGCTACACGATTCCTGACAAGGTGATCGGCCTGCTGACGGATATCGGCACGGAGGAGTTTGCGCATTTAGAAATGATTGCGACGATGATTTATAAGCTGACAAAAGACGCGACCCCGGAGCAGCTGCGTGATGCAGGGCTCAGTGATCATTACGTCAACCATGACAGCGCGCTGTTTTATCACAATGCGGCCGGAGTTCCGTTCACAGCGTCTTACATACAGGCGAAGGGAGATCCGATCGCTGATTTATATGAGGATATTGCGGCTGAAGAAAAGGCGAGAGCGACGTATCAATGGATTATTGATATTTCCGATGATCCTGACCTGAATGATTCACTCCGTTTTCTGCGTGAGCGTGAAATCGTCCACTCTATGCGTTTCAGGGAAGCGGTTGAGATTTTAAAAGAAGAACGTGATAAGAAGAAAATTTTTTAAACGGCCCTCAAACATGACGGCTGTTTTTTTCCTTTCTGCGTTTGGTCTATAATAAAGGTGTCGAATATTCTGATTACAGGAGGCTTTTATGACACCATTTACGATCACGGAGGAGAAGGCGGGGGCATTCCGGGTCACCCCCGCCCGGAAGGATGATGAAGAAGAGGTCATGGATCTGCTCGTGCAAGCGGCAGAATGGCTTCGCGATAAAGGGTCGAACCAGTGGAGCGGCCTTCTGCAAGGGGAAGATACCCACAATATGCGGGAGGTGATCGCCAAAGGGTATGTTTATTTATTCAGGCAGAATGAAGAGCTGGCCGGCGTCGTCATGCTGCTTCCCGAAGCAAGCGGGTGGGACAGACGTCTTTGGGGCGATGAAGGACATGAGGAGTCCGTATATCTCCACCGGCTGGCGATTAACAGGCGGTTTGCAGGCGAGAGGCTCGGCCGGACAATCATGACTTGGGCGGAGACGGGTGTGTCTTGTCCGGGAAAAACGAAAATCCGGCTCGATTGCGTGTCCGAAAACAAGGCGCTTCAGTCGTTTTACAGCGGAATGGGGTACGAATCAAAAGGACTCGCGCCGGGTTATCATTTGTTTGAAAAAAAGATGAGCAAATAAAAAGCTCCTCATGACGGAGGTGCAAAAGACATGGGGTTTTTTTATCTGATCTGTCTGGCCGCATTTTGTCTTAACTTTGCCGTATCGGCTGTGCTCCGTAAGAAATGGCCGAAAAAGATGTGGCCTGAGTGCCTTTTGGCGGTGCTGGGCCTGACTGCTTTCGGTACGGTTGTTTACAGCATTTTCGGTGTCGGCGGCTGGGAAGGAATGGGCTTGGGGCTTGCCGCGATGTTTGCGGGTTCCGGAGCGGCCGCCGGTTATGCCGCTGAGGTGTGTTTACGGGTCGTCAGATCGAATCAAAAACAGTAAGCAGAAGTGAAAAAACGCGGCCTCGGCTGCGTTTTTTTGTGTGTTGCCGGCCGCTGTATAGAAAACAGGCGAATGTCCATAATGGTAATGACTTTTAAGAAGAAGGTGCGAATATGGGACATTTACTTACAGTGGCTTGGGAGTTAGTATGCGGTTTGGGTATTTTATTTGTGATTTTAAAATTGCTTGGAAAAACTCAATTCTCGCAAATTACGCCGTTTGATTTTATTTCTGCGCTCATCCTCGGCGAACTGGTCGGAAATGCGGTGTATGATAAAAACGTCAGGATTATTGAAATCATTTTTGCTTCCCTGTTATGGGGGGTTTTAATTTATCTCATCGAACTGATTACGCAGAAAGTAAAAAGCACCAGAAAGCTGTTGGAAGGCGAGCCGAGTATTATCATACATAAAGGAAAACTGAAATATGATGTGCTGAAAAAGAATAAGCTGGACATTAATCAATTGCAAAGCCTTCTCAGACAGGCGAATTGCTTTTCCATACAGGAAGCGGAGTACGCGATTTTAGAAACAAACGGGATGGTCAGCGTCCTGCCGAAATTTCAATATGACACGACGAAAAACGGCGACATGCAAATAAAGCCGAAGCAGGTCTCTTTGCCGGTCACGCTGATTATTGACGGCGAAGTGCTGTATGAAAATCTGAAAGAAGCCGGGCTGGAAGAAAAGCAGCTGAATCAGGAGCTGAAAAAGCTGAACATCAAAAAAACGGAGGACGTGCTGTATGCGGAATGGAAGCCCGATAATCCGCTGTTTGTCCTGCCGTATGAGGAGAAAAAATAAAAAGAGCATTGCCCTGGGGCAAATGCTCTTTATTATTTTTCGTGTACGCCTGTTTTAACGGCTCTGACATGATACATACCGACATCCGTCCCAAGCATATAATCAGGTTTCGGCTTGCCTTGGTTTGCTTTGTGGGCCGCGATGTGGTCTTCGCTTTTTTCCCATTGTTTCCAATGATCTTCTGACTCCCAGCGGATTAATACGACGACTTCTTCATCACCGCGGCGGACTTTTTTTTCCAAGACCGTTACGTCTATCAAACCTTCCTGCTTTTCAATCACGCCTTCTGAACTGAAGCGTTCGATTACTTTGTCGGCATGTCCTTCTTTTACGGTCATTTTTCTGATTTGCACGAACATCTGGCATCTCTCCAATCATTTCTACGCTTTATCCAACATTTTAAATGAAAATGATTCTCAAAGTCAATTAAGATGCCTGACGGATTACGATTTCAGGAGAAAGACATGACCATCCTCATCTTTAAATTGCACGAAGCTGCCCCATTCCATTTGTTTCGGTTCATCTAAAAAGGTGATGCCGTTCTTTTTCATCTGTTCGTATGCGGCAAAGACATCTTCACACTCAAATACGATAGAAGCCTTCATATGCTCGGCGCCTTTCATCATCGATTTCGGATAAATAACCAAATGAGTGGCGGCTCCTTTGGGCGCTACCTCAAGCCAGAAGGCGCCCGGGCCCATCGGATGCTCGGCGACGGTTTCAAACCCCGCTTTTTCCGTCCAGAATGTTTTCGCTTTTTGCTGATCATCAGTGTATACGGCGACTGTCGCGATTTTTTTGATCATCATACTGACCTCCTGTTTCATTTCTTTTATAGTGTATCCTCCTGCCAAAAAAAGCAATCAAAAGCTTTAATGTGCCGGTTTTTTTAATTTCTCTAGTGCGATCGGCGATTCCGATTTATAATTTAGACAAAAGTACATATTCTTGAAAGAGGAGACGGCAGTGAACAAAGACCAGTTACTTCATGATTATATTATTACACATTCGGCAGAGCTGACGGAAAAATGGCTCAAGCTGAGACGGAAGCTGAGAGGGCGTTTTTATTCTGCGGATCAATTAAGTGAGGAAATGAAACGGCTGCTGATCGAGCAGCATACCTTTACAAACACGGTCATCGCAAGCGCTTTTTTGGAAGATCCGGCCGTTTTTCAGCATAACAAAGAAAAATGGGCCGCACAGGTAGCGAAAAGCAGAGTGGAGCAGGACGCGGAGGTTCATGAGGTCGTTGAGGCGATCGGCAATTCAAGAACCGTCTTTTGGGAGGCGGTCACCCGTTTTATGGATGAGCATCAGGACATCGTAACAAACGAGGATGCCCGCCGCTGGAATCACCTTGTCAACAGCTCATTTGATCAGCTGATGACGGATTTTACTGAACAGTTTCAGACATTAATGATCGCAAGGCTGTCATCTCAGCAGGAGCTTATTTCCGAATTGAGCTGTCCGGTTATTTTGATCGCGGATACGATCGGCACTCTGCCGCTCATCGGATCGATTGATACGAGACGGGCGCGCGTGATTTTGGAGACGGTGCCGGAAAACTGTGTCGCCAAACGGATCACAAACCTTGTGATTGATCTGTCCGGTGTGCCCATTGTCGATACGATGGTGGCGCAGCAATTGTATATGCTGTCGAAAACGTTATTTCTCCTCGGCATCAGAACCGTGTTTTCCGGCATTCGGCCTGATGTGGCACAGACTTCTATCCAATTAGGGCTTGATTTTTCAGAGTATCAAACTTACGGCTCCCTGGAGCAGGCGCTCGCCAGCATGGGTGTCACATGTGTGATCGAGGAAGCAAAAGCATAGAAAATAGGTGCTCCGTCCAGAGGCGGGGCGCTTTTTTTGTCAGCGGAAAACAATTTAAATAGTCTAAAACTTAGTTGACAGCTAGGGATAGTTTGAATTATTCTTATACACATCGAACCGGCACAAATAGCTGATCGTACACAAACGAAAGCTGGCCGTTCTGCCCAAATCTGATACCGGTATAATTGCCCATCAGTCAACTGAAGGCATATTATTTCCCTTTTTTGAAAGGGGATAATATGCCTTTTTTTATGCGGAAAAAGAGAGGAGAAATCAGGCACATGAAAAAAACAGCGGCATTTTTAGTATTGATCTTATTGGCGGGGGCGCTGTCAGCCTGTCAATCTGAGTCCGGCAGCGCGTCATCAGACGGAAAGACCGTTCAGCTGCTGAATGTATCGTATGATCCGACACGGGAGCTGTATAAAGAGTATAATCAGGCCTTTTCTTCCTATTGGAAAAAGAAAACGGGTCAAGATGTAACCGTTCAGCAGTCGCACGGAGGTTCGGGGAAGCAGGCCAGATCCGTAATAGACGGACTTGACGCTGATGTCGTAACGCTTGCTTTAGGTTATGACATTGATTCGATAGCAGAAAAAGCGCGACTCATTGATCAAAACTGGCAGTCACGTCTGCCGGATCAATCAACTCCTTACACGTCAACCATCGTATTCTTAGTCAGAAAAGGGAATCCGAAGCACATCAATGATTGGGCTGACTTGGTGAAAAAGGACGTTTCGGTCATTACGCCCAATCCGAAAACATCGGGCGGAGCCAGATGGAACTATTTAGCGGCATGGGCATATGCGGATGAAACGTATCATCATGACGACACGAAAATCAAACAGTTTATGAAAGACCTCTACGGCAATGTGGAAGTGCTTGATTCAGGGGCGCGCGGAGCCACGACCAGTTTTACAGAAAGAGGGATGGGGGATGTGCTGATCGCCTGGGAAAATGAGGCCTATCTCACACTGAAGGAATTCGGCAAGGAGAAATTTGAGATTATCAATCCTTCAATCAGTATCCTGGCTGAGCCTCCTGTCTCTGTCGTCGACAAAACCGCGGATAAAAAAGGAACAAAAAAAGCGGCTGAAGCATATTTATCCTATCTCTACAGCAAAAAAGGGCAGGAGATCGCCGCGAAGAATTTTTACCGGCCCCGCGATAAAGAGGTTCTGAAAACGTATGAAAAACAATTCCCGAAGATTAAAACGGTGACGGTCGAAAAGGAATTCGGCGGCTGGAAAAAAGCACAGGAAACCCATTTCAATGACGGCGGAACCTTTGACAGCATCTATGAGAAATAGAAAGAGGAAACGAGTATGAGAACGTTACTTTTCAAAAAAACAAAATCGTCCGTGATTCCGGGTTTCGGATTAACGATGGGATTTACATTTTTATATATGGCCGTTTTGGTTATCGTGCCGCTGTCCATGGTGTTTTTTCATACGATGTCAATGGGGCCCGGGGACGTCTGGCATATCATTTCTGAGCCGAGGGCCGCGGCTTCCTATCGGCTGAGCTTCTTGACGGCGGGCTGCGCCGCTTTGATCAATGCGGTTTTCGGCGTTGTCATCGCCTGGGTGCTGACGAGATATGACTTTCCGGGGAAAAGGCTGGCTGACGGCCTGGTTGATCTGCCGTTTGCGCTGCCGACCGCCGTCGCAGGCATTACATTAACGGCAATGTATTCACCGGACGGCTGGATCGGACAGCTGTTTCCTTTCCGTATTTCCTTTACGCCGATCGGCATTATCATCGCACTAACGTTTATCGGGCTGCCTTTTGTCGTCAGGATGGTTCAGCCCGTCTTAGAAAATCTCCAAAAGGAAACGGAAGAAGCATCTGCTTCACTTGGAGCTTCGAAATGGAAAACCTTCCAAAAGGTCATTCTGCCGGAGCTTTTTCCTTCTATTATATCGGGTTTCGCATTATCTTTTGCCCGCGCCCTCGGGGAGTATGGTTCTGTCGTTTTTATCGCGGGCAATATGCCGTTTAAAACCGAGATTTCCCCGCTGATCATTATGACGAAATTAGAGCAATACGATTATGCCGGGGCAACGGCTGTTGCGGCAGTCATGCTTGTCATCACATTTTTCATTTTATTCGTCATCAATGGATTGCAATGGCTCACCGCGAGAAAATACGCAGGAAGGTAGGGGATATGCCATGCAGCTGGAAACAGCGAAAACAGCCGGGCCAAAGCGGGAGATGCGGGAATCACCCGTTGTGAAATGGGTGCTGATCTCAGCGGTCCTGCTCTTTTTGTCCATATTTTTAATCATGCCGCTTGCATTCATATTTATTGAAGCTTTTAAAAAGGGAGCGGAAGCATATATCCTCTTTGTCACGCATCCGGATTCCCTTGCCGCGATGAAATTGACGCTCCTCGTCGTTTTCATCACGGTTCCGCTGAATACGCTGTTCGGCGTCGCCGCGGCGTGGGCTGTGACCAAATATGAATTCAGGGGGAAAAGTCTGTTTATGACACTGATTGATCTGCCGTTTGCCGTGTCTCCGGTAATCGCGGGCTTAATCTTTGTCCTTTTGTTCGGGCTTCACGGCTGGCTTGGTCCATTTTTACTTGATCACCAGATAAAAATCGTATTCGCTGTCCCGGGAATCGTGCTTGCATCCTTGTTTGTGACGCTCCCTTTCATCGCCCGGGAATTAATACCGCTTATGCAAAGCTTAGGAAATGCTGAAGAAGAAGCCTCCGTCACGCTAGGCGCGGGAGGCTGGAGAACGTTTTGGCATGTCACTCTTCCTAATATCAAATGGGGGCTGATCTACGGCGTGATTTTGAGCGCGGCCCGGACAATCGGCGAATTCGGCGCCGTATCAGTCGTTTCCGGTCATATCAGGGGTGTTACCAACACGCTCCCGCTTCATATCGAAATTTTGTACAACGAATATCAGTTTACGGCCGCTTTTGCGGCGGCCTCCGTCATGTCGGTTTTTGCGATTGCGACACTGTTTTTGAAAAACATCATTGAATGGAAAGCCGGTTATCGTTCTGTCAAAGCCGGATGAGGAAGGAGTCATTATGGAGATTACGATCGACAGTATTTCTAAGCATTACGGAAACTATCAGGCATTGCGGGATATCAATCTTCACGTCAATAATGGCGAGCTGGTTGCGCTTCTCGGTCCGTCAGGCTCAGGCAAAACATCATTATTGAGAGTCATTGCCGGTCTTGAGCAGGCGGATGGGGGACGTGTCCTGTTCGGAAAACAAGATGTGACGGATACGCATGTGAAAAGCAGACATGTCGGTTTTGTGTTTCAGCACTATGCGTTATTCAGCAAGATGACGATTTTTGAAAATGTCGCCTACGGATTAAAAGTCCGTCCGCGAAAGCAGCGTCCCGCCAAAAAGGAAATTGCCGAAAGAGTGAGAGAGCTTCTGGCGCTTGTGAAACTGGAACCTTATGAAAAGCGCTATCCCTCGCAGCTGTCAGGCGGACAAAGACAAAGAGCCGCCCTCGCACGCGCCTTGGCCGTAGAACCGAACATTCTGCTGTTGGATGAACCGTTCGGCGCGCTTGACGCCAAAGTAAGAAAAGAGTTAAGACAATGGCTCAGACGGCTTCATGATGAATTCGGCATGACAAGTATTTTCGTCACTCACGACCAGGAAGAAGCGCTTGATGTGGCCGACCGCATCGTTATTATGAATGAAGGTGCGATTGAACAGATCGGAACGCCGCAGGAGGTGTATGATCACCCCGCAAATCCGTTTGTGTACGACTTTCTCGGCAGTGTCAACGTATTTGAAGGAAGAGTGGAGGAAGGAAAGCTGATCACCGGAAACGCGGCAATACCTGTCGGGCATGCTGATCAGGATAAGGGGATCGCTTATGTGAGGCCACACCATTTTACCGTAGAAAAAAAACCGTCCGGTCTGCATTCATTTGAAGCAAGGGCGGCTCATATTCGCGCCATCGGACCGTCCGTCAGATTGGAAGCCGTCCGTACCGACACAGGCCAGCACTTGGAGATTGAGCTCTCAAAAGAGCAATATGACGCCTTGGGGGCGGGCGTCGGCGACACGGTTTATGTCAAAGCGAAGGAAGTGAAAGTTTTCGCAAAGAAAACATATCCAAAAATTGTGTAAATGTTATTGATTTCTGAATGAAAACATAATAGTATAATTATATATTTCTTATCAGAATAGTATGAATTAAAACGCTCATTGTCAAAAGACGAACGGCCAGACATAAAGGGGGAGCATGATGACGTCCAAAGGAAACGTAGATCCGCATGTGATCGAAAAGATTATCAGCGCGCTGGAAACGCTCGATTTCGGGACAGTTCAGATTACGGTTCATAATTCCCAAGTGACACAAATTGATAAGGTGGAGAAATATCGATTTTCCCTGAAGAGCAAAGAAGTAAAACAATCTTAAAAAACAGCCAATGACAGGAGGCGGTACATATGAAGCATTCAACTGTTCCTTTCCGGGAGAGCCGGTATCTGCACCTGCCCGAAGTGCGCTTTCTGCATTGGTGCACGAAGCAATACGGCATTAACAAAGGCGTGCTCAATACAATTGACGGCTGGTTTTATGATGCGGGCGTCATTCCGATTCCCGTCAGGCGTCTTTATGTGCTGGCATTCCTCGATTTCGCGAAAACGCCGGGGAAGAAGGGGAAAATCCGATTCGGGCACGGCGGTTTGACGAAAAAACTGCATGATTTCATGGATATGCAGGAGTGCGCAGCAAAACGTCAGGCCTGACATCCTTAAAATCTTCTTAAAATCATACAAATTTCTCCCATTTTATTTATAATAGACCTATCACGATCATTTTTTGGGAGGACTTTTGACATGCAAACTGCTGCTTATGAGAGCAAACAATCTATTATGCAGCGCATTATAACGGTATTTGTGTTTACACTGTTAGTTGCGACAATCGGCCTGTATACGGGCCAGTTCATTCCGCCGGCATTGATGCTGCCGCTGTCGGTCTTAGAGGTCGTCATGATCATCGCCGCGTTTTGGCTGCGCCGAAAAAAAGCCGTCGGATATGTGTTTGTGTTTTCATTCGCTTTCATTTCCGGAATGACGCTGTTTCCGATTATCAGCCATTATGCGTCCGCAGCGGGGGCCTATGTTGTATTGGAGGCATTCGGTTCTTCGTTTGTGATTTTTGCGGTGCTCGGCACGATTGGCGCTAAGACGAAAAAGGACTTGTCGTTTTTATGGTCCTTCTTGCTTGTCGCTGTTATCGCGCTTCTCGCAGTGGGGATCTTTAATATTTTCAGCCCGCTGAATTCCGCCGCCATGATGGCGTATTCCGTCATCGGAACGATTGTGTTTTCAATGTATATCTTATACGATCTGAACCAGATCAAGCACCGGGACATCACGGCTGACCTGATTCCTTTGATGGCATTGACGCTTTATATCGACTTTATTAACCTGTTTATCAACCTGCTTCGGTTTTTCGGGATTTTAAACAGTGATGATTAACCGCGTGAAAAAGGCGCCCTGCTGAGAGGGGCGCCTTTTTATATTCTGCCGCCGGAAAACAGCAGAAGCTTATCAAATAATACTTCAAGCATTTTTGTCAATTCCGCTTTTTGTTCAGCGGTGAAGCTTTCCATGACTCCTGAAATATTGGAGAAGTGGCCGGGAAGAAACAGCATCAGCTTTTCTTTTCCTTCTTTTGTGAGTTCGATGCTGATTTTTCGTCTGTCGCCGGTATGCCGGCTGCGGTTTACAAAGCCGTCCCGTGCGAGTCCGTCGATCAACCCGGTGATGGTCGCTTTGGTGACATTGGATTTTTTTGCCAGCTCCGTCGGACTCAGGCTGTGGCCGGGTGCGTCAAACAGAAACATTAAAATTTTGAATTTCCCTTCGGACAATCCGTGACTTGAGAAATAATGCTCCATGACCTGATTCATTTTTTTAGACATATCAAATAACGTCAAAAATGTTTTCAATGATTCAGCATCCATATCGGCGTAAATCTCAGCGCGTCCGGCAATCTGCGAGTAATCCGGCAAATGTCTCAACTCCATTTTTGTAAGCCTCCGTACCATTTTAGTGATTCAAAGTATAAGCTTGCCGGATTCAAAAGGCAACCTATAAAGATTGACAGTTTTTCAGCCTATATAGTAAGGTGGCTAATAGTTAATGAATGATAAATAAATAGAGAAGGCGGTATCGGGATGAACCATGAAGTGAAAAAGATCATCATAGCGGGCGGAGGGATCGGCGGCCTGTCCGCAGCGATTTCTCTCGGCAGAGCGGGTTTTGAAGTGACCCTTTGCGAGGCGGCGTCCGGCATGCGAAAAAGCGGAGCGGGCATTCTCCAGCCTCAAAATGCGCTGCGGGTGCTGCGGGAAATCGGTGTGTATGATGAATGCTGCCAACACGGCTTTCAAACGGAATGGCTGAAGCAGCATGATGAAAACGGAACGCTGCAGTTTAAAGTGAGTGAGGCGTTTTTAGATGATTCACTGCCGGGGCGGAATAATATATTGCGGCAAACGTTAAACGATATCCTCAAAAAGCATGCTGAAGCGGCGGGGGTCACGATTCTTCTCGGTAAAAAAGTCGTGTCTTACGAAGAAACAGCAGATGACATAACGGTGCATTGTGCAGACGGAACCGCGATGACGGCTGACATCCTCGCCGGCTTTGACGGCATCCGCTCCGCTGTCCGCAATCAAATGCTGCAAAGAGAAGTGAAAACGGAGTATCTCGGCATGGGAGCGCACAGATTTTACATTTCTTTTCCCGAGCCGGTTTTTCATGATTCAACACTGATGTATAAAAAGGGGCAGACGCAGGTCGGGGTCGTGCCGCTCTCTGAAAAAACAGGATACGTATTTATCATCCGGCCGTATGACGCTGACTTCAGGGATGACGAGGACACGCGTTTTGAACGGGTGAAAGACTTGCTGCACGGATTTCCGGGAGTAAAGTTTGTGACAGAGAATATGTCAAAGGAATATCCCGTTTTGTTTCATAAGATTGAGCAGATGGCGGTTAAAGAACCGTGGCACAGAGGCCGCGTCGTTCTGGGCGGGGATGCCGTCCATGCAGGAGCGCCGACATTGGCGCAGGGAGCGGCGATGGCGATTGAAGACGCGATTGTGCTTAGTGAAGAACTGCAAAAACACGAAAACCATGAAACTGCATGTCAAGCATACTTCGAAAGACGGGCGGAGCGGGCATTGCAGGTGCAGAATCTCTCATCTGAAATCGTCCGCCGCGAGATAAAGGGAACGCCCGGCGTCCAAGACATCATCAGTGAATGCTATCGATTGCTCAAAGAGCCTTATTAAATAAAGAAAGTCCAGAACATGGCGTCTGGACTTTTGTCAGTCTTGTTCAGATTTATTCCGTATCCGTTCAATCACCTCATGCAGCCCCTCAGGCTTGTGAAACTCCACCGGCGAACTGCCTTTTTCAAACGAGATCGTCTCCGCCTCAATGAGCGCGACATAGCGCCCGTTCACTTTTGCGAGATGGATGGATTCGCCGAAATCAGCCAGTAATCCTTTAATCTCTGTTTCTCCGACTTTCATTTTCAGCTCGGCTTCCGGCGTGTGTTCAATGATCTGCGCGGATGCCTCGATGACTTGATGGGTGTCGAGGCGCTCCTGAATTTCCCGCTTTTCACTCGCTTCCCAAATTTCAATGTCGTGCTCAAACTGCTGAAGCTCTTCGCTGTTTTCTTCAAAAGTTTCATACACGTGCTCCTGCACCATGTTCATGACTTGGCTTTTCATGATTTCCGGCATCGATTCGCCGTATTCGACAAATTTGAGAAAATCTTCGAAATAACGGGCGTGCGAGGCCTGGTGGATTTTCAGCTCATGCTCTTCCGTCATGCCTTCTTCCGGCATATACGGATATTGAATGCTTTTCATGTTTTTTGTCGTGATGGCCATTTCGACCTTTTTAATGAGAGACGAGGCGTCTGAGATGCGGGCGACCTTCGGCTCGAAATCGCATTTCATCATAAAGACGAATTTGTCTTCAAAATACTTGCGCGGAACGGCCGATGCCACGATAAAAACACCGCCGCGCACGGCGCTCGTGTCAAGGTAAGTGCGGACGAACTGCTCGCTTGCTTCGATAAATGCTTCCTTCGTATCCGCAAGTCTGGCGCGGTTGAAAAGGTTGTAATTCGGATTTGAATCAAGCTCATGGCCCGGCTCCGTGATAAAATGGCCGATTTTTGTGGGGACCTGCTCGGATTGCGGATGCCGTTCGGCTTTCCGTTTGACGATTTTCTTCAATTCCCCGTCAAGAAAATCCTTCAGCTCGCTTTCTTCAAATTCTTCCGTGTCAAGGGTCTGGAAATGTTTGAACTGTTTGTTTGCCTGTTCGTCTTTTCCTTCCACTTGAATGACATAAAACGATAAAAACTTGATTTCAAAATCCATATGTGAACTCACCTTATTTCTGTATTTAACAAGCCTCTCCAGTATAGAAAAAACCGTTATCGATCGTCAATCCGATGATTGATCCGTGACGGCGGATAATCGGCCGGTGAAAAGGGCAATGTAGTTGGAAGGAACGCATCAACGTGTTAGAAAGGGTGTTATTCATGAAGGAAACAGGTCCGATTCCGCAGCCGAAGACATTCGGCCCGCTCGGCAATCTTCCTTTGCTTGATAAAGACAAGCCTACAATGTCGCTTATCAAACTGGCAAACGAGCAGGGGCCTATTTTTCAGCTGCATACGCCGGCGGGCGCCATTATCGTCGTGTCCGGCCATGAACTGGTGAAAGAGGTTTGTGATGAAGAGCGGTTCGATAAAAGCATTGAAGGGGCTTTAGAGAAAGTCCGGGCGTTTTCCGGTGACGGGCTGTTTACAAGCTGGACGCATGAGCCTAACTGGCGAAAGGCGCATAATATTCTGATGCCGACCTTCAGCCAGCGCGCGATGAAAGATTATCATTCGATGATGACTGATATCGCGGTGCAGCTGATTCAAAAATGGGCTAGGCTGAACCCGGATGAGGCCGTTGATGTGCCTGCTGATATGACCCGCCTGACGCTCGATACGATCGGGCTTTGCGGCTTTAACTATCGGTTTAACAGCTATTACAGGGAAACGCCTCATCCGTTTATCAACAGCATGGTGCGCGCCCTTGATGAAGCGATGCACCAAATGCAGCGCCTTGATGTTCAGGATAAGCTCATGATCAGGACGAAACGCCAATTTCATCATGACATTCAGGCGATGTTTTCGTTAGTAGACAGTATTATCGCAGAGCGCCGGTCAGGCGGCCGGGATGAAAAGGATCTGCTGGCCAGAATGCTGAATGTGGAAGACCCGGAAACGGGCGAAAAACTTGATGATGAAAATATCCGGTTTCAAATTATCACGTTTTTAATTGCCGGCCACGAAACGACCAGCGGCCTGCTTTCCTTTGCCATCTACTTTCTGCTGAAACATCCCCGTGTTTTGGAAAAAGCCTATGAAGAAGCCGATCGGGTATTGACCGATCCCGTTCCTTCATATAAACAAGTGCTGGATCTTACTTATATCCGAATGATTTTGCAGGAGTCATTGCGCTTATGGCCGACCGCGCCTGCGTTCAGCCTTTATGCGAAAGAGGATACGGTGATCGGCGGGAAATATCCGATCACGCCGAAAGACAGAATTTCCGTCTTAATTCCCCAGCTTCACCGTGATAAAGACGCGTGGGGAGACAATGTGGAGGAATTTTATCCGGAGCGGTTTGAACATCCTGATCAAGTGCCTCACCATGCGTACAAGCCGTTCGGAAACGGTCAGAGGGCATGTATCGGTATGCAGTTCGCCCTGCATGAAGCAACTCTTGTTCTGGGGATGATTCTGCAGCATTTTACCTTTATCGATCACACCGATTATGAGCTCGATATTAAACAGACGCTAACGATCAAGCCCGGCGACTTTCATATCCGGGTGCGGCCGAGAAACAAAGGAGCCGTTGCGGCAGCCCTCCCGGCGGCTGAAAAAGCGGCGGGAGACGTCGAAAAAGAAAAACGGGAAACAAAAGGCGCATCCATTATCGGGCTTGATAACCGACCGCTTCTGATTTTGTACGGCTCAGATACGGGAACCGCAGAAGGCGTGGCGCGGGAGCTTGCCGATACTGCCGGGATGCACGGCGTCCGGACTGAAACGGCGCCTTTAAATGACCGGATCGGAAAACTGCCGAAAGAAGGGGCTCTCTTGATCATTACGTCCTCTTATAACGGAAAGCCTCCGAGCAACGCGGGACAATTCGTTCAATGGCTTGAAGAAGTCAAACCCGGGGAGCTGGAAGGCGTCCGATATGCCGTCTTCGGCTGCGGTGATCATAACTGGGCGGCGACATATCAGGCCGTGCCGAGGCTTATTGATGAGAAGCTTGCCGAAAAAGGGGCGGAACGCTTTTCCTCCCGAGGCGAGGGGGACGTCAGCGGCGATTTTGAAGGAAAGCTTGATGAATGGAAAAAAAGCATGTGGACGGACGCCATGAAGGCATTCGGTCTCAAGCTGAATGAAAATGCCGAAAAAGAGCGGAGTGCGCTGGGCCTTCAATTTGTCAGCGGGCTTGGCGGGTCCCCTTTGGCACAGACGTATGAAGCGGTTTACGCATCCGTTGCGGAAAACAGGGAACTTCAGGCGCCGGAAAGCGGCCGGAGCACAAGGCATATCGAAATCACTCTGCCGAAAGAGGCTGCCTATCATGAAGGGGATCATCTCGGCGTGCTGCCGGTAAACAGCAAGGAGCAGGTCAGCCGTGTTCTCCGCCGGTTCAATCTGAATGGGAATGATCAAGTGCTGCTGACGGCCAGCGGACAGAGCGCGGCTCATCTCCCGCTCGATCGGCCGGTCAGGCTGCATGATCTTCTGAGCAGCTGTGTCGAATTGCAGGAAGCGGCATCAAGGGCTCAAATCCGGGAAATGGCCGCTTATACGGTCTGCCCGCCGCACAAACGGGAATTGGAAGATTTTCTTGAGGAGGGCGTCTATCAGGAGAAAATCTTAACATTGCGCGTCTCGATGCTCGATCTCCTTGAAAAATATGAAGCGTGTGAACTTCCGTTTGAGCGATTTCTGGAGCTTTTGCGCCCGCTGAAGCCGCGGTATTATTCGATTTCAAGTTCGCCGCGGAAACATCCCGGGCAGGCTTCAATTACCGTCGGCGTCGTTTGCGGCCCCGCCCGGAGCGGTTTGGGTGAGTATCGCGGAGTCGCTTCGAATTATTTAGCGGATCGCGGCCCTGAGGATGGTATCGTGATGTTTGTCCGCACTCCGGAAACACGATTCCGGCTGCCGGAAGATCCGGAAAAACCGATTATTATGGTCGGTCCCGGCACAGGAGTCGCCCCGTTCCGCGGATTTCTGCAGGCCCGGGCGGCGTTAAAAAAAGAAGGAAAAGAGCTGGGGGAGGCTCATCTGTATTTCGGATGCAGAAACGATCATGATTTTATTTACCGTGACGAGCTTGAAGCTTATGAAAAAGACGGAATCGTGACGCTTCATACGGCTTTCTCCCGCAAAGAAGGCGTACCGAAAACGTATGTGCAGCACTTAATGGCGAAAGACGCCGGCGCTTTAATTTCCATCCTCGGCCGGGGAGGGCACCTCTACGTATGCGGCGACGGCAGCAAAATGGCGCCCGATGTAGAGGCAACGCTGCAAAAAGCGTATCAGTCGGTCCACGAAACAGACGAACGGCAAGCGCAAGAATGGCTTTTGGACCTCCAGACAAAAGGCATTTACGCAAAAGATGTTTGGGCGGGGATTTGACCGATTTGATGAGAAGGACTGGATGACTCCAGTCCTTTTTTTACATCAGCCAAAAAAATCTTCAAGTTTTTCACCCCCTTTGCATACAATAACTTCAGCCCGCCTGTTGGGCGGCTGTCTTTGATATTCATTTTTCGTTTTTAGAAGTTTGTGTTATTCTTATATTTGGTATCTCCTATTTTTCAGACCGGGTCTGATACGGTACCTTTTAATGCCAGAAAAAAATGTGAAACGAAGAACGGATATCCTGCGTCTAATGGCTGGCGGGATAAGATGTTCAATGGGCATGACACGAATGATAAATATATCGTTTTTTAAAATGGTGTGTTTATGGGGCTGTGTGATGCTTTCGTTTTGCTCGGAAAGCAGGAATTGAAGCAAAAAGTAAGAATACAGATTTAAAGTGTTTAGGAAAGTAGAGGTTGCCATGAAGAAATTATTTTCTTACAGACTTAGTTTTTTTGTACTGGCTATTATTTTGTTTTGGGCCAAAACGTATTTAGCCTATCATGCTGAATTCAACCTTGGGGTGAAGGGTCCGACGCAGCAGTTTCTGCTTGTGATCAATCCGTTCTCAAGCGCCATTTTCTTTTTAGGACTGGCATTGTTTGCGAAAGGCCGCAAATCAGCGATTATCATGGTGATTATTGATTTCATCATGACGTTTATTTTGTATGCAAATATCCTATTCTATCGATTCTTCGATGATTTCTTGACATTCCCGAACTTAAAGCAATCCGGTAATGTCGGAAATATGGGAGACGGCATCTTCAGCATTATGTCCGGCCATGATATTTTATACTTTGTTGATATTATTATTTTAATCGCGCTTCTGGTGTGGAGACGTGAGCTGAAGGAATTCAAGCTGAAAAAACGGTATACGTCATTAATTATCGTGACGGGTATTGTTTTGTTCTTCGTGAACCTGGCGATTGCCGAAGAGGACCGCCCGGAGCTGCTGACAAGAACGTTTGACCGCAATTACATTGTAAAATACTTAGGCCTTTATAATTACACGATTTATGACGGCGTGCAGACGGCGCAGACGGAATCACAGCGGGCATATGCCAGCAGCGATGACCTGACGAGCGTTGAAAACTACACATCCTCGCATTATGCGAAGCCGAACGCCGAGTATTTCGGCAAGGCCAAAGGCAAAAACATTATTAAGATTCACTTGGAAAGTTTCCAAACGTTTTTGATCAACTACAAACTTGACGGAAAAGAAGTCACGCCGTTCCTGAATAAACTCGCCCGCGGCGGAGAGGACATGACGTACTTTGATAACTTTTTCCACCAAACAGGCCAAGGTAAAACATCTGATGCCGAGCTGATGATGGATAACAGCCTGTTCGGACTGCCTGAAGGGTCAGCCTTCGTGACAAAAGGGGAAAACACGTATCAATCGCTTCCTGCCATCCTTAACCAAAGTGAGGGCTATACAAGCGCCGTTTTACACGGTGACTACAAATCATTCTGGAACCGTGACCAGATATACAAACATATCGGCTACGATAAATTCTTTGACGCCAGCACATACGATATGTCTGATGACAACCTTGTCAATTTGGGGCTGAAGGATAAACCATTCTTCAAAGAATCCATTCCGAAGCTTCAATCGCTGAAACAGCCGTTCTATGCGCATTTGCTCACGCTGACGAACCATTATCCGTTTACGCTTGATGAAAAAGACGCAACGATCGAAAAAGCGAAAACGGGCGACGCGACTGTGGATGACTATTTCCAGACGGCGCGTTATCTCGACGAGGCGCTTGAACAGTTCTTTAAAGATCTGAAGTCATCCGGTTTATATGACAACTCGGTGATTATGCTTTACGGAGACCACTACGGAATCTCTGAAAACCATAACCGCGCGATGAAAGAAATTCTCGGCAAAGAAATTACGCCTTATCAAAACGCGCAGAATCAGCGTGTGCCGCTTATGATTCGCATCCCCGGCAAAAAAGGCGGGGTGAACCATACGTACGGCGGTGAAATGGACGTTGTGCCGACGATCCTTCACTTGGAAGGCATCGATTCTAGGAAATATATTAATTTCGGCACCGATCTCTTCTCGAAAGACCATGATGATACGGTGGCGTTCCGTAACGGAGATTACGTCACGCCGAAATATACTTCCATCTCCAATGTCGTATACGATACGAAGACAGGAAAAGAACTGAAAGGCAATCAGGAAACGAAAAACCTGAAAGCCAGAGTCACAGAGCAGCTGAAGCTGTCTGACAGCGTGATGTACAAAGACCTGCTCAGATTCCACAAATTGAGCGACTTTACGCCGGTTGATCCGTCTAAATATCATTACGGCAAAGAAAAGCTGAATCAGGATAATAAATAATAGAAAGAGCCTTACGGAATTTCCGTAAGGCTCTTTTTTTGTGTGTATCTTCACCAATCTGAAAAAAGAGAGAGCTTTTGGTCACAAAGGGCGCCAATCTCTCATATCTTACAGTAGATTTTGAAACCGGTGATAGAGAATCGGACAAATTATCGGGTTGGTTTCTCTTATACGGGCGGTTTCGAATCCAATATTCACAGAGAAGAGGGGTAGAGATGAAAGCAGTCATTCTCTGCGGCGGAAAAGGAACGAGAATGAGCGAAATCACCAATGAACGTCCCAAACCGCTCGCCATGATAGGCGGCAAACCGATTCTATGGCATATTATGAAACTCTATCAATACTATGGCGTGAACGAATTTATCCTGCTTCTTGGTTTCAAAGGAGAGATGATTAAGGAATATTTCTTAGATTATGACTGGAAGAATCACAGCATGACGCTGGACAGCTCTACCGGAGAAGTGCGGATATTGGGAAAATCCGAGCCGTGGAAAATCACTTTTTTAGACACGGGGGAACACACGCAGACAGCGGGGCGGCTTTTACAGGCGAAGGACATCATCGGTGATGAAACCTTTCTTATGACGTACGGGGACGGACTGGCCAACATCAACCTGTTTCATCTGATCAGCTATCATCAATCAAAAGGGGCTGCGGCAACCGTCACCGGTATAGAAAAGACCTCGCAATTCGGAACGCTGACGGTTGAAGACGGTATGGCGAAAAGCTTTTCTGAAAAAACCTCAAGTGAAGGCATCATCAACGGCGGATTTTTCGTGCTCAGCCCGAAGGTATTTGATTATCTGCCGAAAGACAGGGACGTCATGTTTGAAGAAGAACCGCTGAAGGAGCTGGCGAAGGACGGCGAATTGGCGGTATACCGGCATTACGGTTTCTGGACGGCGATCGATACGTATAAAAACCTGCTGGAAATCAACAAGATGTGGGACCGGGGACAACATGTATGGAAGGTATGGTGATCAAGTTTGAGTTTCTGGAAAAATAAAAATGTGTTTGTGACGGGATGTACAGGTCTTTTAGGAAGCTGCTTGGTGAAGGAACTGATCGATCAGGGGGCCAATGTGACGGGACTTGTCCGTGACACTGTGCCCAAGTCGAACCTGTATCAGGGAGAACAAGTGAAGCAAATGAATATCGTGCAGGGCGCGCTTGAGGATCTGGATGTGATTGAGCGGGCGCTGGGCGAATATGAAATTGACACGGTCTTTCATTTAGCCGCTCAGGCGATCGTCGGCGTCGCAAACCGCAATCCGATTTCCACATTTGAAGCCAATATTCTCGGCACATGGAACATCCTTGAAGCGTGCCGCAGGCATCCGCTCATCAAGCGGGTGATCGTCGCGTCCAGTGATAAAGCGTACGGCGACCAGCCGACACTGCCGTACGATGAAAACATGCCTCTTCAGGGCAAACATCCGTATGACGTATCAAAAAGCTGTGCCGATTTGTTAAGCCACACATATTTTAATACGTACGGACTTCCGGTCTGTATTACGCGCTGCGGCAACTTGTACGGCGGCGGAGATTTGAACTTCAACCGGATTATTCCGCAGACGATTCAGCTCGTGCTGAACGGTGAAGCGCCGGAAATCCGCAGCGACGGCACATTTATCCGTGATTATTTTTACATCGAGGATGCGGTCGAGGCATACCTTTTGCTGGCGGAAAAGATGGAGGAGCTCAATCTTGCGGGAGAAGCGTTCAACTTCAGCAATGAGATTCAGCTGACGGTGCTGGAGCTTGTAGAAAAAATTCTTAAGGCCATGGACAGTGACCTCAAGCCGAAAGTGCTCAACCAGGGAAGCCATGAAATCAAGCACCAATATTTATCGGCGGAAAAGGCGAGGAAGCTTCTGAATTGGACGCCCGCGCATACCATTGATGAAGGATTGGAAAAAACGATCGAATGGTATAAAGCCTTTTTTCAAAAGTAACAGAAACAGAGGTGAGAGAAAGACGTGACAAGCGCATATTGCACAGTTTTATCAAAAGGAAGGCTGTATCAGGCCATCGCTTTGTTCGGCTCATTGAAAGCGGTTCAGGCGGACGCCCCCATTTTTACTTTGTGTATGGATCAAGACACCTATGACGTGCTTCAGGCAATGCGGCCGGATAATGTCACCTTGATTCAGGTGTCCGCACTGGAAAATGAGGAGCTCCTTGAACTGAAGCGGACGAGGGATCAGAGCGAATACTGCTGGACGGTGAAGCCGGTATTTCTCGAATTCGTGCTGGACGGACATCCGGAATTAGAGCGTGTCACGTACATTGATGCCGATTTGTTTTTCTTCGCTGATCCGCGCGCGATTTTTGACAATCAGCCGGATTGTTCGGTGCTTCTGTCACGGGGCGATATCGTCATTCCCTCATTTGAAAAACAGGAAATCGACATGCTGCAGCGTCTTTTAGGCCGGTATAATTCCGGTTTTCTCAGCTTCAAAACCGACAGTGCCGGCACAGATTGTCTCAGATGGTGGAAAGAACGCTGCCTTGAGGAATGCAAAAATGCGCCGGGCGAAGGAAAATTCGGAGATCAAGGCTACTTGGATTACATGTCCGGCCTGTTCCCGAACGTGTGTGACATCACCACGCCCGGCGTGAATATCGGCCATTGGAATTACGGCCGCCACACGTTTTCATGGAAGGACGGGCGTCTTGTGCTCGAAGACGGAAGTCCGCTGATTTTCTATCATTTCAGCGGATACCGGATCGTCACAGCCGGCGACATTCGGCAGATTCATGAGACGGACCGGACCGACCTGCCGTTTGTCCATCAGCTTTACCAGGACATTCTGAAGCGGGTGATCGGGACGGTCAGCGCCGTCTGCCCGGAGTTCAGCGGCTTTGCATCTGAGGATGATAACAAATAAATGATCATATACAGGAAGTGAACGAAAAGTGAAGGCAAGCGTCATTGTTCCCGCATATAATTCCAAGGAGAGGCTTTATAACAGCCTGCTGTCCCTGAATGAACAGGAATGCACAGAGCCGTTCGAAGTGATTGTGGCTGACAACGGTTCGGAAGACGGAACCTTATCCATGCTTGAATCATTCAGCGCGAATTTCCCGCTGATTTTTGTGAGAATTAAAGAAAACAGAGGGATCGCTTACGGCCGGAATCAGGCGGTCCGCAATGCCAGAGGCGATATTTTGATCTTCCATGACAGCGACATGCTTGCCGAAAAGGATTTGGTGGCGAAGCATATTAAGGCTCATGAGAACCGGGACGATCTTGTCGTATGCGGTATGTTCTGGAAGCGGATTTACAGCTTTTATTATGACCGTTTTGAAAAAGAGCATAAGGAAAAACTCGCCGAACTGTATGAAGAGCTGCCGGGCGATAAAGAGCCGCTCCTTGAAGAAGGTGACATCAGAGACGGAAGTTTTCTTGACCAATGCTTTGATTTAGATACCGACTTTATCCGTGTGCTGAAAAGCATTTTGGAAAAATACGGAGATGATTTGAACGGCTACCGTCTGCCGTGGCGTTTTTTCATTACGAACAATTCGTCAGTCAAGAGACAGCACGTGGCAGATCTCGGCCTGTTTGATGAAGGCATTGTCAGATACGGCTTTGAAGATTATGATCTCGGCATCAGGCTTCATCAGTCGGGAATGAGATTTCAGCTGCGGCGCGATATCATGAGCGTCCATCAGGAGCATCCGAGCAACTGCGCTTCCGTTGATGACATCAGGGCGAACATCGCGTACATGTGCGACAAGTACAATGACATTCATTCGCTTGACGTGCACCTCGCGTTTAACGGCCCGTTTGACGCGGAGTTAACCAACAGCATGATGGCAGACATCGAAGTGCTGCTTGATTATGAGAAATATGAAAGCCTGCTGCACATTTTTCTCGAACTGCTCCACGCGGTTAAAGACCGCAACCTCGACCCGGACTGGAAGACGAAAAGCCCGCGGATCACGGCGAACAGCTTCAATCTGCCGGAGGTCGGGAAGCTTTTGGCAAAAGCGGAAAAAAAGCTGGGCGTCACGCACTTTGCAAGGGCGTTCAAAGCGCTGGCTGCTGATTTACTGCATGTGGATCTTAAATAAATTGGATGTGATATGGTGAGTAAATATCATTTTTCAACCATTGTTTCCAGAACGCATATCTTTAAACTGATGCCGATGATTCATTCTCTCCATGAGCATTGCCGGGATTTTCATCTGTATGTGCTGTGTGTCGATCAGAAAGCGTACGAACTGCTTCAGCAGGTGCCGTGGGAACATGTCACGGCGGTTCAGCTCCATGAAATGGAGGACCCGGAGCTGCTTGAAGCAAAGGGCGGCCGGACGTTTCATGAATATTGCTGGACGCTGAAGCCGGCTTTTCTGTTCCATGTGATGACAGAGTATGATGAAGCCGAATATTTTGCCCACTTGGACACCGATCTCTTTTTCTTCTCAGATGCGGGCGAGCTGTTTGCGGAAAAGCCTGATGCTTCCCTTTTTCTGACGGATCACCGCAATTCAGAACGGTTTGCGTCTTATTACAAGCTGACGGGGCAGTACAACACCGGGTTTGTCGGCGCGCGGAATACCGGGGAAGCGTATCGGGCGGTCTGGCAGTGGAGACAGGATTGCATCTCCTATTGTACGGTGGAGATGAATGAAGAAAAAAAGACATACGGTGACCAAAGGTATGTTGAAAAGTGGCCCGCGCAGTTTGAACACGTTCATGTCACGGAGTCGATCGGCGCGAATGCGGCGCTTTGGAATATTGAGCAATATGACGTCAGCCTGCGTGACGGGGCTGTGTATGTCAATGACACCCCGCTGATTTTTTATCATTTTTCAGGCTTTACGCTCGTCACGGAGAACGAATTCAATCTGTGCTGGTACTATCACATTGATGACGAGGCGACAGTCAATATGATTTACGTGCCGTACATCAAAAACGTGAAAAAATGGATTGATGAAATTCAAAAAGCATTTCCCGATTTCAGAGACGGGTTTATTCCGAAATATGCGGTTCCTGACACCCATTTTTATACGGTTGAAACATAAAATCCCTGCCTTTTCGGCAGGGATTGTTTTTATGAATGCCATTCTTTTAATGTTTTGTCGCTCGGCAGGACAAAGGCGAGCAGACCTAAAACGGGCAGAAAGGCGACGGCTGTCATGGTCGGCGTCAATCCTGCTGAATCAATAAGAGCTCCGAGCGCAACGGCTCCGATCGCGCCCATTCCGAAGGCGAGCCCGACCGTAAGCCCTGACATCGTTCCAATTTTGCCTGGAACAAGCTCCTGCGCGTAGACAACCGTCACGGAGAAGCTAGACATCAGAACAACACCGATCAGCGCCAGTACGCCATAGGCGATGACAGGCCCCGCAAACGGAAGGAAAATCGTCAATGGAGCCGACGCTATCATCGAAACGATGATGACGTTCCGCTTTCCGAAACGGTCTGCAAGCGGCCCGCCGAGAAACGTTCCGACAGCTCCGAAAAATAAAAAGACGAAGATGTAGCTCTGTGCCTGCTGAATGCTGACATGATAGGCATTCATCGCATAGAACGTATAAAAGTTGCCGATCGCGCTCACATACCAGGAGCGCGCGAAAATTAAGAAGATAATCATGATAAGGGCGAGAATAATCGGTTTTGTAATCACGGTCTGCACAGCGGCGGCCGGTGATTTTTTACTTACGGCGCGCAAATGAATAAGGCGGCCTTTATACCATTTGGCGATATAAATGAGAAACAGCACAGCGATTGCGGCGACAAGCGTAAACCAGACAGAGCCGAATTGACCGAGCGGAACGAGAATCAGCGCGGTAATCAAGGGCGCCATCGCCTGGCCGGTATTCCCTCCGACTTGGTAAATCGATTGCGCCAAGCCGCGCTTTTCGCCGGCGGCCATGTAGGCGACACGCGATCCTTCAGGATGAAAGACGGCGGAGCCAAGGCCGATAAAAAAGACACAGCATAAAATCGTCAGAAAAGACGGGGCGAACGCGAGACCTAAAATGCCGAGCATGCTTGCGGTGAGTCCGAGCGGCAAAGCATACGGCATCGGGCGTTTATCCGTATACCAGCCGATGACGGGCTGCATCACGGAAGACACCATATTCAGCGTAAAGGCGATCATTCCGAGCTGCGTAAATGTAAGATTCATGGAACGTTCCAAAATCGGAAACATCGCCGGAATCACCGCTTGCAGTGAATCGTTCAGCAGATGACAGATCCCGATAATGAACAAAATAGAATACATGGTTGTCTCGGGACGATGGACAGGTTTTTCTTTAAGCGGGGCGGCAATTGCCAAAGTGATTCTCCTCCTTTTTATGTAAACGAAGCATACACCATATTATTCATAAGGTGAATGAATTATCAAGTGCAAAAAAGGCTCTTCTTTCTCAAAAAGAAAAAAGAGCCTCCCTTTTTATTTATTTAACAAACTGTGTTTTCTCGAATACATCATATAAACGACGATCCCGGCGGCGATCCAGATGACAAAGGCGATCCATGTCACGCCCGGCAGGCTGCTTGCGAGATACAGGCATAAGCATGCGCTGATGATCGGCACAAAAGGCACGAAAGGAACACGGAAGGAAGATTTGATCTCCGGATGTTTCTTTCTTAAAACGATGACGGCGATCGCAATGACCGTAAAGGCCGCCAAGGTTCCCATGTTGACGAGATGCGCCAAGGTTCCCAGATCAATAAAACCCGCGATCCCGGCGGCAATGATCCCCGTCACCCATGTGTTTTGAAATGGTGTTTTAAAACGCGGGTGAACCTTGGAAAACATGCGTGGCAAAAGGCCGTCTCTGCTCATCGCAAATGTAAGGCGCACCTGAGCGTAAAGCAGAGCGAGCATGACCGTTGTAATCCCGATAATCGCACCGACGGAAATAATGCCTGCTATCTTGTTCTGGCCGACAAATTGAAGCGCGAAAGATACCGGATCTCCGACATTCAGCTTGGTGTACGAAAGCATTCCCGTCAGGACGAGCGATACCGTAATGTAAAGGATGGTGCAGATGGCGAGCGCGCCGATGATTCCGACCGGCATTGATTTCTGCGGGTTTTTCACTTCTTCCGACGCGTTTGACACGGCATCAAATCCGAGATACGCGAAGAAAACGGTCGCGGCGCTCGTGATGACGCCTTTCATTCCGAACGGCATAAACGGCGACCAGTTTTCCGGTTTCACGTAGCCGAAACCGACAATGATAAATAGCAGAATGATCGCAATTTTCATCAATACAATGACATTGTTAAAGCGGGTGCTTTCTTTCACGCCTCTTGAAACAATCGCGGTAATGACCAAAATAATGATAACGGCCGGCAGGTTGAACACGGCACCCGTTTTGCTGCCGGGTGCGGCGGTCAGCGCCTCCGGAAGATGCAGCCCGAAGCCTGCAAGAAGCGATTGGAAATAGGATGACCAGCCGGTTGCGACGGCGGCAAGCGCGATGACATATTCAAGCATTAAGTCCCATCCGATTAAAAACGCGAGACACTCCCCGAGAGTGACATATGAATACGTATATACGCTGCCTGAAATCGGAATGGATGAAGAAAATTCCGCATAACAAAACGCGGCGAGCGCGCAGGCAAGGCCCGCGAGCACAAACGACAGAATCAAAGCCGGTCCTGCGCCTGTCGCGGCCACAGTCCCGGTAATCACAAAAATCCCCGTGCCGACAACACAGCCGATTCCGAGCAAAACCAAGTCAAAAGCGCTTAACGAGCGGGACAGGCTGGTCTGTTTGCTCTGGGCCTTTAAGTCGGCCAGCGGCTTTTTCCGAAATAGTAAAGACATATGGATCCTCCTGAAAATTCATAATATTCCCATCATTATATACACTGACGTTTGTATTATATTGTCGAAATTTCTCGCAGTCAATTAAAGAATTTTCCACTTTAAAAGGACAAAGCTAAAAAGCGTCGATGCACGGAAGGAACGGGAATTTTATTGTGAAATAGTTCAATTTTCTCACCTTAAGACCGATACAAAAGATGACTCATCAACTAATTTCAAGTTTCGGTGAAAGGGAGATGTTTACATGTTTCAATATGAAGAACTAAATAAGCAGTTTATCGGCGGCCGATGGAGGGATGGGAGCAGCCGGAACGTATTGGAAAACAGAAATCCTTATACTCAAAAAGTCATCACCTCATTCCAAAAAGCGACGTCTGATGACGTGGATGCGGCATATCGCGCCGCGGCTCTTGCGAAACAAGAATGGGACAAAGTAAACCCTTTTAAAAAGCGGGCCATTTTGGAAAAAGCCGTTTCTTTCATCGAAGAGCATGAAGAAGCGATTATTTACTTAATCATGGAGGAGCTTGGCGGAACACGGCTGAAGGCTGAGTTTGAAATCGGACTTGTCAAAAATATGATAAAAGAAGCCGCAACATTTCCGGTGCGGATGGAAGGGAAAATTCTCCCGTCCACGATTGACGGAAAAGAAAACAGGCTGTACAGAATACCCGCCGGAGTCGTGGGAGTGATCAGCCCGTTTAATTTCCCGTTTTTCCTTTCGATGAAATCTGTTGCGCCGGCACTCGGCGCGGGGAACGGCGTCGTGCTGAAGCCTCATGAAGAAACACCGATCTGCGGCGGAACGCTTATCGCGAAAATTTTTGAAGCGGCCGGCGTACCGGACGGGCTGCTGAATGTTATCGTGACGGATATCGGGGAGATCGGCGACAGCTTTGTTGAGCATCCCGTGCCGCGGATTATCTCATTTACAGGCTCAACCGGAGTGGGCAGCTATATCGGACAGCTTGCGGTCAAACACTTTAAAAAACCGCTGTTGGAGCTTGGCGGAAACAGCGCGCTGATCGTGCTTGAGGATGCTGATCTTGAATACGCCGTCAATGCGGCCGTATTCAGCCGGTTTACGCATCAAGGCCAGATCTGTATGTCGGCGAACCGCGTGCTCGTTCACACATCTGTATATGACAAATTTACAGAGCTTTACGAAGCGAAAGTGTCATCGCTGAAAGTCGGCGATCCGATGGACCCTGATACGGTTATCGGTCCTTTAATCAATGAGAGACAGGCGGAAGGTCTGAGACGGTCTGTCGAAAAAGCGATAGAAGAGGGAGCGGTTCCGGTGCTGTCCGGCCGATTCAGCGGAACGGTCGCTGAGCCCGTCATTTTAAAAGATGTGAAACCTGAGATGAGCATCGCGAAGGAGGAGCTGTTCGGACCGGCCGTCTGCATCATGCCGTTTGAAACGGAGGATGAAGCGGTAAGCATCGCAAACGCGACACCGTTCGGTTTAAGCGGAGCCGTGCATACAGCAAACGTTGAGCGCGGCGTTGAGTTTGCTAAGCGGATCGAAACCGGCATGATTCACGTCAACGATACGACCATTAATGATGAACCGAACGTCGCGTTCGGCGGCGAGAAGCAATCAGGTCTCGGCAGGCTGAACGGCGAATGGAGCCTTGAAGAATTCACCACGCTGAAATGGATTTCGGTTCAGCATGAAAAACGGCAATTCCCATATTAAGAAGGAGTGAAAGAAATGAGTATACAGACGGAGCAGCAAACGCACAGCCTGCTTGACGCTTTTGTCAAAGTTGCGCCTTTTTTAAACAGCCTGATCCAAGATGACATCACCATCGGAATTTATGATACAGAAAAATTAATCGTGAATATTCCGGCTAAAACGTTTTCTCTTAACGTAAAGCCGGGGGACCCGCTGCAAAAAGGGGACATCATTACAGACGCGATCCGCATGAATCAGAAGAAGACAAGCATGGTGCCGAAAGAGCTGTTCGGATTTCCGCTGATCGCCAGAGCGATTCCGCTTCACGATGAAAACGGAAAAGTCATCGGCGGCGTCGGTCTCGGCACGAGCCTTGAAAAATCAGCCAAGCTTCATGATGTCGCTGAAAGCCTGTCCGCCGTCGTGGAGCAGACCGCTTCGGCCATCGCGGATATCTCAGAATCCATCAGCGGTTTCTCAGCACAGATGAACGGGATTTCCACTCAGGCGAAACAAGTCAGTGAAAGCGCGGGAGAAATCGCCGACATTTCCGTCACTGTCAAGGGCATCTCGGATCAAAGCAATCTGCTCGGTTTGAATGCGGCCATTGAAGCCGCGAGAGCAGGAGAATCCGGCAAGGGCTTTTCCGTGGTGGCGGATGAGATCCGCAAGCTTGCCACTCATTCAAAAGACAATGTCGGCCAAATTGACCAAATTACGAAAAAAATCCACAGCCTGCTGAAAGGGCTGGAGGACTCAATTGAATCCATCAACCAGAACACGGACGGCCAAGCGGCGGCGGTTGAACAAATTTCTGCCACGATGCAGGAAATTTCGGGAAGCGCCCAGCATTTAGCGAAAATGGCTGAAAACGTACTCGGAGAGTCATAAAAAAAGGGAGCTTACGGGCTCCTTTTTTGTTTTCCCTTTATCAATCGAAAACTGCACTTACACGTTTGATCCGTCATGCTAAAGGGGTACACATACGAATACATCACCAATGATAAAGGAGAGTCTTGTATGTCTGATGCAAATCTGCACAACCCGCTGACGAAATATGATCATGATGAATTTCCAAAACAATATCAAGAACCGCCCGGTTTGCAAAAAGAGATGAAGCCTGTGCCGGACTGCGGTGAAACAAGCTATAAAGGAGCCGGCAAGCTGAAGGGAAGAAAAGCCCTCGTCACCGGCGGCGATTCAGGTATCGGCCGGGCCGCCGCGATTGCTTATGCCCGGGAAGGGGCGGATGTGGCGATTAACTATCTGCCTGAGGAACAGCCGGATGCCGAAGAAGTGAAAGCGTTAATTGAAAAAGAGGGAAGAAAAGCCGTTCTGCTGCCGGGAGATTTAAGCGATGAAACGTTTTGCGGAGAATTGGCGGAAAAAGCGTATCAAGAGCTTGGCGGTCTTGACACGCTCGCTCTTGTCGCCGGCAAACAGCAGGCAGTGGATGATATCAGCGATCTTGCCACAGAACAAATCTATCAAACATTTGAAGTCAACGTATTCTCGCTGTATTGGCTCGTCAAAGCCGCGCTTCCGTATCTGCCGGAAGGCGCGTCTATTATTACGACAACGTCCGTAGAAGGGTATAATCCAAGCCCGATGCTGTTGGATTATGCCGCGACGAAACATGCCATTATCGGTTTTACCGTCGGCTTAGGAAAGCAGCTGGCGAATAAAGGAATCAGAGTCAACTCGGTAGCGCCGGGGCCGATCTGGACGCCGCTGCAGATTTCGGGAGGACAGCCCGGTGAAAACATTCCGAAATTCGGCAAGGAAACACCGGCCGTCCCATTAAAGCGCGCCGGACAGCCGGCGGAGCTAGCAGGGATTTATGTCTTTTTGGCCTCAGAAGAATCGAGCTATGTGACATCCCAAATTTACAGTGTAAGCGGAGGAATTCCGACAGCGTAATCAATAAGGAGCTGCCCTTCACACGGGGGCAGCTCTTTTTTTCGATGTTATGTGCCGAGCACGTTTTGATTATACAGGACACTCGGATGTGACGGATGATAGGAGGCGGCTTTGTCGTTATGAATCTTCGCTTTTTCTCTGTCGCCGAGCTGCCAGTGGCAGACGCAGAGCTGCAGATGGGGATACCAGGTGGAGTACTCGAGCTGGGTAAAGCCTGCATCACTGCTTTTGGCGGATAGGGCGAGCTCATACCAAAACACGCCCTGCCGGTATTGCCGTTTCTCCGCAAAATAGTCGCCGAGCCTGCAGCAGAACTCCGGCCGCGGACAATCGATCAGAAATGATTTTAAGAGAGATGTCATGGCGGCCTCTTCATGGCCGACCGCCCTGTAGCAATCGGATAGATATTGGCACGTTCTGATCTCGTCTTCGATCCAGCACTGTTTTGTGGAAAGAAAATGGTGATAATACGTGATGGCGCGCTGATACTGGCCGTGATCCTTTAATTCATTCGCGAAGTAAAACAAATCGCGCGGTGTCATCGTTTCACTGTTTTCCGCCATTTTCTCATAAATCTTCAAGTTGCGGTCTGAGGGGGGCGAGTGCTTTTTCTCGGATTTCCGGTGTGTGACGGCAATATCGGTTTCTATGATGTTTCCGTATACTTCAAGATACTCATGCACGGCTCCGATCCAGCGGAACTCTTTTTCACGCTTGACGAGTCGGTTGCGGCGGTATCTGAAGCTGACCTCTCCCCGATCATCAAAGCCGACGTGATAATACATGGATACCGCGTCCACCTCTTTTGAAAGCGACGCCTTCAGTGCAATCAGCTTTTCACGGTCCTTCTCCGTCAGCATATCGTCGGCGTCCAGCCACAGAATATAATCCATTTCCGCTTTCGAAAACACAAAATTACGGGCGGCCGCAAAGTGATCGATCCATTCAAAATCATAAATCTTATCCGTATAACGGGCCGCGATTTCTTTCGTCCGGTCGGTCGAGCCCGTATCAGCAATCACAATTTCATCCGCAATGTCTTTGACGGAATCAAGACAGCCCGCAAGCACTTCCTCTTCATTTTTCACGATAACGCACAAACTGATGCTGATCATGTCATCACCTCTTCACCTCCAGTGTATAAAAGGAGAGGCGGAAACATTCTTCGGACAAAATGATCTCTTCCAAGAAATTTGTCTGTCCTTTTACTAGTTTTATTCCAGCGCCTGATTTAAAATGAACACATGAACTTACGTGAGGATTGATAGGGACCATGAGCATCATAAAAGCGGAAAACCTTTATAAAACATACGGAGATAAGACATTATTCGACCATATCTCCTTTCATATTGAAGAGAATGAAAGAATCGGTTTAATCGGCCCGAACGGAACGGGGAAGTCTACGCTTCTGAAAACCATTGCCGGCCTTGAATCAACGGAGGAAGGCGAGATTACGGCCTCAGGAAACGTGCATATTGAGTTTTTGCATCAGGACCCTGAGCTTCCGGCCGGACAAACCGTACTTGAGCATATTTATTCCGGCGGATCAGCCGTCATGAGAACGATGAGAGAGTACGAAAAAGCGCTTCAGGCGCTGAATGAAGAACCGGAAAATGACCAGCGCCAGAAACAGCTGCTTGATGCGCAGGCCCGAATGGACGAGAATGATGCGTGGGAGGCGAATACGTTAGCCAAAACGGTTTTAACCAAACTTGGCGTCACCGATCTGATGAAGGATGTCAGCGAGCTGTCCGGCGGCCAGAGAAAGCGCGTCGCGATTGCGAAAAACGTCATCCAGCCGGCTGACCTGCTCATTTTGGATGAACCGACAAACCACTTGGACAATGAAACGATTGAATGGCTGGAAGGCTACTTATCGCAATATCCGGGCGCCGTTATGCTTGTCACGCACGACAGATATTTTCTGAACAGGGTGACGAATAGAATTTACGAGCTTGAGAGAGGCAGCCTTTATACGTATAAAGGAAACTATGAAGTATTCTTGGAAAAACGGGCCGAACGGGAAGCGCTGGCGGAGCAGAAAGAAACAAAACGTCAAAACCTCCTGCGCCGCGAATTGGCGTGGCTCAGAAGAGGGGCGAAAGCGCGCTCGACGAAACAAAAAGCGAGAGTGGACAGAGCGGAGGCGCTCAAAGAGCAAAAAGGGCCGGCAGTCTCCGGATCACTCGATTTCGCGATCGGCTCCCACCGTCTCGGAAAACAGGTGATCGAAGCCGATAACGTCTCCGTTACCTATAACGGCCAAGCGCTGATCAGCCAGTTTAATGAGCTTGTCATCCCGGGGGAACGAATCGGCATCATCGGGCCGAACGGAATCGGGAAAACGACACTTTTAAACAGCCTCGCCGGCAGAATTCAGCCTGACAGCGGCAATATCACCATCGGGCAGACGGTCCGGATCGGCTACTACACCCAGGATCACAGCGAAATGAACGGTGATATGAAAGTCATTGAATATATAAAAGAGACGGCTGAAATCGTCAAAACGGCGGAAGGCGATGTCATCACCGCGGAACAAATGCTTGAGCGTTTTCTGTTCCCGCGTCCGATGCAGCAGACGTATATCAGAAAGCTGTCGGGCGGGGAAAAGCGCCGTCTGTACTTGCTGAATGTACTGATGCAGGAACCGAATGTGCTGTTTTTAGATGAGCCGACCAATGATCTGGACACGGAAACATTAAGCGTGCTCGAAGATTATATCGAACAGTTCCCAGGCGTCGTCATCACCGTATCCCATGACCGCTATTTCCTTGACCGCGTCATTGACCGCCTGATCGTATTTGAAGGACAAGGTGTCATTTCCCGTTTCCAAGGTTCGTACAGTGAATACATGGAACACGCAAAAGCGAAGAAGACGGCGGTAAAACAGCCGGCCGAAGAGAAAAAGGCGGAAGAAGAGCCGAAGAAAAAGCGCAAAAAGCTTTCATATAAGGATCAGATCGAATGGGACGGCATCGAAGACAAAATCGCCGGCCTTGAAGAAAAGCATCAGCGTCTGGAAGCGGATATCGCTGAAGCGGGAAGTGATTTCGGAAAGATTCAAGAACTGATGGCCGAACAGGCAAAAACGGCTGAAGAGCTCGAAGCGGCGATGGAGCGCTGGACCGAATTGTCACTGATGATTGAAGAACTTGAGAATTAAGAAAAGCCGGTACGGCCCCCGAGAAGATGACGGGTCATACCGGCTTTTTTTATCTTGCACAGATGTCTCCCGGCGCTTTAAAGACAAACGTTTTGTCCAAGCAAAGTTTATCAGGCGTAAAAAAGTTTACGTTTACGTTAAGGTTCAAATGGTGTATAATAGAAACAGATACGACAAGAGGGGGATTCACCTTGGAATGGATGAAGATTGATCAAGTTGCCAAGCGAAGCGGATTGACAAAACGAACCATTCGTTTTTACGAGGAGATTGGTTTGATTCCTGCTCCTAAACGGACAGAAGGCGGCGTCCGGCTTTACTCTGAAGATGATATGGAGGAGCTCGAAAAAGTAACCAGCACAAAAGAAGTGCTCGGTTTTTCCCTTCAGGAGCTTCAGCAGTTTATGGAGATGAGCCGTCAGCTGGAATTAAACAAAGAGGGGTACTTGTTGTCACTGGATCCGAAGGAACGGAAAGAAAAGCTGGAAGAGATTCAGCACGCTTTGAACCACCAGCTTGAGATGATTGATGAGAAGATCAGCACATTTCAGCATTTTAAAACGCGCCTTAACGGAATGAAAGAAAAAGCTGACCGCGCCATTCAATCAATCGAATGATTTTGCTGTAAACGCTATGGATATAGCGTTTCTTTTAATGGATGAAACAGGAGGTTTGGTCAAATGGATACATCATCACAACAGAAAACAGGCTTATTCAGCCAGCCGAAAGCCGTTTGGGCGGTTGCGTTTGCCTGTGTGATTTCCTTTATGGGAATCGGTCTTGTCGATCCGATTCTTCCGGCGATCGCCGCACAATTACATGCTTCACCTAGTGAAGTATCTCTGCTATTTACAAGTTATTTGCTCGTTACCGGTTTTATGATGTTTTTCTCCGGCGCGATTTCAAGCCGGATCGGCGCAAAATGGACGCTGCTTCTCGGACTTATTTTTATCATCGTGTTTGCCGCTCTCGGCGGAAGCTCAAGTTCAATCGCTCAGCTTGTCGGCTATCGCGGCGGCTGGGGGCTTGGGAATGCTCTCTTTATTTCAACCGCGCTTGCCGTCATTGTCGGGGTATCTGTCGGCGGCAGCGCCAAAGCCATTATTCTGTATGAGGCTGCACTCGGACTGGGAATTTCCGTCGGGCCGCTTGCAGGCGGAGAGCTTGGCAGCATTTCATGGCGCGCTCCGTTCTTCGGAGTGTCTGTCCTCATGTTCATAGCGCTTTGCGCGATTTCACTCATGCTGCCGAAGCTGCCGAAACCGGCGAAACGCGTCGGTGTGTTTGATGCGATGAAGGCGCTCAAATATAAAGGCCTTTTGACAATGGCAGTATCTGCATTCTTATACAACTTTGGATTTTTTATTTTGCTTGCTTATTCTCCGTTCGTGCTGGATTTAGATGAACACGGCCTTGGATACGTCTTCTTCGGCTGGGGGTTATTGCTGGCAATTACGTCAGTCTTTACGGCGCCGCTCGTGCACAAAGTGCTGGGAACAGTGGGTTCGCTCGTCGTTCTCTTTATCGCCTTTGCGGTCATTCTCATCATCATGGGGATCTGGACTGACCATCAGACGTTGATCATTACATGTATCGTTGTCGCCGGTGCTGTTCTCGGTATGGTGAATACGATCATGACAACCGCTGTAATGGGTTCTGCACCGGTTGAACGTTCAATCGCGTCTTCAGCCTACAGCTCAGTCCGTTTTATCGGCGGTGCGCTCGCTCCGTGGATTGCGGGAATGCTGTCAGAACACTTCACTGCAAGCACACCATATACAGTAGGCGGGATCGTCGTTTTTGTCGGCATGCTTGTCCTTCTCATGGGACGCAAACATCTCGCCGGAATAAAAGCCGGACATTAAGAAAAAAAAGGAACTTCCGCACAGGCGGGAGTTCCTTTTTGTGTTTACAGCACTTTCGTCGTCCAAGATTCACAATTCCATGTTTCCGTCGCGATATCCATGTAGAACTCGGGTTCGTGGGAAATCAGCAGAATGGAGCCTTTGTATTCTTTCAGCGCGCGTTTCAGCTCTTCTTTCGCATCGACATCCAGGTGGTTTGTCGGTTCGTCAAGCACGAGCAGGTTTGTTTCTGAATTGATCAGCTTGCACAGTCTGACCTTCGCTTTTTCTCCTCCGCTGAGAACGGAGACGCGGCTTTCAATGTGTTTGGTCGTCAGGCCGCATTTGGCGAGGGCGGCGCGGATTTCGTACTGGGTAAAGGAAGGAAATTCGCTCCACACTTCTTCGATGCACGTATTGTTATTGGTTTCTTTCACTTCCTGCTCGAAATAGCCCGTGTATTGATGCTCGCCCCGTTCCACCGTGCCTTCCAGCGGCTGGATTTCACCGAGCAGGCTTTTTAACAGCGTCGTTTTCCCGATGCCGTTTGCGCCGTACAGGGCGACTTTCTGTCCGCGCTCCATTCTGAGATTGAGCGGGCGTGACAGCGGAGTATCGTAGCCGATGACTAAGTCCTTCGTTTCAAAAATGAGCTTGCCTGACGTTCTCGCAGGCTTGAAATGGAATTCCGGTTTCGGTTTTTCGGCCGCCAGTTCGATCATATCCATCTTATCAAGCTTTTTCTGGCGGGACATCGCCATATTTCTCGTGCTGACGCGCGCTTTGTTGCGGGCGACGAAATCTTTCAGCTCAGCCACTTCCTGCTGCTGTTTTTTATAGGCGGCTTCGAGCTGCTGTTTTTTCACTTCGTATACTTCCATGAATTGATGATAATCACCGACATAACGCGTCAGCTCCTGGTTTTCCACATGATAAATCAAATTGATCACGCTGTTTAAAAACGGAATGTCGTGAGAAATCAAGATGAACGCATTTTCATATTCCTGCAAATAGCGTTTCAGCCATTCAATATGCTGTTCATCAAGGTAGTTGGTCGGTTCGTCCAACAGAAGGATTTCCGGCTTTTCCAAAAGCAGCTTGGCGAGCAGCACTTTCGTCCGCTGTCCGCCGCTTAAGTCTGTGACGTCGCGGTCAAGGCCGACATCCTGCAGGCCGAGGCCGCGGGCGATTTCTTCAACTTTGCTGTCAATCACGTAGAAATCATTGTTTGTCAGGGCGTCTTGAATGACACCGACATCTTCAAGCAGCTGCTCAAGCTCATCAGGGTCCGCTTCGCCCATTTTGTTGTAAATCTCATTCATTTCCTCTTCCATTGCAAATAAGTAATGGAACGCATCTTTCAGCACGTCGCGGATCGTTTTTCCTTTTTCAAGCACGGTATGCTGATCGAGGTAGCCGACGCGCACGTTTTTCGCCCATTCAACCTTACCCTCATCAGGCTCAAGTTTTCCGGTAATAATATTCATAAACGTTGATTTACCTTCGCCGTTTGCTCCGATTAAGCCGACGTGTTCCCCTTTTAAAAGACGGAACGATACATTGTTAAAAAGCGCACGGTCACCAAAGCCGTGGCTTAAATCTTTTACGGATAAAATACTCATCATTACACCTCTATCGTTATCAGACACGCTTTATTTATCATGTGTCTTTCTCATTTATGATTATAAAGGAGGAGACCGTTTGTTAAAAGGCTTGGAAGGAAAAAGAAAATTGCGTTTAGCGCGTGCATTTGAGATACTATGGAGTAGATTTTAAGAATTGAGGAGAACGACATGACCCAAACATGGCCATTTTTACAGCATACACAACCATTTATCGCCGAAAACTGGGAGGCCTCAGGTTTTCAGGAGCCGACCGTCATTCAGGAAAAAGCCGCTCAGGTGATCATGGAAGGGAAAGACGTCATCGCCGAATCCCCGACGGGAACGGGAAAAACATTGGCGTACACGCTTCCGGTTCTGGAGCGGATCAACCCGGAACAGAAACATCCGCAAGTGATCATTTTAGCGCCGTCCCGCGAGCTGGTGATGCAGATTTTCCAAGTGATTCAGGAGTGGAAAAAAGGCTCTGATCTTCGCGCTTTGTCTTTGATCGGCGGAGCAAACGTGAAAAAGCAGGTGGAAAAGCTCAAAAATAAACCGCATATCATCGCGGGCACACCGGGCAGGGTGCTCGAATTGATTCAGGCGAAAAAGCTGAAAATGCATGAAGTCAAGACGATCGTTCTTGATGAAGCGGATCAGCTCGTGACACAGGAACACCGCGAAACGATGAAAAAAATCATTAAAACGACGCTGAAAGACCGACAGCTTTTAAGCTTTTCCGCTACGCTGCAGCCGGAAACAGAACAGGTGCTGAATACCATCGCACACGAACCGGCCGTTTTGAAAGTGGAGCGGAATACGGCGGAAAAAGCGCGCGTCACGCATCAATATCTCGTCTGCGATCAGCGGGATAAAGTGAAGCTTTTGCAAAAGCTGTCACGGCTGAACGGCATGCAGGCGCTCGTGTTCGTCAGAGATATCGGAAATTTAAGCGTCTATGCGGAAAAACTCGCCTATCACCACGTGGATCTCGGCATTCTGCATGGAGAAGCGAAAAAAATGGAGCGGGCAAAGATATTATCAGCGTTTGAACGGGGAGAATTTCCGCTGCTTCTGGCGACTGACATTGCGGCGCGCGGACTCGATATCGATGATCTTCCGTACGTCATTCACGCGGACATACCGAATGAAGACGGATATATCCACAGATCCGGCCGGACGGGGCGGGCCGGTAAAGAAGGAACCGTACTCAGCCTTGTCACGCCGATGGAAGAATCCAAATTGAAAAAAATGGCCAAATCACTCGGAATTGAGCTGAAAGAGGCCGTTTATTCAGGCGGAAAACTATCTGAGAAATAAGAAACGGAGGGCGGGAAGCCCTTCTTTTTTTGTTGTAAAATAATAGAAAATGTTCAGGCGGGGGCGGGAAGATGGTTTCAATAGACAGATGTCAAATATTGAAGGAACCCGAGCTGAAAATACTTGAACACTGGTTTAAGAACGATAATATCAAACGGAGAATGGATGCAATGCTGCCATTAGACGCGTGGTATGCACGATTGAATAAAGATAAAGACGATACTGTCATTATGGCATATGACGGGGAGTGTCCGGCAGGCATGGCCTCTATAGAGTTTGTGGATGAGCGGGCGTATATCGGGTTGATCGTCAATCCTTTATACCAGCTTCAAGGGTACGGAAAACAGATCTTGCAAAAACTGCTGACTGACCCTGGGTTTACCAGCGTGCGGGAATGGGCGGCAAGCATCGAAAAAGACAATCAAATCAGTTTAGCCTGCTTTCAAGCAGCGGGATTCATTTTGGAAGATACGGAGCCTGATGAAGACGGCTTTCTTACTTTGATTCTTCACGGCTGATCCCAAATAAACAGAAAAGGAGGGGACAAAGCCCTCCTTTTTTTCATCATCATGTTAACTTAGATCACTGACTTTGATGATCTGTTTGCCTTTATTTTCTCCTTTAAACAGGCCGAGGAACGCGTCAGGAATATTGCTGAATCCTTCCGTAATCGTTTCTTCATAATGAAGCTTTCCGTCCTTAAGCCATTCGGCCAATTGTTTCGCACCTTCGGAAAAGCGGTCAGCATAATCACTGACGATGAATCCCTGCATCAGCGCTTTTGTTTTGATCAGCTTCGGCTGGACGCGGGGGCCCATGTCTTCTTCTTCACTTTCGGTATTGTACGATGAGATCGCTCCGCATACCGGAATGCGGGCGAATTCATTCAGCAGGTTTATCACCGCATCTGAAATCGGTCCGCCGACATTGTCAAAATAGACATCGACGCCGTCAGGACATGCCTGTTCCAGCGCTTTTTGAATATCATCCGCCGTTTTGTAATTAATGGCTTCATCAAATTGAAGCTCCTCTTTCAAATACGCGATTTTTTCATCAGATCCGGCGATGCCGACAACCCGCGCGCCTTTGATTTTGGCAATCTGTCCGACTGTTGAGCCGACGGCGCCCGCCGCGCCTGAAACGACGACGGTTTCGCCTTTTTTCGGACGGCCGATATCGAGCAGCCCGAAGTAAGCGGTCAGTCCGGTCATCCCTAAAATGCCGAGATACGCCTGGGCGGGTGCGATATCCGTATCCAACTTGCGGAGGGCGGACTCATTGACGGCTGAATATTCCTGCCACGCGAGATTTCCGATCACAACATCTCCTTTTTTCAGCTTATCGCCGTCTGTCAGAACCTCGGCAATCACTCCGCCTGTTATGGCTTCATCTAAAGCGAACGGCTCTACATATGATTTTGTATCCTGCATCCGTCCGCGCATGTACGGATCAACGGACACATAACTCGTTTTCACAAGCACTTCGCCGTCTTTCGGTTCGAGAACGGCAATCGTTTCAAAGCGGAAATCGTCATGGGCGGGAACGCCTTTGGGGCGTCTTGCCAATTGAATTTGCTGCTGATTATTCGGCATACTGAATCCTCCTTCAAGATAAGTGGTTGTTCCAAATGTAACACGAACCATTTCCCGATTACAAAATCAAACCGTCAGCGGTCATAAAAAAAGAAGGGCCCAGGGCCCTTCTTTCCTCACATGCATATTTAATAGAATAACCGGTACACATCGGTGTTTTTCTCATGTTCCAAATATTCATAGGCATTCGTTTTTGAAGAATGAAGCATGTCAGCGGTAACGACGGGCTGAAGCGCGGTCAGATAAGAACCCAGCCTATTTTCAATTTCTTTCGGCAGAACGGATTCGATATCACCGATATTGATAATGATAGAGAAAACGAAATCGATATTAATATGAAAAGTATCTTCAGCAAAGGCCGTAAGCTCTTTTATTCCATCCGGGCAGCGGGTATGCCGGCGGAATACCTGCTTCACTAAATCACTGACAACCCAAGCGTTAAATCGCTGTTCCGGTGAAAAGTAATGAATAGGAACCACCTCCCTGCTTAATCGGCTCATGAAGATTTTTATTTTTCTGATAAATGTAGCTTCCTCTACTGTAACATGTCCCGCCAGAAAATATCCACCGACAACCTGCCCGTTTTTTCACGGAACTCTCTTTCTTTTGTTTGATCCTTGGTTGAGCGGGTAAACATCAAATATACAAAAACAAAAGGGAGGACTTATCAATGAAACCGGTAGTAAGAGAATATACAAATGATCAAAAACTGATGCAGGACGTAAAAGAGCTTCAGCAATTGGGTGTCGCAAAAGAAGACGTATATGTGCTTTCTCATGATGACGACAGAACGGACCGCCTGGCAGATAATACTGATGTCAATACCATCGGAGCGAAAGAAACGGGCATTAAACACGCAGTCGGCAATATGTTTAATAAAAAAGGCGACGAGCTCCGCAACAAAATTCACGAAATCGGCTTTTCAGAAGAGGAAGCATCACAATTTGAAAAGCGCTTAGATGAAGGAAAAGTTCTTCTGTTTGTCACGGATAACGAAAAAGTGAAATCATGGGCGTAAGCTGAACAGATCCCAAGGGGTTTTCGGTCCCTTGGGATTTTTTTTGCGGTTTCCGCAATAAAACCGAAAGGCACATTCTGTACATTTTCGGTGCTGTTTCTCAACTGATTTGATACAATTCAATTGTAATAAATTGGTATACGGAATCAGGAGGAGCACAATTCATGAAAAAAATGTTACTTATGCTGGCGATTTGTTTATGTATGATCCCTGCGGACGTCTATGCCGCTGATCTGGGACGGCAGACGTTAGGAACAAATGACGGCTGGGGAGCCGCTTCCGGCGGGACAACCGGCGGCGCGAAAGCCTCATCATCGAATGTATACACCGTATCAAACAGACAGCAGCTCGTTTCTGCATTAGGGGGAAGCGCCAACAGCACACCGAAGATTATTTACATACAAGGCACAATCAATATGAATACGGACGACCGCAATAAAACGCTCGGCTTTAATGATTATAAAGATCCGGCATATGATCTCAATGCCTATCTCAAGGCGTACGACCCGGACAAATGGGGAAAAAAAGCGCCGTCAGGCACCCAGGAAGACGCCAGACAGCGATCGCAAAAAAACCAGAAGGCACGGGTCGTGGTTGACATTCCTTCAAATACGACGATCATCGGCTCGGGTTCAAATGCCAAAGTGACAGGCGGAAGTTTTAATATAAAGAACGGCGTCGACAATGTCATCATCCGCAACATTGAATTTCAAGACGCTTACGACTATTTTCCGCAATGGGACCCGACGGACGGCAGCAGCGGCAACTGGAACTCGGAATATGACAATATCACCATTAACGGCGCGACGCACATCTGGATCGATCATTGCACCTTTAATGACGGATCGAATCCCGACAGCGGTTTTCCCTACTATTACGGGAGAAAATATCAGCACCATGACGGCCAGACGGATATAGCCAACGGGGCGAATTATATTACATTGTCCTATAATAAATATCATGACCATGACAAAGGCTCCGTCATCGGAAACAGCGACAGCAAGACGTCGGATGAAGGAAAACTGAAGGTGACCATTCACCATAACTATTATCAGAACATCGTCCAGCGCGCACCGCGGGTCCGGTACGGGCAGGTTCATATTTATAATAATTTTTACGCAGGCTCGAAAAGCGCCGCATACCCGTTCAGCTATGCGTGGGGCGCGGGCCACGCGTCAAAAATATATGCCCAGAATAATGTCTTTGAAGTGCCGGGACTGGCTGCTGATAAAGTCATCAGCGTCTTCAGCGGCGGAAAAGCGCTTCATGAAGACGGCACTCTTTTAAACGGCGCCTCCATTAACGCGTCAGCCGCCAACGGATTAAGTCAGTCCGTCGGCTGGACACCGTCATTGCACGGTTCCATCGGCTCATCATCAAATGTAAAATCAGATGTTATATCTAAAGCCGGGTCGGGCATATTAAAATAAGAAACAAGAAACACAAAGGAAAATATTCCTTTGTGTTTTTTAATTAACAAAAACGTTTATTAACTTAGTTAAGTAGTAAAATGGGATAGGGGATGGAAGACAACAAAATAGGAGGAGACCTGTAATGGCTTCAGAAAAAGACGCAAAAAAACAGCAGGCAGTAAAAATCATTCCTTTGCTTATTACTGTTGCTGTGGGATTAATCATTTGGTTTATTCCCGCGCCGTCCGGACTTGAACCTAAAGCATGGCATTTGTTCGCTATTTTTGTCGCAACAATTATCGGCTTTATCTCCAAGCCCTTGCCAATGGGCGCAATTGCAATTTTTGCATTGGCAGTCACCGCGTTAACGGGAACGCTATCTATTGAAAATACGTTAAGCGGATTTGGAAACAAGACAATCTGGCTGATTGTCATCGCCTTTTTTATTTCCCGGGGGTTCATCAAAACCGGGCTCGGCGCCAGGATTTCTTACGTATTCGTACAACGGTTCGGGAAGAAAACACTCGGCCTTTCTTATTCACTGCTTTTCAGTGATTTAATTTTATCACCTGCCATTCCGAGCAACACGGCACGGGCGGGCGGCATTATTTTTCCTATTATCAGATCATTATCCGAAACTTTCGGATCAACGCCGGCAGACGGAACAGAGCGGAAAATCGGCGCTTTCTTATTAAAAACCGGTTTTCAAGGAAACTTGATTACGTCTGCGATGTTTTTGACGGCAATGGCGGCGAACCCGCTGATCGCCAAGCTGGCCCACGATGTCGCAGGGGTGGACATCACATGGACAAGCTGGGCAATCGCGGCCATTGTACCGGGATTGGCGAGCTTAATCATTACGCCGCTCGTCATTTATAAGCTGTATCCGCCGGAAATTAAAGAAACACCGGATGCGGCTAAAATCGCAACGGAAAAATTGAAAGAAATGGGTCCGTTTAAAAAATCCGAACTCTCCATGGTCATCGTCTTTTTATTGGTGCTTGCGCTGTGGATTTTCGGAGGAAGCTTAAATATTGACGCAACGACGACGGCCCTGATCGGATTATCCGTTTTGCTTTTGTCACAGGTATTAACATGGGAGGACATCAAAAAAGAACAAGGTGCATGGGATACGCTGACTTGGTTCGCGGCGCTTGTGATGCTGGCGAATTTCCTGAATGAGCTCGGTATGGTGTCTTGGTTCAGCAATATGATGAAATCTTCTGTTTCCGGTTTTTCATGGATTGTGGCATTTATGATTCTGATTGTCGTGTATTATTACACGCATTACTTCTTTGCGAGCGCAACCGCGCATATCAGCGCCATGTATGCGGCATTTCTCGCCGTCATCGTGGCGGCAGGCGCTCCGCCGCTGTTGGCGGCGCTCAGCCTGGCGTTTTTCAGCAACCTTTTCGGTTCTACGACGCATTACGGTTCGGGAGCGGCTCCGGTCTTTTTCGGAGCGGGTTATATATCGCAAAGCAAATGGTGGTCCATCGGCTTTATCCTGTCAATCGTCCATATTGTGACATGGCTTGTGATCGGCGGATTATGGTGGAAAGTATTAGGGTTATGGTAGAAGAAAAAAGGCAGACTCAGGTCTGCCTTTTTTTATTTCTGTAGGGAATGGGAAGGGCCTGCACATGATGACTTCAGTGCGAATAGAATATGGCCGGGGTGATAATATGAGCAGCGGCCGTGATCAATACATGATATTGAAACAGAAACCTTACAAATATATGAGCAGACATATGAAACGCCGGTATGAACAATTACCATGTGAACTTGAAAGACCGGAAACAGGGACGGAAAAACGGTTTCCGTATTCAGATGAAAATCGATCTGCCTTGTGCGTACCCGGGCTGCGAGGTCCCGAAGGCAAAAGAGGACCCGCCGGCTCCCGCGGTCCGCAAGGGGAGGCCGGTCCGCCCGGTCCACCGGGGCCTGAGGGGCCGCCGGGAGCGGTTCCTGCGGTAGCTTTTCAAAATACAGCAGACCAGATGATGATTCCGTTAGAAGGAACACCGATAAACGTGTTAAGCACAGTGATAGCCGCGCCGACAGATCAATTGGTGAAAACGGATGCCGTCATACAAGTAAATGTGGAATTAGACCCGCTCGCGTCTCATTTCTCATTGGTCTTAGCTGTCGATCTGCAAAGAAATGGCGTATCGATACAAACACAGAGACAAGAGCGGAACCTCTTTTCTTCAGGCGGACAAATCATAGGAATTCCTTTTACGTACATCGACGAAATGAAGGCGGATGAAACAGCCGCGTACCAGCTCTATTTATCCGTCCTTTCTTCGAATCTCGTAACACAAGTCGCAGCGGCAAACCGCTCCCTCATTGCGACGGGATTCCCCATTCAAGGATCGGACTAAGGTGATGAATAGAAATCACCTTTTTTATTTAGGTTGTCAAAACACAGCCCGTATTAATATGCTGTCTTAATAGGTAAGACGGTCAACAACGGGAAGGAGAGGGAAAAAGATTGAATGAATAATCCGATTATAAACGGGAGCTTTGAAACCGGTACATTAGCAGGGTGGAGTTCGGCCAATACCCAGATTAACAGTTTGTTTGCACATTCAGGGAGATATTCCGCGCAATTTATTGGAGCTCAGCCATATGCTTACCTCAGTCAAATCGTTCCCATTTCAGCCAAGTCACTGACTCTATTCGTATCACTCGCAACGCTCGGAAATGAGCCAAGTCCCCAAGTAACTCTCCAGTTCATCTATGTCAGCGCAGCAGGTGAACAAATCAGTTCCATTCAAGAAAATATTACACCCGGAAATTTGCCGAACGTGCTCTTTCACACATGGTCTGAAATCTATAAAACAAGCAGTGTGCCTTCTGGCGCGGCCTCTGCCGTCATTGTATTAAGTAAAGTTTCTTCCGGCACGGTTTTAATAGACGATGTTTCATTGGCGCAAACCGGGGGTGAACCTGGCGTAACAGGAATTACAGGTCCCACAGGAGTGACGGGCCCCACAGGAGTGACCGGAGCAAGAGGAGCGACCGGAGTAACTGGTGCAACGGGAGCAACTGGTTCAACCGGGGCAAGAGGAGCGACTGGGTCAACGGGTGCACCCGGGGTTACAGGCCCAACTGGCGCAACAGGTTCAACCGGGGCAACAGGAGGAACTGGGGTAGCAGGTTCAACCGGAGAAACGGGGTTAACCGGAGCCACTGGAGTAACAGGATCAACAGGAGCGACCGGTTCAACTGGAGCAACAGGCCCAACCGGCTCGACCGGTCCAACTGGAGTTACTGGTGCAGCAGGCTCAACTGGGCCCACGGGAGAGATCGGTCCAACCGGAGCCACCGGCTCAACGGGAGTAACAGGAGCGACTGGGATAACTGGTGCAACAGGAGAGACCGGAGTAACAGGTGCAACAGGAGAAACGGGATCGACCGGAGTAACAGGGGCAACAGGAGTTACTGGCCCGACTGGGGTCACGGGTGTAACCGGCCCAACCGGCCCAACCGGCCCAACCGGCTCAACCGGAGCAACGGGAGTAACAGGAGCCACCGGCTCAACGGGTGCAATGGGATCGACAGGAGCGACTGGGGTAACTGGTATAACGGGATCAACTGGTTCAACGGGAGTAACTGGACCAACAGGAGCAGCAGGGTCAACTGGTTCAACCGGAGAAACCGGTCCAACCGGAGCGACTGGAGTAACAGGCCCAACCGGCGCAATAGGAGAGACCGGTGTAACAGGAATAACCGGCGCAACGGGATCGACAGGAGAAACCGGATCAACCGGGTCAACTGGGGAGACTGGTCCAACAGGAGAAACAGGAGCAACTGGCTCAACGGGAGAAACGGGTCCAACTGGAGTGACTGGGGCAACGGGGATAACGGGAGCCACAGGGGCTACTGGCCCGATCGGCCCAACCGGAGCGACAGGAATAACAGGTCCGACCGGGGAGACAGGAGTGACTGGTGTAACGGGGACAACCGGGGTAACAGGTTCAACCGGAGCAACGGGATCAACGGGAGTGACTGGGGCAACGGGGATAACAGGAGCAACAGGCGCAACAGGAACAACAGGACCAACAGGCGCAACCGGAGAAACGGGTGCAATCGGCCCAACCGGATCGACAGGAGAAACGGGGTCAACTGGGGAGACTGGTCCAACAGGAGAAACAGGAGCAACTGGCTCAACGGGAGAAACGGGTCCGACTGGTGTAACCGGATCAACAGGAGTGACTGGCCCGACTGGGGTCACGGGCTCAACTGGTGTAACCGGATCAACAGGATCGACAGGAGAAACGGGTTCAACTGGAGTAACCGGGGCGACGGGAGTAACCGGAGAAACCGGTGCGACAGGAATAACCGGGCCGACAGGAGCAACGGGAACGACCGGCTCAACAGGCTCAACAGGCCCAACAGGCCCAACGGGAGTAACAGGCGCGACAGGATCAACCGGGTCAACTGGGGAGACTGGTCCAACGGGATCGACAGGAGAAACCGGCGCAACCGGTGTAACTGGAGAAATCGGCCCAACGGGAGAGACCGGTCCAACCGGAGCAACAGGTTCAATCGGAGCAACCGGCCCAACTGGGGCAACAGGAATAACCGGAGCAACGGGAGAAACTGGTCCAACCGGTCCAACTGGAGTAATTGGCGCAACCGGAGAAACTGGCTCGACCGGGGAAACCGGCCCAGCAGGAGTAACGGGACCAACCGGCTCGACTGGAGCAACAGGATCGACTGGAGAAACCGGCCCAACCGGAATCACGGGTCCAACTGGTGTAACGGGATCAACAGGTGTAACAGGAGAAACCGGAGCAACGGGAGTAACTGGAGCAACAGGATCAACAGGAGAAACGGGTTCAACGGGAGTGACTGGGGCAATCGGCCCAGAAGGACCAACAGGAGAAACCGGCGCAACGGGGGCAATCGGCCCAACAGGAGGAACTGGGTCAACCGGGTCAACCGGGGTAACTGGAGAAATCGGCCCAACGGGAGAAACCGGGGCGACTGGTGTAACTGGGCCAACAGGAGCCACCGGCTCAACGGGTGCAATGGGATCGACAGGAGCGACTGGGGTAACGGGTGTAACAGGAGCCACCGGCGCAACCGGTGTAACTGGAGAAATCGGCCCAACGGGAGAAACCGGTCCAACCGGAGCGACTGGAGTAACAGGCCCAACCGGCGCAATAGGAGAGACCGGTGTAACAGGAATAACCGGCGCAACGGGCGCCACTGGCATAACCGGAGCAACTGGGGTAGCAGGTTCAACCGGCTCAACCGGCCCAACTGGTATAACCGGAGTAACAGGGGCAACAGGAGTTACTGGCCCGACTGGGGTCACGGGCTCAACTGGTGTAACTGGCGCAACCGGCTCAACTGGCCCAACCGGATCAACAGGAGAAACCGGAACCACGGGATCAACCGGCTCGACTGGTGTAACCGGGGCAATGGGAGTAACAGGCTCAACTGGTGCAACGGGATCAACCGGCTCAACCGGAGTAACGGGGGTAACAGGCGCGACAGGATCAACCGGGTCAACTGGGGAGACTGGTCCAACGGGATCGACAGGAGAAACCGGGGCGACGGGTGCATCCGGTTCAACCGGAGCAACAGGAATAACAGGCCCAACCGGCTTGACTGGTGTAACTGGAGCAACAGGGGCAACCGGAGCAACCGGTGTAACTGGAGAAATCGGCCCAACGGGAGAGGCCGGTCCAACCGGACCAACAGGTTCAATCGGAGCAACCGGCCCAACAGGGGTAACGGGTGTAACTGGAGAAATCGGCCCAACGGGAGAGGCCGGTCCAACCGGACCAACAGGCTCAACCGGAATAACAGGGGCAACAGGTGTAACAGGTTCGACCGGAGAAACCGGCCCAACTGGAGAAACCGGCCCAACTGGAGTAACAGGTTCAACGGGAGAAACGGGTCCAACAGGAGTAACAGGGGTGACGGGAGAAACTGGCCCAACCGGAATCACGGGTCCAACAGGAGAAACCGGAGCAATAGGAGTAACCGGGGCAACCGGAGCCATGGGAGTAACAGGAGCCACGGGAGTAACTGGTTCAACTGGAACAACCGGTACAACCGGAATAACAGGCCCAACGGGATCGACAGGCCCAACCGGTTCAACAGGTGTGACTGGAGCAACGGGTATAACTGGAGCAACTGGAGTAACAGGAGAAACCGGAGAAACGGGTCCAACAGGCCCAACCGGTCCAACTGGAGTTACTGGCGAAACCGGAGAAACTGGCTCGACCGGGGAAACCGGAGCTACTGGAGAAACCGGCCCAGCAGGAGTAACGGGACCAACCGGCTCGACTGGAGCAACAGGGCCGACTGGAGCAACAGGGCCGACTGGAGCAACAGGGCCGACTGGAGCAACAGGGCCGACTGGAGCAACAGGGCCGACT
>NZ_JAANHO010000007.1:122370-124057 GCF_011800725.1 Bacillus sp. EKM208B | reverse complement strand
TGGAGCAACAGGACCGACTGGAGCAACAGGACCGACTGGAGCAACAGGACCGACTGGAGCAACAGGACCGACTGGAGTAACAGGGGCGACTGGAGTAACAGGGGCGACTGGAGAAACCGGCCCAACAGGAATCACGGGTCCAACTGGTGTAACTGGCTCAACCGGTCCAACAGGAGTTACTGGCGCAACCGGAGAAACTGGCCCAACCGGAATCACGGGTCCAACTGGTGTAACTGGCTCAACCGGTCCAACTGGTGTAACTGGCTCAACCGGTCCAACAGGAGTTACTGGCGCAACCGGAGAAACTGGCCCAACAGGAGCAACAGGAGAAACCGGCTCAACTGGTGTAACTGGTTCAACAGGAGAAACTGGAGCGACGGGAGTAACCGGATCGACTGGCGCAACGGGATCAACTGGAGTAACAGGAGCAACAGGACCGACTGGAGCAACGGGTATATCTGGAGCAACTGGAGTAACTGGAGTAACAGGGGCGACCGGAGAAACGGGCCCAACCGGAGTAACAGGGGCGACTGGAGAAACGGGCCCAACCGGAATCACGGGTCCAACAGGAGCAACAGGTCCAACCGGAGTAACCGGAGAAACCGGCGCAACCGGAGTAACGGGATCAACCGGAGCAACTGGAGTGACTGGGGCAACGGGAATAACTGGTGTAACAGGACTAACTGGAGTAACAGGAGCAACTGGAGTAACAGGAGCAACTGGAGTAACAGGAGCAACAGGATCAACTGGAGTAACAGGAGCAACTGGAGTAACAGGAGCAACAGGATCAACTGGAGCAACAGGATCAACTGGAGTAACAGGAGCAACAGGAGTAACGGGAGCAACAGGAGCAACTGGAGAAACCGGCTCAACTGGTGCGACGGGATTAACTGGAGAAACCGGTGCAACAGGAGAAACCGGCCCAACTGGTATAACCGGAGTAACAGGGCCAACAGGAGTTACTGGCCCGACTGGGGTCACGGGCTCAACTGGTGTAACTGGTTCAACCGGAGAAACTGGCCCAACAGGAGTAACTGGAGTAACCGGAGCAACTGGAGAAACCGGCGCAACCGGTATAACTGGAGAAATGGGCCCAACGGGAGCGACCGGAATAACGGGCTCAACCGGATCAACAGGCGCAACTGGTGTAACCGGAATAACAGGCCCAACCGGTTCAACGGGTGTGACTGGAGCAACGGGTATAACTGGAGCAACTGGAATAACAGGAGCAACTGGCGCGACTGGCTCAACGGGATCAACTGGAGTAACAGGAGCCACAGGTTCAACCGGAGAAACCGGCCCAACAGGAGCAACAGGATCGACAGGACCGACAGGGGCAACGGGTGTAACTGGAGAAATCGGTCCAACCGGTTCAACTGGCGCGACTGGCGCAACCGGTCCAACCGGAATAACAGGCCCAACGGGATCGACAGGCCCAACCGGAATCACGGGTCCAACCGGAGCGACTGGCGCAACTGGGGTCACGGGCTCAACGGGAGAAACAGGCGCAACCGGAGTAACGGGATCAACAGGCGCAACTGGTGTAACCGGAATAACAGGCCCAACCGGTTCAACGGGTGTGACTGGAGCAACGGGTATAACAGGAGCAACAGGAGCAACAGGAGCAACAGGAGCAACAGGAGCAACAGGAGCAACAGGAGCAACAGGAGCAACAGGAGCAACAGGA
>NZ_JAANHO010000007.1:0-122273 GCF_011800725.1 Bacillus sp. EKM208B | reverse complement strand
GGAGCAACGGGAGTAACAGGAGCAACAGGAGTAACCGGATCAACAGGAGTAACCGGAGCCACAGGCAGTACACCGGCCTTGCTCTTCACAAGAACCAACGGGCCGCTCACTGTTTATCCGCCGTTAAATACAGAAGTTCCCGTTGCTACGCTGGCAATCCCAGTTAATGCTTTGCAGAATGTAAAGCTTGATTATGCCCTCAGTGTCGCGATAACATCTGCAGCCAATTCAAACTTTGTTTTTGTGGTGAGATTATATAGGGGAACAGTACAAATTCATACAAGAACTCTGTCGCGAACTAATACTACCGCAGCTACGGAAAGTTTTTCGATTGCGGACACAACAGTGGATACTGCGCCGACCGCAGGAACAAACACGTACCAGCTAAGGATTATTTTAACAACTGCTAATAATTTAACGGCAGCAACTGCTCTCAATATCGATTTTAACAGCATAAGTTTCCCGACAACCTAATGATAACAGCAGACTGATATTTTAAAGATGAAAGACCTGACTTACGCACAGTTAGGTCTTTTTTTCTGTGAAAAAAGCTGTGCATGATGCAGCCTTAAAGACCATTTGAAAATTTGCCCAATAGAAGCGGGGTTTTGCCACACCTTTTTTCTTCGTGGAAATATTATGCAAATAGAGGTGGTGTAATGAGAAAAGGAGATACTTGGTATAACAGATACGACTCTTGGGATTACGACTGCCGGAATTGCAATGATTGTTGCTGTCATTTTCAACATAAAAGAAGAAATCAAAGGCGCAGTTATCAAAATCGAGCACATTGCTGTGAAGGATTCTGTTGCGAAAACTCTTGCTGTCATGAAAGATGGTGTCCATGCTGTCATCCAAATCATTTTCATGTAAGAGGATTCACCGGAGCAACGGGGTGCACCGGAGCAACGGGGCTGACCGGAGCAACCGGGCTGACTGGAGCAACGGGGTTCACTGGAGCAACGGGATTCACTGGAGCAACGGGATTCACTGGAGCAACGGGGTTTACCGGAGCAACGGGATTCACCGGAGCTACGGGCTCGACCGGGAATACCGGAGCGACTGGGGTAACCGGTGCCACGGGAGCAACCGGCGTCACTGGAGATCCCGGCGCGACTGGAATAACCGGCGCCACGGGAGTAACGGGAGCAACCGGAGAAACCGGCGCGACTGGAATAACCGGCGCCACTGGAGTGACAGGAGCCACGGGAGTAACCGGAGCAACCGGTGTAACCGGAAATACTGGAGCGACCGGAGTAACGGGAGTAACCGGAGCAACCGGTGTAACCGGAGCTACTGGAGCGACCGGAGTAACGGGAGTAACCGGAGCAACCGGTGTAACCGGAGATACTGGAGCGACCGGAATAACGGGATCAACTGGAGCAACCGGGATAACGGGAGTAACCGGAGCTACTGGAGCGACTGGGGCAACGGGAGCCACTGGAGTAACGGGAGTAACCGGAGTAACAGGTGCTACCGGAGTAACAGGTGCTACCGGTGTAACCGGGGATACTGGAGTAACAGGAGCAACCGGGCTCACCGGCGCAACCGGAGTAACGGGAGCCACGGGGATAACCGGAGCAACTGGATTAACCGGTGCCATCGGGGTAACGGGGGCAACTGGGGTAACAGGCGCAACTGGAGTAACGGGAGTAACCGGGGATACTGGAGTAACAGGAGCCACCGGAGTAACGGGATCAACTGGAGTAACCGGGGTAACCGGAGTAACAGGGGCCACCGGAGTAACAGGGATAACGGGAGCCACTGGAGTAACCGGAGCGACCGGAGTAACCGGAGCAACCGGAGCCACGGGGATAACCGGAGCAACTGGATTAACCGGCGCCACCGGGGTAATGGGGGCAACTGGGGCAACAGGAGCAACCGGGGTAACGGGAGTAACAGGAGATACTGGAGCCCCCGGAGTAACAGGCGCCACCGGAGTAACCGGAGCGACCGGAGTAACAGGTGCTACCGGGGTAACCGGAGTAACCGGAGCCACGGGGATAACCGGAGCAACTGGGGTAACCGGAGCAGGCGCGATCATTCCTTATGCTTCAGGTCTTCCCACTGCCGTGACGACCATTGCCGGCGGATTAATCGGAACGGTGAGCCTTGTCGGGTTCGGCAATTCTGTAACGGGCGTCAATGTCGGAGGGGGAGGTGCAATTGATCTTACCGGGGCCGGAGGGACTCTGCTGAACTTTGCTTTTTCTGTTCCGAGAAGCGGAACCATTACATCAATTGCCGCCTATTTCAGTACAACCGCAGCATTGTCGCTTGTCGGCTCGACTGTTACGATAACCGCACAATTATACAGTTCCACAGTGCCGAACAATACGTTCACGCCGATCCCCGGAGCATCCGTCACTTTAGCTCCTCCCCTCACCGGCATATTGTCAATCGGCAGCATCAGCAACGGAATCACGACAGGGCTGAACATTGCGGTAACTCCTCAAACCCGGCTGTTAATGGTATTCTCCGCCACTGCGACCGGCCTTTCGCTTATTAATACAGTGGCGGGATATGCAAGCGCGGGAGTTACGATTTCTTAAGTGAAAACGGCCAGACTGGTACGGATCATCTAAGCTTGGAGAAGATATCACTTTTTCTTCAAGCATTTTTATTTTTACGTCTTTTTGGGTAAATAAAGGCTGACGGGAATTTCCCGACAGCCGGGAGAAGTATTTACAAGCCTTCTGAAGTTAATCAGTATCTTAATGAAGACGTTTTTAGTGAGTTCGAATCATCCGTTGTGCCGGGAGTGTGAATCATCATCGAAACAGCGGTGCCCTCATCCGGGGTGCTGGTGATCGTCAATTCACTTCCGCAAAAATGCTTCAGCCGCCGATTGATATTTTTCAGGCCGACACTGCGATTAACATCAGAAGACAAAATATCTTTCTGTATGTCCGGCATGATGCCGGTTCCATTATCCTCCACTTTGATAAAATACGTGTTTTCGCCTTGTTTTTTCGCTGTCAGCTTTATCCGTCCGCCGCCTCTTTTCTTACTGATCCCGTGATGAACGGCGTTTTCCACCAATGGCTGTATCATTAAAGGCGGAAGGGGGAAGTCAATGTCCTGTTCAATATCAAAAAGGATATCAAGCCGTTTGCCGAAGCGTGTTTTTTCTATAGAAAGATATGACGTAATGATAGAAAGTTCGTTTCTGAATGAGCTGATGTCCGAAGTGTTTTGAAAATCAAAACTCATCCTTAAATAGTTTGTAAATGCAGCAGTCGTTTCCCGTGCTTTTTCAATATCCAAATGGCTGAGCGCGATGATCGTATTTAATACATTGTAAAGAAAATGAGGCTTAATCTGCGACTGAAGAAATGCCATTTCCAAATTTGTGGCTTGGTGAGCCGTATGCTTCATCAAAATTAAATTTTTAATACGCGCGGTGAATTCAGAGTAATGATAAGGCTTTTGTAAGATGTCGTTTGCTCCGGCATGAAACGCCTTGTATTTGTCATGGCTGATAATGGCTGCCGTAACGATAAGAACCGGCAGATCGACCATGCTGAATCTTTCGCGGATGATTGTGCAGACTTCAAAACCCGTCATGTCGGGCATCATCAAGTCTAATATGACCAAGTCAAGCTTCGAGGAAGAGACAGCTTGAAGCGCCTCTTTTCCGCTTTTTACTGCGATTACGTTATAAGGAACACCTTCCAGCATATCAGTTAAAATTTTCAAACTCTCGATGTTATCGTCGACGATCAGAATCGTCGGAGCCTCGATTTTTTCTGAGTGATAAGGCGTGACCAGCGAAATATCCGACATTCTCTGTCCGGGCTGTGATTTAGGAAGTTCGATCTTTGCTTCCGGTAAAGAATCAATTTGAGCGGCGGGTAACGTAAAATGAAAGGCTGATCCTTGCGCCGCCGCTGACTCCGCCCAGATGTCCCCGTTTTGGAGCTTGACGAGCTGTTTCACAATACTTAAACCTAAACCCGTTCCATCTTCTTCCGTCCCTTCCGCTTGCTGAAAAGAATCAAAAATGGTTTCAAGATCAGCCTCAGGAATGCCGCTGCCGGTATCGGCCACCGTGATTTGAATCATTTTGTCATTCAGGCTTTCAGCAGAAAGAATAATGTTCCCCTCGGATGTGTACTTGATTGCGTTTTCAACAAGATTGGTTAAGATTTGCCGGAAACGGTTTTCATCTGCAAGCACCAAAGGGAGATCGTCCGGCACATGATTAAGAATGGCAAGTTTTTTATGTTTGGATAAAAGCCGGTAGAAGTTCATCTCACTGCATATGACGGCATGCACATCGACGGGAACCGGACGAATCTGCAGCATACCCTGCTTCATTTTTTCCAAATCAAGAATATCATTTACGAGATCAGAAAGTCTGTAGCCCATACGGATGATCAGCTGCATATTTTCTTTCTCTTCCTCTATCGTCTTCTTTTTTCTGCCGGCTACAAGGGTTTGGCATATATTAATAATGCTGTTCAGCGGCGTCTTGAATTCGTGTGAAGTTTTGGCGATAAATTCATCTTTCAGTTGGTCGATTTTGACTAATTTCCGTGAGAGGACTTCATTGTCCCGGAAAGCTCCGGCGAATTGCTGCGCCATCAGAAGAACCACCGCCAATAAAGCGATGACTGTCGGCAATGAATAGATCGAATTAAAAGAAAAAGCCGTTTTGCCGCTGTAAGCTGAAATGGTTGTAAGAATCACAAAAGCGCTCATCGAGACGGATGCGAGTGTAAGGTACGTGCTTCCTTTTATTTTTCTTATGGCGGCAATCGTAAAAATATATGTAATATAAAACAGAGTCGTAACGGCAAGCACAGAATGTAAAATGTATGAGAGGTGGTCAATGAAACTTCCGGACATAAAATCAGTGATCAAGATGATCCCGGATAAAGCGGTTAAAATGGTGATCGTCGTTTTTGAAACAATTTCTCTGTATGCATAAAAGAGATAAAGAAAAACCGCCATGCTGACAAGCACGGTTGAGATGATACGCAAGGAATTCAGCAATGAAAATGAAATAGACGGAAAGAGGAGAAAGATAATTCTTTCTTTCCCGATCATAAGAATAATGGCTGAAAAAAGCAGACACATCACGGAAAAGAACAATAAATGTTTATCCTTTGTCCGTTGGAGAAAAAAGCCGAGAAAATATAAACCGGTAATGAAAAAAGCCGTAATCATAATGGAATCATTGAAAAAGGAAATTTGATTCTCGCGTATAATTTGTTCTTGAGTCCCAAACGTTATCGGTTTTGCGATCCCCCAGCCGGGAACTTTTCCGAAATTCGAAAAATGCAGGACAAGTTCATTGTCACCCTTGCGAAGCGTGAAAAAGCTGCTGTACGGTTTGTTCTGCGCCTTAAAATCAGCTTTTTCTGAAGGATTGCCGCTCTGTCCGATTACTTTTCCATTAAGGTAAAGGCGGTTTGAACTGTAGATAAAAGATGTGCTGATCCCCAAAACCTGATTGTCTTCATTTGATCGGATTGTCAGTTTGTACGTCCCGTAATCCACATCGGCCGTTTTTCCGAACAGCTTCACATTGACAGGGACATCAACGAGTACGGGATTTTTTCCTTTTGCTGAATGAAGCGCCTGCGGTGACAGCATCTGATTTGGATATAGAATCCATTTCCCGTTCAGCTGGACATTTCCATCCTTTTGAAAATCCCACTTTTCCAGATTGATCACTCCCTGTTCCGCTTGAGGGAGGGATGATCCTGAAAAATGATCCATGGCCATAAAAATCATAAAGAAGGCAGCATAGCCGCAAATAATCGAAATCGAAATGAATTTTTCTTTCACATCATTACTCCTTTATCCCATTCAGGGGCATTCTATTATCCTATGTAATGTATAAATATTGTAATCACAAACGTTATAATACAACAAGAGAAAGAAAAAGAATCCAACTATATAGGGCGTTGGACATGGTATAATTGAAATTATTTTCAGATATCTATATTGACGGGTGGGATGCGGTTTGAAAGCGTTAATTGTGGATGATGAGGAACTGGCATTGCTTCATTTTAATCGTATGCTTGAGCGGACAAACGCCTTTCAATCTATTATAACGTTTCAAGATCCGGCGGAAGTTCTGGAGCATTCGGAGCTTTCAGCAGCTGATGCGGTGTTTCTTGACATTGAAATGCCCGGGATAAACGGTATTGAGCTAGCTGAATCGATTCAGGAGCTCAATGAACATATTCAAGTTATTTTTATCACCGCTTATAATGAATTCGCGATCAAAGCGTTCGAATTAAATGCTGTCGATTATCTTTTAAAACCGGTTGACAATGCCAGGCTGCTGACAACTGTTGAGCGAATACGAATGAATAAAAAACTCAGGTCGGCAGACGAGAATACCGGGACGGATTATGTTATACAATGTTTTGGGAACCTGGACTTTTATCAATCGGTAAATGGTGTCAAAACATACATAACAGTCAAGTGGAGAACATCCAAAGCCCGTGAACTGTATGCATTTTTACTTCTTAATCAAGGGCGCACGGTCAGTAAAGACATGCTGATGGAAATGTTTTGGCCTGCTTATGATGTATCAAAAGCAAGCACCCAGCTCTACTCGACAATATATCAGATACGGAAATTAATCGTTCAGCTGCCCTTCAGCCAATCAATAGAAAATACCGATATAGGATACATTCTCCGGCTTTCCGGGGTAAAGGTTGATACAGTTGAATGGGAAAAAACATTAAAAGAGGCTCCTCCGCTCAGCGCAGCTGCACTAACCCGGCATATGGACATTGTCATGTCATATGAGAACCATTATCTCATGGAGAATGGCTATCTGTGGGCAGAGCCGGAAAAAGCGCGTCTTGCCCATCTGTGGCTCAGCAAAGCGTACGAACTGATTGGTTTTCTCATCCAAGAGAAGAACGATCATCAAGCGATGGACATTTGCCTGCAGGTCGAGAAAATAGAGCCCGGTGACGATAAAATTATACAATACAAACTGCAGTTATTTAATAAACTGGGAAAGGTAGAAGAGGCGATAAAGGAATACGAACGCTATAAACAATTGAAGGATAAAATCAATTGACGATTGAATGACCGGACCGGCTGATGCCGGTCTTTTTTTGTGCGCTATTTCTGAAATGATCCCCATGTACAGAATTTGTATAGGCCGATTTCATACAATGTAGTTTGGTTCGGATAAGGAGAATCCCATGCTTACCGGCTTGTTCGAACGTAAGTCTATATAAAAGGGGAGGAATAAGACATTGGGAGTGAGGAACTTTTCGTTCAGCCAGAAAAAAAGCAAAAGGCTGAGGGCGGCATTGATTTCATGCTTCACGCTGTTTTTCATCTTCAGCCAAGTTGTCAGCTTTACTCCGATCGCAGCCGCTTCCGGATCACAACAAAGCGAGAGCGGGTTCTTTGATTCAGTTGCAGTCAAAGACGGCAGACAGCAGACCGTTGACGGGTCAAAAGGGAGTGAGCCCGCTTTAGCACCGGGAGATAAAGTGACACTGACATACGAATGGTCACTAAAACACAAGGAAGATGCAAGTGACCGGAATATCACCTTAAAGATTCCGGAAAGTTTTACATTAGATAACGATGCCGAAGGTGAGCTGACATCAGCTGATCGGGTGATCGGTATATATAAAGCTGAAGCAAAAAGCAGCACGCTGGAAGTGAAAGTGAATGATGCTGGAGCGGATGCCGGGGATGCCAAAGGCTCTATTGCACTGTCGGCGAAGTTTACTCCCGACATAACAGATGAGACGAAAATGGCAAAAGCTCTTTTTCAACTGGATGCCGGCAAGACCCAGCAGGTGTTAATCCCTGTGAAGAAAGACGAAACAACGGATTCCGATACAGAAAAAAACACTTCTTCAACACCTGCTGAACCTCAGGAAAAGACAGAGAAAAAGTCAGCATCTGCGGACGGCGGTGATAAAGCAGAACAGACAACGAAATCAAAACCTTCTGCTAAACGCAGTCAATCAAAAATGGTGATTACAAGCAAATCTGCCGCTAAAAGCCTTCAATCAGGCGGAAGCCGGATTACGAAAAATATTTTAACTGATGTGAAATTGACGGATGAAAAAGGAAAACCATATGACAAAAACAACCCTGCGAATACGAACTCTCCGGCAAATATCACCATTCAATGGGCGATTCCGAATGAGCTGGGAAAAACAATAAACGACGGTGATCGATATGAATTTGATCTGCCTAAAGAATTTATCATGCATAATGACATTACGAACCAGCCATTGACCAACGGCGATAGTACGTACGGAACTTTTTCCATTAATACGAGCGGCCATGTCATCATGACGTTTAACGGCGAGGTAAAAGAAGACACTAACGTCAAGGGGTCATTGTATGTAAACACCCAATTCAATCAGAAAGAAATAAAAGGATCAACCACACAAAAGATTAAGTTTCCGGTTAGCTCTGATACGCCGGATGTAACGGTTTATTTTAAACCGAATGTCAATAAAACCATTGAGAAATCAGGGTCATTGGATAAAGGTATTAATCCCGGAAAGGTAACGTGGACGGTTGATCTTAATAAAAAAGAAGAAGAAGTTAAACATGCGAAATTGACTGAAAGCCTTCCGGACGAATTGACTTTCCGCTCTGTGAAAGTGTATGAACTCGATGTGAATATTGACGGTTCGGTGAGTCAGGGAAATGAGATAACTTCAGGTTATACCGTTGGCGAAAACGGTAATGTCACCTTCGCCGGGACGATCGATTCAGCCTGCCGGCTCATATATGACACGGAAATTAAAGATGAGGCAAAGCCGGGTAAAGGCGGAAAGATCACGCTGACAAACAAGGCGGCATTCAGCGGAGACAATGCGGAGCCGATTTCTGCGGAAGCTTCCGTAACAGCGGGTTACGGAAAAATGATAGAAAAATCTTCGACAGGTTATAAAGGAGAATCCCAAACGTTCAGCTGGGCTGTTATGTACAACTACGGTGAGAAAAAGATTGATCAATCCAAAGCCGGCATCAAGGATACGTTCGGATCAGACGATCTGCATCTTGTTCCCGGTTCATTGAAAGTCCTTCCGATTACATTCAGCCAGAACGGCAGCGAACAAGAGGGCGCCCCATTAAAAGAGGGTGAGGATTATACGCTGACTGATAACGGGAACGGCTTTGACATAAAATTCAAGCAAACTGTCACAGGAGCATATAAGATCATTTATCAATCTCAAGTCAACGATGGGGTCATTATTGACAGTCCTGTCAAATACACCAACACAGCAATGACAGATACAGGGGAATCAAAGGAAACTCCGGGAACCGCCATTCAGCAGAATCTGATCAAACATTATTCAAATGCAGACTATGAGAAGAAGACGGTTGATTGGACAATCACAGTTAACAAAAACGGTTACACAATGAAAGACTGGACGCTGGATGATCAATTCACCAGCGGAGGCCTGGCGCTCATTGACGATTCATTTCACATGCAAGACACGACTGATAACAAAACGCTGAAAGAAGGAACAGACTATACATTAACAAAAAAACCCGGAAATCAAGGCTTTACAATAGCATTGATCGGGGATTATGCAGAAACAAACAGTCAGTTTAAGATCACGTATACGACAAAATTCAACGCTGACTTTTCAAACGAACCCATTAAGAATACGGCGGAGTCGACATGGACGGATAAAAACGGCGGCAAACGCACAAATAAGGAATCGAGCGGCTTCACACCGAACAATCAGACGTCCCATAACGGATTCAAAAACGGCTCATACAACGCCGTTTCAAAAGAAATCACATGGAAAGTCGGCATCAATTACAATGGCGAACCTTCAAAAAATCCTTATATAAAAGATACGATCACAGATGGTCAGCAATTTTTGCATGGGTCGGTTGCTGTTAAAACGTATACCATCAGCAAAAACGGTTCCATCACTGAAGGAGAGGCGCTGGATTCTTCAAAATATGAAATAGAAGAGCCGTCAGACGGCAACAAAAATACGTTAATCGTACGTCTCAAAACTGATGACGCCTTACCATACCTGATTGAATTTAAAACGTCATTAAAAGGCCAGGTCATCAAACAGAATCAATACACAAACAAAGCAGAGTACTTTAATAATGACCATGCAGACCGAACGCTGACGGGTTCAGTTTCCATCGCAAACGGAGGAAACCTGATTTCGAAAGGCGGCAAGCAGAACGGAAACAATATCGATTGGAACATTAAGGTCAATGCCAGCCAATCGACACTGGATGACGTAAAAGTCAAAGACACCCCGGATGAGAATCAAATAATAGATGAAGATTCTTTTAAAGTATATCAAGCAAAATATAATGAGAACGGCGTTATGAAAGACAGCAGCGGAAATCTTATTCCGGGTGATGTGAAGCTTGAAAAAGATAAGGACTATAAACTAGATATAAAAACTGACAATGCCACCGGTGAACAATCATTTGTCCTCACCTTTACCGGCAGCTATAAACAAATCGACCGCGCGTATGTCATACAATATCGTTCTCTCATTAATATTTCCGGCAGCAGCGGTCAGGTCAGCAACAAAGTGTCGATATCAGGGACAAATGTTGAGGAGCAGACCCAAGAGAACAACAGCTCAGTGTTTGTCGCCATTTCAAGCGGCGGCGGCTCAGGATCAGGAGAGAAGGGAAGCCTGACGATATCTAAAACAGGATCAGACGGAACATCTCTTTCAGGAGCCGGCTTTCAATTATGGTCTAAAGACGGCAAGCAGCTGCTGCGTACGGGCACAACAGACGATGCCGGTAAACTTGTGTTTGGGAATATCCGTTACGGAACCTATGTACTGAAAGAAATAAAAGCTCCGGACGGCTACACCATCAGCGACGCTTATGTAAACGGGGTCTCCGTTACGATTGACGGCAAATCCTCCGCAGCAGGAGCACTCTATAAAGTCATAAATCAAAAAAATAAGGTGACGCTTATCAAAAAAGACGAAAACAATAATCCTTTGGCCGGTGCTGTATTTAAGCTTGAGAAAAAATCAAGCGACGGCACCTATACTCTGATAAAAAATAATATTGAAAGCGATAAAAATGGGAAAGTTGAGATCAACGGTTTGCCCGCCGGATACTATCGGCTGATGGAGACGAAAGCCCCGTCAGGGTTTATCGTAAACACAAAAGCCATTCACTTCTCAATCGCAAAGAACGAAAAGAATCAAGTACCTGATGTTGAATTGGGATCAATGGTGAATTATAAAGGAAAAGCCGCTTTAACGAAGAAAGATGCAGACGGCCGGAATCTTGAAGGCGCAGTTTTCAAAATCATCGACAGTGATGGTAAAACGGTTCAGGAAGATCTGGTTTCAGAAAAGGACGGAAAAATAGAAACATCCGGCCTTGCACCCGGTCATTACGCCTTCATCGAAACGAAAGCGCCTGACGGTTATGTGTTAAATACGGAGAAAGTGGAGTTTACCATCTCAGAAACAGCGGAAGGAAAGCCGGAGTCAACTGACGCAGGAACGGCCGTCAACTATAAAGGCTCTGTCCAGCTGACGAAGGAAGATGCAGACGGCCGGAACCTAGAAGGCGCAGTTTTCAAAATCGTCGACAGTGATGGAAACACGGTTCAGGAAGATCTGGTTTCCAATAAAGACGGAAAAGTAGAAACATCCGGCCTTGCACCGGGTCATTACGCCTTCATCGAAACAAAAGCGCCCGACGGTTATGTGTTAAATACGGAGAAAAAAGAGTTTACCATCTCAGAATCGGCGGAAGGAAAGCCAAACCCGTCTGACGCAGGAACGGCCGTCAACTATAAAGGCTCTGTCCGGCTGACGAAGGAAGATGCGGAAAGCAAGAAGCTTGAAGGTGCAGTCTTCAAAATCGTCGGCAGTGATGGAAAAACGGTTAAAGAAGATCTGGTTTCCAATAAAGACGGAAAAGTAGAAACATCTGGCCTTGCACCGGGTCATTACGCCTTCATCGAAACAAAAGCGCCCGACGGTTATGTGTTAAATACGGAGAAAAAAGAGTTTACCATCTCAGAAACAGAGGAAGGAAAGCCGAAGCCGTCTGACGCCGGCACCTTTGTCAACTATCAAGGCTCTGTCCAGCTGATCAAGAAGGATCAAGACGGAAACGTTTTAGACGGTGCAGTATTTAAAATCATTGACAGTGATGGAAAAACCGTAAGAGACGATCTGATGACAAAAGAAGGCGGCAAAATTGACGCCGGCGGTTTGGCGCCCGGAAACTATCAATTTGTTGAAACAAAAGCGCCGGATGGTTATCTGCTGTCAACAACCCCTGTGCCGTTTACGATTAAGGCTGAGAACAGCGGAAAACCGAATCAGGCTGCCCTGACTGCAGTTAACATCAAGAACAGCGTTGTTCTCACAAAATTGGATCAAGGTGACAAACGGAAAGTCCTGCAAGGTGCGAAGTTTAATCTGACAGATGCAAACGGCAAAGTACTGACAGAGGGTCTGACGACAGATGAGCACGGACAAATTATTGTACGGGGACTGAAAGCGGGCGAATATCAATTTATCGAAACAAAAGCGCCTGAACTTTACAGTTTGGATCAAACGCCAATATCATTCAAGATCACAAATACCGACATAAAACCAGTCGAAATCAGTGCGGAGAATACACTGACGCCTGGTGATGTCACACTGACAAAAGTGGATCATGACGATAAAAATAAGGTGCTGGAAGGTGCTGAATTCAAGATCACGTATTCTTCGGGACGTCCGGTAAACACCGGCGGCAGCAAAGAACGGCCGGCGGTATGGAAGACGGATCAAAAGGGCCGGTTTACGGTGAAAGGATTGGCGCCAGGGCAGTATCAATTTATCGAAACAAAAGCGCCTGACGGTTATCAGCTGAACGAAAAACCAATTGAATTCACAATTGAAAAAGGACAGTCAAAAGCCGTTGAGGTCGTCGTTTCTAATAAGAAATTAAAAAATCCCGCACCTGGGAAAGACACACCGAATCATCAAACGAATCAAGGCGGGCATCACCCTGATACCAATGGTAAAACCAATCACTCGGATACAGGCAAAAACCTGCCGAAAACCGGTGATACGGACGGTATGATGCCGGTCACGGCCGGTATTCTGCTGCTATTAGCCGGCGGAGCCGCGGCTGTCGTATCAAGAAAGAAGAAAGCAAGGAATAGATAGACGTTATCGCACCTGATCATGTAAGAATCGATCAGGTGCTTTTTTAAAAAGAGAATCATTTCTCACCAAATACTCACCGCATGACGTACAAGAAAGGAATTTTCTTCATGGTTAAAAAAATGATCATTGCCGTTCTTATTTTGTCCGGGCTGCTTCTCATTTCCTCTCCTCTCATGAAAGGCTGTTTGATCGCGTACCTCAGTAAAAGCCAAATTGAATCGGAATTGACCGCAGAACAAGCGCGGAAAAATAACATGAAAAAAGCGGACTATGATTTTGAATCCATTCATCCGCCCGGTTTCAGTGAAACAGTTCAGTCAAGTTTTAATCGCAAACCGAAACCGATAATCGGACGGATAACCATCAGCAGCATCGATTTAGACCTTCCGATTTTAAAAGGCACAACCAATGAAAACCTGCTGATCGGCGCGGCAACTATGCGTCCGGATCAGAAAATGGGCGAGGGAAACTACCCGTTGGCAGGCCACCATCTGAAGCAGGAGAACCTATTGTTCGGCCCTCTTTTACACATAAAAAAAGGCGCGAAAATCGTGATGACCGACTTTAGAAAAGACTATATTTATTCTGTAACATCAAAAACCATGATTTCAGAAATAGAAGCAAACACAATTCAGGAGACAAAAGATAAAGAGATTACATTAATCACATGCGACAAAGCGGTAAGAACCGAAGGGCGCCTGGCCGTCAAAGGAAAATTGATTGATATTTCCGGTCATTCAAATGTATCTCGGCCATCATAGAGAAACACTTTGTCAACTGAATATATGTCCGTTGTTAAACATCCCGAGACTGGCTTCTGTCAGTCTTTTTTGCGCAGCGATTATAAAAAGTTCATCCTTCTTATCTCCCTCTTGAGGGAAATTATACCAGACTGCACTTTTTGAAAGAAATGACAAGAGAAAAAGATCACGAAAATTCTCAAAAATGAGAAACAAAGATTTAAAAAGTGGTATGATTTTAGGAGGAAAGGACGGCTGGTGCTGTGTTGGAAGCGAAGCGGTTTTATGTCTCTCTGCAAATGAAAATCGCCGGATTAATCACGGCTTTATTAATACTTGTCATCGGAACGCTCACTGTTATATTTGCCTTTCAGCAATTAAAGGAAGGCCAGAAGCAGGCTGAACAGCTGGCGGTGCAAACGGCAAAAACCATTTCATACATGCCTCCTGTAAAAGAGGCATTCCGGCTTGCGGATCAAGAAGCTTTTACAAAGTTAGACGTCATTGAACAAATGAAAGAACAGGCAGGCGCGCACGCCGTCTACATTACTGATCAAAAAGGGCATGTTGCATTTCATTCGGCCCGCAGCAGCATTCCGAAAGAAAATCAAAATCTGCAAAATAAAACCGTCATGTTCGGCGGGTCTCCGGTTTCCGACGGAATGACGGCGGTCCGGGGAAGCGCCCCGGTTATTCTGGAGGAAAAAAATCATAACGAAGTCGTCGGAACGGTGACAGTCGAGTTTTTACAAGATGAGATAGAAAAAGATATGAAAGCGCATCTGCGGCATTTAGGCTATTTTGCATGCTTGGTGTTTCTTATCGGCATCGGGGGAGCGGCAGCGCTCGCAAAAAGCATCCGTAAAGATACACTCGGCCTTGAACCGCATGAAATTGCAGCGCTGTACCGGGAGCGCAATGCGATGCTCCTTGCGATGAAAGAAGGGATTATCGCCGTAAACAAAGAAGGCGCGGTAACCATGATGAATTTATCTGCGGCTGATATGCTGAATCTTCCGGCACCGATGATCGGAAGGCATATAAAAGAAATCATGCCGGGCGCAAATCTTATGCCGGTTTTGGCAGGGGGAGAATTACCGCCGAACGTGGAGGTGCGTGCCGGAGATAAAGTGTTTATCTTAAACGTGAAAGAAATGAAGCAGACCGGACAAGTATACGGAGCGGTGATCAGCTTCCGCGAAAAAACGGAGCTCAAGAAACTCATTAACAAGCTGACTGAAATGAAAAAATACTCGGAGGATCTCCGGGCGCAAACGCATGAATTCTCGAATAAGCTTTACGCGATCCTCGGTCTGTTAGAGCTGGGAGAATATAATGAAGCCATTGAACTGATAAAAGAAGAGTACGCCATCCAGAATGAACAGCACGAAATCCTCTTTCAAAACATTCATTCACAGCGGGTTCAGGCCATACTATTAGGAAAAATGGGAAAGGCGTCTGAGAAGAAAGTGAAGCTTTCAATAGATGAAAACAGCTTTTTAGAATCGCTGCCGGAGCATGTGGGTTCATCCCAGCTCATTACGATCATCGGAAATCTTATTGATAACGCTTTCGAAGCCGTCGCCGAAAAAGAGAAAAAAGAGGTCGCCTTTTTTATGACCGATATCGGCAGGGATATCGTCATCGAAGTGGCGGATTCAGGAGACGGCGTGCCTCAGGAAAAAACAGAAACGATATTTGAAAAGGGCTACTCTTCAAAGGGGACGAGGAGAGGATACGGCTTAGCCAATCTGAAAGAAGCCGTCAGTGAATTGCAGGGATCGATAGAGATTTCGCAGCAAAAGAGCGGCGGTGCCGTATTTACGGTGTTTATACCGAAAGAAAGGTCAAAGGGGGAATCGGTGTGATTAACATCGCGATTGCAGAGGACGACTTTCGAATAGCGCAAATTCACGAAAAATTTATCGAACATCTTGATGGATTCAATGTCATCGGCAAAGCAATCAATGCCAAAGACACCATATCGCTGCTTGAGAAACGGCAGCCTGATCTGCTGCTTTTGGATATTTATATGCCGGATGAGCTGGGGACAGATCTGCTTCCCCTTATCCGCGGCCGTTTTCCTTCCGTTGATATCACCATTATTACAGCTTCTGCCGAAACAAGACTGCTGCAGGAAGCGCTCAGATCAGGCGTTTCTCACTATGTCATAAAGCCGGTGTCGGCACATAAATTTACAGAAGTGCTTTTGCAGTACCGTGAAAAAAGAGAATGGCTGCGCTCACAGCCGGAGCTGAGCCAGTCCGTTATCGACATGTTTTTCGGAAGCGGTCAGAAAGAACAAAAACAGCTCAATGATCTGCCGACCGGGATTAATTCGATTACACTTCAAAAAATCAAAAACGCGCTCAGGGCAGCCCAAAAAGGGATGACGGCTGAAGAACTGGGCGAAAAAATGGGCGCCTCCAGAACAACGGCGCGGCGCTACGCCGAGTTTCTCGTTTCTCGGGAAGAAGCGCTCGCTGAATTAGAGTACGGCATTATCGGCAGGCCGGAACGGAAATATTATTTAGCACATGAATAAGGGATGGGAGAAATGAAGCGGTTGGGAGTACTTCTTCTCATGCTGGCGGCGCTGGTTTCTTTTGACGGACGGCAGATGGCGGGCATCCGTTCAGCCGAAGGGCCGGTTGAAATTGTCGTCCCGGCGGCGCCTCAAGGGGGCTGGGACGTAACGGCAAAAGCTTTGCAATCGGTAATAGAGCAGAAGCAAATATTAGGCCGACCCGTAAAGATCGTCTATAAACCCGGCGGAGGCGGAGACAGCGGCTGGAAATATGTAAACGAACGAAAAACAGATGTCATCAGTATGAATTCAAGCCTGCTGTTAAGCAATGAAATTTTGGGACAAAGCCGGCTGAAGGCAGCTGATTTTACGCCTTTGGCCATTATCGCAAAAGAGTGGCAGACCGTCGCTCTTCCGAAGGATTCAAAGATAAAAAGCGGAAAGCGGCTGCTCGGCGATATTAAAGCACATCCGGGCGGCATAAAAATCGGATTTGCGCCCGGCCTTGGAAATGATGACCAGCTCTCCTTTGCGAGAGCGGCGGAAATGGTCGGAATTTCTCCGTTTGATATCCGCTTTTTTCAATACGGGAGCAGCAATGAAGTCATTGAAGCTCTTATCAGCCACGAGATAGACGCCGCCTCAATGACCATTTCAGAAGCGAGAGGCGCCTATCGGAAAGAGAAAATCACATTGGCGGCCGTTACGTCGGACAAAAGGCTCTCCGGCTTCAGCGATGTGCCGACATGGAAAGAGCAGGGGGTGCCGTTTGTCTTTGCGCACTGGAGAGGCATCATGGGGCCGAAAGACATGACCGAAGGCGAGATCGCCTATTGGGATCAGGCTTTGAAACAGATTACCTCATCCGCGGAGTGGAAGCAAATGCTGAAAAAACGGGATTGGGAGAGCTTTTATAAAAACAGCAGCGGCGCAAAACGCTTTTTAGAAGAGCAGACCGAGTTTTATAAAGAGATGATGAGCAGCGAAAAATAAGCCTTCCGCATATTTGCGGGAGGCTTTTTATTTATAAATGAACAAAATGAACGAAAAGGTTATAAAAAATTAAAAATCTTTAAAATCCAAAATATTTACTTCAATATCCAATTCTCATAAGATAGCAAAAAGGCGGATAAAGGGGATCGGGCCTTTAAAATGTAAGCGTATTCATAATAAGGGGGGCATACTGTGTTAGCAATCTTAGGCTTTCTTATGATGCTTGTTTTTATGGTGCTGATTATGACAAAACGGCTTTCCGTGTTAACGGCGCTCGTATTAACGCCGATCGTGTTTGCGCTGTTTGCCGGGTTTTCTTTTAACCGGGTCGGCGAGATGATGATCTCCGGTATTGAACAGGTGGCGCCGATCGCAGTCATGATTATGTTTGCGATTCTTTATTTCGGCATTATGATTGATACCGGTTTATTTGATCCGATGGTTGCGCGTATTTTAAAGCTGGTTAAAGGCGATCCGCTCAAAATTGTAGTCGGAACAGCCGTTTTGACCATGCTTGTCGCACTGGACGGAGACGGCTCGACGACGTATATGATTACGACAAGCGCAATGCTGCCTTTGTATATCATGCTCGGAATCCGTCCGATTATTTTAGCGGGAATCGCCGGTGTCGGCATGGGTATCATGAACACGATACCATGGGGCGGCGCGACGCCGCGTGCGGCGAGTGCGCTCGGCGTTGACCCGGCAGAGCTGACGGGGCCGATGCTGCCTGTCATTGCGAGCGGAATGGTGTGTATGATTGTGGTCGCTTATGTACTCGGAAGGATGGAAAGGAAACGGCTCGGGGTGATCGAATTAAAGCAGCCGTCCCATACAAATGAAACGGCTGCGGCTGCGGAAGATGAATGGAAGCGGCCGAAACTGTGGTGGTTCAATTTAATGTTAACGCTTTCTTTAGTGGGATTTTTAGTGTCAGGAAAAGTGAATTTAACCGTGCTGTTCATCATTGCGTTTTGTATTGCGCTGATTGTCAACTATCCGAAGCTTAACGATCAAAGGGAGCGTATTTCAGCCCATTCGAGCAATGTGCTTGCGATCGGTTCGATGATTTTTGCCGCAGGCGTGTTTACCGGAATTTTAACGGGGACGAAGATGGTTGATGAGATGGCCATTTCCCTCGTATCGCTTATTCCGGAACAGATGGGGGGGTTTATTCCGGCGATTGTTGCCTTAACGAGCGGTATCTTTACGTTTCTGATGCCTAATGACGCCTATTTTTACGGCGTGCTGCCCATTTTATCCGAGACCGCCGTGGCGTACGGTGTAGATAAGGTGGAAATCGCCCGCGCTTCGATTATCGGCCAGCCGATTCATATGTTAAGCCCGCTCGTGCCGTCGACGCATTTATTAGTCGGGCTTGCCGGGGTCACCATTGATGAACACCAGAAATTTGCGATGAAATGGGCGGTTCTTGCCGTTATCGTCATGACGGCCTTTGCGCTCATCATCGGCGCAATCACGATTTTTTAACATAAAACACCCGGTTCGTCGCACACTAAAGGCATCAGAGGAGGTGCCATGATGAGTGATCCGTTTATGCCGCTTTTTTCAGTGAGAAGCGGCGCCGGTTTTAAAGCGGCGGACGGCGTTTACGGACTGACCGTGCAGATTGCGAATGTTTACTTTATCGAAAATCCCTCAGCTCCGCGGGAAATCATTCTGGTTGACGCGGGAATGCCGCAATCGGCGGAGATGATAACAGAAGAAATGAAACGCCGGTTCAAAGAGGGGTATCAGCTGAAGGCGGTCATTTTGACACACGGCCATTTTGATCATGTCGGTGCGATTGAAGAGCTGCTTGAGCTTTGGAATGTGCCGGTTTACATTCATGAAAAGGAGCTCCCGTACGTCACGGGGAAAGCGGATTATCCGCCTGCCAGGCCCGATGCGAAAAAAGGGCTTGTCGCAAAGCTGTCACCGCTGTTTCCGCGCCATACGATCCGCATTCCGTCCGTTCAGGCATTGCCTTCAGACGGTACCGTTCCGTTTCTTGAAGAATGGAAATGGGTGCATACGCCCGGCCACACACCCGGCCATATTTCATTATTCCGGGATAAAGACCGCGTTCTGCTTGCCGGTGATGCCGTGATCACTGTTGAACAGGAATCGCTTGCGGACGTTGTCATTCAAAAGCAAGAGCTTCACGGGCCGCCCGCCTATTTTACAGCGGATACGCAGACGGCGGCCGCATCCGTTCAGAAACTGGCCGAACTGGAGCCGGAAGCGCTTTTGACGGGTCACGGAATTCCTATGACGGGAAAAAACTACCGTGAGGATTTGCTTACACTGGCTGAAAAATTGCATTCCGTTTTGTAAAACACCTGCGAAAATCACAGGTGTTTTTTCTTTGCAGTTTCCAGTATGATACAAAAAAACCATTGTGTTCACTCCTAAAAACGATACAATGGGAAACAGATGTAAATTGAAGGAGAGAGTTTTTTGAAACATACGGAAATACTTTGGGATGAGGCGAAGGATTTTATTGATGTCTGCTATCAGGAACTCGGAATGGAATCGCAAATCAACGCGCGACTACACGCGATAAAAGATGAGATAGAGCGGACGGGAAGTTACGTCCATACGGCGGAAGAGCTTGAACACGGGGCGAAAATGGCGTGGCGCAACAGCAACCGCTGTATCGGGCGTCTGTTCTGGCAATCGCTGAACGTCATTGACCGGCGCGGTGTGAACACGAAAGAAGAGGTGCGCGACGCATTATTTGAACATATTGAAATCGCCACGAACGGCGGAAAAATTAAACCGACAATTACGATTTTCCCTCCTGAGAAGAATGGGGAGAAACAAGTGGAGATCTGGAATCACCAGCTTATCCGCTATGCGGGGTATGAGACTGAAAAAGGAAGAGTCGGTGATCCGGCATCATATGAGCTGACGGCTGTCTGCGAAAAACTCGGCTGGCGCGGGAAGCGGACCGATTTTGATATTCTGCCGCTGCTTTTTCGGATGAAAGGGGACGGGCAGCCGGTCTGGTATGACCTGCCTCAGACGCTCGTGAAAGAAGTGCCGATCACCCATCCGGATATTGAAGAGTTTGCCGATTTAAATCTCAGATGGTACGGGGTTCCGATTATCGCCGATATGAGGCTTGAAATCGGCGGACTGTCGTACAACGCGGCGCCTTTTAACGGATGGTATATGGGAACCGAAATCGGCGCAAGGAACCTTGCTGACGAAAAACGGTATGATATGCTCAAAAAAGCCGCTGCGGTCATGGGGATTTCCGCCAGCCTGAATACCGACCTGTGGAAAGATCAGGTGCTGGTGGAACTGAATAAGGCAGTGCTCTATTCATACAAAAAACACGGTGTCAGCATTGTCGATCACCATACGGCGGCGAATCAATTTAAACGCTTTGAAGAACAGGAACAAGACGCGGGCAGAAAGCTGACGGGTGACTGGACCTGGCTGATTCCGCCGATCTCGCCGGCTTCCACCCACATTTTCCATAAATCATATGACAATACGATTGTGAAGCCGAATTATTATTATCAGGACAAGCCTTATCAGTAACTGATGGTAAAAGTGCGGTACCCTTTCAGCCGGTGTGATTCTTCGATGGTTACGCCTGTGACATTTGAGAAGGGGCTGCCTTTTCTGACCGCTTCGGCAAATTGTTTTAACGACTCTTCAGGGCCTTCGGCAAGGATTTCCACCCGGCCGTCATCACGGTTTTTTACCCAGCCGGCTATCTTATGTCTGTCGGCTTCCATCTGGACGAAGTAGCGAAAACCTACGCCCTGAACCCGGCCGTCTGCCATCATATGATATTGAAGCATGGAAAAACCACCTTTTTCTTACTATGATAAAGGAAAGATAGGATATTTCGCAAAGGATGTGAACGAGGTGACGCAAGACTATTCTGTCTTATCTATCAATCTCGGAAAGCCCGCAATTCATGAATTTGCCGGCCGACAAATCAATTCCGGCATCATAAAGCGGCCCGCTGATTCTCCCGTCATGCTGTATAAAACCCATTTTGACGGGGACGGGCAGGCTGATCTGAAGAATCACGGAGGCCCCGATAAAGCGGTGTGCGTGTATCCCGCCGAGCATTATTCATATTGGGAAACAACGCTCGCGAGAAAACTTCCCGCCGCCGCGTTCGGGGAGAATGTAACGGTCAAAGGACTGGCCGAACAAGACGTGTGGATCGGAGACGTCTTTCAGCTGGGGGAAGCCGTCGTTCAAGTAAGCCAGCCGCGCCAGCCCTGCGTCAAACTCGCGCTCAAATATGGCATCAAAGATATGGTGCTCCGTGTACAGCAGACGGGATTTACCGGCTTTTATTTCAGGGTGCTTGAAGAAGGATATGTCGATCCGCGCCCCGTCCTCAAGCGTCTGTCGAGAGGAAAAGAAAGCATTTCCGTCTGGTATGCGAATGAAGTGAAATATCGTGATTCCGGCAATCTGTCAGCGATTGAAGAAATACTGCGGGAAGAAGCGCTGTCAGAAAGCTGGAGGGAGTCCTTCCTTAAAAAAAGGGACAGGCTCAGGAATGTATAGAAAAAAAGCCGTGCTGCACTGACAGCACGGCTGATTTACGTTATGCTTGTTTTTTTGTTTCCAGCAGATTGGCAAGGAAGTACTTTTTGAAGCTTTGAAGCTTTCTTCCTTCATAGTGGGTAATTCCTTTTTTCTTTAACTCTTCTACATACCAGCCTTTACTGCCATAATGCATGTCAGAAAACTCCTTTCTCCGTTCTCCCGCTGGGGAGGTTTCTTCAGTTTTTGCCAAACTTTTGGCATTGTAACATCTATAAAAAGACGCTGAAAAGGGATAACGCAAAAACTGAGACTTTCGATTCAGAGATGTAAAGCTTTCTTACATATATATGTAAAGGGCGGTCTTTTCATGCTTAATGGCCGGTTAATTTTAACAGCACCGTTCCGAGTGTCATGATTCCGAAAACGACGCCGAAATAAATCAGCATCCCCTTCTTTTTCTTCACCCCGTAAACGGTGAGAATGATGCTTTCAATAAAGAAAATAAACCCGAAGATAATAAACCACATGTTGAAAAATGGCTCCTTTCACAGACATATGTCCAGTGTAGCACAACTCTTATAACGGGGCATAAAAAAGCCGGGCACTGTATCAGTGTCCGGCAAGTTTGACGAGAAGCTGGGCCAAATGCTGTTTTTCATTGTCATCCGCAATGTCCCACAGCTCTTGTAAGAGTTTTTCTTCCGCATTGCGGGGCTCCTCGTGTTTGGCGAGATAGTCCCCGAGGATGGCGGCGCTTTTGATGATTTTGCTGTCATCCAGACCCAGTTTTTTTCCGGCGGAAATTTTCTGATGAAGGTACGCCTTAAATTCCTCGAAATCCTCTAAAATCTGCTGTTTCGTTACGCCGTGCATGGCGTGTATTTCGTTTTCGATTTTGATTTTTTCTTTATCTTTTTTCATGCGTCTCCCTCCTTCGGGTTAGTTGTTGTATACCTGTTTGGGAGGGAGATGAAACATTACAATGCAGTTAAAATAATCGGTTTGTCTTTTGTGATCACGATGGTGTGTTCCACTTGGGCGACAAGGCTTTTATCCGGCGTTTTATACGTCCAGCCGTCTCCCGTTTCAACAATCGTTTCCGCTTTCGTGGAAATAAACGGCTCAAGCGCGATCACGGTTCCGTTTTTAAGAAGCGCGTTATCAAACGGATCGTAGTAATTCATGATGTGGTTCGGCGCTTCATGGAGGTTTCTGCCGATTCCGTGGCCCGTCAGCGTTTTAATGACGGTAAATCCGTTGGAGCGGGCTTCATGGTAGACGGCTCTGCCGATCTGGTTTTGGCGTTTGCCGGCTTTTGCCTGATCCAATCCTTTCTGAAATGCGGATGCTGCGCAGTTACAAAGCTTTTGCAGACGTTCATCGCCTTCTCCGAGTACAAATGAAATGCCCGTATCGGAATAAAAACCGCCGAACTCCGCCGAAATATCGATATTTACAAGATCCCCGGCTTTTAAGATTTTAGAGGCGCTCGGAATGCCGTGAGCGACTTCGTCATTTACGCTGATGCATGTCACGCCCGGGAAATCGTATTCCTTCTCCGGAGCGGAAGCGGCTCCGTGCTCGTCAAGCACCGCCTTTCCGATCAGGTCAAGATCTTTCGTGCTCATGCCGGGCTCGGCTTTTTTCTTCATTTCTTCACGCGCCAGCGCGACGATTCTGCCGATTTTTTTCAGGCCTTCTAATTCTTGATCGTTCGTTACAATCATTGTCATTCCCGCTTTCTATTTTTAATCATCTGATTCAAGCTTACCACAACTGGTTTATAAATAGAAAACCAACAAGCCTTATGTGAATAAATGAAGGAAAATTGGTATAGATCACTAGATAACTTATGTGGTATATTTAAGAAAAAAGAAGGGGGATGGGTAAAATGCTTCAATTTTTGCAAAAACTCGGAAAATCATTTATGCTTCCGATTGCCGTTCTGCCCGCCGTTGGTATTATTTTGGCCATCGGCAGAGAGGACTTATTAAATATTCCGTTCATTTACGCGGCGGGGACCGCGGTATTTGATCATCTGCCGCTGATTTTCGCGATCGGAATCGCGATCGGGATTTCCAAAGACAGCAACGGGGCCGCCGCTCTGTCGGGAGCAATTTCTTATATCATGCTGGACGCGGCTGTAAAATCAATCAATTCGACAAATAATATGGCCGTTTTCGGAGGGATTATCGCGGGGTTAATTGCGGGATACACGTATAATCGCTTTAAGGATACGAAGCTGCCCGAATATCTCGGGTTTTTCAGCGGGCGCAGGCTCGTTCCGATTGTAACGGCGCTGATTACCATTATTTTGGCGGGGATCTTCGGATTTGTGTGGCCGCCGATTCAGTCGGTGATTACGTCCTTCGGGGAATGGATGATCGGGCTTGGCGGGATCGGCGCCGGGATTTACGGGATTTTTAACCGGCTTTTGATTCCATTCGGTCTTCATCATGTGCTGAATAATATTTTTTGGTTCCAGTTTGGCGATTTTCACGGAAAAACGGGAGATCTGGCCCGCTTCTTTGCGAAGGATCCGACGGCGGGAACTTATATGACGGGATTCTTCCCGATTATGATGTTCGGGCTTCCGGCCGCATGTCTGGCAATGATTGCCGCGGCTAAGCCAAGTAAGCGCAAAGCGACGGCCGGAATGATGATCGGTCTCGCGCTGACGGCATTTATTACCGGAATTACAGAGCCGATTGAATTTGCATTTATGTTTTTATCACCGCTTTTGTACGGGGTTCATGCTATATTAACCGGGTTCTCTTTATTTATCGTAAATGTTCTCGGAATCAGGTCAGGTTTTTCATTCTCGGCGGGGGCGATCGATTATCTCCTCAGCTACGGCATTGCCGAAAAACCGCTTTTGCTGCTCGTTGTCGGGCTTTGTTATGCGGTGATCTATTTTGTCGTATTCTATATGCTCATCAAAACGTTAAACTTGAAAACGCCGGGACGGGAAGATGATGAGGAAGAGGAAGAAGTGCTTAGTGAAGATACGGCCGGTTCCGTCGAAGAACATGCCATGCTCAAGGGGCTCGGCGGCAGGCAAAACCTCGAAACGATTGATCACTGTGCGACCCGCCTCAGGCTGACCGTGCAGGATACGTCTCTCATTAATGAGGCGGCGCTTAAAAAAGCGGGAGCAAAAGGGGTTATCAAAACGGGGAATAAAACGGCGCAGGTCATTATCGGGCCGAACGTCGAATTTGTCGCGGAAGAGCTGAGAGAGGCCGTCAGCCGTGATGACCAGAAGCAGACTTGAAAAATCCGGATCACCTATGTGATCCGGATTTTTTTTGAACATATATCAAGTTTCACATAATGTACAAAAAACAATGTTTTCTTCTATGTTAAGATTCATGTAGAACAAGTATGGAGATGATGTAAGGTGACATGGATTGCAGTTGTTTCAATTGTTGTCATAAGCCTGATTAAGATTTTGCTGACATGCCTTCCTACCGGAGCGGTGGAATGGATTCTCCGCAAGTTTGAAACCCATTCAAAGCTCAGTGACGCGTCCGCTGCCGTTTCCCTCGGCGGAAAACGTCTGGAAGGCGAAGACAAACGCCGGGTGATTGATGATTTTAACGATGCCGTGTTTATCGAACGGCATTATATATACCCAGGGGATGAAGAGCGTTATCTTCATCCGCAAAACGGAGCCGATCCGCTTGTCATTAAGACGAGAAAAGGAAAAAAAGATGTGACGGTGTTTGTATACAGCTACGAAGATCATGTAGATGTCGTCAAACAGCAGAAAAAGAAAGTCGTCGCTTATTCAGTTCTTTCCGACAGCCTGCAAAAGCGCTCTATGGCCGCCGCCGGGAGCTGAACATAAAAAAGCCAGATCATTGATATGATCTGGCTTTTGTTTATTCTTTTTGATCATCTGCTGAGGAATCTTCACGCTTCGTATAATCGAATTGTGAAGGGTCCACTTTCTTAAAGCCTTTCGGCTGATAGAAACGAAGCAGATCGCCGTTGATGATCTTATCAGACATTTCAAGCTCAGTCTTGACGAGAGAGTCTTCTTTTTTGTCGACTTCTGAATCATCTAAAAGTCTTCCGGTTTTCGTATCGTAATACTTGCCGGACACTTTCGTATAGTTCGGTGAGATGAAGTCTCCGTTACGGAACGGAATGACTTCTCTGTGCTCTTTCGATAAGATATCTGAACCTGACATGAGATAATCTTTCGTATCGACGCCGAGCAGATGAAGAACGGTCGGCGCAACATCGACTTCACCGGCAAATTTATGATTGCGGCCGCCTTTCACGCCGGGAGCGTGGATAAAGAGCGGCACCCGCTGAAGCTGGGCATTGTCGTATTCTGTGATCTCATCTTTGCCGAGCACTTTCGCCATCGCTTTATTATGGTTTTCGGAGATGCCGTAGTGGTCTCCGTACATCACGATAATCGACTTATCGTACAGGCCGTCTTTTTTCAAGTCATTAAAGAACTGTTCGATTGATTCATCCAGATAGTTCGCGGACTGGAAGTAATTATTGACGACTGAATCGCCAAAGTCTCCCGCCGGGAAGTCCGTGTCTTCTTTATCCATTCCGAACGGGAAGTGGTTGGACAGCGTAATGAACTTCGTATAGAACGGCTGCGGCAGGCTCTTTAAGAGCGGCATGGATTCTTTGAAATACGGTTTGTCTTTCATGCCGTAGTTTTTCGTGTTTTCTTCGCTCATGTCATAATAAGCGGAATCGAAAAACTTATCGATGCCTTCCGCTTTGTACATTTCGTTACGGTTCCAGAAAGTCTGCGTATTTCCGTGGAAAGCGGCAGACGTGTACTTTTTGCCTTTTAGGATCGCAGGAACGGACTGCAGCGTGTTTTGCGCTTTATTGACGAAAACCGAACCTTGCGAAAGCGGGTACAGAGAGTTCTCCATCATAAATTCCGCATCAGATGTTTTACCTTGTCCCGTTTGGTGGAAAAAGTTATCAAAGTAGAATGTTTGATTATCGTGCGCCAGTTTGTTTAAAAACGGCGTCACTTCCTTGCCGTTAATTTTATAGTCAATGATAAAGGATTGCAGAGACTCTAATGAGACGTAGATGACGTTTTTTCCTTCGGCTTTTCCGAAGTAGACGTTGTTCGGCACGTCATAGTTGGCCTTCATATAGTTTTCCACATCCGTTACATCGCTTGAATCGGCAAGCGCGCGCTGGCTGTTTGATTTCACATTCTGCACGGCATCGTAAATCGTAAAGTTGTACGTGCCCAAGTATTTCACCAGATAGTTTCGGTCAAATGAGCGTGTCAAAAGCTCAGGACGATCGGATTCCGCGACGGCGAGGTTGATCAGGAACACAAGCACGGCGGAAGCCAAAACGATTCTGAATGATTTCTTCGCCGGTTTTTCAGCCGGTTTTTTCATCTTAAGGGCCAAAATAATCAAAATGACGGTATCCAGGAAGTAGAAGGCGTCTGTCCATCTCATTAACGAGAACGCGCTGTCTCCGAGCTGGCCGCCGTTTGTCTTTGCCTGCATCATGACCGGGATGGTAATGAAATCATTAAAGAATCTATAATAGACGATGTTTGCAAAAAGCAAAAAAGACAATAAAAAATGAATCACAATAATGGCTGTCTGCTGTAATTTTTTCTTGAAAAGAAGCCCAAATCCAAGAAAGAACAAGCTGGAGCTCAGCGGATTCACAAAAAGCAATATTTTCTGGATCGTGTTGTCTATGCCGAGGTTAAAGTTTAAAATATAAGCGACATATGTTTTCACCCACAATAACACGACCGCTATCAAGAAGAAGGCAAGTCCTCTTTCTTTTATAAATGTTTTCATTGTTACACTCCTTTTTTCCGATCACGGTTTACACGGAACGATAGAAAAAACGAACGTAATCAATATACCATGAAACCAGCAAATAGAAAAGGTGGAAAAGGCTCATCGGAAAAAGGGCGAAAAACGCTGTCGCAACGGGGGTTGATCTGTTGAATGACAGCTTTAAAAAACACAAATGGCACAAACTGGGATTTGTGTTTCCGCATGATCACACCCGGTTCTATTGAAAAAAGAGGTGAACAGTGATGGATATTGCCCATATCGTGGCTGAAGATAAAATCAAGCGCGCCATTAAGGATGGAGAATTCGCCGGCATCAAAGGAATGGGAAAGCCCCTGCCCAAAGACGATGCCGCACATCTTCCGGAATCGCTCAGAATGGGCTACCGGATATTAAAAAACGCCGGGATCGCCGAGGATGAGGGCGCGCTGAAGAAAGAGCTGATGACGCTCGATTATTTGATCTCCAAGTGCCGCAATGAACAGGAGCGGGATCACCTGCGGAACAAACGGACGGAAAAACAAGTCAGACTCGATAAACTGACGGAGGAGAAAGCCATGTTCTCAAAACCCGCATCTTCTCATTATAAGGAGAAAGTGTACAGACGGCTGGGCCGCCCGTAAGCCGGCTCTTTAGATTTTTTTCTGAAAAGGAATGTGCTCCATAAGGCGCGGGTAGGAAATGTGGAGCAGGCCGTTTACGCACTGCGCCTGTAACAGGTGGGGCTCAGCCGGTTCAGGAAGCTCAATCGTCTCATCGATTTCCCCGTAATACCGGTTTTGGCAGACGCCCATGTTCTTTGGAAAAAGGGGTGTGATGTTTCCTCTTATATGCAGCCGTGTTCTTGACAGCAGCCTCAATGTCAATTCTTCTTCGTAAACGCCGGGCATTTCCACAATGACAAATGTGTGCTGTTCATCCTGATAAATATCATAAGTCAGGGTGTTTTTTTGTAAGGAGAAAAAATCTTCGGGAGATTTCCGTTTCAGGACATTGGTCCAAAAGTCGCTGGGCTTGTGCTCGTTCGTAATCTCAAGCCACTTTCTCATTTTTTCGATATCCACTTCGGCAGAACCTCCCTATATTTGATTTGCGATCGGCATTGACGGGTTGGCGATCTGATCTTGGTCGCTCACGTCAGGGTCAAGATGGCCCGAATTCAAACATCCGGCGGCCGGCGAAAAATCCCCTAAAGAAAAGTTCGCGCCGACAAATTTGCTGTTGGCGGTGTGGCTGTTTTGTACGGTCTGACCGATATCGACGTTTCCGTTTTGCGTTGCTCCGTTTACTTTTATATTGACGACGTTAATTTGGTAAGGCATTCATAAAAACCCCTTTAATCTATAATGGGCGGCACCGGCGTAATATTTGCGGTATCTGCGGTTCCGATGGCTGTCTGGTCGTTGACATCAGGATCATTTAACAAGTTCTCCATCATCGATTCTATAGGTGACGTATCGCCGAATGAAGAGTTCAGTCCTTGTGATTTGTTATTTGTGGTGGGACTGTTGTATGCCGCTTCCCCAATCGTAATAGATCCGTTGCCAGAAATACTGTTAATCTTCAAATAGTACAGGTTGATAACAGTGGATGGCATCTCTTCACACCTCTTTAACTTAGTTGTACAGTACTGTATGCTTTTTGTGCTCCTGTTGTGAATTCCGCCCGGACATGTTCCCGATAAAACAAGAAGTCAAGGCCCGGTTCCGGCGGGGCTTTTTTTGTTTCAGGGTCTTTCGCAGTATATTTGTGATGAAAGCGCTATAAAAATAGATTGACGACATGTATATACATCATTACAATAGAGTCATAAACATGTATATACAAGTTTGCAAGACGAAATGAAAACGGTTACGGAGGGGTTGGCATGGGTGAGTTTAACCGGGCTGCGCGGCAGATCGCTGAAGCTGTCGGCGGAATCGAAAATATTGAGGCGGCGACTCATTGTGTGACGCGTTTGCGGTTTGCGTTAATAGATGAAACCAAAGTAAACCAAAAAATGCTTGATGCAATAGACATTGTCAAAGGATCTTTTGCAGTAAACGGGCAGTTTCAAGTCGTGATCGGGCAGGGGACGGTCAACAAAGTATATGCGGAATTAGTGAAGGAAACGGGGATGGGTGAAGCGTCCAAAGATGACGTGAAGAAGGCGGCAGCGCAAAAAATGAATCCTTTACAGCGTGCTGTGAAAACGCTTGCGGACATCTTTATTCCGATCTTGCCGGCGATCGTCACGGCCGGGCTGTTAATGGGTCTGAACAACATTTTAACGGCGGAAGGCATTTTCTATAGCGCCAAATCGATTGTCCAAGTATATCCGCAATGGGCGGATCTCGCCAATATGATTAATCTGATCGCGGGGACGGCTTTCGCTTTTCTGCCGGCTTTAATCGGCTGGTCGGCAGTGAAGCGGTTCGGAGGAAGCCCGCTTTTGGGCATCGTGCTCGGGCTGATGCTGGTGCATCCTGATCTGTTAAACGCATGGGGCTACGGGGCTGCCGAGCAGAGCGGCGATATTCCGGTGTGGAACCTGTTCGGCCTTGAGGTGCAGAAAGTCGGGTATCAAGGTCAGGTGCTTCCGATTCTGCTGGCGTCTTATTTACTTGCCAGGCTTGAGCTCTTTTTGACGAAACGGACGCCGGAGGGCATTCAGCTGTTGGTCGTCGCGCCGGTGACGCTTTTGGTCATCGGTTTTCTATCCTTTGTCATCATCGGTCCGATTACCTTTGCGATCGGTAACGCGCTGACGGCGGGATTGATTGCCGTTTTCGGCCAATTCTCCGCCATCGGAGGCCTGCTGTACGGAGGGCTGTATTCGGCGCTTGTGATCACGGGGATGCACCATACGTTTCTCGCGGTCGATCTTCAATTAATCGGCTCAAAGCTCGGCGGCACATTTTTATGGCCGATGCTCGCATTGTCAAATATCGCTCAAGGATCGGCGGCTTTGGCCATGATGCTGATTACAAAAGATAAAAAACAGCGGGGGCTTTCACTGACGGCCGGCATTTCCGCATATTTGGGCATTACCGAGCCGGCGATTTTCGGCGTGAATCTGCGTTACAAATTTCCGTTTGTGATCGCCATGATCAGCTCGGGAATCGCGGGGATGTTCATCTCCGTCAAAGGCGTTCTCGCAAGCTCGGTCGGAGTCGGCGGCGTGCCGGGGATCTTCTCCATTATGAGTCAGTACTGGGGTCCGTTTGCGATCGGAATGCTGATCGTGCTGATTCTCCCGTTTGCGGGAACATACGGGTATGCGCGGCTGAAACGGCAAAAATAGAAAACCTGCGGGGCGCCTTCTATCAGGCTGTCCCTTTTCCCTTTCAATTCAAAACATTACAGGCGGTGAAGAAAAATGAAAACAGACAGCACATCATGGTGGAAAAAGGCAGCAGTATATCAAATTTATCCGAAGAGCTTTAATGATACGACGGGAAACGGGATCGGTGATCTGAACGGTATTATCGAGAAGCTTGATTATTTGCAGAAGCTTTTGATTGATGTCATTTGGCTTACGCCGATTTACGATTCGCCGCAGAATGACAACGGTTATGACATTCGCGATTACTGCACCATTTATGAAGAATACGGAACGATGGAGGATTTTGAACGCCTTCTCGATGAAGCGCACAAAAGAGGAATCAAGGTCGTCATGGATCTTGTCGTAAACCATACATCAGTCGAGCATCGGTGGTTCAAAGAAGCGGTCTCGTCACCCGACAGTCCGTATCGGGATTTTTACATTTGGAAAGACGGAAAGGAAGACGGCCGGGCGCCGAACAACTGGGAATCAAAATTCGGCGGTTCCGCTTGGGAGCTCGACCCGGTGTCAGGCCAGCACTATCTGCATTTATTTGATGTGTCGCAGGCCGATTTGAACTGGGAAAATGAAGAGATGAGAAAACAGGTTTACGACATGATGCATTTTTGGTTCCGAAAAGGGATCGACGGCTTCCGGCTGGATGTGATCAACCTCATTTCTAAAGACCAATCGTTTCCTGATGCCGAGGATGGGCGTGACGGGCGCCCTTATTATACGGACGGGCCGCGCGTGCACGAATTTCTCCATGAGATGAACCGGGAAGTGTTTTCGAAATATGACAGCATGACGGTCGGTGAAATGTCCTCGACAACGGCGGACCACTGCATCCGGTACACAAACCCTGAGAATAAAGAACTCGATATGACCTTTAACTTTCATCATTTAAAAGTGGATTATCCGAATGGTGAAAAATGGGCGCTCGCTCCGTTTGATTTTCTGAAGCTGAAACGGATTTTAGCGTTTTGGCAGACGGAGATGCAAAAAGGCGGAGGCTGGAATGCATTATTCTGGTGCAACCATGACCAGCCGCGGGCCGTATCCAGATACGGAGACGACGGCGTATACCGGACGAAATCAGCCAAAATGCTGGCGTCGGCCATTCATATGATGCAGGGCACGCCTTACATTTATCAAGGTGAGGAGATCGGCATGGGCAATCCGAAATTCGATGACATCGGCTCATACCGCGATGTCGAATCATTGAACATGTACAAAAAGATGAAGGAAGAAGGCGTGCCCGAAAATGACATTATCGCCATTTTAAAAGAGAAATCAAGAGACAATGCAAGAACCCCCATTCAGTGGAACAGCGGGCCGCACGGCGGTTTCACGACGGGAACGCCTTGGATTCCGGCGGCGGATGATTATCGGGACATTAACGCGGAAGCGGCTTTGCGGGACCCGGATTCAATTTTCTACCATTATCAGAAGCTCATCAAGCTCAGAAAGGAATATGACATCGTGACTGAAGGAACGTTTGAGCTGCTTGCTGAAGACGATCCGGCGGTTCTGGCGTACGTCAGACACGGCAAGGATGAAAAACTGCTGTGCATCAACAACTTCTACGGGAAAGAAGCTGACTTTACGGTTCCGCTTAAAGACACGGACGGCTGGCGGTTTACGGTGCTGCTGACGAATGATGAACCGAGGGAAGGGCGGCCGGAACGATTGACGCTCCGTCCGTATGAATCGATCGTTTATCATCTGACAAAAGCGTGATACACTAATCTGGGTGGTCAAATGAAAGTGAATAAATACATCACAATCTATAAAGATATGGTGCGGCAGATCGAAAGCGGCCAGCGGAAGGCTGAAGACGTTCTTCCGTCTGAAAATGATTTGTGCGATCAATACGGCACATCACGAGAAACCGTCCGCAAAGCGCTCAATATGCTGGCGCAAAACGGCTACATCCAGAAAATCAAAGGCAAAGGCTCCGTCATATTAGATAGAGAAAAAATGCGTTTTCCCGTCTCAGGCCTGATCAGCTTCAAAGAGCTTTCGGAAACGCTCGGAAAAGAGACGAGAACGATGGTTCACCGTCTCGGGCTGATCCTGCCTCCCTCAGAAGCCGCAAAAGAGCTTGGTACAGAAGCGGATGAAAAGGTGTGGGAAGTCGTCAGATCAAGACGGATTGACGGAGAACATATTATTTTGGACAAGGATTACTTTGTGAAAAAACACGTGCCTCTATTGACGAAGGCGATTTGTGAAGATTCGATCTATGAGTATCTCGAAGGAGAGCTCGGCTTGTCCATCAGCTACGCGCAAAAGGAAATTGTCGTGGAGCCGGCGGGGGAAGAGGACCGGAAGTATTTGGATCTCGGCGGATTCAGCCATATGGCGGTCGTGAAAAACCGCGTCTTTTTGGAGGATACCAGCCTCTTTCAGTACACGGAAAGCCGGCACAGGCTCGATAAATTCCGTTTCGTCGACTTTGCGAGAAGAGAAAAATAAAAACGGACTGCCGCGGCAGCCGTTTTTTTTGTCAGTATCAAAATGAATACTATCCAACAAAAATGTGCGTACTGGTACTTTCAAAAATAATGGCTACAATAGTACATAACGATTGAAAAGGAGAGATCATGAATGTCAGATAAAAAACAGCAGATCATCGAAGCGTATCAATTCAGACACGCCACAAAGGAATTTGATCCTGAGAAAAAAATTTCAGAAAGCGATTTTGAATTCATTTTAGAAACGGGAAGATTATCCCCAAGCTCACTCGGTTTGGAGCCTTGGAAATTTGTCGTCGTTCAAAATCCGGAGCTTCGTGAAAAACTCCGCGAGTTCACATGGGGCGCGCAAAAGCAGCTGCCGACCGCAAGCCATTTCGTACTTCTGCTTGCCCGGACGGCAAAGGATATCCGTTTTGACGCCGACTATGTCAAAAATCACTTGCGGGAAGTCAAAAAAATGCCGGAAGATATGTATGAAGGCTATATCAGCAAAACGGAAGACTTCCAGAAAAATGATTTCAATCTGCTTGAATCAGATCGCGCACTGTTTGACTGGGCATCCAAACAGACTTACATCGCCCTCGGCAATATGATGACAGCCGCTGCGCAGATCGGAATCGACTCCTGCCCTGTAGAAGGCTTCAACTACAAAGAAATTCACCGGATTCTTGAAGAAGAAGGGCTTCTGGAAAACGGAAGTTTCGACATCTCTGTTATGGCCGCATTCGGCTACCGTGTCAGAGACCCGCGCCCGAAAACAAGATCTGCCTCAAAAGACGTTGTAAAGTGGGTATAAAATAAAAAAAGCTGCCGGGCGTGTCCCGGCAGCTTTTAACGTTTATTTGGTTTTGCTAAAAAACAGGCGGTGATCCAGGACGTAACGGGAATGATGATGCCGATCCCGATTCCGGCACAAAGAATGGTGACGGCTTCCGCACTGAATACTTTTGAGTTCACTATTTTTTCAGCTGAGTATGATAAGTCTTTAAACCAGATAATTAAAGCCAAATAGCTGCCGAAAAAAGCAAAGAATAACGTATTCGTATTCGTTCCTAAAATATCTCTCCCGATGCTTAATCCGAATGTGTACAGATCTTTTCTGCTCATGGACGGATTATGACTGTAAATTTCCCGCATGGGTGAAGTAATGGAAATCGCGACATCGGTAATCGCCCCAATCGTGCCCATGATGATCATGGCTGCGGTAACCTTCACAAAATCCACCCCGACAAACAGTGTGAATATGCCGATATCACCCAATTCTTCTTCACCGAATCCCTGAATCGAAGTATGTTTTGTTACGGACATAATAAAAAACAGCAGCAGTACAATCGTCAGCATTGCAGAAATAAAGGCGGTTACGGTTTTGACGTTTCCTCCATTAATATAAAAAAGAGTAATGCTGCAGATCACGGCGGAAGAGAGCAATGTTAAAACAATCGGATTGATATGCGGGTCTGTCATGAAAATGATGGTGAGAAAGAGAACTCCGAAATTTAAGAATAACGCAATAAAAGACCTCGCTCCTTTTTTTCCGCCGATGATGACCATTAATAGAAATAAAATCGCCGCGAGAATTACGATGACATTCATGAGCTTGCCTTCTTTCGTTTAATAAAAAAGATAGAAGCATACAGACTGGCGGGTATGGCTAATACGATTCCGATCCCTCCGGCCAATGCTCTGGCTATTTCCAAGGAAATGTTCATAGAAAGAGTGAATCCTATCGGGGAATCATTTTTCAAATACAAAAGCATCATCGGAATAGAGCCGCTTATATAAGCAAAAAACAGAATATTGGTCATCGCCCCCATGATGTCTTTTCCGATCTCCATCCCGGAACGTCTGAGAGCTTGTAATGAGATACCCTTGTTTTCTTCATATAATCCGAAGACAGATGACGTCATGGTAATGGCTACATCCATGACCGCTCCCAGTGATCCGATAAATACCCCGGCCATAAACACCGTGTGATAAGGGCGGGTTAAATACTGCATTTCCTCATATCTGAGACCTTTCTCTCCGGTTGCCAGCATTACCAGATACGTAATCAGCAGGGAAACGAAAGTGCCTGCGAGTGTCGCGGCAATGGCGGCGTATGTTTTCGCGTGAAAACCGCTGACAAGCAGCAATGAGATGACAGTAAAGATGAGAATACAGATACCGCAGATGAAAATTAACCCTATATTAGGATGCTTCCTGTACAAATCTAATGCAAACGACAGTAAAACGGCGTTAAACATCAGGCTGACGATCGAAAAGAAGCCTTGTTTTTTGCCGACGATAAGCAAGGTGAAGATGAAAACCCAAGCGATCAGCAAAAGCTGTTTATCCCGTTTTTTATCTATAATGCTTCCCGATATATCTTTGTTTGATGGTTTCCCTTTATCAATAGAAACGAATACTTCATCGCCAATCGAATATTTCTGATCGTTCGCTCCGGATGATGAATACTGATTGGACAAATGAATGAGCTGTCCTTTCTGACTGCCGTTTTCAAGTCTGGCAGTGATCGTCTGATTGAAAATCTTATCTTTGTTTTTATGCATGTCTTGTACGTCAGACTGATGTTCCAATGTTGTTTTCGTCACTTTGGCAATCGGGCGCTCATAAAAAGAAGCGTTGTGAGTGACGAAAATGAGCGAGCTGATAAAACAGAGCGCTGTTATCACGTAAAACAGCTTTTTCTTGTAAGACATGCGGTTTTGTTTGTTTCCTGTTATCTTCAAAAAAAGTCCTCCAAACAGGCGGCGCCGTGTGAAAGAGAGGCCCTGCCGTGAAGTGTTAAACGATGCGGATGCAGTCTTTCGCGAATAACGTTCATATTTTATCACTCGGCCGTACGGCTGTCGACTCAGAGGGGGACCGAGATAAAAAGCTCCCCTGAAATCAGATCAGGAGAGCTCTTGGGATGAACCGCCCGATAAAAGCGGTCTTTTTATGCTTCGTTCACTTTTTTTGCTTTTCTTCTTTGATACAGATACAGTGCGGTTCCGAGCGCGCTGATGAGTAACCCGGCAAGAAGGATGGAATACATCGTTGTGGCCGTATCAGGAAGCAGGCCGCCCGGCGATACTCCGTCCTGCGCAGGGCCGGATGACGGTTTTTGTCCGCTTGGCTGCTTTCCGGAGCCGTGATCTCCGCTTGTCGGCGGCGCGCTCTTCGTGTTTGCGTTTAATATGGTGTATTCACTGAAATGATTTGTATAGCCCGTGACGAGATCGTGTGAAACCGAACCGTTGTCTGTTTTTGTATAGACGTTCTTTTTCCGGTCTACATGGTAAATGCCCGGCTGTTTCGCCTTTTTCGTATTCTCAATGCGCAGGGTGAGCTTTACCGGCGCTTTGAATGTTTTGATGTCTTTGTTTTTCTGCTTCATTGTAAAGTCGTATACATTTGAAAGCGCCCCGCTTACTTTTCCTTTCGGCGTCACGCCGAATCGTGTATCAGCTGAAGCAGCGTTTGCCATCGGCATTTTCATGCTGAACTTGTCATGCAGGATCGTAAGGGAAGAATCCGATGTTCTGTCCTTTAACAGGCCGATTTGTTTTTTTGTCACGCTGAGATCAATCGGCTTTTTGGCGCCGTCATTCTTATCGTAATACACGATCGGCGTGTTAGCGTTTTTGGCATAGACGGCAAATGCGCTGTCATCTTCAAGCGTCCACGAGCCGTTTTTTTGTTTCGTCGGCAGGTACACTTCCTGCGCGCGGCCGTCAACTTTCGGTTCCACCGCTTTTCCCGCTTTTTCAAGCTGCTCGGTGAAGACCTCATAGTCGACAAAGCCAAGGTCTTCTTTATGGGACGCTTCGTTAAAGACGGAATATCCGTCTCCGCCTTCACCGACAAAGTTACTGGTGGCGACTCTGTATGTCTTCTTATCAGAAATCGGCTTTACGCTGCCGTCATCCTGTACGGCCGCAGCTTGAAGAACGCGGTGTCCCGGCTTTTTATTCAGTGTAAACGTGTATGTTAAACCGGCAACTTGAGGGAAGGCGCCGCCTTGAGCCTCAATTCCGCTTAACCCTTGTTCCAAGGCTTGTTTGATCTGTTTTCCGGTTAAATCCGCGACGTAAAGCGTGTTGCCGAACGGCATCACATTCAGCACATCGCCGAGTGTGATGTCTCCTTTATCAATGCCCGCTCGGATGCCGCCCCCGTTTGTGATCGCGATTTGGGCGCCGGCCGCTTCCTTCGCTTTTTGCAGCATGCCGTCTGCGATGAAGTTTCCGAGATTGGTTTCTTTGGAGCGGACATGCTCGCGCTGGCCGTCAAGTGCGACCTTCGTTGAACCGACTTTTTCATTTTTGACTGAGACGAGCTCTTTTTTAAACGGATCAAGCTCTTTTTTCAGATCCGGGTCTTCTTTCGTCTGCTCGTTCACCGGCAGCGCCTGAAGAGAGGATTGTTCCGGCAGGACGACGCCGTTTTTGTCAAATGCGACATCGACACGGCCTAAATATTCGCCGTATTCTTTTGCCTGGGCGACGATGGTCGGCTCTTCGTTTTTGACAATTTCCATTTTATCTACAAGCGTATGCGTATGTCCGCCGACGATTAAGTCGATGCCTTTTACCTTTTTTGCGAGATCGAGATCACGCTGATGCCCGATATGGGTCAGGGCGATAATTTTATTGACATGTTCCTTGTTCTGTATTTCTTTTACCGTATCTTGTGCGGATTGGAAGGCATCATGAAAGACAATGCTTTTTCCCGGGCTTGATGTGACGGACGTATCTTCTGTCGTTAAGCCGAATACGGCGACTTTTTCTCCGTTTACATCAAGCAGAATGTATGGATAGATGCCTGCTTTTTTCTTTTTCCCTGCCGTAAATGTGCCTGCTTTTTTCATGAATGGTCTGAGTTTTGACTCTTTGGACACATCGACATTTGAGCTGACGAGCGGAAAGTCAGGCGCTTGAAAATTGTATTTTCCGGACGGATCAGCCGCGCTCCCGTTACCGCTCAGGAAGCTGGCGAGAGCACCCGGACCTTTATCAAACTCATGATTTCCGAAGGTCATTGCGTCGTAGCCCATGCTGTTCATCAATTTTAAATCAGCCAGCCCCTGCCACTTTGTGAAATAGAGATCGCCTGAGAAAACGTCTCCCGCATCCAGTAAAATGCTGCGGTCGGTTTCGCTTCTGATTTCTTTGATTTTCGTCATCCGCCTCGCCGCGTTATCAAGGTGGGCGTGCGTGTCGTTTGTATGCATAACGGTGAGTTTCCATGCATCATCTTTCGGCGGCTTTGTGCCCGGTTCATCATCTTTGAATTGGAGCTTGTACTGTCCGTAGCCCGCGTTTTGTGATTCACCGATATAGGCGACGTCATCTGCGCGGTCGGCAAACGGCTTTGCAGCCAAGGAAGATTCAAATGTCAGGTTTGTCCCTTTGACCGGAAGGATGGACCAGTTATGATCAGCCTGCGGATTAATCGTTTTCTGCTGGATGATGTAATCCATTAAGACCTGCCTGTTCTCATCGGCAGAAGAGTATACGATTTTATCATTGCTTAAGTGAGGGAATCCTCCGCCGCCTGAAGCGCGGTAATTATTTGTGACGATCAGAAATTCCTGCTTGGCGCTGACGGGCTTTCCTTGATAAGAAAGGTTGACGATCCGGCTTGCATCGGGATGAATGACTGTTCCGTTTTCGTTGTATTTCGCCGGTTTTGTGACATCGACCTGATAGGTGACACCGTCAATGACATCAAAATTGTATGAGCGGTAGGCGTCATTTAAAAGCGCTTGGCTGCCGCCTTTTGCCTGATCGATCTGATTAAATTGCCCCGCGGACATTTCGAGCCAGTCTTTCACTTCGCTTCCGTTCAGCTTGACGATCTGAACCGTGTTGTCATACAGGTACAAATCGCCGATGTTTTTGATGGCGAGGTCGCCAGCGGAAATGTTTGTATAGTAATTTGAGCCGTTCCGCCCGCCGGCTTTAAACGGAGCGCCCGCCGAGAGGATTGGCAGATCTTTGTATTCCGTATCCTTCATCTTATTTTCGGCGTACCATTTTTGCGCATCCGTTACGATTTGAATGGACGGATCATCTTTGACTTGGGCGAAGAAACTGTTGATATCGGCTTTTGTCTGGCCGACGGGTTCTCTGATGTATTTCAAAGTGCCTTCGTGCGCTTTTTTGACGGTATTGACGACGGTTTCGTTTTCCGACGTCACATTGCCGGCAATCGGCTCGATGCTGCCTTTTGCATCTTCCACATGCCACGCGCTGTCTGTTTTTTCAAGCCGGAGGTCGATGACGCCCGCATATTTGCCCCAGCTGCTTGACATAACAACGGGGATGCCGTTAATCGTGCCTTTATCGACGTCGAATTGATCAGCGCCTTTGTATTCGGCATCAGGGAAAAGCCCGTGCTGATGGCCGGATACGATCGCGTCAATTCCGCCGACTTTCGTTGCCAGGTCAAAAACGGCGTTTTCCGCTCCGGAAGACTGCGCTTTTTTTTCGATGCCGCTGTGGGCGAGTGCGATGACGATATCGGCTCCTTCAGCTTTCATTTTCGGAACGGTTTTCTTTGCGGATTCCACAATGTCCTCGACCTGAACGCGGCCTTCGAGATTTTTCTTATCCCACGTCATAATTTGGGGAGGAACAAAGCCGATGTAGCCGACTTTTATCTGATGCTTGCCGCCGTTTTGATCCGTGACGGTTTTGTCTTTTATGACATAAGGCGTATAACGGTTTTCGCCGCTTAATGTTTTCACATTGGCGTTAACGATCGGATAATCAGCGCCTTTGATTGTCCCGTCCAGAAATTCAAGCCCGTAATTAAATTCATGATTGCCGAGTGTTCCTGCGTCATAATGCAGACTGTTCATCACTTCAATGATCGGATGGGTCTTTGCGCCTGAAATGATATCATTTTTCTCATATTTTACGGCGTATTCTCCGAGGGGATTCCCCTGAATCAGGTCTCCGTTATCGACAAGCAGCGTATTCGGATTTTCGCGCCTGTGCTTCTCAATAAGCTGAGCCGTTCTGGCCAGCCCGAATTCCGTTGTCGGTTTGTCGCTGTAGTAATCGTAGTCCATCATGTTAGCGTGAACGTCAGTTGTGGCTAAAATGCTGAGATTCACACTGGAGGATTTGTTTTCTTCTGCTTTAATGGGTGATGTTGGGAGGATTAGACTAAGTATCATAACTAGGGGCAGCAGAATACGGAGTGTCATATTGACGCTGCATCGTCTTTTCTGTATTCTCACCTGTTCTCCACCTTTCAACAAATTTTGTCATGCAGTACCATTGTAAGAATATTTTGTGAAAGTTCATATAGATTTCATGATGATTCTTGTAAAAAGATGAAAAATGAGGATAATGACCTATGTAAAACGGATGAGCGGCAAACGCGTTACTTATGTTTGATGTTAGTGTGGCTGGGGTACATGGATTTATGTAGACTTCATCAAGCAGGAGGTAGTAACTATGGGTAAAAAAATTGCAGTTGTATTAACGGATTATTTTGAGGATGTCGAGTATACTGAACCTGCGAAAGCTTTTAAAGATGCGGGTCATGAATTAACCGTAATTGAACAGGAAAAAGGAAAGACAGTCAAAGGCAAACAAGGGGAAGCGGAAGTGAAAGTGGACGCGTCCATCGATGATGTGAATCCGAAAGACTTTGACGCATTGCTGATCCCGGGCGGATTCTCTCCTGACATGCTGCGTGCGGATGACCGTTTCATCCAATTTGCCAAAGCGTTCATGGATGATAAAAAACCGGTGTTCGCCATCTGCCACGGACCTCAGCTTCTCATCAACGCGAAAGCATTGGACGGGCGCAAAGCGACAGGGTTTACTTCAATCCGAATCGACATGGAAAACGCGGGCGCGAATGTTGTGGATGAAGAAGTCGTCGTCTGCCAGAACCAGCTGGTTACAAGCCGCACACCGGATGACATTCCGGCATTCAACCGCGAATCATTAAAACTGCTTGCGTAATATAAAAGCGGAGCGCCGTATCAGGCGTTCCGCTTTTTTTGTGAAGATTCCCGGATGACCAGCTCAGGCGCCAGAATAATGCGTTGTTTTTTGTGCTGGGAGCTGGTGATTTTATGATGCAGCAATTGAGCCGCTTCTTTTCCCGACTGCCGCGGAAAGGAAGAAACGGTTGTAAGCGGGGGATAAGAAATTTCAGCTTCCGGCACGTTATCAAAGCCGATAATGTCAATATCTTCGCCCGGAACGAGCCCGGCTTTTCTGATCCCTTGCATGACGCCGAACGCGACCAAATCACTGAAGCAGAAAATTGCGGTCGGGCGCTCAGACCGGCGGAGGAGCTCCGTCACGGCTTCACAGCCTGCTTCGCGGGTCGGCGCGCTGTCAATGACATATTCATTTTTCACTTCCAGATCCGCTTCACGGAGCGCTTTTTTAAACCCTTTCATACGCTTCGTCCATGTTGATGAGTGCTTCACGCCGCCCAGAAACGCAATCTCCTGATGGCCTTTCTCAATGAAATGACGCACTGCCTTATAGGTGCCTTCCTCATAATCGGCTCCGACAAAATCACAATCTGCATCGGCAATCTCCCTGACGGCGAGCACGACCGGAATGTCAAGCTGCTCAAGGCGGGAAAGGGTTTCCTCAGCTGTACCTGAAACCGGACACAAAATCAATCCGCCGACCCTGTGCTCCAGCATGGTCGAGATCAGCTGCTCCTGCTTGGCGACGGAATCAAATGTCGTGCCTAACAGCACCGTTAATCCGACTTCCTCAAGCGTATTCTGAACGCCGATCAGAAACTCTGAGAAAAACGTATTGGAAATGTCAGTAATAATCAATCCTACCGTTGTGGACGTCTGTGATCGTAAATTCGCGGCGACCCGATCATATACGTACCCCAGCTCCCGCATGGATTGCAGCACTTTCTCACGGGTCGCTTCGGAAATTCGCGGATTGTTGCGGACGATTAATGAAGCGGTGGATGTTGAGACGCCGGCATGTTCAGCGACCTGCTGCAATGTCACCCGGCGTTTTTTTTGCTGTTTCATACGTCGCATTCCTCACTTGGTTTTTATTCGTTACATCCATTATAAGCGTTTTGGCGCATGAGAAGAAAGAGAGAGGGGAGAAAATGACAAAGCGCCGGAAGACGGATTGTCCTTCGGCGCTTCTATTACAATAGGTTATTCAAACATTTGCTCTTTAATATACTGAACCGGCATTTCACGGCCTGTCCAATATTCAAACGCCATGGCGCCCTGCCAAAGCATCATGCCGAGGCCGTTAATGGTGCTGCAGCCGGCCGCTTGAGCTTGTTCAAGCAATTTCGACGTAACGGGGTTGTAAACGACGTCTGTCACAATCAAATCAGGACGGAGCATGGATGTATCTTCAATGACGCTCAAGCCTTCAAGCGGTTTCATGCCGACACCTGTTCCGTTTGTGAAAATATCGCTTGAAGCGATTTCAGCACGCAGCGCATCTTGATCTTCGAGCGGGAAGACTTTCGCTTTGCAAGAAGATCCCTTCATTTCTTCATTGATAATGCGGACGTTTTCTTCCGCTTTTTCGAAAAACGCGTCATTACGGGCGAAAATAGAGATTTCTCCGAGGCCTTCCAATGCGGATTGAATCGCTATCGGAGTGGCGGCCCCGCCGGAACCGACCAGCGTCATTTTTTTGCCTGTGATATCGATGCCGTGTTCTTTTAAGTTGCGGACGTATCCCATACCGTCAGTCGAGTGTCCGATCAGTCTGCCGTTTTCATTAACGACTGTATTCACCGCGCCGGTGAATTTCGCTGAATCCGCGAGTTCATCGAGGTAAGGGAGAATGTTCATCTTGTTCGGCATCGAGACATTGAATCCTCTGACGTTTAAGGCGCGCATTCCCGTTACCACATCTTCCAGCTGTTCATTGCCAACTTCAAACGCGAGGTAAGCGTAGTTCAATCCTAATTTTTTAAACGCCAGGTTGTGCATCGCCGGAGATAAAGAGTGTCCGATCGGTGTCGCGAATAATCCGATAAGCTGAGTTTTTCCGTTAATCCGTCCTAAATCTTTCTTCATGATGTATTCCTCCGTTAGTCCATTCATTTGTTTTTCATCCCGCTTTGAGGGCAGAAAAACGCTGATTACATATGTTTATTTAAAATGCTGAGTACGCTGCGCAATTCTTCAACGGGAATCTGTCCGGGCGCTGATGCTTCTTTGCCCGCTCCGAACGTGCACGCTGAGCCGAAGACTTCGCCGGCCAGGCGGCTGATCAGGCCTGTCCCCGCCATTGACATCGTGATGATCGGCCGGTCTGCGTATTGTGTTTTCATCGTGTGAGTGGCATCCAATAAGACGAAAACATCTTCAGTGCTTTGCGGCATCACCGCGATTTTCGGAATGTGCGCGCCGTACGCCTGCATGTTCCGCAGCCGGGAAATGATTTCTTCTTTTTTCGGTGTCTGATGAAAATCATGATTGGACATGACGACATATACGCCGTTATCTTCAGCGGTTTTCACAATTGATTTGACTTCCGCTTCTCCCGTAAACAACTCAACGTCTGCAAGGTCAATATGTTTTGTTTCGATGGCGGTTTTAAGCAATTCAATGTAAAAGCGGTCATCAATAACTTTATTTCCGCCTTCTTTATGGGTTCTGAATGTGAAAAGCAGCGGTGTTGCGCCTGCGGCTTTCCGCAGCTTTTCAAGCATGCCTTTTACGGCGTCCAGGCTGTCAACATGCTCGTACACATCCGCCCGCCACTCAATGATATCCGGGCAAAGCCTGTTGACGGCTTCCATTTCTTCGAGCAGTTCTTTCTCTCCGGCCGCCATCAGCGGCACAATGATCTTCGGAAGCCCTTCGCCGATGACCGTGTTTCTGATCGTGATAGATTGCATGATAAATCCTCTCCCTTAAAAAATAGTCAGGCTTTCATCACTTGCTTAAAGCGGATTCCGATAAACAATGCGAGAAGGGCGCTGACGGCCGCAATTCCGATATCAAGCAGAAAAACAGGCGTCAGGCCGGCCGCTTTGGATATCGCTCCCGTTACAAGCGGAATGACAATAAAAGATAAGCTTGATGCTATATTAACAAAAGATGTGATCGTACCTTTATTTTTAGGGAATAAAACAGCCATAACCGTCATCGCCAATTGCAGAATGCCCGCAGTTGAAAGTCCGATGACAAAGGAGCTGATGACTGATACGGCCGGCTGATGAATGAAAATCAGAGCAAGCAGCGCGATTGCCGCGATCACAGGGTACAGCACCATTACCGTAATCGGCTGAATCACTCTGTTTAACAGCACAGCCAGCAATAATACGGATACAAGCGCCCCGATGCTGTAATAGCTCAACAATTTGACGGCCTGCACCTCAGGCATGCCCAAAACGGTTTGCCCGAACTTAGGAAGCCATACTTGAACGAGCATAAACAGCGCCGTAGATGAAAAGCCTAACAGAATGATCGCAAGGCCTTCACGCCATATCGACGGCTGTGATGTGAACGCGCCATCAGACGGAGAGGCTTCCGTCCGGCCGCCGTCTTCTTTTTGCTTATGATTCGGAAACGGAACTTTTAACAGGAAAAAGCCGTTCAGGAAGAAAATAATGCCCGGTACGAAAAACGTCCAGCCGTAAAACAAATGCCTGTCCGCAATAAACGCGATAAAAAACGGAAGCACCGTCGCGCCGATGGATACAAACGCTTTGATTAACACGGTTGCAGAGCTTGCGTTTTTCGGAAATCCTTCAATAAGCGCCGGATATGTCCCGGAATCCAAAAAGGAATTGGCGATCCCGGCGAAAATGGCGAAGATAAACGCGGCCGTGTAGTTTGTCGAAAGCGGAATTCCGATTAGGAAAATCAGATACAGAAAGGCGCCCGACACGATAAACGGCCGTCTCCCGAATGTATCCGAAAGCTTCCCGGCAAACAGAAGCGAAATCAGCTTCCCGATCCCGATGGCGGAGACCAAATAGCTGACCCCGGCTGCGGATGTATGAAGCTGTTTTGATAATGCCTCCATATTGGATGCGATAATAATATTGATCATGCCCAGCAGGAAATAGTTAATATAAAGACCCGCTGCCATTTTGGTGTATATGTTTTTCATGATGACATCCCCTAATGCGGTTAATAAAGAATTAAATTATTTTTTAAATTGATAAAAGAACAGCACCATTCCCCTTTATTGAACCACTGCCTTTCTTTGAAAACTGTTTGATAAAACGGTTGCAAAACAAACTTGAATAACGCTGAGATCACAACGAGTATATCGTTCTACTAAATAAAAAAAGATAAGCGGCCCGCTCATTTAGTATATCGTTCTACCAAGTTCACAGTTACTATACTCCTTCTTTTTATATGTGTCAAACCGATGAACTTTTTTTGCTTTTTTAAATCAAAAAAAGACCTGCCGTTTTTCGGCAGGTCTGACATGGGTTTATTTTCTGAGAGAGGCGAGCTCCTCGGCAATGGCCTGCATTTCACTCGGGCTGAATGATGCTTTTTTCATGACCATTTGATGAAGGTATGTAAGATCTTCTATTTTTTCATCACTGAAATCTTCCGCTCTGATGACGCCGACATTGAGCATGTTGAGCTTTTGCGAAATGTCTTCAATCATTTTGTTTAACGTTTCTGTTTGTTGGCTCGGCAAATTCATGCATCCTTTCATGACCTTTTTCGTATCCTTTATTCTAACAGAATTCATTTAGAATAAAAGCTTATTTCCACAGCCGCAGAAAAGTTGCTAAGATGATGATAAGGTTTTTGATCCTCAAAATGCGGGGAAAGAATAGGGAGGTTATCGATATGATACAAGTGCTGTTTGTCTGTCTGGGAAATATTTGCCGGTCGCCTATGGCAGAGGCGGTATTTTCTGATATGGTGAAGAAAAACGGGCTGAACGGGCAGATTAACATTGATTCAGCGGGAATCGGCGCCTGGCATGCGGGAAATCCGCCGCATGAAGGGACAAAGGAGATCCTGAAGAAGAAAGGGATCAGCGCAAGCGGCATCACGGCGAGGCAGGTGCGTGAGTCTGACCTGACCGATTTTGATTACGTCATTGCGATGGATGCAGAAAATATCGGTCATCTTCGCAGCATGGCCGGTTATAAAAAAGCGGCGCCGCGTATTGCAAGGCTGCTTGATTATGTACCGGAGTCGGACCTTGCGGACGTGCCCGATCCGTATTATACCGGGAATTTCAGCGAGGTGTACGCTTTGGTCGAATCCGGGTGCCGTCATTTGCTGGAGACAATAAAGAAAGACCATCATTTATAAGGGGGATTGACCGATGAAGCAGACACGCATCATGGCAAAAGCGATTCTGATCGGCGCTGCCGCCGGCGGAGCACTGTCCTTATTACATAAGCCGACGAGAGAGGCATGTTTCCGGAACATGGACGCGTGCAGGCGGCGTGCGGCATTTTACCGGAAACATCCTGAAGCCCTGAAGCAGCAGGCTTCCGCAAAAATGGATCAAGTGAAAATCTTCGCCAATACCGTATCGGAAGATCTGAGTTTTTTAAACGGGCAGATCACCAAGCTGAAGCAGACGACGCCGCAGGTCATTGACCTGTTAAAAGAAACGAAGGAGCATTTTTCGAAAAACGATCATTGAGGTGGGATGTCATGAGTTTTATAAAGGAGCTGTTTGCAAGGTTTTCTCTGCATGAAGGACAAAGTAAATCGGCGGAGCTGGCGTATTTTTTCCTGCTGTCATTGTTTCCGTTGATGATTTTCATGCTGACGCTCACCGCCTATCTTCCCATATCGGCAGAAGACGTGCTCGGGGCGGTCGATCAATACGCGCCCGACAGCGCCATGTCCATGGTGAAATCCATTACGGAGCAAACACTGAACAAGCGCAGCGGCGGGCTTTTGTCATTCGGGATTATCGCCGTCATCTGGTCGGCTTCGAATGGTATGAACGCGATTGTCAGAGCATTTAACCATGCCTACGAAGTCGAGGAAAACCGCTCATTTATCATCATTCGCCTGACCTCAATTTTTTTAACCATCGCGATGGTGGTTACGATTTTAATCGCATTGCTTCTGCCGGTGTTCGGCAGAGAAATCGGAATGCTGGCCGCAGATTTTATCGGCGCCTCCGGCCTGTTTTTGCAGGTGTGGTCGGTTGTCCGCTGGGGTATCAGTCCGCTTATCCTGTTAATCGTGTTTACCGCGCTTTACATTTTCGCGCCGAATAAAAGGCTTTCCCTCCGTTTTGTGCTGCCGGGAGCCGTATTCGCGGCAGCCGGCTGGATTATCGTCAGTATGCTGTTCTCATTTTACGTCGGCACCTTTGCCAACTACAGCGCCACATACGGGAGCATCGGGGGAATTATCGTCCTTATGATCTGGTTTTATCTTACGGGAACACTGCTGATTTTAGGAGGAGAAATCAACGCGCTTTTACATAAACGTAAAAAGCTTCCTGATGAAAATCCGTACCGCGGGAGCAAGCTATAGAGGAACGGATGACGTTCAAGCTGAAAAACGGAGGGGAATCGATTATGACCAAGCATACGAAAAAAGGCGGAAGCCATAATAAACAAAACTCCAAAAACGGCCCGAAGAATAAAACAAGCGGAAGCGCTAACGGGCAGAACGGATACCACTAGAAAGAAGCCGCCTGACTCAGATCAGGCGGCTTTTTTATGAGGCCGGAAAAGAATGGGATTCGGATGCGGGACTATGCTTTGTTTTCCCGAAGACGAGCGCAAGCCAAATACAGACCAGAATCACCGTAATAAAGTAAAACAAGTTGGCGCTTTCAAACCGCTGCATATACCAGCCGCCCGCCACCGGGCCGATCATGCTGCCGAGGCTGAAGGAAATGCCGCAGAGCAGATTGCCCGCCGGCAGCAGATGGGACGGCAGCAGGTCGCTCATATAGCTGATGCCGAGGGAAAACATACTGCCGACCGCCATTCCCGCCGTGAAAAAGCAGCAGCCGATGACAGAAGGCGACGGAAACAGTCCGGCCGTCAAAAAGCAAAGGGCACCCGTTAATAAGATGACGAGCAGGACACGTTTTCTCCCGAATCGATCGCTTAATAAACCGAGAGGGAACTGGAATACAATACTTCCGATAGCAAAAGCGGGCAATATCAGCGCGACGGCATCAACGGATATGCCTAAACGCAGGGCGTACACGGGAAAGCTTCCGTTCAGCGCCGTTTCTAAAAAACCGTACCCGAAAGCCGGGAGAAAAGCGACCCAGCCGAAAAGAAGAGCGCGGTAAAACCGTTTTGCGCTGTTATCCCCGGATGTTTCATCCGGACCTTGCGCCGGGTACTCGTTACGTAAGACAAACACAAACAGCCAGGCGGCAAGACTGATACAGCCGGATACGATAAACGGAAGGGAAGGACTTGTTTTCACAAGAGGGACCATGAACGGGCCGACAGCGAATCCAAGCCCGAAGGACAGTCCGTACAGCGAAATGTTTCTTCCTCTGTTTCGGGGCGTTGACTTTGACGTCACCCACGTTTGGGTTGAAAAATGCAGCATATGATCCCCGATTCCGATAAGCAGCCGCAGAAAAAACCATAACCATATGGATTGAAGCCAAATAAAACTGAATAAGCTGATGATAACAAGAAATCCGCCCATGACCATCAGAGGTTTGAATCCGAGCTTGCGCAGCGGGGCCTCCATAAACGGCGACGCCAGAAGCACACCGATATAAAGGCCGGTTGCGTGAAGTCCGTTTATGGCTGCGGATTCTCCGTTCGTTTCAAAAATGACGGAGATCACCGGCAGAAGCATGCCTTGGGAAAATCCGGAGATGGAAACAAGCAGAACCAAAATAAAGAAGTACAGTCGTGACATCGCGTATTTCTCCTTCTTCAGTATCTTTCTTGATCGTACACGGATTTGTCGCGTCCGGCAACCTGAAAATGCCAATTCGGGCTGCCGCGGAAGTGTAATTGAGGGAGTTTTTGAGAAGGATATAAAAAGACTCATTCGAAAAAAGGAGCCAGGCAGATATGAATCGGATTTTTTTCTTTACGGCTGCGGCGGGAGTGCCGCTTTCAGTCATCGGCGGCCTGATGCACTGGCCGTCAGCGGTTTTGTTTATTATTTATTGCTTGACGATTATTGCGCTTGCAAGTTATATGGGGAGAGCGACCGAATCTCTTGCCATTATCGCGGGACCGCGGATCGGCGGTCTGCTGAATGCCACGTTCGGCAATGCGGTAGAGCTGATTATATCGCTTTTTGCCTTAAAAGAAGGGCTGACGGGCATCGTGCTTGCTTCATTGACCGGTTCGGTGCTCGGCAATCTTCTGCTCGTCGCGGGATTGTCGTTTTTTATCGGCGGTTTGAAATACAAGCGGCAGGAATTCAATATTCATGATGCCCGTCATAATTCTGGCCTGCTGATTTTTGCCATTATCGTAGCTTTTGTCATTCCCGAAGTGTTTTCCATGGATATGGGGGAAAAAAACAAGCTTGATTTGAGTGTCGGCATCAGCATCATCATGATCCTTCTGTACGTGGCAGCTCTTTATTTCAAGCTCGTCACCCATCGCGGTGTTTATCAGCCGAACCAGCCGGAGGCAAAGGAAGAAGAGGAGCAGCCTGAGTGGTCGGGGAAAAGAGCGACAGCCGTCTTATTTATTTCAACCATTATCGTCGCCTACATATCTGAAAACCTTGTCCATACGTTTCATGCGGTGGCTGAACAGTTCGGCTGGAGCGAGCTGTTTATCGGAGTGATTATCGTCGCAATCGTCGGAAATGCCGCAGAGCATGCGTCGGCGATTATTATGGCGTACAAAGACAAGATGGATGTCGCCGTTGAAATTGCGGTAGGCTCGACTTTGCAGATCGCCATGTTTGTGGCCCCGGTTCTTGTGATCTGTTCCATCTTTTTTCCGGTCAATATGCCGCTTGTATTCACATTACCCGAACTTGTCGCGATGATATCATCCGTCCTTTTGATGACGATGATTTCAAATGACGGTGATTCGAACTGGTTTGAAGGGGCTACGCTCCTTGCCGCTTATGTCATCATGGCGATCGGTTTTTTCCTGCTTTAACCTGTAAAAAATGCGGATAACAACGATTGCGGAGGAAAAGACTAAAGGAAAATGCTATAGAAAGAGTGATATGATGAGAAAGCTGTTTCATGCCACACTGATTCTGCTGTTATCCTTTAGTTTTTTCGCAACGCCGTCTGCCGGTGCAAAAAAACCGTTTAAAGTTCCCAACTCTGTCGTAAGCATTTCAAAGGAAAATACGTATCCGAATTCTTCACAGGACCAGCCGATGCTTCAGCCGAGCAAACTGGCAAAGGAATTGTTAGATACATCAGAGATCAACATCGAAAATCCGCATCTGATTAAAATGCTGAATGAATCCTCGGTTTCCGGTTCACCGCTTGCCATCGGATACCGGGCGACAATATTTCTCGGGAAATGGGCGCTCGGCTATCAATCGAACGAAACGGTCGCCAACTGGGAATATAAAAAAATCAACACAAACAGAGCGGATAACCGGGGCGGGCAGCAAACCGCGGTTATCTCATACGCCCAAGAACAGCAATACAAAATCAAAGGCGGGCTCACAGCGAAGGTGCCGAACGCAGAAGACGTAAAAAGCATGATGATGCAAAAAGCGATGAAGAAAACAAAACTGCCGCTCGCGTTTGAAACGGTTATCGGCGCAGGCACAAAACGCGATCAAACCTACAAAATTTCTCCGCAGCGGCTCGGCTACCTGCACGCCTACGCTCCGGCCGTTAATGAAAAAGGAAAAGTAACATACGGTGAAGTGTATTTGGTGCTGAAAGGCAGCAAGCGGAAACTTGTCGTCAAAAATGTGACTTCGCAAGGAATCGGGGCTTGGATTCCGGTGCAGGATCATGTCACATTCGGTTTTCAAACGACAGCGCAGCCGAGATAAATAAAAAAAGCTGATTCCGGTTCGGGAATCAGCTTTTTTGTGTGTGATACATTTCCTCAAGCAATTGAACATTGTTGTTGTACAGCTCCCGGGCAAGAACGCGTCTCACCGCAAGGCTCGCCGAGAAGTATTCTGTGTCTTGAACCATGCCTTTGACGGTAAATTCAATGCCTCTGGTTAATTTGTTCAGACTCATAATTCCATGCACTTGAAACGGCTCAGTCGCATTGAGAAATTCATCCCGTTTCAATGAATCGCGAAGCTCATCATTGAGCATGTCGCAGGCTTTTTCTAAGACGGCATATACCCGCTCGGGATCTTCCTTGTAACTGATCACGACGGACTCGGTGATCCGCATATAATCAATGTTATAGTTTTGAAGCTGTCTGACCTCACCGTTAGATATGGTAAGCAGCTTGCCGGTCCACTCACGGATCTGGAGGGAACGGAGTCCGATTTCTTCCACTGTGCCGTTGAACAGATTGTTAATCGTCACGTAATCGCCTTTATGCAGCTGGCGTTCATATATTAAAAAGATACCGGCCAAAATGTCCTTGATTAACGACTGGGCGCCGAAACCGATAACGATACCGGCAACGCCCGCCCCGGCTAAAATTCGGCCGAAATCATGAACAAATAAAGAAATGACGTAAAAGATAAAACCGATCGTCGCCGTATACTGGGTGATGGACCGGACGAGGCTCTCAATCGTCTTCCCTTTCCGTTCCTCTAAGAAATCCGTGCGTTTAAATAACACCTGGACAAAGCGGTTGATCAGATATACACCGGCGTAAAGCACGAGAGCGACGATGATGATCTCAACCACTTTGCTTTTCAAAATGTCCGTAATTGTCGTTTCCATCTTCTGTTAACCTCTGGCTTTTCGTAATGAAAAATCCGTGTCCTGATAATAACTGTTTTTGACAAGGACGTTCGGGCCGAGGCACCGGACGTTTGTGCAGCGGCAGTTCAGCTCTTTGCTCAGCTTCGTCTGTCTCCACTTGTCATATGCTTCGGGAAGGCTGTCTGTTTTAATATTGCCGAGCGGCGGTGTATCGCCGAAATCCGTGACAATGATATTTCCGTCAAAAATGTTGACATTCAGGCGGGAGCGGCCGTCAGGGTCGTTTCGCACCGTAACGTTTTTCGCTTCCCGCAGGCGGCGGAGAAGCTTCTGGTCTTCTTCATCAGGACTGCATGCGTAAAACGGGAGCGTACCGAACAGCATCCATGTCTCTTCATCTCGAATGTCGAGCAGATGATGAATAGCCTGTCTCATGTCCGTCAGGCTGAGTGATTCAAGCGCGCTGGCGAAATCACTCGGATACATCGGATGGACTTCGTGCCGCTGGCATTTCATTTCTTCGGTAATCTGCCGGTGAATATGTTCGATATGCGGCAGTGTCCGTTTGTTGAGCATCGTTTCCGCTGAAACCATTACACCTGCTTCGACCAGCGTGCGGCTGTTTTCAATCATTTTGTCAAAATAGCGCGCCCGCTGTTCAAATGTCGGTTTCTTCTCCATCATCGCAAATCCGATATCGGCAAAGTCCTCGACCGTTCCCCAGTTGTGAGAAATGTGAAGAACGTCCAAATAGGGAATAATCCGTTCGTAGCGCCCGATATCAAGCGTCAGGTTTGAATTGATCTGTGTGCGCACGCCGCGTTCATGCGCATATTTTAAAAGCGGGACGACGTATTCCTTTACCGATTTCAGCGAAAGCATCGGTTCGCCGCCCGTAATGCTGATAGAGCGTAACAGAGGAATTTCATCAAGCCGCTTTAATAAAAGGTCGATCGGCAGCGCATTCGGGTCTTTCGGCTGGAGCGTGTACCCGACGGCGCAGTGCTCGCATCTCATATTGCACAAAGTCGTCGTTGTGAATTCAACGTTCGTCAGTTTCATATCTCCATACTGGTCGACATCCATGTACGCTTCCCAAGGATCGTACTCCGGTGTGATCGGACGCAGTGTTGTGTTTTGTGTCATGACTATCTAACTCCTTTATAAATGGGGCATACTAACGTCTGCCAACTGTTAATTTTAGACCTGATCTGCCAAGATCGCAAGTAGCGGAACCATTGAAAAACGGCAAAAAATACGCTACCATTATAAAAAATGAATGGAGTGGAAGTATGGGGAATGCAGTAAACAGCAAAGATCAGCAGCTCGATTACCTGAAGAACAGACTCGATATGTTTATGAATGTCATTGATTCATTAGACCCTGAATCAACGGACGTTGAAGATATAGACCGGCTCATCGGCATGCTTGATGATCTGGAAGCAAAATACGAACGCTTTAAAAAGGATTGGGAATAAACCCCGGCGGATGCCGGGGTTTTTCTTTTTCCATAATGCGGCTGTATAAAAGGGCAGGGCCTACTGCAAAATAAGGAAAAATGCAGAAGGAGTGCTGGTCATGAAATGGTTTTGTTCAATTTGCTGCATGGCCGTTTTACTTGCGGGAGGCATCAACAGCGCAGAGGCCGTTCCGAATGAACGGATAAACTGGGGCTTTAAACGCAGCGTCAATCATCAGCCGCCGGATGCCGGCAGACAGCTGGACAATCTGGTCAAAAAATATGATGCCTTTTATTTAGGCAATACGAAAGAAAAGACCATCTATTTAACGTTTGATAACGGATATGAAAATGGGTACACCCCGAAAGTGCTTGATGTGTTAAAAAAACATCACGTCACGGGCACTTTTTTTGTCACGGGTCATTTTGTGAAAGAGCAGCCTGATTTGATTAAACGGATGTCAAAGGAAGGCCATATCATCGGCAATCATTCTTTTCATCATCCTGATCTGACGACAAAAACGGGCGATCAGATTCAAGACGAACTCGATTCCGTCACGGAAGCTGTGTACAACATTACCGGAAAGCGGGACAACCTGTATCTCCGTCCGCCGCGCGGCGTATTCAGCGAATATGTCCTGAAAGAAACGAAACGCCTCGGCTACCAAACCGTTTTCTGGTCCGTCGCATTTGTCGACTGGAAGGTTAACGAGCAAAAAGGGAAACAATACGCCTATGATCACATGATAAAGCAGGCGCATCCCGGCGCGATCTACCTTCTTCACACCGTTTCAAAGGACAATTCAGAAGCTCTGGACGATGCCATTACCGATCTGAAAAAAGAAGGCTACACGTTTAAAAGCATTGATGACCTGATGTTTGAGAAAGAAATGAAGCTGCCGCGCCTGTAGAAAACACCTCTCCTGGTAATGGAGAGGTGTTATTTTGTTATTTTAAGCTTTTAATCAGTGCAGCCCAATCCAGATCCCCGAAGCCTTGTGCGATCCCGCTTTCAAAATGGCTCTTGGCCAGCTCGGCAAGAGGGAGTTTTGCGGAAACCTGTTCAGCGGCGGCGAGCGCCAGATTGGTATCCTTGAGCCCTAAAGACATTTTGAAACCGGCCGGCTCAAATTTCTCATCAGCCATGATCGTGCCGTAATTTTGATAGACGGGAGAGCCAAAGAGCGCGCCGGCGATTTCTAAAAATTGTTTCCGTTCTAACCCGTATTTCTCCATCATTAAGAATGATTCAGATAACGCCTCCAGCATAGAAACGAGCAAGAAATTGACGCTGATTTTCGCGGCATTGGCCGTTTTTGTTTCTTCACCAGTGTCAAATACTTGCTGACTCAGGATGTTAAGCAGCGGTTCGGCCTTTTTCTTCGCTTCTGCCGGTCCGGCTGTGATGATGCGGAGTTCGGCCTTCTCAGCGGCATCGGGGCGGCCGAGGACGGGAGCGGCGATAAAGGACTGCCCTCTGCCCGAATGTGCGGCGGAAAGCTGTTCTGACAGCGCTGTACTGATCGTGCTCATCGAAATATGAATGCCGTTTTCAGATAACCCGGCAATAATGCCGCAAGCTCCGAAAGTCACGTCTGTTACGGCTTCATCGTCTGACAGCATTGACAGCACGATATCCGCATGTTCAGCTGCCTGGCGGGGCGTTTCGGCATATTCGGCCCCTTTTTCCAGCAGGTCAGCCGCTTTTTCTTTCGTCCGGTTATATACAGTCAGGCTGTATCCGGCTTTCATGATATTTTCGGCGATGGGGCGGCCCATATTGCCGAGTCCGACGATGGCGATCTTCATTTGACAGTCCCTCCAATGAAAAGTTTTCCACCATTATACATGCAAAATGGTTAATCTGCTGTGTACAGGATTGCCACTTTCAGTTCAGGTTCGGAAGACCATCCGGAGTCTGAGGCGGCTTTCCCCTTATAAAATCCGGTAAATCGGGTTTTGATGATTGTTTTTGAACGGGGTTTTACAGTGAATGTTTTTGATTTGAATGTGACGTCCTTTATGTTTTCTGATAAATCCGGGGTGACAGAAATGGTTTGTTCCCCTTTTCCGTAATGATTGATATAAAGCGTGCAGCTCATGCCCGCTCTTTTTCGCTCAACCAGATAACTGCATTCGCTGCGGTGCTTCAAATATTCGACAGCCTCTTTTTCGGGCGCGAACTGTTTTAAGGAAAAAGCAGCATATTCAGTGGCGGGACTGATACCGGAAGCGGCCCCCATACTGAGAAAGATCAGAAACAGCCCCGCTGCGGGAAGCGTCCGCCTGAACGCGGCGGCACACCAGATTAACGCCGCAAAGTAAAGCAGGACCCCGGGGATGACGGAGATATGGGCTCCATCTTCCGGCCAAGAGGAATAGCCGAGCGACTCAAAGATGTAATCAGACACCGTACGGCCGTTATACAGCGGGGCAATGGACATGACACTGAAAAGCAGGAGGACAGAAGAAATGATTTTGTGAGAAAGGATGGTAACGGCGCACACCTATTTACGTTTTTTTCCAGACTATCATGTTTTCTCAAAAAAAAGAACAGCCGGCAGCCGTTCTTACTTGAAAATATTAAACCAGCCTTTGCGGGCGAACCAAAACAGCATGGCGCCCACAAGGACGGCCATTACGCCCAAAACGATAAAATAGCCGTATTTCCAATGAAGCTCAGGCATGTTATCGAAATTCATGCCGTAAACCCCCGCGATGAACGTCAGCGGGATAAAAATGGTCGAGACGATAGTTAATGTCATCATAATGGCGTTCATCCGGTTTGAATTCAGCGTCACATAGCTGTCCCGCAAATCTGACGTCATATCACGGTTTGACTCGATCAGCTCAGCCAGTTTTAATAGGTGGTCATAAATATCGCTGAAATACGCCTTTGTTTCACGGCTTTCTTTTACATGGTCAAGGCTCAAAATCCGGTACATTAAATCGCGCATCGGAATGATCGTCCGCCTCAGGTTCAAAAGATCAGTCCGCAATTCAAACACTTCATTCATTAAAGTGCCGTAAGATTTATGGGTTCTGCTGTCTTCAATTTCATTCAGCCGGTCTTCAATTTTGTACAGCACGGGGAAATATTCATCGACAAGCTGATCCATAATCATATAAGTGATATGCCCGGGCCCTTTTTTGGCTAATCCCGGAGAAGCGAAAAACCGTTCTCTCACCCTTGAGACGCCGGGCGATTCGTGCAAATGGAAGCTGACGATGAAACGGTCGGACTGAAAAATGTCCACCTCTTCCATTTCCAGTGTGTCCGGGTTCAAGGCGTGGAGCACATAAAAACGGTAGCCGTCATAATGGTCGATTTTCGGCCGCTGCATATGCTGAAAGCAATCCTCGATCGCAAGCGGATGAAAGTGAAAATAATCCCGCAGCAGCTCGATTTCATGCATCTCGGCGCCGAAAAAATCAATCCAGTACCATGCGATGTCCGGTTGTTCTGTACGTGATAGGGGGATATTATCTAATATCTCATTATGTGTTGTGATTGCGGTTATATGTATCATAAACAACCCTCCGCCTGCCATTATATCATGCGGCGTTATGAAGAAAAGTATACGAATTGCCGCCCGGCCGCTTCATGATATACTTGGACAAAAAGGGGTGGAGCATATGTGGAAGGAAACGGTTTCGGTCACGCCGCCGTATCATTTTGATAAAGTCCTTGAAAGGCTGTCGCTCGATCCGCTGAATGCGGTCGATCTTCATGCAAGATCAATCAAAGTGCCGCTCAGAACACGGGACGGCAAACTGTCCGTCATCACGGTTCAAGCGGAAGGCACCGCCGCAGACCCGGTCTTCCTTGTCAGCGGAGAAACGGACCGGGCGGAGATGATTGAACGGATCAAACACATTTTTCAGTGGGAGCAGCCGCTTCAGCCTGTGCTTGATCATTTCTCAAAAACAAATCTGTCGGCGCTTTTTGAGGAGCATGCGGGAACCCCGCTCGTCTTGGAGTATGACGTCTACAACTGTCTCATGAAATGCATCATCCACCAGCAGCTCAACCTGTCTTTCGCATTTACCTTAACGGAACGGTTCGTCCATGCCTTCGGTGAACAAAAAGACGGCGTCTGGTGCTACCCCGAGCCGAAAACGATCGCGGCGCTTGAGTATCAGGACTTGCGGGAGCTCCAGTTCAGCATGAGAAAAGCGGAATATGCGATTGACATTTCACGGATGATTGCAGAAGGAGCGCTCAATCTGGCGGAACTTACCCATTTATCGGATGAAGACATTATGAAAAAGCTGATCGCCATCAGAGGCATCGGCCCGTGGACCGTCCAAAACGTCCTCATGTTCGGTCTCGGCCGCCCGAATCTGTTTCCTTTGGCGGACATCGGCCTGCAAAACGCCGTCAAACGCCGCTTCGCCCTAGAGGATAAACCGTCAAAAGACTTGATGCTTCAGGTAAGCAGCGAATGGGCGCCGTATTTAAGCTATGCGTCCTTGTACTTGTGGAGAAGCATTGAATGATGAGGATTTTTGGAAACTTCCAGTGAAAAACATGAAGGAACCGCCGGCTGCATGTTATACTGAACAGATGTGATATTTCAAATCAGCCGCTTTCCCATGAGAAAGGCTTTATATAGAAACGGAGAGAAAAAAACGTGAATCAACATCAAAAAAAGGCGCCTGCCGAATTGAAAATCGGACAGACATTTCCGCTGACCATCAAACGTCTCGGCATTAACGGAGAGGGCGTCGGCTATTTTAAGAAAAAAGTTGTCTTCGTTCCCGGCGCTCTGCCCGGTGAAGAAGTCGTTGCCGAAGCGACAAATGTGCAGCCGAAATTTTCAGAAGCACGCGTCAAAAAAATCCGCAAGCCGTCTGAACACCGTGTCACGCCGCCATGCCCGGTCTACGACCAGTGCGGCGGCTGTCAGCTTCAGCATCTGGCATACACCCAGCAGCTTCGCGAAAAACGCGACATCGTCATTCAGTCTCTGGAACGTCATACGAGATTCAATGTCGAAGAAATGAACATTAAAGATACGATCGGAATGGACAACCCTTGGAATTACCGGAACAAAAGCCAGTTCCAAGTCGGACGCTCGCAAAGCGGCAGCATCATTGCCGGCTTATACGGACTTGATTCCCATAAAATCGTCCCGATTAAGGAATGCATTGTCCAGCATCCGGCAACAAACAAAACAACGGGTATCGTCCGCCGTATTTTGGAAAAACACAACGTGTCCGTTTATAACGAACGGACCAAAAAAGGCGATGTCCGCACCATCGTGACGAGAGTCGGTTTTGAAACAGGCGAAGTGCAGGTCGTGCTTGTCACCGCGAAAGAGACACTGCCGAATAAAGACGAGATCGTCAAAGCCATTCAGAACCGTCTGCCGGAAGTGAAATCGATTATTCAAAACATCAATGGCGCGCGCACATCCGTCATTTTCGGTGACAAAACAAAAGCGCTGGCCGGAAGCCATGCCATTCAAGAAGTGCTCGGTGACGTGTCATTTGAACTGAGCGCCCGCGCCTTCTTCCAGCTCAACCCTGAGCAGACGGTTAAGCTGTATGACGAAGTGAAACAAGCGGCTCAGCTGACAGGAAAAGAAAAAGTCGTAGACGCGTATTGCGGCGTCGGTACGATCGGCATGTGGGTTTCAAGCGGCGCAAAAGAGATCCGCGGCATGGACGTCATTAAAGAATCAATTGACGATGCGAAGAAAAACGCCAAAAAACACGGCATCAAAAACGCGGCATATGTCACAGGAACAGCCGAACACTGGCTCCCGAAATGGACGAAAGAAGGCTTCCGCCCTGACGTGGTCATCGTCGACCCGCCGAGAACGGGCTGTGACAGAACATTTTTAGATACCATCAAAAAAGTAAAACCGAAACGCTTCGTCTACGTATCCTGCAATCCTTCCACACTGGCGAAAGACTTGCAGACGCTGTCGAAGGACTATCGCGTCGAATATATTCAGCCTGTTGATATGTTTCCGCAGACGGCTCATGTAGAAGCCGTGGCGAAGCTTGTATTAAAATCGTCTAACTAAAATAAACAATTCGTAATCAGACCTGGATTTCGGTAAATAAACAATTCCGATTTCCGGGTTTTTTTTATGCGCAGCCTTTGCCCTGGCTGTCTTTTCGATTCTTTTTTCCTCCTTTTAATAGTAATTCTAAAATATGAGATTTTTGGAAATTCTTCAACGATTTTTGTGTTAACTTCAACTATAATTGAATTGTAGTCTGTTTAATATAGGAGGAAGGGATATATTGGTCAAAAAATCATTTATTGTAATTGAAAAACCAAAAGGAAACATAACAAAACTACCTTATTCACCTATAAAAGAATCTCTGTTACTAAACTTAAAAACTAGGAATGAAAAGGGAGAAATAGAATTAAGGTGTGAGTGTTCTGATAAGATAGTGCTTAAAGTTTCCAATGCAAAATCACCGTATTTATATAATTCTACCAGACAATTTAAACATTCCAAGGATTGTTGCCGACATCCTCAATTTGTGGGTTCAAGCCCATATGAAAAGGCCTGGAGCTACGATGAGGAAGAGGGATTACATATTGTTAGAATTAAAGAATTACATCTTTCTCAGCTAGGGGATAATAACGAAAGAAACAGTAATGTGAGAAATAATGTGATTTGTCATGAAGGAACGGGATCTAATAAAAATGTATCAACGATTTTTGGCTTAGCCACAAGAATAAATATGATGGCGTGGGAAAGTATGGTGTTAGGAAAAAAACATAGAGTTCCTAATGATAAATATGAGTTAGCTAAACATGTTTATGGTATATCGGCTCGAATTAGGTTATCGAGAAAAAGAAAAACTTTAAACGAGATGTTTTATAAACAAGTAGGCATATGGAATGTAAAAGTAAAAAAAGATATCTATTTTGTTTACATGTATGTAAATAGTGTAATACCGCTTGGAGAAGATACTCTATTTGATAATACAAAAAAAGATATTCTGTATTGTGAAGATGCTTTTGGGCGAACTAATCGCTTCTATGTTGAAAAGGAGGAATATGAACACAAGAAAAAAATAGAACCGCATAGCCCTGAATATGTGGTAGCAGGTTTTGTGTATAAAGAAGACAAGTATCATAAATGTATGACTCTAAAAAATTACTGTTTAATACCGATATCTGGTAGAGGTTTATATTGTGAAAGTTCTCATGAAAAAAATATATATGATCGGTTATGTGAAGATAATCTAACATTTTATAAGCCTTATTTGCCAATAGAAGGTTATGGAAATTTTATTCCGGATGGATACGTTATCAATAAAGACAAGGATATAATATTTGAGGTGTTTGGTATTACTGGTATGTCCTCATATGATGAAAGAAAAGCAGAGAAAATTGCCTTATCTCAAACGGATTCCTTTAAGAGTATGTATAAATTTAAATATTGGGAAGTAAACTAATAGGAATGGAGTTTTCATTTAATGAGGGATAGTCATAGTTCCCATTAAGAAATTAATTCGTACCCAAAGTACATAAGCGAAGTTCAGGAAAGTATAAAGTTGCTTATTATAAGGGAGATTAATTGGGTTATTATAAACCAAGGAGAAGATTTGACTGTCTATAAGATCCAATTGCATGCGGGTTTTGGTAACGGAAATATAAAGCTGTAATAGATATACAATACAAACCCCATGCGATAGAAGTCTTGATTATAGCTAGACATAAATGGAGAAATATATATAGTGGATTTGTTGAAAAAAATATAGAAGGAGAGAACAACTTGAAAATATGGAACCATTATGAACTTGAGGCTTTGTTTAAAGATTCAAAGGAATTTATTCCTTTTTTAAACGAATTTATGCAAAACAATTCTCTGGAAGATACTTTAGAAATCGTTAGAGTCTCAGGCGTTTGTTTTAACATCTACAATAATAGACAAAAGATATCAAAAAAAGTCATATCTAACATTAAAGCAGTTTATAAGAGTGATATTAAGTTAATTGATAATTTTGAAGAAAAAATTAATATAATTAATTCAATTTTTAAGGATTTTTATAAATTGAGATCATCCAGGAAATTAGACCAAATTCCTCAGAAGAGAGAGGTAATAACATTTATTCTTTCTTTAGAGATTATGTTAGGTTCTCTAATTGAGTATATTAATGGGAATTCTATACATAGAATTAAAGAGGTGTATCCATACGTCATCTCATTGTTTGATGAAGGTAAACAAAAAATATTACCTGCTCAAAAAGATATAAATCGTGTATTAGGTATAGCTGATAGTATTGCAGAGTTTGCGGGGAGTTTACTGAAGTCTATGGGAGGTGGAAAAGGTAATATAGGAAAACTTGAAACTATGCGCATGAGTCACATAAGAGTCGCAAGAGAGCATATTGAACTATTTGATTTGTGGTCGTCTCTTTTGAACATTGAACAAAAATGGCGTTTTATCGGTACAGATTTTGATATAGATAATAAGAAAATTCACATCCAGCCCAAGAATGAAGATTTTTTACATGCACAAGAAATCTCAAAAGTGAGATTTAAGGATCAAAGAAGTAAATGGTATACGGATTTTAATTTAGCCGATAAAACAGAATTGGAACGTAAAATTGATCAAAATGCAAAGAAATTACCTCCAGCTCATTATCTTTGCGAGAATGAAGCATATTATTGTATTGCGATAGGAGAATTTCTACACACTCATGATCTAAATATAAGGCTTTTAGGTGTGTCACTCGCAGAATGGATTAGAGCTTACGTTGTAATTCAAATTGAGGCTGAAAATTATTTAAAGGAAAGATTCGAGTCAAAAGTAGTTAAACCATTAAACTTAAATAATTGGACTATTATGAAAACTGAAACTTACTGGATAAACTTATTTGTTTCAAAGGGAGTATCTCAAGCCAGTGCTCTTAAAATCATCAATAACTTCAAATTTAATCAAGATGCAAAAGATTTGTTAGATTGTCCTTTTGTCGTTCATAATGACAGTTTGATTATTATTCCTTCTGTGGCATCACATATAGATCCTTCAATGTCATTGATATCTCTGTTAAATAAGAAGAAAGTGGATATTTCTTTTAAGGGTACTGGATTAGAAGAATACATATTAAATAAACTAAACAAGCTAGATATTGGCGCGAAAAGACTAAAGAGAATTGTTAATGGTGAAACATATGAATGTGATGTAGTTTTTACTATTGACAATGATTTGTTCTTTGTAGAATTAAAAGCCTTTGGTCAACCACTAACTATTAGGGAATATTATAATTTCTTAATAAAGATAATACAAAGGGAAACGGAAAAGATAAATAAAAGCCATAAAGAAAGAAGTGCTGTCGAGCAACTAAATCGTATTGTTGATTATTACGTGGAGAATATAAACATTGTAAGAGAAGAATTGAAACTAGAAGAAGAATGGCATCCTAAAAATATTTATAAAGTTATTGTAACGACAGCAATGCTTGGTGAAAGTATGTATTATAATGATTGCTATATTGCTGATACTTCAGCTTTTGTTCGGTTTTTAGATAGGAATCCTCCGGGTTTTTCAATAGGAAATAGATCTTTAAAACCGTATCACGAAGATTTTGAAGGAAATATAACATCTGAAAAGCTAATTAATATGTTGAAAAATCCTCCACAAATAGAGTTGGGAAATATAAGAGTCAAAAAGAATTATAGAAACCTTGCGATAAATGATTTAACTGTTCAATACCCATATTATAATGATCAATTAGGTGATTTTATCGAATACGATAAAGAATTATTGCAAAGATTAGGTTTAGAGAAGGATGAAATTAAAAAAGATTAAAAAAATTGCAGAATAAAAAAATTAAGCTCCACTCATTGAATGCAAGCTTAAATTTATGCCTACAGCTAAACTTAGAGATAAATGGTGGGTCTATTTTTAAGATGTAATTACTATTAAAGATATATGTTAGGCAAGCTAAGCGTTGATAGATAAATAGGGAATTTTTTTATAATGTGGATTTTTGGAGGAGATGATAATGGATTTGAAAATCAAATTACCATAGGAATTCTTCATTAAGGGAAAGGCTAATCATACAATTAATTTTGAAATTCCTTTGCCTGAACATATAAAATGGGCTAAAAGATCAAAAATTTAGATCAATGAAAGGTGTTTATGTAACAGATTTAAAAAACCAAACTCGTAATTGTATATATGTGGGGGAAGGTAGCATGCGTAATAGATTAAGTAGACATAAGTATACATTAAAGAGTCTTCTTAGTAATAATGAGCATTGTCGATCTTCGGTCTTTTTCTTGCACGGCCCTCTCCAGATTTTCATTTTAAAAAATGAAACATAAGAGGACAGGCGATCACGTTGATTAGAGCAAAAGCAAGTAATATGAATGATTTGTTTCAACCTAATACCATTTATGTGTGTTAATGAAATGTTCAAAATTTACTATCGTTTGATAAGAAGTGCTGACACATGCTATAAGTGTAAAAGAAGCATGGTCAGTTTTTAATTTTGGGATAAAGGTTTGGCTGTATCCCATCATGAAAGGATTTGGATTTGTTATGACAGATAATTTCTGGCGTGAATTACCGCGGCCATTTTTTGTACTGGCACCAATGGAAGATGTGACGGATGTCGTTTTTCGCCATGTTGTGAGTGAAGCAGGCAGACCTGATGTGTTTTTCACAGAGTTTACAAACTCAGAAAGCTATTGTCACCCGGATGGGAAGGATAGTGTGCGCGGCCGTTTGACTTTCACGGAGGATGAACAGCCGATGGTTGCCCACATATGGGGAGATAAGCCTGAAAACTTTCGCCAAATGAGTATTGGGATGGCGGAATTAGGGTTTAAGGGCCTGGATATCAATATGGGCTGTCCTGTACCTAATGTGGCGGGGAATGGAAAGGGAAGCGGCCTGATTTGCCGTCCTGAAGTTGCAGCCGAATTAATACAGGCGGCGAAAGCAGGAGGTCTGCCGGTCAGTGTGAAGACCAGACTTGGCTACACGGACATAGACGAATGGCGCGGCTGGCTGACACACATACTGAAACAAGACATTGCGAATCTTTCCATTCATCTGCGTACAAGAGCGGAAATGAGTAAAGTAGATGCGCATTGGGAGCTCATCCCGGAAATCAAGAAACTTCGTGATGAGATAGCGCCGGATACCCTTTTGACGATCAATGGGGATATTCCTGACCGTGAAACCGGCTTGAAACTCGCTGAACAATACGGTGTTGACGGGATTATGATTGGACGAGGCATTTTTACTAATCCATTCGCCTTTGAAAAGGAGCCGAGAGAGCATAGCAGTAAGGAATTGCTTGATCTTTTGAGATTGCATCTGGATCTTCATGATGAATATTCAAAAGCAGAAGCCCGAGCATATAAACCGCTCCCCCGCTTTTTCAAGATATATCTCCGCGGATTCCGGGGAGCAAGTGAATTAAGAAATCAATGCATGAATACAAAGTCAACAGATGAAGTGCGTGCATTGCTCGATGACTTTGAGAGAAAGTATCTTGATGGGATGGAGCAAGAGTGACATAAACAACCTTCATCCGGCCCGGATTTCGATTTGAATTCCGGGTCTTTTTGTGTGCAGTTTTTACCCAGACAGATCCATGGCCAGTTTCGTCATGCAGAAATAAACGAATAATGGTACATTGATAGGAGATACATCATAAAGGGGGAGAGAAAAATGAAACGACTGTGCATCATCCCCTGCGGCAAGAAAAAAATTTGGGATGTCCATTCAGATACAGGTCCGGTAAGGGCGGAAGACGCTTATCTCAGCCCGTTTCATCAGGCGTGCGAGCGATATGCGAAAGCATTTTTCGATGAGTGGGTGATTTTGTCGGCGAAGCACGGATTCCTTCGTCCGGATGATATTGTTCCCGGAAATTACGATGTCACTTTTGGAACCGGTCATCCGGAGATCATGGCAGCGGACGAGCTGCGCCGTCAATTTCATGAAAAAGGCTTCTCCGACATCGAGGAGCTTGTCATGCTTGGCGGGAAAAAATACCGAAGCGTCCTAAACGCCGTCATCGGAGAGCATCAGCATATCACCTGGCCTTTGTCATCGTATAAAGGCATTGGCTACATGCTTCAAGCGCTGAATCGGGCTGTTGAAGAAAAGCATGAACTGCAGCACGTGGATATGAAAAAAAGAGTGTAACCACTCAAACGCCACGATAGACTGTATGCAGAAGAATGAAGCAGTTAAAAGATTTCCGAGGAAATAAATACGTCGATCATTGTCAAAGACAGGGTGATGCCCGGTCTTTTTTGTATGCCATAAAACGAGACAAAGGGAACAGATCGAGACAAAATGAGACACCTGTCTCAAACTGTCTCCATTGTAAAAATAAAAACATTCATTTTACGGGCTTCAAAGGCTGGCATGCTTCTTGCATTTATAAGTGTGAACCCTAAATAGAAGGAGGCGCACAAAATGGAATTGTTAAAACGAGAAGGCTTGTCATTAACTGAGGAGAAAGCGCTGTGGATGTACCAAAAGATGCTGGAAATCAGGGGCTTTGAAGACAAAGTGCATGAACTTTTCGCACAAGGAGTGCTTCCCGGATTCGTCCATTTGTATGCCGGTGAAGAAGCGGTAGCTGCGGGGGTGTGCGCTCATTTAGATGATGGCGACAGCATTACAAGCACACACAGGGGACATGGCCATTGTATCGCCAAAGGCTGTGATCTGGACGGCATGATGGCGGAAATATTCGGAAAAGCGACCGGACTGTGTAAAGGCAAAGGCGGTTCTATGCACATTGCGGATCTTGATAAAGGCATGTTAGGCGCAAATGGAATCGTCGGGGGCGGATTCACGCTCGCATGCGGATCAGCGCTCACGGCTAAATATAAACAAACTAAAAATGTAAGCGTTTGCTTTTTTGGGGACGGAGCCAATAACCAAGGGACTTTCCATGAAGGGCTGAACTTAGCGGCAGTATGGAACCTTCCTGTCGTGTTCATCGCCGAAAACAACGGCTACGGCGAAGCCACGACATTTGAGTACGCGTCAGCCTGTGATTCAATCGCCGATCGGGCGGCTGCCTACAACATGCCGGGGGTCACGGTGGACGGAAAAGATATTTTAGCGGTTTATCAGGCAGCCGGGGAAGCGATAGAAAGAGCAAGAAACGGCGGAGGCCCGTCTTTGATTGAATGTATGACTTACAGAAACTACGGACATTTCGAAGGGGATGCCCAAACGTATAAAACAAAGGATGAAAAGACTGAGCATCTTGAAGAAAAGGATGCCATTCAAGGCTTTAAAAACTATCTTCTAAAAGAAACAGATGCAAATAAACTGTCAGACATCGAACAGCGTGTCAGCGAATCGATTGAAAAAGCCGTCTCGTTCAGCGAAAAGAGTCCATATCCGAAAGAGTCGGAGCTGTTGACAGACGTCTACGTGTCATATGAAAAAGGGGGAATGTGAGATGGCGAGAGTCATAAGCATGTCGGACGCGATCAATGAAGCAATGAAGCTTGCGATGAGAAAAGATGACAATGTGCTTGTAATCGGTGAAGATGTCGCCGGAGGAGCGGCGGTCGATCATTTGCAAGATGATGAAGCATGGGGCGGTGTATTAGGGGTCACAAAGGGGCTCGTACAGGAATTCGGCAGAAACAGGGTGCTGGACACACCGATTTCTGAGGCGGGCTACATGGGTGCGGCCATGGCTGCGGCATCCACGGGGCTGAGACCGATTGCGGAACTGATGTTTAACGATTTTATCGGAACGTGCTTTGATCAGGTGATCAACCAAGGGGCGAAATTCCGCTATATGTTCGGCGGTAAAGCGCAAGTGCCGATCACCGTCCGCACCACATACGGAGCCGGGTTCCGGGCAGCCGCTCAGCATTCGCAGGCGCTGTATGGCCTGTTCACCAGCATCCCGGGTCTGAAGACGGTTGTGCCGTCCAATCCATATGACGCCAAAGGTTTGCTGCTGGCGGCAATAGAAGACAATGATCCGGTATTCTTTTTTGAAGATAAAACGTCCTACAACATGAAGGGCGAGGTGCCGGAAGATTATTATACAATCCCGCTCGGAAAAGCGGATATCAAACGCGAAGGCAGCGACATCACGCTGTTTGCGGTCGGCAAGCAGGTCAATACCGCGCTTGAAGCGGCTGCACAGCTTTCTGAGAAAGGCATCGACGCCGAGGTGCTTGATCCCCGGAGTCTGTCTCCTTTAGATGAGGAAGCGATTTTCACATCGTTAGAAAAAACAAACCGGCTGATCATCATAGACGAAGCCAATCCGCGCTGCAGCATCGCCACGGATATTGCTGCGATTGTCGCCGATAAGGGCTTTGATTTGCTTGATGCGCCGATTAAACGGATTACAGCGCCGCATACACCGGTGCCGTTTTCGCCGGTGCTTGAAGATCAATATTTGCCGACACCAGACCAAATTGTCAGCGTCACGCTTGAATTGCTTGGCGAGCCGGCAATGAATTAAAGGAGGGATATAGAATGGCTGTAAAAGTAGTAATGCCGAAGCTGGGAATGGCAATGAAGCAAGGTGAAGTATCCGTCTGGAATAAAAAAGTCGGCGACCCGGTTGAAAAGGGAGAAAGCATCGCCAGCATCAACTCGGAAAAAATAGAAATGGAAATAGAAGCGCCTGAAAGCGGCACGCTTCTTCACATTAAAGTCAAAGAGGGAGAAGGAGTCCCGCCGGGAACGCCCATCTGTTATATCGGGGAAAACGGCGAAGAAGTGCGGGAGAAGGAGGCGCCGGCTCCTGAAAATGCAGGGAAACCGCAATCTGAACCTGAATCTGAACATATTCCTGCTCCCAAAGCCGTGCAAAAGCGTAAACACCGCGTGAAAATATCTCCCGTTGCCCGAAAAATGGCGGAGAAAGCCGGGTTGAAAGTTGATACGCTGAACGGGACGGGGCCCGGAGGCAGAATCGTAAAAGCTGACGTCATCAAGGCCATGAAGACGGAATCTGAACCGCAGTCTTCGGTTCAGACGGCACAGCCGGAGGGAAAACCGGCTTCAGCGATGAGAAAAGTGATTGCAGACCGAATGCACAAAAGCCTGCAAAACAGCGCCCAGCTGACGCTGACGATGAAAGCGGACATTACGGAGCTTGTAAAATGGCAGCGGCAGCTCGCCGACAGCGCGAAAAAGCGGAGCGGTGTTAAACTGACGGTCACACATTTCGTATCCCGGGCCGCGGTGCTTGCGCTGAAACAGCATCCTGAGCTGAACAGCTCTTATCAAGAGGAGCGGATCATCACCTATCCATATGTCCACCTCGGGATGGCGGTTTCTCTTGAAAACGGTCTCGTCGTGCCGGTGATCCGGGATGCGGAAAAGCTTTCATTCCTTGAGCTAGCGGATCATATCAGCACATCGGCACGCCGGGCGCGGGAAGGCAATGCTTCCGGAGATGACCTGTGCGGATCGACATTTTCTATTACAAATCTCGGGGGTTACGGAATTGAGCATTTCACCCCGATTCTTAATCCGCCTGAAGCCGGTATTCTCGGAGTGGGCGCAAGCTATGAAACGCCGGCGTTTAAAGGAGATGAGCTTGTCAAAAGCACCATGCTGCCGCTGAGCCTTACCTTTGATCACAGAATATGTGACGGCGCACCGGCTGCGGACTTCCTGAAAACGGTCAAAGCGCTGCTTGAAGAGCCGGCCGGATTGATTTTATAGAGAGGGTGAAGAGATTGACACTAGCCATTATCGGCGGCGGGCCTGCAGGATATGCAGCTGCCGTGACTGCCGCGCGGAGGGGAGAAGAAGTCGTTCTGATCGACAAAGGGCCGCTCGGAGGCACTTGTCTCAATGAGGGATGCATCCCGACAAAGTCGCTTTTGGAAAGCGCGAATGTGCTCGATAAAATCAGGCATGCAGATACATTCGGCATCGAACTGCCGCAAAACATTACACTCAATTGGGCCCGCATGCAGGGGCGCAAACGGCAAATCGTCAGCCGGCTCGTGCAGGGAATTCAATACTTAATGAAAGCAAATCAGATTAAAGTCATCAGCGGGACAGCTTCATTTCTCACAGAGCAGACATTGCTTGTTGAAGGAGAAGGAGGCGCAAAAGACATTCTGGAAGCGGAGCGGATATTGATTGCATCCGGATCTGAACCGGCGGAGCTGCCGTTTGCCCCATTTGACGGCGATTGGGTGATCGACAGCAAAGATGCGCTTTCTTTACAGAAAATCCCTTCTTCTCTGCTTATTGTCGGGGGAGGTGTGATCGGCTGTGAATTTGCCTCTTTATTCAGCCGGTTTAAAACGAAAGTGACGGTGATTGAATCGGCTGACCGGCTGCTCCCGGCAGAAGACGGGGAAATCGCCGCCGTTTTCGAAGACTCTTTAAGAGACAGCGGGGCTGATATTCAGACAAAAGCCGCCCTTCAACGGATTGATAAAGAAAGGAAAACTGCCGTGTGGACAAAAGACGGCAAAGAAATTGAGGCGCAGGCTGATCACGTTTTGGTTGCAATCGGGAGAAAGCCGCGTTTGCATGGCTTGAATCTGGAGCAGGCCGGCATCCGGTATTCTCCGCGCGGCATTGAAGTCAATGACCATATGCAGACCAATGTGCCTCATATATACGCATGCGGCGATGCGGCCGGAGGAATGCAGCTCGCGCATGCCGCCATTCATGAAGGAATCACAGCCGCCGCGCATGCCGCGGGAAAGGACAGCAAAGTCGATATGCGGGCGGTGCCCCGCTGTATTTATACATCGCCGGAAATGGCCGCTGTCGGGCTGACGGAAACACAGGCGAGAGAAACATACGGAGATGTGAAAATCGGAGAATGCTCATTTTCTGCTAACGGAAAAGCGTTAATTAAACATCAGCATGGCGGCAAAATGAAAATCATTGCCGAACCGGAATTCGGAGAAATCGTCGGCGTGTCAATGATCGGGCCGGACGTGACGGAATTGATCGGTCAGGCGGTCATGATGATGAACGGTGAAATGACGGCGGATATGTCGGAGCACTTTATCGCGGCGCATCCGACTCTGTCAGAAACGCTTCAGGAAGCCCTGCTGAATGTCACCGGACTTGCGGTGCATTCCGTATAACCGGAATACCCTTTCTCAGATGAGAAGGGGTATTTTTCGTTGAAAGCGCTTTATTTTTCCCCTACAATATATGAAAAGATGGTCTGAACAGGGGGGAGCGAATACAATGAATGTCATTCGGAATGATTTTAAAACCTGGAAGCGCTTTGTGAAAGAAGGCGTGCTTGATGAATCCCGTATTCAGAAGCGGGTGGCCGCCTCATGGCACCGCTGCAAAAAAGCCGACGTCAACCCTTATCTCGAAAAGGGGCCGAATGTAATGCCGGCAGATCATTTAGAAAGGCAGGCCGAGAAGCATTCATTATTTTTAGCGGCCTCAATGCCTCATGCAGAAAGAATGAAAACGGCGATGCGGGAAATGGAAATGATGGTTCTTCTGATTGATTCTGACGGCGTGGTTCATTCGGTTGACGGCCATCCGCGCACCATTCATGAAGCGCACCGCATCAATTTCTTAAAAGGCGCCCGCTGGACGGAAACAGCCGTCGGCACGAATGCGATCGGGACGGCTCTTTTTACAAATGAGCCGGTCATGATACACGGCTCTGAACATTATTCGCTCGCTTCTCATCAATGGAGCTGTTCCGCCGCGCCGATCCGTTATGAAGACGGACGGCTGGCGGGTGTCATTGATATTTCCTGCCCCGCCGCCCGCGCTCAGCCTTTTATGCTCGGAATTGCCTCCTCCATCGCTTATACGGCGGAACGGGAGCTTGCCCTAAAGATCAAAATGACAGAACTTGATATGATCAGCAAATTCGCCGGGCTGACCCGGTCTCACGATCCGATCGTGCTTTGCAATGAAATGAGCCGGATTATCGCCGCAAGCCGTCCCGTTCAGCATTTTACCGGACATACGCTGCGCGAGCTTGAGGAACAGGGCTTTCACATCAAGCAGGCGAAGCGGGAGGAGAACGGCTTCTCGTGCATTTACTTATCCAAACGAGAAGAAAAGCCTTCTTTTATATTTCATGGTGCGGCAGGCAAAAGCCCGTCATCCCGACATATGCTCCAGCAGCTGGAGCTTGTCGCCCGAACGGACGCAACCGTCTGTCTTACGGGAGAAACCGGGACGGGAAAGGAGATTGCCGCCCGGGCGATTCATAACAACAGCTCCAGGAAAAACGGCCCGTTTATCGCCGTCAATTGCGGAGCGGTCCCCGAAAAGCTGATTGAAAGCGAACTGTTCGGCTACTCGGAAGGCGCCTTCACCGGGGCCAAACGGAAAGGACATAACGGCGCTTTGCAAAAAGCCGATAAAGGCACGCTTTTCCTCGATGAAATCGGAGAAATATCACACTCCATGCAGGTCGCTCTGTTACGGGTGCTGCAGGAACGGAAAGTCACCCCGGTCGGCGGGACAAAAGAGATTCCCGTCGACATCAGAATCATCACTGCCACCCACACTGATCTGAGACAGCTTGTCGAATGCAAAAAGCTGAGAGAAGATTTATTTTACCGGCTTCACGTCTGTCCGATCCATCTCCCTCCATTAAGAGAACGCACCGAAGACATTCCCGGACTCTTCCTTGAATTTCAGCGAAATCGCGGCTGGCGGGGGGAGCTTCCTGATGACTTTTTAGACCTATTAAAGAGCCGGAAATGGCCGGGGAATATCAGGGAATTGTTTAATGTATTTGAACGTCTTTCCGTCATGTTCCCGGACGGGCGGCTGTCAGGGCGCCCCATCGCAGCCCTGCTTGAAGCGTCAGGTCTTAAAGAGGCGGCCGAGTCTTATGAACAGGAAGAAGCGTCCCCCGTCTCCATCCGGGAGCACATTCAGAAAAACATCATCGTAAACGCGCTTGAATCAGCGAAGGGGAATGTCACGCTGGCCGCCAAAATGGCCGGAATCCCGCGGAGCACGTTTTACAAACGCCTCAAAAAATTCAAACTCACCGCCGGACAATTGTAAGAAACAAGCATACTTCTCTTGGCTGCCGGACACGTTATGTGTGAGGCCCTAAAGGAGGTTTGAAACGTGAATACACAGCGTGCGAAAGACATTTCGGAATCCGCCGCCATGGCGTATGTGACGTATGAAGGAGTCCCGATTTATATTCAGCATGTCAACGAAGACAAGGAAACAGCCAGAATTTTTCCGATCGGAAATCCGCAATTTGAGCAGGAAGTGCTGCTTTCTGATTTACAAGAGCATTTTTGAGAATGGGTCTGCTGATGACAGCAGGCCTCTTTCGTACCTGTGGGAACTTTCCCGCTTTTTGAGAAAAATAACTAAAAATGATTAAATGATCTAACTCCTCCAAACCCGGTACAGATCGGACCTTCTCATGATATAAATAAAATGTAAACGTTATCAGAGGAGGGCTTCACATGACAGACAAATCATTCTCAATCGTTATTGCAGGCGGCGGCAGCACATTTACCCCCGGAATTGTATTAATGCTTTTGAATCACCTGGAAGAGTTTCCGATCAGAAAGCTGAAACTTTATGACAATGATAAAGAAAGGCAGGAGCGGATTGCGGGTGCGTGTGAGGTATTCATAAAAGAAAAAGCGCCGGACATTGAATTTTTGGCGACTGATGACCCAGAGACGGCTTTTACGGATGTTGACTTCGTCATGGCGCATATCCGCGTCGGAAAATATGCGATGCGCGCGCTCGATGAACAAATCCCGCTGAAGTACGGCGTGGTCGGCCAGGAAACATGCGGGCCGGGCGGAATCGCATACGGCATGCGCTCTATCGGCGGTGTTCTGGAGATTCTTGATTATATGGAAACGTACTCGCCCGACGCATGGATGCTGAATTACTCCAATCCGGCGGCGATTGTGGCCGAAGCTACACGGCGCCTCAGACCGAATTCAAAAATATTGAACATCTGCGACATGCCGGTCGGAATTGAGGATCGCATGGCGAACATCCTCGGATTATCTTCACGGAAAGAAATGAACGTCCGTTACTACGGCTTGAACCACTTTGGCTGGTGGACGTCCATCACAGACCGGCATGGCAATGATTTAATGCCGAAGCTGAAAGAGCATGTCCGTGAATACGGCTACGTTCCGAAGACGGAGGCCGAACAGACTGAAGCAAGCTGGAATGACACATTCAAAAAAGCGCGCGACGTTCAGGCGGCTGATCCGGATACGCTTCCGAACACATATCTGCAATATTACTTATTCCCGGATGATATGGTGAAAAAATCAAACCCGAACCATACGAGAGCCAACGAAGTCATGGAAGGGCGCGAAGCTTTCATTTTCAGCCAATGCGATATGATTACGCGCGAACAATCATCGGAGAACAGTGAAATTAAAATTGATGATCATGCTTCCTATATCGTCGACCTTGCCCGGGCCATCGCTTACAACACAGGGGAGAGAATGCTGTTAATCGTTGAAAATAACGGCGCGATCGCAAACTTTGATCCGTCAGCCATGGTTGAGATTCCTTGTCTCGTAGGTTCAAACGGACCTGAACCGCTCTCAATCGGGAACATACCGCAATTTCAAAAAGGCCTGATGGAACAGCAGGTGTCTGTCGAAAAACTGACGGCTGAAGCGTGGGAAGAGCGGTCATTTCAAAAGCTGTGGCAGGCGCTGATTCTGTCAAAAACAGTGCCGAACGCCCGTGTGGCAAAACTGATTCTTGAAGATCTGATGGAGGCTAATAAGGACTACTGGCCTGAACTTGATGTAAGTCCGTCTCCTATTTCTTGATGACAATCGTCCCCGTTTTCTTTATCTGTTATTCTATATAATAGAAAGAAAACGGGGGGATTTTTGGGATGAGTCTTGAAGAACTGGTTAACCAGCATTACGCGAAATTAAATGACAACGATTTTTATATTTTAAAATATATATTGAATCATAAACATACGTGCTACCATCTCGGTATCAATGACATGGCGAAAGCCTGCAATGTTTCTCGGTCTTCCATCCTGCGGCTCGCCCAAAAACTGGGCTTCAGCGGCTATAGTGAATTCCGGGTTTTTCTGAAATGGGAGGATCAGCCTGAAGAGGGCGAGAATATGACGTTTGAAAAGCTGCTGGATGATATTGAAGCCAATGTAAAATACGTGAAGTCAAAAGATATGACGGAGATGTGCCGGCTGATAGATGAAGCAAAACGGATTTTCGTTTACGGATCGGGGACGGCTCAGAGGGTGTGCGCCCGTGAGCTGCAGCGGATGTTTGTATCCCGGCGGAAGTATCTGATTTTAATTCAGGACATTATAGAGTTTGATATCATGTGTGATGATTTTAAGGTTGATGACGTATTCATCATTATTTCTTTATCAGGCGAAACACCCGAATTAATTCCGCAGGTAAGGACCCTGTCCGCAAAGGGAGTTCCGTTTATTTCAATCACCAATCTGAAAAACAACGTACTGGCGCAAACGACGCCGTATAATCTTTATGCGACCAGCAAGCCGGTGACGTTAAGCGATAAAACGGAAATCGTCGCATTTGCCCCGTTTTTTCTGGTGGGCGAAGCGTTATTCCGTGCATATGTTGATTATAAAGAGCTCGAAAATTTTGATAAATAGCGGGAGGTCACGTGAAATGATGCAAAAAGTCCAGCGCTTCGGCAGCGCGATGTTTGTGCCTGTTTTATTATTTGCATTTTCCGGTATTATTGTCGGTCTGAGTACGCTGTTTAAAAATAAAACGCTGATGGGGCCGCTGGCTGATCCTGACGGGCTTTGGTATCAATGCTGGTACGTCATTGAACAGGGCGGCTGGACCGTCTTTAATCAAATGCCGCTCCTGTTTGCGATCGGCATACCTGTCGCTTTAGCGAAAAAAGCGCAGGCACGAGCCTGTTTGGAAGCGCTTACAGTTTATCTGACATTCAATTACTTTATCAATGCGATTCTGACGGTTTGGGGCGGGGCTTTTCATGTCGATATGACTCAGGAAGCCGGCGGAACGAGCGGGCTGACGATGATCGCCGGCATCAAAACGCTTGATACGAATATTATCGGCGCCATCTTTATTTCATCTATTGTCGTGTATTTGCACAATCGTTATTTTGATAAAAAACTGCCGGATTTTCTGGGGATTTTTCAAGGATCTTCATACATCGTTATCATTTCTTTCTTTATTATGATACCGATTTCACTTGCGGTGGCATACGTATGGCCGATGGTTCAGTCCGGAATCGGATCGCTGCAAAGTTTTCTCGTTTCTTCCGGGGCGATCGGCGTGTGGATTTACACGTTCCTGGAGCGGATTTTAATTCCGACCGGCCTGCATCATTTTATTTACTCGCCGTTTATTTACGGTCCGGCTGTGGCTGAAGGCGGTATCGTCACCTATTGGGCGCAGCATCTCGGGGAATACTCTCAAAGCGTCAAACCGCTGAAAGAATTGTTCCCGCAGGGGGGATTCGCGCTTCACGGCAACTCGAAAATCTTCGGCATTCCGGGAATCGCGCTCGCTTTTTACGTCACGGCTTCAAAGGAAAAGAAAAAAATCGTCGCCGGCCTTTTGATTCCGGTCACCTTAACGTCCATTGTCGCGGGAATTACAGAGCCGATTGAATTTACATTCCTTTTTATCTCGCCGTTTTTATTTGCGGTTCATGCTTTGCTTGCCGCTTCCATGGCAACCGTCATGTATATGGCCGGCGTCGTCGGAAATATGGGAGGCGGTTTGATCGAAGCTGCGACCTTGAACTGGATCCCGCTGGCGTCAAGCCATGGCTTGACGTATGTATACCAGATCATCATCGGGTTGTGTTTTACCGCTATTTACTTTTTCGTCTTCCGTTTCCTCATTCTCAAATTCAACATCGCCACACCGGGCAGAGAAAAAGAGGAAGGACAGGAAACAAAGCTCTATTCGAAAAAGGAGTACAGAGAACGGAAGCAGGCTTCAAAAGAAACAGCGGCGGCAGACGAAACACAGCGGGATACAGCCGCTTTGTATATTGAAGCGCTGGGCGGAAAAGACAATATTACGGAGGTCACCAACTGCGCCACCCGTCTCCGCGTCACTGTCGCTGATGAATCAAAGGTCAAAAGTGACGCCGATTTCAGAGAGCTGGGAGCCCACGGCGTCGTCAGAAAAGGCAGGGCGCTTCAGGTCATTGTCGGATTAGGCGTTCCGCAAATGCGGGAGCGTGTCGAGAAAATATTGAACGGTTAAAATACTGCAGCAGCAGACTATGTGCAGAATGGGAAGAGCGCTTGTTAATCCGGCGCTCTTTTTATGTTTTGAAGAAATGTATGAATTTGTCATACCTTTGCCACCTGTACATGCAGGAGTGAAAACGAAAGACTTCTGTGGTGTTCGGTGTTTTAAACAGCAATTCAAAAATAGGAGGCAAGACAATGACAAACTATACGACTTTCTTAGGACTTTACAAACCCGATAAAGCTGAAGGGATTGAAGTTGAAAGCATTGCTCAAAACTTTGAAGCGATTGACAGCAAAATCGGTGCAGCCCTTAGTGATGGCACGTCAACTTATGAAAACTTAAACGAAAGACTTAACATGTATGAAAACAGGTTTGACAATGTTACAGAGCGGAACGTTATGGACTTTGGAGCTAAAGGTGACGGCGTAACAGATGATACGCAGGCATTTCATGATGCCATGGCCGACGGAGGTTATGTCGTAACAGTTCCCGCGGGTGTATTCAGAACATCGGGATTGTTCGTTCCGTCAAATACAATGCTTGTCGGAGCAGGCAAGAAAAGAACGGTCATTAAATTATTAGACGAAACACCGGTCGGTCATTCTGTTCTGACCAACAGTGATTATACGAACGGTAATGAAAATATTTACGTCGGCCATCTCACGCTTGACTGGAACAAGGATACGCGTCCTGCCGGCTGGAAGATTCCGAAAGGTCCCACTTCAAGCTGTTTGCTTTTTGCGAATGTTGACTATTCTTTTGTTGAGCATGTGTTTGCGAAGAACGCCGGCCTGCACGGCTTTGATTCCACGAGCCCGAACTATAACAGACATGGAGAAAAAGATGATCCAACTTATTATCAGCCCAACGGCTGTAACTTTGTAACGTTTTCACATTGTGAAGCAACAGGGTCCGGGGATGATAACTTTACTTGTCATTTTGGATTCCACACTACTTTCAGCCACTGTGTTTCCTATCACCCGATGGGAAATGGGAATGGCACGTCAAATTCAAATTGCTTTGAGATTGATGATGGTTCTCAAGATGTATTTGTAGATAGCTGTGTTGCAATTGGCGGTGCACGCGGCTTTGAAATTAAGGCGCATGACTATGCACCGGCGGCTAAACGAGTTCAACTGGCTAATTGCCGTGCTTACGAAAATGCGATCGGTTTTTGCATTAGACATATTGGCCATCATTTATCGGCTGAGCCGACATCAAAAACTGCCCATGATGTTCAATTAGTAAATTGTCAGGCAACAAATCCTAAACAAAATTCTATATATAAAGGCGTCGGAGCGAGTGCGTTGGTTGTTTCGGGCTATGATTCAGTTAATATAGTGAATTTCCAAGCTATTTGTGAAGATCGTTCATACGATTACAGCAATGACACGATCATTATGATTTATTACAAAGGGCGGTATGTCAATCTGAAGAATATCACGATCCGCGGGTTCCGCTCCGCTGCTCATGATCTGTATGTTCTTGGCGGAGAAAATGCGGTAGGAAAGTGCATGATTGACGGCGTTTTTCTAGTTGACGGCGGCACGACGGGGCTTGCTTTTGGCGGAGGCGTTGATAATTGTACAGTGAGCAATGTATACGGGCATAGATTGGGAGCCAGCAGCGGAACGGTCGGACTCTATTCTTCGGGTCCGGATCTGAATATATCAAATATTGATTTTCAAGGATATGAAACAACATTTCATGTAGGCGGTAAAAAAACACCGTATGAGTTGTTTAAACATAAAGGATCTTCTGTTATGGCATCTAAAGATTCCCATGTTACAGGAACTAATGGCTTTGTCGTCGGTTCTGTCCGGGGACAGGCTGCAGGAGGTTCTCAATCTGGAGTAATCGGTTCATATAATACGATTAACCCAAATGCGAACTCAACTGTATGGGGCTGGGGTTCCGGCAGCACTCCGTCATCAGCCAACAGAAAGATTGAGCTTCACGCAAAAGAAGGAACAATTAAGGCTGCGGGAGGCGTAACAGGTTCCTCGACATTCTCTGACTACGCCGAGTATTTTGAAAGCCTGAGAGGGGAAAAGATTCCGACGGGAACACTTGTCACACTTGAAGGTGATAAGATCAGGCAGGCTGAAAAAGGTGACCTCATGCTTGGGGTCATTTCCGAGACCGCCGGAGTGATTCTTGGTGAGTCGAGTTTTCACTGGTCGGGACGATACGTAAAGAATGAATTTGGCGGCTTTGTTTATGAAGAACAGAAAGATGCGAACGGCCATACGGTCATGGCGCCAAAGGAAAATCCGGACTTTCGGCCTGAAGAAGACTACGCTTCAAGAGAAGAGAGAGACGAGTGGAACATTGTCGGACTCATCGGCCAGGTATATGTCAGATGCGATGAGACTGTGAAAGCGGGAGATTTTATTCACGCTCATAACGGGATTGCAACAAAATCTGATGCTCCAAACCAGCGCTGGCAGGTCATGAAAGTGATCAATGAGTTTGATGCTGATAAAGGATTCGGGGTCGCTCTCGTTTTTATTCGTTAAATGAAATGACACGGTATGAATGATCATCTGACTAGCGGACGTCTTTTAAAGGCTCCGCTAGTCATTTTAAAATAAAAGGCTCCGGTTCAGGAGCTGGTAAAAAGAAAAGGTAAGACAGCCTCCATATATCTGCACCCCTCATCCCTTCATTTTTATCTTCAATCATTTTACACAAAGTATATAATAAAAGTGCGGTTTCAAGGGTTAATCCTTTATTCATTTAAGACAAACAAATAAAATAAATATACATACATATTGAACAAAGGATTTGGAGGCTTACACATGTCAAAGGCTTTATCATATGTAAAACCGTATTCTCTTTTGGCGGGAATCGCTCTGTTTTTCATGCTCATCGAGCTTGCGGTAGAGCTGATACAGCCCCTGCTGATCGGGAAAATCATTGACGAAGGAATTTTAAAGCAGGATCTCGGTACGGTTTGGCTGTGGGGCGGCGTGATGATCGGACTGACCGCTGTTTCATTCGCATCGGGCATTTTAAATTCATTCTACTCCGCCCACATCAGCCAGAGCTATGCGTATGATACGCGAAAAGGGATTTTTCAAAAAATTCAATCCTTCTCTTATTCGACGTTTGCGCAATTCTCATCCACATCGTTTATCACCCGGCTGACAAACGATGTGACACAGGTCCAAAATATGCTTTTCATGAGTCTCCGGTTTATGCTTCGTGCGCCGTTAATGATCGCGGGCGGCATTATTCTCTCGCTGACCGTTAATGCGAAACTCGGGTTTTTTCTGCTGATCACGGTGCCGATTTTGCTTTTGTTTTTGCTGTGGGTGCTGAAAAGAGGCGGCGCGCTGTTTCGGTCTGTGCAAAAGCGGCTTGATCAGGTCAACACGATCATGCAGGAAAACCTGACGGCGATCAAACTGATTAAAGCGCTCCTCCGTGCAAACCACGAAGTGAAACGTTTTTTGAAATCGAATACGAAGCTGATGGAAAAAACGGTCTCCGCTTTTCGTCTCGTGGAAGCGGCGATGCCGATTTTAATGCTGCTGATGAACATTTGCATTTTGTTTATCTTATGGTTCGGCGCCAAAAGCATTGCTCAGGGCGGAGCGCAGGTCGGCGATGTCGTTTCCGTCATTAACTATGCGACGCGGATTACAGGCGCGCTGTCCGTCCTTCCTTTTCTCATCATGGTATTTTCCCGGGCGAAGGCTTCCGGAGAAAGAATCGGCGAGGTGCTGGAAACAGAAGGCGGCGAGGGAACGGGGCAGGACCCGGCACGGGCGCTTGCAGGCGCGATTGAGTTTCGCGAAGTGTCCTTCCGCTATCTGGGCATGGAAAAAGACGCGCTGCATCACGTGTCCTTTTCTGCCAGCCCGAAAGAAACGGTTGCCATTATGGGCGCGACAGGCTCAGGAAAATCAACGCTTTTTCAGCTGATTCCGCGTCTGTACACGGCTGATTCGGGCAGTATTTTCATAGACGGCAAACCGATCGGTGAATTCTCCGCTTGCGGGCTGCGCAGGGAAATCGGCTATGTTCCGCAGGAAGTGCTTCTGTTTTCGGGCACCATCCGTGAAAATATCGCCTGGGGGCGGGAGGATGCTTCACTAGATGAAGTAATGGAAGCGGCCAAAGACGCGCAAATCCATGACACGATTATGAAGCTGTCAAACGGATACAACACGGTGCTGGGACAGCGGGGCGTCAATTTGTCAGGCGGGCAGAAGCAGCGGATTTCCATCGCGCGCGCTTTTATCAGAAAACCGTCCCTCCTGCTGTTAGATGACAGTACGAGCGCGCTCGATCTTCAAACGGAAGCGAAGCTTTTACAAGCGATCAGATCCTATGAATGCACGACACTGATTATTACGCAGAAAATAACCACCGCGATGAAGGCTGACACCATCTTATTGCTTGAAGACGGCGAACTGCTGGCAAAAGGCACGCACAAAGAGCTGATGGCACAGTCTCATCTGTACCGGCAGATTTATGAATCACAATTCGGAAAGGAGGGAGCTGACAATGCAAAAAGACATTCGTAAACCTTTCCGATATCCGAAAATACCGCTCAAATCAAATGAAGGCGGCAGAAAACGCGCGAAAGCAAAAGATACAAAAGGCACGCTGCGCAGAATCTGGTCTTATGTAGCCGAGAAAAAAGGGCTTTTAACCCTTGTGATCATCATGGTAGTCATAAGCGCCATATTCGGCCTGCTCGGACCGTTCGTCATCGGGAAAGCGATTGATCATTTTATCGTCGGACAGACGACAGACGGATTGGCGGGGGTGCTGTTCATGCTGTTTGTGATTTACCTCGTGCAATCATTGTCCTTATGGTTTCAAAACTATTGGATGATCAATATCTCGCAAAGCACCGTGTTTAAAATGCGGAGCGAGCTGTTTACCCATCTGCATGAGCTGCCGATTCCGTTTTTTGATAAACAGCGGCTCGGGGACTTAATGAGCCGGGTCACCAATGATATCGAAAATGTCAGCTCCACTTTAAATACATCCGTCATTCAAGTGCTGTCGAGCGTCATTACATTCGTCGGCACAATCGCCGTCATGCTGTACATGAGTCCGCTTTTAACATTGATCACGCTTTTGATTATTCCGATCATGCTTTTGAGCATTAAATGGATCACCAACCGGACGGGACTGCTGTTTAAACAGCAGCAGAAAAACCTCGGCGAGCTGAACGGTTTTATTGAAGAGTCGATATCAGGGGCGAAGGTCATTAAAGCCTATTCGAGGGAAGACCGCGTCATGGAACAATTTTTAGAAAAAAACGCGGCGTTACAATCATCGGGTTTTTGGGCGCAGACAATTTCGGGATTCATTCCGAAAGTCATGAACTCTTTAAACAATTTAAGCTTTACGATTATAGCGGCGGTCGGCGGGCTGTTTGCGCTGAAGGGATGGATTTCAATCGGTGCCATCGTCGTATTCGCCGAATACTCGCGGCAGTTCACGCGCCCTTTAAATGATTTAGCCAATCAGTTCAATACGATGTTATCGGCCATCGCCGGGGCTGAACGGGTGTTTGACGTGCTGGATGAAAAAGAGGAGCGGGAAGATGAAGAGCATGCGCTGTACCAGCCGATCAAAACGGGAGAAATTGAATTCCGAGATGTCTCCTTCGGCTATCAGGAAGACAGCTTGATCTTAAAACACCTGTCCTTCAGCGTTCCGAAAGGACAGTCAATCGCCTTCGTCGGACCGACCGGAGCGGGTAAAACAACCGTTACGAGCCTGATCGCCCGTTTTTACGAGCCGAATAACGGAAAAATCCTCATTGACGGAACGGACATCAAAAAACTGACGAGATCCAGTCTGAGAAAAAACATGGGGTTTGTCCTGCAGGATTCCTTTCTCTTTCAGGGCACCATCAGGGAAAATATCCGTTACGGCCGTCTGGACGCATCTGATCAAGAGGTGGAGGCAGCCGCAAAAGCCGCCAATGCCCACGGATTCATCGAACGGCTCCCGAAAGGCTACGATACCGTCCTTACCCAAAACGGCGCGGGCATCAGCCAGGGACAAAAACAGCTTATTTCCATCGCGAGAGCTGTGCTGGCGGACCCGGTGCTGCTCATTTTGGATGAAGCGACGAGCAACATTGATACGGTGACGGAAGTGAAAATACAAGAAGCGCTCGGCCGTTTAATGGCGGGCAGAACAAGCGTCATCATCGCTCACAGGCTGAACACGATTCAAAAAGCCGATCAGATTCTTGTACTGAAAGACGGCGAAATGGCTGAAAAAGGGACCCATGCCGAACTTCTCAGCCAGAACGGGTTTTACCAAGAATTATATGAAAGCCAGTTCCGGGAATCATAGATAGGGAAAAAGACCTCCGACAGAGTGCGGAGGTCTTTTTTTCGCGAAGGCAAATAGTACTTTTAAGTTATTTTCGTTAAATGTAACAAAATTACTTGACGTAAATAAGTTATGTATATATACTAGCTTACATAAAGTAAGTGATAATAATTTTCAAGGAGGATTTTATGAATAAATCATTCGAAACAGGAACACTGCTTTTAAGGGTTGTAACAGGTATTATCTTTTTTGTTCACGGTTTATCCAAGTTTCAAGGGTTGGAAGGAACTGCGCAATTTTTCCAGAGCATCGGGATTCCGGCCTTTATGGTCTATGTCATCGCGACGATTGAGCTTGTCGGCGGGGTTCTGATCTTTTTCGGTTTGGCAACGCGCATTATCGGCGTTCTGTTTGCCGTCACATTAGTCGGCGCCATTTTCACGGCGAAGCTTTCCTCACCATTTATGGGCGGATCGGAATTTGATTTCATCTTACTGGTTGCGTCAATTCACTTAGCGCTTTCAGGAAGCCGTCTGCTTTCATTGGATCAGCTCCTTTTCAAATCAAAAAAGGGAGAAACTTTTTCAGCATAAGAAAGAAGGCGTTCATATGACCGGCATTCATCAAGATACGGCAATCGGTTATGTCAAATTGACCATTAAAAATATGGAACGCTCGCTCGGCTTTTACCGGAATGTAATCGGCTTTCAAGTCATCTCGCAGACAGATCGTTCAGCAAGACTGTCAGCAGACGGAAAACGCGTTCTGCTGGTGCTTGAAGAAAATCCAAGCGCCGTCGTTCTGCCGGAGCGGTCTGTCGCCGGCCTGTACCATTTCGCGATCCTTCTGCCTGACCGGAAAGAACTCGGCATCGCATTGGCCAGGCTGATTGAAAACGGCATCGCCCTCGGTCAGGGGGATCACGCGGTCAGTGAGGCTCTTTACCTGTCTGATCCGGACGGCAACGGTATTGAAATATACGCCGATCGTCCCCGCAGCACGTGGCGCCGGGATGCAGAGGGCAATTATGTCATGCAAACGGCGCCCGTCGATGTGGACGGGCTTTTGGAAGAAGCCGGAGCTGAACGGAAAAGCCGTCTCCCAGAAGGAACTGTTATCGGCCACATCCATCTTCATGTGACGGACTTACAGGAAGCCAAAGCGTTTTACACCGATATTCTCGGTTTTGACATTGTCGGCAATTACGCGGGCATGTCCGCTCTGTTTGTTTCGGCGGGAGGGTATCACCATCACATCGGTCTGAATATATGGGCCGGAAAACATGCGCCGCCGAAACCGGGAAATGCAAGCGGGCTGGATTATTACACCATCGCGCTGCCGCATCAAAAAGAGCTGTCACGTGTGACAAAAGCGCTGACCGATGCCGGCTTTGAGATCGAAGAAAAAGAAGAGGACGTATTCGTCAAAGACCCTGTATCAGGGGCGGATATCGCATTTACACTGTAAGAAACACCCTTGCCGTCTAACCGGCAAGGGTGTTTATTTTTCTGAAGTTTTCTTGAAAAGGCTCGGGGGAAAGAACGTCTGTGACTGAAGAGAGCGAACATCTCAGTGAGGCGCAAAAATGACGCGGAGAGCCCGCCATCGCCGGCTCGAGCTCAGGGCATCCGCTGGATTGAAAACTGTATCCGTTCAGCAGATCGGGGTGCTGTATGGGCAGACTTTGAATAGAAAAAGGGAAAAGCCGCATCCGGTCACAAGTTGCGGTTTTTCGTATACAATTTACAATTGTGTGAAAAATGTCCAAAACAATTGTGATTCCTGATTCTTCCTGATATGATAAGCCGAAAAAGGAGAACCTGAACAAATGAACTCAAATGCAGCACAGACGGAACAGTCTATGAAGCATAACGGAAACCGGGTGACGGTCAAGGACTTTATCATTCTTGCCAAACCGGGGATTATCATCTCAAATTCACTCGCCGCATTGGGCGGATTTTGGATCGCATGGCTTCAGCCGGAAAGGACGGGCGGAGGGCCCGGTATATTTGCCGCCATGGCGGTTGCTATGATCGGAACGGCGTTAGTCATGGCATCAAGCACTGTTTTTAATAACTTCTTTGACCGCGGCATGGACGCAAAAATGGCGCGAACCCGCACCCGCGCAAGCGTCACGGGGAGAATACCGCCGCCGGTCATGATCCTGTACGGCACATGTCTCGGCGCATGCGGATTCATCATGCTTGCTTCGCTAAATGTACTGACCGCCGTTCTTGGGCTGCTTGCATTTTTGCTGTATGCCGTCGTTTATACGCTTTGGTTTAAAAGACAATCCGTCTGGAGCACATTTGTCGGCAGCTTTCCAGGGGCGGCTCCGCCTTTAATCGGTTATTGCGCGCTGACCGGGTACATTGATATGCCCGCAATTTTGTTATACGCGATTATGTTTTTGTGGCAGCCGCCGCATTTCTGGGCGATCGGAATCAGGCGAAAGGAAGAGTATCGTGCCGCCGGCATTCCGCTTTTGCCGATCATAAAAGGCAATCGCGTCACAAAAATAAAAATGCTGCGCTATATCGCCGTTCTGACTGCGGTTTCGCTGCTCGTTCCTCTTTATATAGACGTCAGCCCGTTTTATACCGCGTCCGCTCTCCTGCTCGGAGCCATCTGGCTGTACCGGAGCGTCAAAGGCTTTCAGGCGGCGGATGACACGCAATGGTCGAAGGGGATGTTTTTTTATTCGATTGTGTATTTCAGTCTGCTTTTTCTTATTTTAATGGCTGATTCGTTTATCAATGCGGTTCTCAGAACGTAAACAGGCGGCCTGCAGATACAGAGCCGCCCCGTTTTGTTTATGCTTTTTTGATGAGAGCCAAAATATCTTCAAGCCAGGAAATATAATTCCGTTCCCGCTCAAGCGCTTTTGTCAGCACGAGATAATGGCCGAAATCAGGAGAAGAAAAAGAATCCGCCTCCGCGGACGATGTCATCAGTTCTTGATAACTGTTTTCCAGATCGGACAATTTCTCCTTCCGCTTTACGAGCTGATCGGTGAATAGTTCATCCGCTTCTTCCTGCGTCAAAGCTGAGATGAAATAAGCCTTCAGCATAAATTCATCCTTCACCGTTTCCGGAATCGGGTCTTTTTTCGTCAGCCAGGCAGCAAGCTCCAGCTCTCCCTTGTCAGTCAGCGTGTACATTTTTTTCTCAAGCTTCGTTCCTTGAATCGCAGTGCGAAACGTAATAAATCCCTCAGCCGTCAGTTTTTTTAATTCCGGATAAATCTGGCTGTGCTTTGCGCTCCAAAACTGGCCGAGCTCTTCCTTAAAATAGCTCGATATATCATATCCGCTCAATTCGCCTTTTCGCAAAAGCCCTAAAATCGCGTACTTTAAAATTCTCATGTTGTCCTCCAAGCCCATTCATTTGACAGCTAGTATACCATACCGCCGCTCAAAAACGCAGAAGTGCCGGATGCTTGTGAAAGGGGTTATCGAAACGGCAGCAGTACCGGAAAAAGCCTTTCTCATGTCTTTGCCTCATTCATATGACATCATGATATAATCATTGTAAAAATTAATAAATATTGGGAGGGACATATGAAGACGGTGATTGTGTATGCAAACCCGGATGAGAACAGTTTCAATGCGGCTCTCGTAAAATACGTCGTCATGGCTTTAAAGGACAGCGGCCAAAGCTATACGGTCATTGACTTATACGCCGACCAATTTGATCCCGTGCTGAAGTACGGCGGCGAAAAAAAGCGCTCTGACATGAACCGGGACGCTGAAACGAAGAAATACCGGAAACTGATGAAAGAAGCGGATCATCTCATTTTCATCTACCCGCTGTGGTGGGGAGGCGTTCCGGCGATTATGAAAGGCTTTTTTGACAGAGTGCTTGTCGCCGGAGAAGCCTACACATATGAAAACGGCCGCGTAAAAGGACTGCTCCGGGCAGAGACGGCACAGGTCTTTTATACGGCGGATTCCCCGGGCTGGTACTTAAAGTGGTTCCGGAAAAACTCGGACTGGATTACGCTGAAAAAAGGCATTCTGCAATTTTGCGGCATTCAAAAAGCCGAGCGGAACCTTTTTTCTGTCGTCAAAACGAGCACACCCGAGCTGCGGGAAAAATGGCTGCGCCAAGCATACGCTAAAGTCCGGCGCGCTTGTGAAAAAGGAGCGGCCGCATGCAGATAAAAGAAATTTTCGTGATTCGCTGCCTGTCCTGTTTAAGTGTCGTTCTGCTTCACGTTGTTTCAATGGTGCTGATGATTCAGGAAGAGTCCTTAGCCAGTGCCGCCCATACGGTTGATGCTTTTCGGACCCTGTTGATGTTCAGCACGCCGGCGTTTATCTTTATTTCGGAATTTCTGCTTGCCAGGTCATACCCGGGAGGCGTTCCCGCTGGTTTTTTAAAGAAAAGGGGCAAAGTCATTTTCGTGCCGTTTCTGTTTATTGCCGCGGTGGATGCCATTTTAATGAAAAGCGTGGCGGAAGAAGGAGCCGGATTCGTTTCAGTGATCGGTAAATTTTTAGAAAATGTGTTTTTAGGAAACTTCATCGGCTACTTCATTCTTGTGATCTTTCAATTTTACATTCTCCATATGCTGCTGCACCGCTGGCTGAACAACACATCTCCCGTGTGGGTGCTGTCTGTTTCATTTATCATCAACGCCGTCTATCTGGCTTACTTTTCCATCTTTCATCCGCCGGCATCATCGGGGCTTGATTCTATTTTTCCGTTCTTTTGGGTTCCGTTTCCGGGCTGGGTGTTTTATTTCTGTCTGGCATTTTATTGCGGAAAGGAATATCCGCGTTTTTTAGCGCTTATCAATCAGTACCGTTATGCGGTTTACTTCAGTGCGGCCGTATCGGCAATATTGATTGTGGCCGTTTCATATATCAGCGGCGGCTCCATTTCCTCTAAGCGTCCGGATATTATGATTTACGCGGTCAGTATGATCTTTCTGTGTTTTCATCTGTTTTCAAAGCTCAAAAAAGTGCCCGCGATTGTGATGATGATCAGCAACTATTCGTTTTCAATCTATCTGCTGCACTCCTACTTTTTAATCAGCGGATATCTTCTGGAAGGCTATTTGCGGTCAATGCCTTTAGCGGCTGCCATTCTTCTTTTATTTTTGATCTGCACGCTCGGTCCCATTTTCGTATCTTGGGTGTGCAACCATTTCAGATACGGATACCTGTTTGTCGGGAAAGTGTATCAGCCGAAGCAGACCAAAAGAAATACGGCGGCGCATCAAGGCCGCACAGTCTGAAAAAAAGGCGGCGTTTCGGCCGCCTTTTTGATACGGGTCCGATTTATCAGGCACGAGGACGGATAGTTGTACATCCTGCAAACACAGACCCCCGCCTGCGGCCGTTTTGACGGATGCATTTATGACAAAATAACGCCATCGATTTTCTCCCTTGTGAAGACCGATATAATGTATACTTATAGGAAATACTTTCAAAAAAAGTGAAAAAGAGAAAAACTGTGAGCTTGGATGAACGACTAAAAAGGAGCGGGGACATTATGAATGACTGTGTCAAAACATTCGGAGAACTTCCGGCCGAACTTTATTCCTTTGCGGGGGGAAAAGGAAGCATTCTCTCTAAAATGTATCAAAGCGGGTATCCTGTGCCTGAAGGGTTTGTGATTTTGCCGTCAGCCTTTCAGGACGGACAGCTCCGCCATCAGGCGAGAGAGGCTATTGATCAATATGTGAATTCCATCCGCAGCCGCCATGCTTCTGCGTTGTTTGCCGTACGCTCATCCGCGCTGAGCGAGGATTCCGCTCAGGCTTCCTTTGCCGGAGAATTCGATACGGTGTTGAATGTCAAAACAGATCAAGACATGTCCAGGGCGATTGATGAAGTCCGCCGATCGGCACAGTCAGAAAGGGTAAAAGCGTACAGCGCCGTTCAGGGAATGGAAGATGAGCATGAAATCGCAATCGTCATCCAGCTGATGATACCGTGTGAGATATCCGGAGTGCTGTTTACCGCAGATCCGATTACGGGGAGCAGGCGGGAGATGACAGGCAATTACGTCTACGGTCTCGGGGAGCAGCTTGTTTCCGGGGAAGCTGATGCCTATTCTTTTAAACTGGCACGGCCCAAGAAAAAATATGACGGCCCCGCAGAATTTCGCAAATATGCGTCAAAGCTCTATAAACTGGCGAAAAAGCTGGAAAAAGATCTCGGAGGGCCGCAGGATATTGAATGGGCCGCCGCGGGCGGGACATTGTATATTCTTCAATCCCGCCCGATTACGACCTTACAAGCCGGAAATCTGGAAACCTATGAATGGAATGATTCTTTCAGCGGTGATTTTTTATGGACAAACACAAATATAGGAGAAGCGATTCCCGATGTGATGACGCCGCTGACATGGTCGCTCCTCCGGAATCTGGATGAAGAGTCGGGCATCATTCCGGGCTATTATGTCTGGTCCGGCAATATTTGCGGCAGAGCCTATAACAATATGAGCCAGCCTCTTTCCGTTCTCGCCGCTTTCGGTCTGAATCCGAAAGGCGGAAAAATAGGAAAAATGATGAGCGATACATTGGGAGAAATCCCGGCGGAAATGAAGATTCCTTTATATCCGTTCTCAAAGTATGAACTTTTGAAGATCATCTCGAAAAAACTGAAACCGTATCTGTCGAAAATGAAGCACGCGAAAAAAAACATGTCCTCCTATTTGGACGAATCGCCGGAGTGGTGCCGGAATATTGAGGAAAAGCTGAAACGTGCCGAAACGGAGCGGACATTATTAGCGATATGGAACAATGAGATCTATCCGTATTTATGCAACGCGTGGTTTGCGTTAATATCCGGCGGGCGTGATTCTGCGCAATCCTCTTCGTCGTTAACCTCTCAATTAACAAAACTCGCAGGAATAGAAGATGCGAATCTCCTGCTTTCCAATCTGAGGGGAAAAGGCGGACTGGCCAGCCTGGAGCCGATTATCGGCATTGATCAAGTCATGAAAGGCCGTATGAGCGAGGAAGAATATCTCAGGAACCAAGGCCACCGAGGTCCGCATGAATACGAACTTTCCATACCGCATCCCGGAGAAAACCGGGATTGGCTGACGAAGCAGATCAAAGAACACAAGGAGTCGGGTATTAATGCCGAACAACTGCTTTTGAAACAGCAGCAGGCGCATGAACAGGCCTTCCGAAGATTTGAAGAAAAGTTTCCTCATAAGGTCAAATGGCTCAAAGCCAAAATGGAAAAAGCGTCAGAATACGCGAATATTAGAGAAACAACCAGATCCGAATTTGTCAGGGTGTACCGGACAGCCAGAGCATTCGCGCTCAGAGCGGCGGAAATGACCGGCATGAAGGACGATATTTTCTTCTTGTATCTGCATGAAATAACCGATCTGCTCGCGGGGAAAGAGCCGGCGGTTGCGTCGATTCAAGCGAGAAAGCAAAACTATGAAACCTATAAAAAACTGCCGCCGTTCCCATCCGTTATTAACGGAAGATTCAATCCGTTTAAATGGGCTGAGGAGCCTGACAGAAGAGCGGATTATTACGATGCTTTTATGCCTGCGGAAACTGATGATGCGCATACTTTAAAAGGTTTCGCGGGAGCGGCCGGGAGAGTGGAGGGCATTGTCCGTGTCCTAGATGCTCCGGAAGACGGGGATTCTTTTGCGGCCGGGGAAATTTTAGTGACTTCGACAACCAATGTAGGCTGGACCCCGCTTTTTCCGAGAGCGGCTGCCATCATAACGGACGTCGGCGCCCCTTTGTCCCACGCGGCGATCGTCGCCCGGGAACTTGGGATTCCTGCCGTTGTAGGGTGCGGAAATGCAACGTCAAAACTGAAAACGGGGGACAGGGTGGCCGTTGACGGCGGGCAAGGCATCGTCCAGCTGGAACCGCGGCAGACTCCGGCCACTTCTGAAGAGGAAAATGGTAAACTGATAGAATAAAATCATGGGAAAGGAGCCGCGCATGAATAAAGCAGTTATTAACGGGGAGCAAATCAGAAGTATGAGCGACCTGCATCAGACATTGAAAAAGGAACTTGCCCTTCCTGAATACTACGGTGAAAACCTTGACGCTTTATGGGATTGTCTGACCGGCTGGGTGGAGTACCCGCTTGTTTTGGAATGGAGACAGTTTGAACAAAGCAAGCAGCTTACAGAAAATGGTGCCGAGAGTGTGCTTCAGGTCTTTCGTGAAGCGAAAGCGGAAGGCTGCGACATCACCATCATACTTTCATAATACGATCAACGGGAGAGACAAAAATGGAAAAACAAACCCTCAGCTATCCGATTGGAGAGTATCAGCCGGCTGAATCGATTTCGGCCGGACAGAAACAAGAATGGATCAATGCGCTCGAACACGTTCCGGCCAAACTGAAACAAGCTGTCAGAGCGATGTCGGACAGTCAGCTTGATACGCCTTACCGAGAAGGGGGATGGACTGTCCGCCAAGTGGTTCACCATCTGGCGGACAGCCACATGAACGGCTATACCCGGTTTAAATTGAGCTTAACGGAGAATGAACCGGAAATCCGTCCTTATGATGAAAAAGGCTGGGCTGATCTTCATGATTCCAAAACAGCCGCTTGCGGGGATGCGCTTGAGCTGTTAACGCTCCTGCACAGAAGATGGGCCGCTCTTTTGCGCTCCATGACGGAAGCCCAATTTAAACGGACATACTTCCATCCTGTGTCTAAAGAGACGGTTACGCTGGAACAGGCGCTCGGACTATATGTCTGGCACTCTGAACATCACATCGCCCATATTACTGAGCTTTCCCGGCGGATGGGCTGGCATCTGTCTTAGAGGATGCCGGCTTCCGGAAAAACGCCAAAACAGCCGCAGACACAATAGTGCATAATGAAATGACGGCGGCTGCCGTATAAAGATGGTGGTAGCCGCTGGAAATGCCTGCTTCAATCGCATCAGAAACCGCTTTTTTGACGGCGGGAACGGGGATTCGGCTTACCTGCTCCTGCAACGAAGAAAGTCCGCCGCCGATATCGGGCGTTTGCGCCTGATCAGCGGGAATGCCGCTTTTCGCTAAACGGTTTTTGATGTCATCTCCGATCCGGTCAAAGCCCGCTGTAATGAAGCCGGCATATAAAGCCGGAGCGAGCGTCAGCCCGACCTGCCTTACGAGTGACAGCGTGCCGAGCGCTGTTCCTTTGTTTTGGCCCGCCGTTTCTGATACAAGCACATTCAGCGGAGCCCCGAGCAGAAATCCGAAACCGATCCCCGCAATGACACTCGCTGTGACAAATTCCCATTTATCCGTCACCCATAACGGAAACAGGCTGAAGCCGACAAATGCGATGGCGCCTGATACAACCGCGGAAAAGACCGGCCCTTTTTTATCCGTGATCGCCCCGCCGAGCCACGCTCCGATTCCTGACGCCAACGCGAGCGGCGTCATCCAATAACCCGCTTTCTCCGCCGATACGTGCAAATATTGCTCCGCATAAGAAGGAATAAAAATGACCGCAGCGAGCAGCCCTCCCGATAAAAATCCGATGACGAGTGTCCATTGAAACACTTTATTTTGCAGCAGCGAGTAGGCGAGAATCGGATCGCCCCCTCGGTTTTCAACCCGCTTTTCGACCTTAAGCAGCACCAGAAAGAGAAGTGCCGATCCCAAAAGATACCCGTACACCTTTACGTCCATTATGCTTTCTGACAGCTTCGCCCCATTGAGATTCGTAATACCGATCATGCAAGATAAGATCGCAAGAGACAGCAGCATTGTGCCGGCGAGGTCAAGCCGTTTCGCCCCAGGCTCTTTCGTTTCAGCGATAAACAAACCGCCGCACACAACCAAAGCGGCGGCAATCGGCAGGTTAATTAAGAACAGCCAATGCCACGACCCGGTTACATCAAGCAAAAAGCTCCCGATATTCGGTCCGAGGACGGCCGCCATACCGTTCATCGCCCCTAAAAGCCCGAGAGCTTTCCCCTGTTTCTCCTTCGGAAGCACGGCCAGCACATGCGAACTCCCGATTATAAAAATTCCGCCGCCGCCAAGCGCCTGAATGAGCCGTGCCGCCAAAAACATCGGGAAGCTCTGACTGAGTGCGACAAGCAAAGAGCCGAGTCCGAACAGCCCGACTTCAATCATAAACAGCTTTTTCCGCCCGTATCGGTCCGACAGCTTGCCGACAATCGGCACACTGACACTGAGTCCCAATGTGTAAAGGGTCACTCCCCACGATCCCCATGAAGGAGAAACATCAAAAGAGCTGTTAATCGTCGTCAGAGCAGCGGAAATAATTCCGTTGTCCAGCGCCGCCATGAACACACCGATCGTAAAGAGAGTGATGGCCCGGCGCTGGTTTTTTTCTGTTTGCAAAGGCTCCGGCATACTGATCAATCCTTCCGTTTTTAATTCACTTCAAATATATTATTCACTTTGAGTGAATTAAATGTCAAACAAAAAAAGGCCGCCGATATCGGCAGGCCTTTTTCATCTCTATCCCTGTTTGGAAGAATCAAGCGCTCTTGCCAAAATGGCAAGCCCTTGATTGACCGTTTGTTTTTCTTCAGCGGTCAGCGTTTCCAATGAACGCTTCAATTTTACATGTCCTTTTTGATAAAGGCTGCGGAAAATATCTTTCGCGTTTTCCGTTAATTGAACGACGACTGAACGGCGGTCTTCTTCTGACGGAGCGCGTGTAATGAAACATGATTTTTCTAAACGGTCAAGCAGCCCCGTCGTATTTGAAAGGGAAGCGCCCATTTTCTCCGCTATGTCACTCACCTTAAGCGTCCCGTGGTTGTTCAGAAGCATCAGCACCTTCATTTGCGGCATGCTCATATCAAGCTTCATCCACTCCGACACATCGCCGAGCCCCGCCGATGTCATCACTTTCATGTACAGCACCCAAATATCGCGTTCCTCAGGAGAAAAAATATCGCCGCCTAATACCGTTGTATCATGCAGATTATAATCCATCGTCTCACTTCCTCATTCATACTCCTGCATACCATATTACTGATTTTAATCAGAGAAAGAAAGTTGCAGGCGAGTTTTGTTTGAATGTGAGGTGGTAGTGTATAATATGTTGGAGATTATTGGGGGAATTATAATAAATAAGCTATTTTATGATGATTGGAGAGAACATTGCTGACTAAAAAGAATGCCTTATCGATATTAAAAGTATTATTTCCTATTGCAGTTTTGCTTTTAGTCATTTATCAGTCCAAAAAGGAATTGACAGACCTTTCTTTTAAACGAACGCTGTACATTATTAACGGGATTGAGCGTTACGATTTATTTATTCTCGTTCTGCTCGGCCTTCTTGCCGTCAGCGCGATGTCCTTTTATGACTTTGTGCTGAAACGGACGCTTCGCCTCAACATTCCGAATTGGAAAGTATTCAGGGTCTCCTTTATCGCCAATTCCTTTAACAATGTCCTTGGATTCGGCGGTCTGGCGGGCGTCGGGCTGCGGACGATGCTTTACAAAGAACATACGAATGACGTAAAACGCCTCGTCGCAGGCATCGCCTGGCTTACGTCCTCAGCGCTGCTCGGGCTGTCCGTGTTCAGTATCCTGACCATCGCCCGGGTTCTGCCGGTTGGAGAGATTACAGGTGAGAAACCGTGGCTGTGGGCTGTCATCGCCGGCGTGGCGCTTATTGTGCCGGTGGCCTTAATCGCCGCTGGGATCAACAATAAAAAAGCTGGCGCAGAAGACGGTGAAGCAAAACCGAGGCATCCGGTTTTTTCTTACATCGGGGCATCGTTTGCCGAATGGTTCGCGGCGGCTGTCGTCATGTATTATTCTCTGTATGTCATGGGAATTCACGCGGATGTCCGCCATGTATTCGGGGTATTTGCCATTGCCGCTATCGGGGGAATCATCAGCCTTGTGCCGGGAGGATTCGGTTCGTTTGACCTTCTGTTTCTGCTCGGCATGCAGAATATGGGCTTTCCGCAGGAGGCGGTCGTGACATCCATCGTCATCTACCGGATTGTGTATTCATTTATTCCGTTTGTGTTCGGGCTGTTCTTTGCGGCCGGCGACTTAACGGAAAATACGCTGAAACGGCTGGAATCAAATCCGAAGATGGCGCCTGCCGTGGAAACGACGAACGTGCTTCTCGTATTCCAGCGCGCTATCTTGATCAGGGTGCTTTACGGTTCGCTGTCGCTTTTGGTTTTCGTGTCGGGAGTCGTCGTGCTTGCGTCCGTCGCCCTGCCGATCGACAGGGAGACGGTCATTCCGCACATTCCGCGCCCGGCGCTCCTTGCGTTTAACGGGTTATCGCTAAGCGCGGCTTTGATTCTATTAATTTTGCCGATTGAATTATACAAACGGACGAAACGTTCTTATTCAATGGCGGTTGCCGCGCTGGTCGGCGGCTTTGTGTTCAGTTTCTTAAAAGGAATGAACATCAGCGCGATCTTTATTCTGCCTGTCGTCATCGTATTGCTTGTGCTGTTAAAGCGGCAGTTTATCAGAGAGCAGGCATCGTATACGCTCGGCCAGATGATTTTTGCGGCCGCTCTGTTTATTATCGCCTTGTTTAACTACAATCTCATTGCCGGCTTTATTTGGGATAAAATGAATCGGCTGCTGCGCCACGACTATTTCGTCCATAACAATTCGCACATTACATATGCCACGATGACGGCCATTATTGTTGTGCCGCTGTTTTTCCTTGTGTTTACGTTCTTTTATCATAAAAGATCGAAGCCGATCGGAGAAGAGGCCGATCCTGAACGGCTGAAGTCCTTTTTGGCGGAAGAAGGAGGAAATGCCCTCAGCCATCTCGGCTTTCTCGGGGATAAGCGGTTTTATTTCTCAAGCGACGGCAAAGCGCTTTTATTGTTCAGCCAGATTTCCAGAAGGCTTGTCGTGCTCGGTGATCCGTCAGGACAGAGAGACTCTTTTCCGCTTGTGATTGAGGAATTTCTGAATGAAGCGCATAAGCAGGGGCTGAGTGTCATGTTTTATCAGATCGAACGTGAAGATCTGGCGCTGTACCATGACTTCGGCTATAACTTCTTCAAGCTTGGAGAAGAAGCGTTCGTGGATATGGAGGCATTTACGCTCTCAGGTAAGAAAAAAGCGGGGCTGCGGGCGATTAACAACAAATTTGACCGCGAAGGCTACACGTTCCATGTCGGGGAACCGCCGTTTTCCTCCGAGTTTATCGCCAAGCTGAAAGGCATTTCGGACGAATGGCTCGGTCCGAAAAAAGAGAAAGGTTTTTCCCTCGGTTTCTTCGACAGGGATTATCTGGAACAGGCGCCGATTGCTTACGTGAAAGACGCGGAAGGGGAGATCATCGCTTTTGCCAACCTGATGCCGATGTATCAGGAAGGCGAGATATCCGTCGACTTGATGCGTTATCGGAAAAGCGCGCCGAACGGTATTATGGACGCGCTTTTCATCCGTCTGTTTCTCTGGGCGCAGGAAAAAGGCTATACCACCTTCAATATGGGCATGGCGCCTTTGTCAAACGTAGGTACGGCTTTTACATCTTTCTGGTCGGAAAGAATCGCGGCCGTCATCTTCAACAACGTCCGGTATATGTACAGCTTCAGCGGGCTGCGGGCCTTTAAAGAAAAATACAAACCGGAGTGGCGCGGGAAATACTTGGCGTACCGCAAAAACAGATCGCTGTCCGTCACGATGATCCTCGTCACCCGCCTGATCGGAAAAACCAAAAAAAGACGCCGTTAAAAGGCGTCTTTTTTTTTGAATAATTGACTAAAAATTCTAATTTCACTCTGTTATACTGAATAACATGATCATAAGGTGAAAGGAAGGCTGATGAATGAAACAGGCAACCGTGTTTAAATATGAAGCGTTTTCCGATATTCCGGATTTGGGAAATCCCGCGGGAATCGTCTTTAACGGAGATGATTATTCAGATGAAGAGATGCAGATGATCGCCGAAATGGCAGGGTACAATGAAACCTCATTTCTCTGTAAAAGCGGAGAAGCCGATCTGCGCATCCGCTATTTTACACCCGGCCATGAAATGAATTTATGCGGACATGCTACCGTCGCCTCTCTTTACGCATTAATTGAAAAGGGAAGGCTTCAGGCTGATCAGGCATATCAAATTGAAACAAAAGCCGGCATTCTTCCCGTAAAAGCCGCTGAACGAAACGGGCGGGTGTACATCACGCTTGAACAGGCTCCCCCGCAATTTCTGCCGTTTACGGGAGACAAAGAAAAGCTTGCGGCTTCGCTCGGGATAACGGCTGAAGATTTCCACGGCGAGCTTCCGATTGTTTACGGATCAACGGGGATCTGGACACTGATTGTTCCGCTGAAATCACTGGAAGCATCACGGAATATGGTACCGGACAACTCACAATTTCCCGCTGTATTGCAAGATCTCCCGAAAGCGAGCGTTCATCCTTTTTCTCTGGAAACTGTTCATCAGGAAAGCGATCTGCACGGACGCCATTTTTCTTCTCCTTTTTCCGGAACGACCGAAGACCCCGTCACGGGAACCGCTTCAGGCGTCATGGCGGCCTATATGCGGCAATACGGGGGCTCTGAAGCCGAATGCCTCACGATTGAACAAGGCCAGGAAATAGGGAAAGACGGAAAAGTGGAAATCAGGATCACGGAGGAAGGCAGAGAGGTGAAAATCGAGATGACGGGAACGGCGGTGTATGCCGAATCAATTCATCTTCAGCTTCCGTAACGGTTTACAAAAGACGGTTCTATCCGTTATATTATAAATGATAATCATTTTCAATTGAATAGGAAGGTGAATCGGCATGCCGAAAACCGAACAATTACAGCAAAACGAGAGTCTTAAACATACGATCAGAAACAGAAGATCCATCCGGTCATTTAAACCGGAAACCGTTCCTTCTGAAGTCATATTAGATATGCTTGAAACGGCCGTTTACGCACCGAACCACAGACTGACGGAGCCATGGCGTTTTATCTACGCAGCAAGCGAAGCGGGAAAAGCAAAGCTTGCGGACAGCTACGTCTCATTTTTCAAAAAGATAAAAGATGATTTCAACGAGGAAAAAGAGCGGAACATGAGAAAAAATCTCAGCGCCGTTCCGGGATTTTTGCTGGTTGTCTTAAAAGAAGATGAAAATGAATTTACGAGAAACGATGATTTCGCGGCGCTGAGCGGCATGATTCAAAACCTTCAGCTTCTCGCACATGAAAACGGCATCGGCATGGTCTGGAAAAGCGGCCGCATTATGTATGACAAACAGGTGCATCAAGACTTCGGCCTTGCAGACAATGAGCGCTTCGCCGCCATCATCCAAACGGGCTATCCGGATGAACAGCCTAAGGCGAAAGAACGGACGCCGGCAAAAAGCCTGTTTACCGAACTGTAAAAAAATCCCCGTCCTCAAGAAGAGGCGGGGATTTTGTATTAGCGGGTTTTGCTTTTTGCTCTGTTGTCAGCAGCTTTCATCCGCGCCTGCGCTTCGCGGTCAGCGGAATCAGCAAGCTCGCTTGAATATTCCTCATATGTGCCGTCTGTTTCACGTTTCAAAGCAGCCGGAACTTGAGGAAGTTTTTGTTTGTTTTTATCACGGTTTTTGTGAGTGTGATTTCTGCCCATATCAATCGCCCCCTGAAAAAAGTGATATCAAACAAACATAGTATCTGCCCGGTCCCGATCTTTATTCAGTTTATTTCCGTTTGGCTGCTCTTTCCGCTTTTTTGAATTCACCGGAATAAAGGACTTCCTGCATTTTTTTCAGATTGGCTCCCTGTTGATGTTTTTCGCGCTTCTTTTCCATAAAAGAAGACCCTCCTTCAAAACAGAATACCAATAGGATTGGCTTTTATTTCCGTTTTTATGCAGATAAGAGATCCTTTAAAGCGAAATCAAGCTCTTCATACGTAAATTGAAAACCGGATGTCAGCGCCTGCTTAGGCAGGGCGCGCTGGCCTTTTACGATCAGCAGGCTCATTTCTCCCAAGGCCTTCTCCAGAAAAAGTTCCGGTACGGGAATCCAATGGGGGCGGTGCAGGACGCCTGCGATCGTCTTTCCGAATTGCTTCATTTCTACGGGGTTCGGCGATGTCACATTCATGGGACCGGACAAGTCATCATGCTCCGCCGCAAAAGCAATAAGTTCCGCGGCGTCATCCACATGAACCCATGACAGCCATTGCCGTCCAGAGCCGATGGTGCCGCCGGCTAACAGCTTATAAGGGAGAACCATGAGCGGCAGGGCGCCTTTTTCACCGAGCATCACCCCGAATCTGGCATATACCGTCCGGATGCCGAGCGCTTCAATTTTCTGGCCTTCACGTTCCCACATATGAGCCGTATGACTGAGAAAATCTTCATTTGACGTATCTGACTGTTCGGTGAACGTTTTCTCTGTGCTTGTGCCGTAAATGCCGACGGCGCTGGCCTGAATCAAAGCCCGGGGTTTTTTCGGCTGCTGCTTCATAATCCGTCTGACTTCTCTCGTCGCTTCTATTCTGCTTGAGATGATTTGTTCCTTCGTTGTGTCCGTCCAGCGGTCAAAGATGGATTTGCCGGCGAGGTTCACCCATACATCAATAGGGGGAAGCTCGCGCTCAGGCGCCGCGTTTTCGGCCAGCCATTGAACATATGTCACATTTTTTTGTTCGGTTTCTCTCTGTTTTCTTGATAAAATATAGACATGATGTCCCCGGCGGGTCAACACACCTGTCAGATGCCGGCCCAGAAAACCGGTGCCGCCTGTCATCGCGATATTCATATCCATCTCTCCTTACACGTTGATATATATACTGTACCTCATTTGCCAAAAAGAAAAACGCCTGAACATCGGGGCGGGAAAGGAGACCGGGATGCCGTTTATTACAAAAATATCGACCCAAAAGAAAAATACCGAGCGCTTCAACATCTTTCTTGATGAGAAATATGCATTCAGCGTCGACGCCGACGTGCTTGTGCGTTTTGACCTGAAAAAAGGGAAAGAACTGGACGAGCTTGACATTCTTGAAATCCAGCACGGCGATGACGTGAAAAAAGCCTTTAACCGCGCCGTAGAATTTTTATCATACCGGATGCGCTCTGAAAAAGAAGTCCGGGATCATCTGAAGAAAAAAGAAACACCGGACATGGTCATTTCTGAAGTCATCCATAAACTGTACGATTACCGCTACTTAAATGACAAAGAATTTGCCGAAGCCTATGCGAGCACCCACAAAAAAACAAACGGCAAAGGCCCTGACGTCCTGTTCCGAGAGCTGAAAGCGAAAGGAATAGACGACGATACCATCAAGGAGACGCTCAGTGCGTTTACATTTGATGAGCAGATACAAGAAGCGCTGAAACATATAGGCAAAATCCTGAAAAAAGACAAAAAGCTGTCCACAAAAGAGATCAGACAGCGGGCGCAGATGCAGCTTCAGCGAAAAGGTTTCCCTTTCGACGTCATCAATGCCGCTCTGGAACAGACGGAGTATGAAAATGATGATGAAGCCGAGATGGAAGCTCTGAAGGCTCATGCGGAAAAAGCGATCAGGAAATACCGCTATGACGGCAGTTATGAAAGCGGAATGAAGGTCAAACAGTACTTATTCAGAAAAGGATTCTCGATTGACGATATTGATCAATTCTTGCAGGAAGAGGAGTAAACTGAAATGGACAAACGATACAGTCAAATGACGCCTCATGAACTACAGACCGAAATTGCGGGGCTGACGGAAAAAGCGCGAAAGGCGGAACAGATGGGCATTGTAAATGAACTGGCCGTGCTTGAACGGAAAATTACGATGGCCAAAGCTTACATGCTGAACCCGGAAGACTTTCGGCCCGGCGGGGTGTATCAGATAGAAGGTTCTGATGACACTTTCCGCATTGATTACATCAACGGCGTATTCGCCTGGGGACACAGATCTTCCCCGTCTGACGGGGAAGAAGCACTGCCGATTTCCGTTTTAAAAGAAAAAAAATAACAAAAGAGGCCGGTTCCGGCCTCTTTTTCTTTTCGGGCACATTCGTTTCAACCTTTCAGTAAAAAATGATTGAATTCATTTTTGATATCTTTTAAGATGGAATTCGTTGTTTTTTTTAATAAAAAGGAGGCGATTCGCGTTGAATATCAAAATGAAACAGCCATCTGTGAAATTAATGATTTTTGTTTTAATGATTTGCACATTTTCCATCGGGTATACGGAATATGCTGTCATGGGTATTCTGACGTCGATTGCCGATGACTTTCATATACATGTATCTTCAGCGGGCATGCTTGTTACGGCGTACGCGGCAAGCGTCTGCCTGACGGGCCCGATCGTAACCATTATCGCGGTTAAGCTGCCGAGAAAGCCGGTGCTGCTAGGGTTGATGGGCATCTTCGTCCTTGCCAACCTGATGAGCGTCTTTGCGCCAAACTTCGCCGTACTGGCGATTTCCAGAATTTTATCCGCATCCATTCACGGAGCCTTTTTTGCGATTGCAATGGTGTTTGCGAGTGAAATGGTGCCGCCTGAAAAACGGTCCGCCGCCGCTGCATCGATGAACGGAGGATTAACCGTGGCGCTGATGCTCGGCGTTCCATTCGGCTCTTATTTAGGGGATGCCCTTAATTGGCGTGCCGTCTTTTTCATTATTTCTGTTTTAGGCCTGATCGGACTGATCGGTCTGATGCTGGTCGTACCGAATCAAAAACCGAAAGTGATTCCGATGCTCATGAATGAATGGAGTGTCTTTAAGCATAAGCAAGTGATTTTTTCCTTTGCGATCACCATTCTCGGCTACTCAGGCGTTTTTATCGCTTACACGTTTATCGAGCCGATTTTAAGAGATTCAGCTGGATTCGGCACCGTCGGCATCACAGGCGCGTTATTTGCCTACGGTCTCGGCGGAGTGGCGGGGAATTTCTTCGCAGGGAAAGTGCCGCTCAAACTGCTGACACGCACAATGATCGGCGTGATGATCGGCTTGATCGGCGTCATGGCGATTTTCCCTTATATCGCTGTTTTTCCCGCCGCCGCCGTTTCGGCGACATTTTTATTCGGCGCATGTGCGTTCGGCACGCCGCCGCTTTTACAGACAAAGGTTATTTCTTCCTCTGAAAACGGCACGACGATCGCCGCCGCGGTGAGCGTTTCCGCCTTTAACCTGGCAAACGCGCTCGGCGCCTGGATCGGCGGTTTGATTCTCGGCGGAACGGGATCTTACTCATGGCTGTTTGCCGGCGGTGCGCTGATGACCGCTCTCGGCCTTGTGCTGTCCACGTTCGCTCATCTGTCTGAGAAGAAGGACGTCTATGAATACCAAATGCATAAAGGATAACAAAAAGCTTGCAGCGGATATTCCGTCTGCAAGCTTTTTTCAGTGTTTCAATGTAATGCTGATCACCGTATGTTTATCACTCTCAGCTAAGGAAATATTCCGGGTTTCCGGTACTCCGTCTTTTTCAAAAACGACGGCATAGGTTCCTTTCGCGCCGCTTTTCCATGCAATATCGCCGTGGTGATCAGTCTCGCCTATTCTCTCTCCGCGGTCTATATTCGGCTGATGATCTGACTCCGCCGCTTTCATCACGGTGACCGTCACACCGGCCGCCGGTGAGCCGTCTGCATCCTCAACATGGAGCGTAACGGGCAATGTTTTTTTGACGGCGGAATCATCCGCTTTGCCGCATCCGCATAAAACGGCCGCGGCGAGCAAGAAAACAAAAGCTTTATTGATTTGACCAATATTGAATGTTGTCGAATACACTGTTTGTCACCCTTGTTCCCAGATTGTAAGACGACCCGCCGTTTGTATGAATGGCAATGGCGGTCTGGCCGGTGTCGCTGTAATTGCGGTAAACGGGCGATCCGCTCTGGCAGCCGAACGTATCTGTCGTGTAAGTGAGTTTATATGTCTCGGCAGAACGTATCGGCTTGCTGTCCGACCACATGGAACCGGACACTTTGTCGCACGGATATCCTGTCACGGTTGAGGAAAGCCCGGCCGGACTGGAACTGTTGGTCGTCCGGTAGCCGTACCAGCCGACAGTATCCCCGGGCGACCCGTTTACTTTGATTGCGCCGTAGTCATAGTTTGTGTCACCGTTTTCTGTCCACCCTTTGACACTGTAGAATGTCTTGCCTGAATAAGAGCCGTACGGGTACGATGATCCGTTGCGGCCGGGAGCTGCCGTAATTTTCGATGCCCACCCGTTTTTCTGATCATACACGCAATGTCCCGCCGTAACGATCGTGTCGGCATTGACAAAAAAACCGGTGCATCCGTAGGTGCTTGTGCTGCCGCTGTATGTAACGGTCAGCTGTGCTGTCGCTCGATATGGAAATGATGTTGTAGGAGAAATTCTGATTCGTTCGTCTGTCCCAATAATACTGGAAGGCTTTAATGGCTTGATGTCAGCTTTGCTGTTTTGTGCAAGCTGTCTTTTGGTGAGGCCCGTTCCTTCATAAGCGGGGGATGTCTGTGTTGTTTGTACAGGCTGATTCAGATGTGCGTCAAACTCCTCACCGCTGTTTGATACAGATGTCTGCGGACTGCCCTCTGCTTCTGCTGAAACAGCAAATAATGAAACTGACAGTAAGAATGCGGTAAGGCTCAGCAATCGTTTTGAAACTGTCTTCATTTTATAAAACCCCTCCTTTTTTGTCTACCGGCTTTCGGTTGAACATTTAACATATTATGGAATTTATTTAGCGTTATGACCTCAAAAGAATGTTTTTCTCCGCAAAAAAGAGACCGGATCATTCCCGGTCTCTTACGGTGTGTGTTATCGTCTGCCTGAAGCTCTCATGCGCTCTTGCGGGTGCGAATTAATTGAACCGTCCGCCCGTTTAGAAGCGTAGTCATCCTTTGCACGCGGTTCGCCTTCAAACTTATTATTGTTCTGATTAGGAAATCCTTTTGCCTTGTTCCGGACCATTTGTTTTCCCCCTCGGCCAATATCAAAAGGTTGCGCCTTCTGGACTGAAGACGTAAAGTTAGTATATGCCTGTGACAAGCTGCGTAAAAGCAGCAGGTTTTCCCAAGGAAAGGAGACAGAGACATGAATACATATATCGACAAACTGACGAATTTGCTGCTTGAGAAAAATGACATGCTCAGCTATTTGCAAGCGCGAACTTGGGTTGAGCTTTTATGGGGAGATTTCGAAGCGACTTACGCAAAAGCCGGCCGCCCGTATCAAGGAGAGCAAATGACGGAACGCGTCGTCAAGGAATGGATCGAATCATATGGCAGCAAGCTCCATATGTTCCAGAGCGTTCGGGAAGACGTTTCTCATTATTTGGATCAAAGCAGGGGTCTCCTGCATTAACATAGCAGTGCGCCCGCCGGATATCGTCCGGCGGTTTTTTCTTTTTATAAAAGAAATGGGAAAATCATGTTTGACGACCGGCGGAATGTGGAAATGTGTAATAACTTATAAAATAGCGGGGAGGAACCACAATGAACATGAAAAAGGGGTTAACCGCATTTATTCCGGCCGCAGGACTTTGCTTATTTTTAGCCGCAGGCACCGTTTTTTTCGATCCGGCAGCGAATGCCGCAGCAGTTCACCAGACAAAAATAGACACCGCAGCAGATACATATATCGTGAAAGCAGGAGAACTTAACGTCCGCAAAGAACCAAATAAACAAGGGCCGATTATCGGCACGCTTCGTTCAGAGGATTCTGTAAAGGTTAAACGGCTTCAAGGAGCAGATTGGGCTGAGATTGACTACAAAGGTCACAAAGCCTATATTTCCACGCATTTTCTGATGAAGCAGCCGGTGAAGGCGGTGACGGCGAAACAAACCGCTTTTTATACGCCGACTTTGGAAACCGGCAAAAAAGGGTCCGTTAAAGCGGGTGAAACCGTCAATGTGCTCGGCTGGGGGTTCAGCCATGACGGAGGGTTTGACCGTAAATGGGCGTACGTCACATACGGCGGGAAAGCAGGTTATGTGAAAACGGCCGACTTAACTCAAAAATAAAGATTCAGGCAGGCGAATGAGCCTGCTTTTTTTCTGAAACTTTCCGCCTTTCCTTTCGTAAAAGATGAAAAGGAGAGTGAGGGATATGATAATGGTGATCGGCGGCCTTCTGATGGCTGCGGCCGGCATTTTAGTCACATTTTTTCCGCCGAAGTCGATCAACAGCCTGTACGGATATCGGACGAAGCGCTCTATGGCGGATGAGTCGCAGTGGAGAGAAGGAAATCGATTCAGTGCGCTCCTCATGATTTTGTTCGGCCTTATTTCGGCGGCAGCTGGATTTGCGGGCAGCCTGCTTATCCGGCTGACTCAGCCGTTCGCCCTGATCGTTCAGGCCGTATTGTTGATTGCGATCAGCGTACTGATCATCGTCTTAACAGAAAGAAGATTGAAACAAACGGGGAGGAGAATCGATGAATGACATTACGTTTCACATGATCGAAACAAACGGAGTGACGCTGCACACGGCTTCAGCCGGTCCGAAAGACGGTCCTTTGGCGGTGCTGCTGCACGGGTTTCCGGAATTCTGGTACGGCTGGAAGAGCCAGATCAAACCGCTGGCGGATGCCGGATACCATGTTGTCGTGCCTGATCAGCGCGGCTATAATCTCAGTGACAAACCGGAGGGCCTTGAAAACTATACCATTGATACGCTCAGAGACGACATTATCGGGCTGATCACGCATTTTACAGATGAAAAAGCCGTCGTCATCGGCCACGATTGGGGAGGAGCCGTGGCCTGGCATTTGGCATCCACGCGGCCGCAATACGTTGAAAAATTGATCACGGTCAATATCCCGCACCCGGCGGTTATGCGGAAGGTCACACCGTTCTACCCGCCGCAGTGGAAGAAAAGCTCTTATATCGCGTTCTTTCAGCTTCCGGAAAAGCCGGAACGGAGATTGTCTGAAGACGATTACCGCGTATTGGATCACGCGATCGGCTTATCCGAACGCCCGGCGCTTTTTTCACGGGAAGATATCGGCAGCTCCAAAGAAGCATGGGGCAGAAAAGGAGCGCTCACGGCGATGCTGAACTGGTACCGGGCGATCAGAGCCGGCGGTTTAGGCCCTGCCGTTCCGCTTAAAATGCCCGTTCCGTACCGATTAATATGGGGCGTCAATGACCGCGCGCTGAGCAAAAAGCTTGCCAAGGAAACAAAACGGATGATTCCAAACGGCGACTTAATCTTTATAGACGATGCCTCACATTGGGTCATTCACGAAAAACCGCGCATCGTCAGCCATTTGATTCACGAATACCTTCAGCAATAAAGTCTGTCCCGCGTACAGACTTTTTCTTTTTTTTCTCATATCTGCCGAAAAACATGACAAAATATAAACCATATGCAGAAAAAAATTTCTTTCCCTGTAACAAAAAAAGGGTTTAAACGTCATTAAAAAAAGGAAAAGCCTTATTGAAGTTTTGCGGACAATTCCTTTAAGGACGTCCTAAAAAAAAGAATAATACAAAGAAGGTGCCTTCATGAAACAAAGGTTAATCTCAATTATTATTCCGTCTTACAATGAAGGGAACAATGTCAAGCTCATCCATGAATCTTTAAAAAAAGAGTTTCAGACGATTCATTATGACTATGAAATTTTCTACATCAATGACGGAAGCGCGGATGACACCCTTCAGCAGATTAAAGAACTGGCCGCCAGAAACCATCGCGTCAAATACATATCTTTTTCCCGCAACTTCGGGAAAGAAGCGGCTATTTTGGCAGGATTTGAACACGTGCAGGGCGAAGCGGTAATCGTGATGGACGCCGATCTGCAGCATCCGACCCATCTGCTGAAAGACTTCATTCAAGGCTATGAAGAAGGGTATGACCAAGTCATCGCGCAGCGCAACCGAAAAGGGGACAGCCCCGTGCGTTCCGTGCTTTCTTCCCTGTATTATAAATTTATCAACAAAGCCGTCGAAGTGGACCTGCGTGACGGGGTCGGAGATTTCCGCCTGCTGAGCCGGCAGGCCGTTGATGCCCTTTTGAAGCTGAGTGAAGGGAACCGTTTCTCGAAAGGGCTGTTCTGCTGGATCGGGTTTGACCAGAAAATCGTATTTTATGAAAATGTCGAAAGGAAGAACGGCACGTCCAAATGGTCATTCAGCAATCTGTTCAACTACGGAATGGACGGGGTCGTCTCCTTCAACAACAAGCCCCTGAGGGTATGCTTTTTCACCGGTATTCTGATATTGCTTCTGTCGATGGTTTATATTGTAACGACCTTTGTTCATATTCTGACACACGGCGTGTCCGTACCCGGATACTTCACCATTATTTCCGCCGTGCTGTTTTTAGGGGGCATCCAGCTTTTGAGTCTCGGCATCATCGGAGAATACATCGGCCGGATTTACTATGAAACAAAAAAACGCCCGCACTATTTAATTAAAGAAGCGAATATAACATACGGAGAACAAAATGAAACGAATTATACAAAAAAGCGCAAGTGGAACCATTAAACAGCCGCCGCTGTGCGCAGGGTCTGGGGACGTTGTATGAAAAAAAATAAATGGATCTTGCCGGCAGCCTGTGTGCTGGCTGCGGCAGCCGCTCATATTTTTTTCTTAAAAGAGTGGTCGGCAGGCCGCTATATGACGGGGTCTGGAGACGGGATCGCCCAAATGGCGGTCTTCAAAAAGCTGCTGTTTGATCAATATATGAACGGCAGGCTGTTTTACAGCTATTCGTTCGGACTGGGCGGGGGCGTGTACAGTCAGCTCGGCTATTATTTCTCTACTTCATTTCTATTCCTGTTTATCTCCGCCGCTGTCCGCTTTTTGCAGCTTATTCAGCTGACGGGCGAGGCTGATGCGCTGTTCTGGGCGCAGGCCTCCGTTTTTATCAGCATCGCCAAGCAGAGTTTTATCATATTCACGGCGGCGTGTGTGTTCCGTTATTTCGTCAAACGGACGGTGCCTGCTTTTACCGGCGCCGTGTTGTACGGGGTCTCGATTATCTACTTCCGGCATGAGGTATATTGGGACTTTTTCACTGACAGTATGGTGTGGCTGCCGCTGCTCGTGCTCGGCGCGGAAAAAATCATCAGGGAAAAAAAGCCGTCGTGGTTTATCTTCGCCTGTGCGCTGACATTGATCAACAACTTTTATTTTGCGTATATTAATCTGATTTTCATCGGCATTTATATCTTATTCAGGTGGGTGATTCCTCTTGAAGGCAATGAGGCGAAAAGGCTCACTCAATGCAGGATATTTATTCTGTCGGGTCTTCTCGGGTTCGGCATAAGCGCAGTTTCTTTTATTCCTGTCGTATACGGATACCTTCATAATCTGCGGCCGCCGTATTCAGAGCATATTGCATGGCTTGATTTTTCCGACAACATTTTATTTTCAAGCCGGATTATCATCCTGCCGGCGGCTTTTTTGCTCTTTCTATTTACATTTTCTTTATACAAAAACCGCTTGTTCCGGCTGTTTGCGGGAATCAGTCTGCTGTATATTCTGTTTCACTTCAGCCCGTTCGCGGCAAGTGCCTTTAACGGCTTTTCAGCTCCGCAGAACAGGTTTGAATACGTCCTGTGCTTCACGATTGCCGGAACGGTTTCAGCCGGGCTTTCTAAGCTTTCAGACATCAGCATGAAGAGTATGCTGATGTCCGCCGTACTCGTCGTTCTGCTCTATTGGAGCCAGGTGAGGCGGTACAGTCTGGATATTTCTGATCACGCCAATCTGCCCGTCATTCTTCTTCTGGTGCTGACCATAGCCGCTTTCTTCGCAGCAAAGACAAGACTGAAAGGCGCGGTGCCCGCCGTCTATGCCGTCATTTTGCTTACGGCGGTGCTTACGGCTAATACATATGAAAAATATGCTTTATCAGAAGGCGGGAAGATTTATACGGTATCGCATACATTTATGACGGGTGCTGACTATAAAGGCAAAGAGCAATCAGAGCTCATTCAGCGTCTGAAAGCAAAAGACCCTGATCCGTTTGCCCGTTTAGATTGGATGAACGGTGTTTTCAATAACACCCCGATCATATACGGATTCAACGGATTCAGCGTATACTCAAGCATACTGAACCGCAATCTGCTGTCCTTTTACTGGAACGACCTCCGGATTGACATGGGCAGAGAAAGCGTCAGCCGCTATGCGACATTAGGAAACAGGGCTAATTTATACAGCCTGCTTTACGGAAAATATTATATGACGGAAAAAGCAAACGAGGCCGGCGTGCCGTACGGGTTCAAAAAAATCATGGAATCATCCCATTATGCGGTTTATCAAAATCAATATATGCTTCCGTTCGTACGGACAGCCGATCGCGTATATAACGAGGGCGGTCTGAAAAAAGCGCCCGCCCTTGCCAGGGAACGGGCAATGCTTGACGGGATCGTCACGGAATCAAGCACAACCAACACGAAAAAAGCGCCTGAGGCGAAAAATATGATCCGCCATGCAGAGGTAGCGGCCGAACATGGCGATTATCATAACGGCATCCTGACGGTAAACGAAGACGGCGGCGGCCTGATCATTAAGCCGCAAGCCGCTAAGATGGACGGCGGCGATTATTACGTCAGCTTTTATTTGAAGAATAAAGCGAAGGACCAGGGCTTTACATTAAAAGTGAACGATTACACGACAACGAGAAAATCGAATCAATCCATTTACAAAACAGGTGTCAACGATCTTACTGTCAGAGTGCCGAAAACAAAAAACATCCAAATCCGTCTGCCGAAAGGATCGTATCAGCTTGACAGACTGGCGCTTTACGAAGAGCGGTACGATACGCTGAAAAGCGCATACCGAAAAGCGGAAAAAGAACCGCCGGCCGATCTAAGCTGGCGCGGAAATACGCTTCATATCTCGTATGATAACAAAACCCGCGCGCCGTATATCATGCTTCCGATTCCATATGAAAAAGGCTGGGAGCTGAAGATAAACGGCAGAAAAGAGCAAATTGAAAAAGCGGATTATTCCTTTATCGGATTTAAAGCGCAAAAAGGAAAAAACGATATTCAATTAACGTATTACCCGCCGTTTTTTAAACCCGCGGCCGCTCTATCGGTAATCAGCCTCGTGTTTGCCGCTATATATGTGAGAAGACAAAAAAAGCCCGGCTCTTAAACAGAGCCGAGCTTTAATTTTTTCTGCAGTTTTTCCTCGCTGAAAATCCAGCCCGTGTAAGAAGAGAGAAGCTCTAAATCATGACTGAGATGGACGATGGCGACAAAAGGATAGTGGCCTTTGCTTCGGTAGCGCAAATCAATAAAGCGCACCTCATAATGATCTTTAAAGGTATCGACCTCCCACCTGTAAACGGGGGAAAAGGAAAGAAAGGCTGCAATATTTTCGTCCTGTTTCGCGGCCTTCATCACATCGGTTTCCGGAACGGGCACGCGGTTGAATGTATCCAATATCACGACATGGCCGTCAAGGCTTCTGCCGACATAAAAGGCATGCGCCGTCGTCACGGCGATACGCCACTGCCTGAATTTCATCGTCGGCGAAATAATGATGGTTTCAATCTCCTCTTCAATCATCTCGCGCAGCCTTCGCTTTATCCGCAGCTGCATCAAAAACCGGACGGCGTAATATCCTGCGAGGATGATATAAAGCATCAGAAATGTCACGCCCGGATGACCTCCGATATACCACACGGCAATCGCGGCCAAATGGCTGACGAAAATAAACGGATCAAAGGTATTGATTAAACCGAGAGCGATCCATTTTCTCGAAAACGGGCGGATGGCCTGCGTGCCGTACGCGTTAAAAATGTCAACAAACACATGCAAAACGACAGCCAGAAGCGTCCACAGCCACAGGTGCAATAAGTTCGCTTCCGGATAAAACATAAACAAAATACCCGGAATCAGAACGGACCAAAATAAAACGGCGGGAATGGAGTGCGTGAACCCTCTATGATTTCGAATATAAACGGCATTATTTTTCAGCTTCAATATGGTATCAATATCAGGTGCCTGAGAGCCGGCAAGAGCGGCGATCATAACTGCCTGAGACATGGGGGTGTGCATGCCGACGGCAGGATCAAGAGTTGCGATTCCGCCAAGCGCGATACCCATGACAACGTGAGTGCCAGTATCCATTGTTGACCTCCTAGCAGGCGTTAACAATCAGTCGCCCGCATATTTCGCATTATAAGATATTCCCCATTTTCTGTTTGCCCAATCATGGCGTTTATCCGCCGTTCTCATATGTTTCCGCTTTTTCTTTATCACTATTTAATGTAACATATTATCGTAACGTGCCCTAAGTTTACACCAAAATACGGTGTCAAGAAAAGCGGAACCCGAAACATCTGAGGAGAAGATATGAACGCACTTGAAGAAAAAATGAAACAAAAAGATATAGACAAATTTCGCGAGGACTTAATTACATGGTTCGAAAGAGAACAGAGAATTCTGCCGTGGAGAGAAAATCAGGACCCGTATCGGGTGTGGGTATCAGAGGTGATGCTGCAGCAGACGCGCGTAGAAACCGTTATCCCTTATTTCCGGCGGTTTGTTGAGCAATTTCCGACCGTTTCGGCGCTCGCTGAAGCCGATGAGGAAAAAGTGCTCAAAGCCTGGGAAGGGCTAGGTTATTACTCCCGTGTAAGAAATCTGCAAAGTGCCGTAAAAGAAGTGCATGAGCGGTACGGGGGAGTCGTCCCTGCCGAGGAAAAGGAATTTGGCGGACTGAAAGGCGTCGGCCCTTATACAAAAGGCGCCGTGCTCAGCATCGCATACAACAAACCGATTCCCGCCGTGGACGGCAATGTGATGCGTGTCATGTCGAGAATTCTTTCCATATGGGACGATATCGCAAAACCTAAAACGAGAACCATTTTCGAACAGGCGGTATCCGCTTTCATTTCTCATGAAAAACCATCTGAATTCAATCAGGGTTTAATGGAGCTCGGCGCGATCATCTGCACCCCGAAATCGCCGTCCTGCCTGCTTTGCCCCGTACAAAAGCACTGTTCGGCATTTGCGGAAGGGACAGAGCGGGAGCTGCCCGTTAAAAGCAAAAAGAAAAAGCCCGGAATAAAAACAATGGCAGCCGTTGTGCTGACAGACGATCAAGGCGATGTCTATATTCATAAACGGCCGCCAAAAGGCTTGCTCGCCAACTTGTGGGAGTTTCCGAATACCGAAACCCAGAAAGGAATCAAAACCGAGAGAGAGCAGCTTGAAACCTATTTAGAAAAAGAGATGGGAACAACCGCTGAAATCGGGGAGCTGGAAGGCATCGTAGAGCATGTTTTCACCCATCTCGTCTGGAATATTTCGGTCTTTTTCGGTAAAGTAAAACAAGTGTCGGATACAACGGAATTCATACGGGTCACAAAAGAGGAGCTCGAGGAATACGCATTTCCCGTTTCCCATCAAAAGATATGGAAAATGGCGGAAGAAAGCGGCCGCCTGTAAAAAGCGTCAGTCATAGCTGACGCGAGTGCCGTGGCCGTAATCCGCTTCATTCCGTTTCAGTCCGCCGCGGGATTCGATTTCCTGAATCAGTTCCCGGTATTTGGACTGGCCTTCTTCGTTTAAATACGGCATAATTTGCTGGAAGGCATGATGGAAATAGGCGAGCTCTGAATCTCTCCAATCTTTTTTGGGCATCATGGCCAATTCGCCCATATCACGTCCGACATACATATAAAAGACCCCTTTCAACACATATTGCTTTTATTGTTTGTTGAATGAAAAGAACTATACACAGCAAGGAGCTGAGGAAAAATGGAACAAAATAAATGCGCACTGATCACGGGAAGCAGCCGCGGCGTCGGGAAAGCAGCCGCCATCAGACTCGCGGAAAAAGGATACAACATCGTCATCAATTACGCCCGCAGTAAAAAAGCGGCATTAGAAACCGCCGAAGAAATTGAAAAACTCGGCGTTAAAACGCTCGTCATTAAAGCCAATGTCGGCCAGCCGGCAAAAATCAAAGACATGTTCCGCCAGATTGACGAAACATTCGGCAGACTGGACGTGTTCGTCAATAATGCGGCTTCAGGCGTGCTGAGGCCGGTTATGGAACTCGAAGAAACACACTGGGACTGGACGATGAATATCAATGCGAAAGCATTGCTTTTCTGCGCCCAGGAAGCGGCAAAGATGATGGAGAAAAACGGAGGCGGCCACATCGTCAGCATCAGCTCGCTCGGCAGCATCCGCTATCTTGAAAACTATACGACGGTCGGTGTCTCAAAAGCTGCTTTAGAATCGTTAACCCGTTATCTGGCGGTTGAGCTGTCTCCGAAAAATATCATCGTAAACGCGGTGTCAGGCGGAGCGATTGATACGGACGCGCTGAAGCATTTCCCTAACAGAGATGAACTGCTGGAAGATGCCCGCCAAAATACGCCGGCCGGCAGAATGGTCGAAATTAAAGATATAATCGATACGGTGGAGTTTTTAGTTTCTTCAAAAGCGGACATGATCCGCGGCCAGACCATCATAATTGACGGCGGACGCTCTCTGCTCGTATAAGTTTTAAAAAAGATGAATAGCCTTATCATCTCCTGCGCATTCTAAAGTGCGTGGAGGTGATAACAATGGCAAACTCAAAATTCAGCAAAACAGACGTTCAGCAGGTGAAAAGACAAAACCAGCAATCAGCTTCCGGTCAGGGTCAATTCGGCACTGAATTCGCCAGTGAAACTGATGCGCAGCAGGTTAGAAAGCAAAACCAATCTGCTGAACAAAACAAACAGCAAAACAGCTAATCACTGAAACGAAAAAGCACTTCATCTTCGGATGGAAGTGCTTTTTTCTGTTGCTGAAACGACAAAACTTGTGATTCCTCTACAGAATGAGTCAAAGGGTTTTCCCGCGGAAAATCGAAATGGTAAGGAGTATCAACCTAAAAGCCTAAGGAGGAACCCGATGTCAGAGTTTGAAAAGCTTGTAAGTGAACAGATGAAAATCATGGATCAGCTTCTCGAGCTGCAGTCAGAACTTGACCGCTGCCGCCAGGTGGAAGCGGAACTCATCAGTCTTGAAAGAGATGCAAAGCTGGACAATGTACAGGACGAAATTGCGACAAAGCGAAAAGACCTGGCCGGCATACAGGAGTTATTCCAAAGGCAGACAGAGCAAGTCATCCAGTCTTATCGCAGCACGGAAAAGCCGTCTTCCTATGTGCAGAAATGAATGTGCCATTCCGGAAGCGGAGTGGTTCTTTTATTTTCATTTTTTAATTCGTAACGTTATAATAGTGAAAAGACTTGTCGGAAAGCAATTGCGGCTGCATTGACTGCAGGGCTTTACAGAAAGTAGGGGAGAAATATGGGATATCCCAAGGAAGGAGAAACCATTCAAATTCACAGCTATAAGCATAACGGGCTGCTTCATCGAATTTGGAATGAAACGACGATTTTAAAAAGTACGGAATTGTGTATCATCGGAGCCAACGACCGGACAATGGTGACGGAATCCGACGGACGGACGTGGGTGACGAGAGAGCCGGCGATCTGCTACTTTCATGCCCGTCAGTGGTTTAACGTCATCGGAATGCTGAGAGATGACGGGGTACACTATTATTGCAACATCAGCTCGCCGTTCGCTTATGACGGAGAGGCCATCAAATATATTGATTACGATTTGGATGTCAAGGTGTTTCCGGATATGACGTATAACATTCTTGACGAGGATGAATACGATGACCACCGCAAATCAATGAATTACCCTAAAGAGATCGACAGCATTCTGAAGGAGTATCTGAATACGCTGCTGCACTGGATTCATCAGCGGAAAGGACCGTTTGCTCCGGAATTTGTTGATATGTGGTATGAACGGTATCTGCGCTATACAAAATAAAGAATACAATAAAAAACCTGTTGGGGTGTCAACAGGTTTTTCACATGGGCTCACACGCCTTAAAGAGAGAGGGGGATAAAGTGTGGGCGTAATCAGACGCTATATGCAATTTGTAAAACCTTATAAAAAACAAATTTTTATCACAGTGTTAATCGGCATTATAAAATTCTCCATCCCGCTGGCTCTCCCGCTTCTGTTAAAATACGTGGTCGATGACATTATTCAAGGGAGCGGAACGGCAAGCGCTAAAACATCATCGCTATTCACGATAATGGGCATCATGTTTGTGCTGTTTTTAATTCTGCGTCCCCCGGTAGAGTACTATCGGCAATACTTCGCGCAATGGACGGGCAGCCGGGTGCTCTACGATATCAGGGGGGTATTGTTTGATCATATTCAAAAATTGAGCCTGAGGTTTTATGCCAACACGAGAACGGGCGAAGTCATTTCCCGGGTGATAAATGATGTCGAACAGACAAAAGACTTTGTCATAACGGGACTGATGAATATCTGGCTTGATATGATGACGGTGCTGATCGTCATCTGTATTATGTTTACACTCGATGTCAAGCTGACATTGATATCTGTCATTTTGTTTCCGTTATACGGAATTTCAGTGAAATACTTTTACGGCCGCCTCCGAAAACTGACACGTGAGCGTTCTCAGGCACTCGCCCAAGTTCAGGGACATTTGCACGAAAGAGTTCAGGGGATGCCCGTTATCAGAAGTTTTGCCATTGAAGATTATGAACAAGCCAATTTTGATGAAAAAAACGGACATTTTCTGGACAGAGCGATCCGTCATACGAATTGGAACGCAAAAACGTTTGCAGTCGTGAATACCATTACGGATTTGGCGCCGCTGCTTGTTATCGCGTTTGCGGGTTATTTTGTCATAAACGGTCCCCTGACGGTAGGGACGATGGTTGCGTTCGTCGGCTACATTGACAGAATGTACAATCCGGTCAGAAGATTGATCAACTCATCGACGACGCTGACCCAGTCGATCGCTTCGATGGACCGCATATTTGAATTTATCGACGAGCCGTATGAACTGACTGATAAACCGAATGCAGTAAAAGCTGACGGCATTAAGGGCGAAGTTGAATTCCGAAATGTCTCGTTCCGTTATGAGGAAGGAAAAGAAACGATTTTGCAGGACGTTTCCTTAAAGGTGACAAAAGGGGAAACCGTCGCGCTCGTCGGGATGAGCGGCGGCGGAAAATCGACGCTTGTCAGCCTCATACCGCGTTTTTATGATGTATCCGGCGGCAGCCTGCTGATTGACGGCACAGATATTCGCGATTATGAAGCGAGAAGCCTCCGCAATCAAGTCGGAATGGTGCTTCAGGATACGTTTCTGTTCAGTGAGACAATTCGTGAAAATATCGCCATCGGTAAACCGGGAGCGTCTCTGGATGAGGTGGTTGCGGCAGCGAAAGCGGCAAATGCCCATGAATTTATTATGAACTTCCCCGAAGGCTACGAAACCAAAGTCGGCGAACGGGGCGTCAAATTGTCAGGCGGGCAGAAACAGCGGATTTCTATCGCGCGTGTATTCTTAAAAAATCCGCCGCTGTTAATCTTGGATGAAGCGACATCGGCTCTTGATCTTGAAAGTGAACACTACATTCAGGAAGCGATGGAAAAGCTTGCGAAAAACCGGACGACTTTTATCGTCGCCCACAGGCTGTCCACGATTACGCATGCGGATAAAATTGTCGTCATGGAAAACGGCGCCGTCGTCGAAACCGGCACGCACGAGGAATTAATGGCCCAAGGCGGCCAGTACAGACACTTATTTACGATTCAGAATTTGAACTGATACAAAAACTTATGCCGTCCGAATGGGCGGCATAAGTTTTTTTGAATGCAAAAAAACCCGGTTTTACGGAAGCACCGGGTTACTCTTCGTCTGTTTCTAATTCGCTGTCTTTCGGGTGGTATGTCTGAAAACTCGTAATTAATGTATCGAGATGCTCCAGCTGCTCGCGGTATTCCGCAACCGCAGCCATAATGCTGAGCATATTGTAATCAAGCAGTTCATCCTCGCAGTTCTGCTGATTTTTCAAGAAAGACTTCGTCAAAAGCTGTTTATATCTTATGCTTTCTTCAGCATCGTCATCATGCGGTTTGATCTTGCCGACCGTCCGCATCAGAATCCTTTCGTGCCAATGAAGCAGATAATCAATTTCTTCTGTCAGCGTCTCCTGAAATTCCTCCGGCATATGATAAATCTCGTTTTCATAGCGGTGCAGCTTTTTCAGCGTATCAAGCGCCCGATTCGCCGTAATAATCGCCTGTCTGAACAATACAAGCTTGCGCGATTTTACATACGTCGTTTTCTTAAAGTAGCTTCTCTCCTCTTTATAAAGAAGGTACGTATGATCAAGCTTCATCATCTTTTCCTTCAGCTTCTCAATATCCTCTTTCAATATCGAGTGTTCCGTGGACTGGCGCATCGTCAGCCTGATCCATTTCATAATCTCATCGGTATATTCAACCGTATGATGAGTCAGCTTCGTTTCGTATTTCGGCGGAAGAAACACAAGGTTCACAATAAAAGAAGACAGCACGCCTAAAATAACGGTGCTTGTTCGTATCAGAGCGAACGTCAGGAAGCTGTTTCCCGGTGTTTCTAAAATCGCGATAACCGTCACGAGCGCAATCGAAATGGTGTGTTCAATTTTCAGTTTTAACATGATCGTGATGACAATCACTGCGGTCAATCCGATCATAATCGGACTCGGTCCGAAAATCAGTCCGAATGCCGTAGCAATGACAGCGCCGATGATATTTGCCTGAACCTGATCAATAATGATAAGAAAAGACCTGTAAATAGAGGGCTGTATGGCAAATATAGCTGCAATCCCGGCAAAGATCGGCGACGGAAGTCCGATCCATGATGCTAAGTAGAGCGCGAGCGTAATCGCAATCCCTGTTTTAAAAATGCGGGCACCAAGTTTCATTGGTTTGTGCGTGCATTCCTTTCTCTAATAAATTATGTGCCGAACGAACGGCTGACACTTACATTTCCCTGTCGGCTGATTTGCTAAACAATAAAGTAATATACAGGGATCATACCAATTATTCAAGGTCTTTTTTTGAAAAAACCATTATCTCACAAATCGGACAAAAAGAAAAAGCGGAAGCCCCGGGCTCCCGCTTGTTTCAGCAGTTATTTTTTCATATGTCTGAACGCATCTTCAACGGCTTGTAAAGTGGCGTCGATATCCTCTTCAGTATGTGCGGTTGTGATAAACCAAGCTTCATACTTCGATGGAGCGAGATTGATGCCGCGCTCAAGCATCAGCTTGAAGAACTTGGCGAATGCTTCTCCGTCCGTATTTTCCGCCTGCTCGTAATTGACGATCTTTTCATCAGTGAAGTAAACCGTGAGCGCGCCTTTTAAACGGTTGACGGTGATGGTAATGCCGTGTGTCTCCGCATGGGCGAGAATGCCTTGCTCAAGTCTGGCGCCGAGCTCATCAAGCCGCTCATAAACGCCTTCTTCCTTCAGCACTTCCAGGCAGGCGATGCCAGATAGGATAGATGCCGGGTTTCCGGCCATCGTACCGGCTTGATATGCCGGGCCGAGCGGAGCAACCTGCTCCATGATCTCTTTTTTGCCTCCGTAAGCGCCGATCGGCAAGCCGCCCCCGATAATTTTACCGAGCGCCGTTAAATCAGGCTTCACTTGAAGAAGATCCTGCGCGCCTCCGTACATAAAACGGAACGCCGTGATCACTTCATCATAAATGACGAGCGCGCCCGCTTTATGGGTCAATTCATTTACCTGTTCTAAAAATCCTTCTTCAGGTTCAACGATGCCGAAGTTGCCGACGATCGGCTCGACGAGAACCGCTGCAATTTCCGAACCCCATTTATCCAGCGCGGCTTTGTAGCTTTCAATGTCATTGAAAGGAACGGTAATCACCTCATTGGCGATGCTTTTCGGCACGCCGGCGGAATCAGGGGTGCCGAGCGTAGACGGACCGGAACCCGCAGCGACAAGTACGAGATCAGAATGGCCGTGATAGCAGCCGGCGAATTTAATGATTTTTGTCCGGCCTGTATAAGCGCGTGCAACCCGGATCGTTGTCATCACCGCCTCAGTGCCTGAGTTTACGAATCGTACTTTATCAAGTGAAGGAATGGCCTCCTTCAGCATTTTGGCGAAAGTGACCTCATGTTTGGTCGGCGTCCCGTACAGCACGCCGTTTTCAGCCGCTGTTTTAATCGCTTCAGTAATATGCGGATGGGCATGTCCGGTAATAATCGGGCCGTAAGCCGCTAAATAATCGATATACTGATTCCCGTCTACATCCCAGAAATAAGCGCCGTTCGCTTTTTCCATCGCAACGGGTGAACCGCCGCCTACCGCTTTATAGGATCTGGACGGGCTGTTCACGCCTCCGACGATATGCTCTAACGCTTCCTTATGAAGTTCAACTGATTTTGTATACAAAAAATGACCCTCCTAATATCTCCTTACATCATGTTCTATTGTAGCATGCTTCATTGCAAGCACAACGGTTCATGCTTCCAGAAAAGAGCGGGAGGATAACGGTTGTAATCTTAACGTGAATTGGATACGCTTAATAAAAAACCCGGAGGTATAAGAAATGACGATTGAAATCGGACAAACAGCACCGGATATGAAATTAGTGAATGACAGCGGGGAAGAAGTAGCATTGACGGATTTTAAAGGGAAGTACGTCGTTCTCTATTTTTATCCGAAAGACATGACACCCGGATGCACGACGGAAGCATGTGATTTCCGTGATCAGCACGAAAGTTTCGCGGGACTTGATGCGGTTATCATCGGAGTAAGCCCTGACAGCCGTGATAAACATGAAAAATTTAAGCAAAAACACGATCTTCCTTTCCAGCTCCTCGTTGACGATGAGCACAAACTGGCGGAAGCTTTTGATGTGTGGAAGCTGAAGAAGAATTTTGGGAAAGAATATATGGGTATCGAGCGATCCACTTTTTTGTTAGACAAAGAAGGCCGTCTTGTGAAGGAGTGGAGAAAGGTAAAAGTGAAAGATCACGTTGCCGAGGCGCTTCGCGAATTGGAACAAATTGCGTCTAATTAATGGACAAATGCTGAACTCACGGGGTTTTCTTCAGATTACATTTGACAGGAGACCGGAAAAAGATGTACACTAATTATAAACATTATAAAGTAAGAATCTTTTTTAGAAGAGAGGTGCATGACGGATGGCTGCACATGAATTAAAAGAAGCCTTAGACACGTTGAAGGATACGGGAGTCCGGATTACTCCTCAACGTCATGCCATTCTGGAATATCTCGTGGATTCTATGGCACATCCGACAGCGGACGATATATATAAAGCCTTGGAAGGGAAATTCCCTAATATGAGTGTTGCGACAGTGTATAACAATTTGCGTGTATTCCGGGAAGCGGGGCTTGTAAAGGAACTGACGTACGGAGATGCGTCCAGCAGATTTGACTTTGTCACCTCTGACCATTATCACGCCATTTGTGAAAGCTGCGGAAAAATCGTAGACTTCCATTATCCCGGGCTTGACGAAGTGGAACAGCTTGCGGCTCACGTCACGGGGTTTAAGGTAAGCCACCACCGTTTGGAGATTTACGGCGTCTGCCAAGAATGTTCCAAAAAAGAAAACCACTAAACGAAGCTGACCGCTTTGATACGGTCAGCTTCGTTTATTTTACACTGTTTTTTCTGTTATAAGACTCATCGAACGCTTTGCCTTCCAATCCTTTATCCAATGTAAGCGGCTCTCTGCAATGCATGCACATATCCACTCTGCCCAGAATCTTCGTTTCTTTCTCGCAAGCGGGGCACATCACCCGGACCGCTTTTGTGGACAGCATGCCGATCCAAAAATAAACGGCGGTGCTGAGCCCGATCGACAGCAGGCCGAGAATCATAAACAAGCTGGCAAGCAAAACAGACTGCTTAAAGAACAGCCCGATGTACATAATGATAAACCCAACGAAAACCAAACTTAACGCAAACGTTCTGATCTTATTAATTTTGCTTGAGTATTTCGCCATGTCCATCCCCCTCTCGTTTAACTATAGCACAAAACAGATGGCATATTCTTCATGTTTTCGTAAGAAAAGGGAAGAATAAATATGGCACCTGAAAGGAAATTTGTTATAATAGTGCAATGTGTTTAGAAAAAAGGACTTTCATGTTTTATCATAGAAATGTAGAAACAATAGCTAGTGAAACAATCGCATTGGAGGAATCGTAATGGACAATCTTCTCCGTCCAATTTACCAAGAAAGAGCAAGTCATCCCGATACGCTGGCCGTCCTTATGATTGAGAGAAGGAGTAAAGCATCATCCATCACGGATAACTTTGATGCGGTCATGCTTGTCATTGTCAAACAGGCTGATGAACCTCTTTTTATAAAGCATTATGAATTCGAACAAAAAACCGCTTCTTTACATATTGTAACGGATGCTCTGCTTCAGGAATGGATTCTGCTTGGGACAAATAGAAGAGTCATAGATTGGATCATCAACGGCAAAGTGCTGTTTGACCGCAATGAATATATATCTGAACTCAATGACCGGCTCAGCACTTTTCCTTTCGCCGAGCGGAAATTAAAGATCGGAATGGAATACGGCAAGCTGATCAGAAGATTTGTAGAAGGAAAAGCGTTTTTTGAAGCTGATCATTTTCTGGATGCATATTATGCGGTAGTGCATGCTCTTCACCACTTGGCCCGCATAGAAGTGATTGACCGGGGGTTTTATCCCGAAACGACAGTCTGGAACCAGGTCCGTCACATTGAGCCGCAGGTATATAAGCTATATTCCGAACTTGTCGAGAGTCACGAAAGTTTGGAGAAAAGGCTCGAATTATTATTCTTAGCAAATGATTTTCTCATCCATTCAAAAGCTGAAATCGGTTCTGCGCACCTTTTTCAAGTGATGAAAGAAAAAGAAATGTGGCAGTTTGGAGAATTGCTGCAGCACCCTGAACTGCTGCACTTCACCCAAGATCTTGGTGTCATGCTTGATTACCTGACGGAAAAAGGCTTTGTTGAAGTATCTCAAATAGAGACCAAAGGGCAGGAAGTATATCATCGAGGATATTCTTTCAAAAAAAGTGTTGACGCTGAATCATAGGCATGGTATATTATTAAACGTCGCTGATGCGCTTCAACAAAAAGCTCACAGCGGCGGAGAAATAAAAACAAAAAAACATTTGACAGCAACTTGCTGGAATGTTATACTGAAAAAGTCGCCTCGAGATGAGGTTGAGATGATCTTTGAAAACTAAACAAGACAAAACGTACCTGTTAATTCAAAGTTTTAAATAAATCGCACAGCTATGTGCGTAGTCAGTCAAACACTTTATCGGAGAGTTTGATCCTGGCTCAGGACGAACGCTGGCGGCGTGCCTAATAC